>JBAXFL010000004.1:0-136876 GCA_037139935.1 Thermoleophilia bacterium | reverse complement strand
GTGCGTCAGGTCGCCGTCGGGAGCGCACCGGTGTGGCGGCGAGAGACTGCCGCGGCGACAAGACCGGTAGCGAACGCGGTGGCGAAGCTCGGCAGCGTCGCACCGATGCCCCAGACGGGCGGATCGAGACGCTGTATCTGCTCGACCCACCAGGCGGGGCCGGTGGGCGACAAGTATTGGTACGTACCAAATCCGACGACCCATGCGCCGATCATTCCGGGGCGCCAGGCCGGTGCGCCGAAGACGTCGTCTCCACTGTAGGAGCGGCCCGTCAGGAGCCAGTCGGCGAGTAGCACCGCAAAAAGCGGTACGAAGAACGAGCCGAGGAGGAAGAGAAACGACTGGAAGCTCGTCAGCGAGAGCGCGAGCGCACCGAGCGTGCCCACCGTTGTGGTTGCGACGATCAGGAGTTTCTGCGGCGCACCTGGGAAGAGATTCTGGATCGAGATGGCACCCGAGTAGGCGTTCGCGAACGCCTCGTCGGTCTCTGCGACGGTGAGTGCGAGGAGAGCCAGGAGGGCGACGATCCCTCCCGCGGCAACGGCCGCCGGCAGGGCTGCGGCATCGCCGACCTCGCGCGTGAGCAGGATGATCGCTCCGAGGCCGAGGAGGAGCGCATCGGGCAACAGGTAGCCGAGCCCCGTTCCCCAGAACGCCCCTCGCGGCGTGCGGGCGAAGCGCGTGTAGTCGGCTGCAAGGGGGACCCAAGAGACGGTGACGCCGACGACGATATCGATCCCCTGCCACGTCGAGAGCCCACCCTCACCGGGGCTCGACCACACTGCCGAGATGTTTCCGTCACCGAGCGCCCACCAGATGAGGTAGGCGACCGCCAGAGGCACGACCCAGATCGCAACCCGACGGAGCACCGTGCGGACGACGCCGATCGGGCCAGCAAGGCCCATTGCGAGGGCGGCTGCGCCGAAGACGAGCGTCCAGGCCCACTGCGCCCCGACTCCGAAGAGCTGGTCGGAGAGTGCCGCCGCGGCGGTCGCGATCACGAGCAACTCGAACACCGTCCACCCGAGGCACTGGACGATGTTGATCGCCGTCGGCAGGAACGACCCGCGCTCCCCGAGCGGTGCCCGCATCAGCGTCATCGCCGGAACCCGGGCCTGTGCGCCGATCATGCCTGCCATGGCGAGCATCAGGTTGCCGACGAGGCAGCCGACTGCGATCGCGACGAACGCCGACGGAAGCGACAGCGCCGGCACGAGGATCGCCCCCGCCACAATGACAAGCAGTGAGACGCCGAGGTTGCCCCAGAGGAGCGCGAGGTCGAAGCCGCCGAGCACGCGCAGCCGCTCGGGGACGGGGTCGATGCCCCAGGACGTGTCGTTCTTGGTCACACCGCACTCTTACAGGTAGCAGCCCCGGCCATGACGACGAGGTGTCGGCGCATCAGCTGACGATGACGCGCGGGGAGAGCCTGGCCCATCGGGCAGCACCGGTGAGCACGACGTCGGCAGCGATATCCGTCTTTCTGAGCGCGGCGACCGGGATCATCACCTGATACGTGCGCGTCATGCGCATGCGCCTCTTCGACATACCTGTACCGCACGGGAGAAGAGCAAGGGTACGGGGTACGTTCGTCTCTGTCCCGATGACTCGCAGAGACCCGGCCTACGCGGCCAGCAGGCGCCGCAGCACGTACGGAAGGATCCCGCCGTGGCGGACGTACTCGCGCTCGCGCGGGGTGTCGAGGCGGAGCGTGGCGCGGAACTCGACGCCGTCGGCCCGCACCGTCACCTCGCGTGCCTCGCCGTTCTCGGCCCCCGTGACCGAGAACGCCTCGCGCCCCGTCAGCCCGAGCGTCTCGCGGCTCTCGCCTGACAGGTACTGCAGCGGCAGAATCCCCATCATCAGCAGGTTCGAGCGGTGGATCTTCTCGTAGCTCTCGGCGATCACGGCCCTGACGCCCAGCAGGCTCGGCCCCTTCGCCGCCCAGTCGCGAGACGAGCCGGAGCCGTACTCCTTGCCTGCGAGCACGATCGTCGGCGTTCCTTCCGCGAGATAGCGCTCCGCCGCCGCAAACACCGTCATCTCCTCGTCGCCGGGCAGATGCGCCGTCCACGTTCCTTCGGATCCCGGCACGAGCTGGTTGCGCAGGCGGACGTTCGCGAACGTGCCGCGCACCATCACCTCGTGGTTGCCGCGACGCGACCCGTACGAGTTGAAGTCGTGGGGCTCGATGCCCTGGCCGACGAGGTAGCTGCCTGCGGGTGAATCAACTCTGATCGAGCCGGCGGGTGAGATATGGTCGGTCGTGACGGAGTCGCCGATCGAGACGAGGCAACGTGCGCCGTCGATGTCGTCGATCGTCCCCGCCTCGGGCGTCATACCGTCGAAGTAGGGAGGGCGGCGCACGTACGTGGAGTCCGGCTGCCACTCGAACAGCTCGCCTGCCGGCACCGTCAGCGCCCGCCATGCATCGTCGCCCTCGTAGACGTTCGCGTACGTCGCGAGGAACATGTCGCGTCCGATTGCGGCCTCGATCGTCTCCTCGACCTCCGCGGGAGAGGGCCAGATGTCGGCGAGATAGACGGGCGCGCCGCTCTGGTCGTGGCCGAGCGGCTCGGTCGTGATGTCGATGTCCATGCGCCCGGCCAGGGCGTATGCGACGACGAGTGGCGGAGATGCCAGGTAGTTCGCCTTCACGTCGTGATGGATGCGGGCCTCGAAGTTCCGGTTGCCCGAGAGGACGGCGCAGGCGACGAGATCGCCGCTTGCGACTGCCGCCGAGACCTCGTCGGGCAGCGGCCCCGAGTTCCCGATGCACGTGGTACAGCCGTAGCCGACCGTGAAGAAGCCGAGTGCCTCGAGATAGGGAGTCAGCCCCGCCTTCTCGTAGTACTCCGTGACCACGCGCGAGCCGGGTGCGAGGCTCGTCTTCACCCACGGACGCCGCTCGAGGCCGTGCTCGACCGCCTTCTTCGCAAGCAGACCGGCACCGATCATCACGGCCGGGTTGGACGTGTTCGTGCAGGAGGTGATTGCGGCAATCACGACGACGCCGTGGTCGATCTCCATGGTCTCGCCGTCGATCGTCAGCCCCACCGCGGTTCGCTGGGCTGTCGCGGTCAGTGCGGGTGCGTCGCTCGCGTCCATCGACTCCTCGCCGGCCTCCTCGACGCCACCACCGCCCTCGACAACGCCAAAGGACGGCAGCGCGGCCGAGAAGGCGTTGCGCCCCTCGCGCAGTGGGATCCGATCCTGCGGGCGTCGCGGGCCGGCGATCGAGGGTTCGACCGTGGAGAGGTCGAGCTCGACGATCCTCGAGTACGTGCAATGCTCATCGGGGTCGTGCCAGAGGCCGGTCTCCTTGCAGTAGGCCTCGACGAGGGACACCTTCTCGTCGCTGCGGCCGGTGAGACGCAGGTAGCGGAGCGTCTCGTCGTCCACCGGAAAGAAGCCGCAGGTGGCGCCGTACTCCGGAGACATGTTCCCGAGCGTCGCGCGGTCTGCGAGCGTCAGCCCGGCGAGGCCGTGACCGAAATACTCGACGAACTTGCCGACGACGCCGGTCTGGCGGAGGATCTGGGTGACCGTGAGCACGAGATCGGTCGCCGTGGCGCCGTCGGGAAGGGCGCCGTGGAGCCGGACGCCGACGACCTGCGGCACCAGCATCGAGATCGCCTCTCCCAGCATTGCGGCCTCGGCCTCGATCCCGCCGACACCCCAGCCGAGCACGCCGAGCCCGTTGACCATCGTCGTGTGCGAGTCGGTGCCGACGACCGTGTCCGGGAACGCCTGTCCGTCACGTTCCTCGACGACACGTGCGAGGAACTCGAGGTTGACCTGATGACAGATGCCGGTGTTCGGCGGCACGGCCTTGAAGTTCGTGAAGGCGCCCTGCCCCCAGTGGAGGAACGCGTAGCGCTCGTGATTCCGGCTGAACTCGAGGGCGGAGTTCCGCTCGATCGAGAATCGCGTGGCGAAGTCGTCTACCTGCACCGAGTGGTCGATCACGAGCTCGACGGGAATCAGTGGGTTGATCTTCTGCGGATCACCGCCGAGGTCGGCCATCGCGGCGCGCATCGCTGCGAGATCGACGACCGCGGGAACGCCGGTGAAATCCTGCAGGAGGACGCGCGCGGGGTTGTAGCTGATCTCCTGCGACGGCTCGGCCGTCGCATCCCAGCCGGCGACCGCCTCGACGTCGCGCGCGGTGACCGTGACGCCGTCCTCGCGCCGCAGCACGTTCTCGAGCAGGATCCGCAGGGTGTAGGGCAGGCGCGCCACGTCGTAGCGGGCCTGCAGTGCGTCTACGCGAAAGATCTCGAGCTCGCGACTGCCGACCGAAATCGTGGAGCGCGCGCCAAAGGAGTCGGGGTGGGCCATGGCTCCGATTGTAGAGGTGGCACGGATCTCGGCCTCTGGGAGGTGATCAGTTAACGTGGTCGAGGTAGAACACGGCTGCCCTTCGGTAGCCGCGGAGGTCGGCGGACTCCGCGGCGACCTTGCCGATCAGCGCGAACGCCTCCCGCTCGCGGCCACCGCTCCACAGCGCGAGTGCCAGGAACACCCGCAGGGCGTCATCGTCCTCGTACTCGGCCATCGCGCTCTGCAACACGGAGATCGCGTCGGCGTGCCGCAGCACGTTGCGGTAGCTCGACCCGAGACCGAGCAGTGCCTGCTGTCGCCACGGGTCGCCGAGGCCGAGCTCGAGCGCCTCCTCGTAGCGGGAGATCGCCGCCTCCTCGCGCCCGGCGCGGTCGTGGTCGCACGCCTCGTCGTAGCGTTGTCGGGCGAGCTCCTTCACGCGCCGCTTCCGCCACGCAGCCTGTCAACGCCGCGCTCGGTCAGGGTCGCCTGCGCAGGATCGAAGTGGCGTCCAATCGCCGAGCCGTACGGGCGCGAGACGCGGGCTGCGTAGGCGCCGAAGCCCTCGGCGCGGAGCGGAGCGAGATCCTCGTTGTACGGGTCGAGGACATGCTGGCGGCCGACATGCTTCGCGGAGTTGAAGAAGGCGATGCCGACGCCGGTCGAAACCTCGAGCAGGCTCGTGCGCTCGCTGACGGCCTCGGCCCGGAGACCGTCGAAGAGCGATGCCATCTCGGTCGGGGAGGGAAGGCCGCTCGCGTCGGCCCGCAGGTCGGCGAGTGACCGGCGTAGCGTGGCGAGCTCGAGTGGGGGGATATCGATCAGCCGGGCTGCCGCTCCCGTGCCTCCGGCGAGCGCTGTGAGTAGGTCGTCGATCGAGCGGAGGTGCGCCTCTTCAGCGAGTACCCCAACCACCTTCAGCTCCAGCACGAACGCCTCGAGATACGTTCGGGTTCCGTTCGTGACATCTGCGCCGGCCGCGAGCAGCCAGAGCGGCGAGAAGCCGAAGGCGGCGATGGAACCGATCTCCATGACGTTCCCCACGCCCTTGCGCATGATGAGCTTCTTCACATTCGGCTCGTATTCCTCGACCGCACCGGGCGGAGCCTCGACACCCCCGACGACCTCGATCGAGACTCGCAGAAGGTTCTTCGCCGTCGCCTCGTACAACCGCGAGCGGCGGACGAGACGAGGCAGGACGAGCTCGGCCGTCTCGTGGACGCCGCCCCCCGCGAGCGCGAAAATCGAACGGACGGTGCGCTCGGGGAGCGACAGGAGGAAGGCAACACGGCCGGTCATCGTTAGCATCATTGCCGATGGCTGCAAACACGATCAGCGCTCTCCTCGATCACGCCTTCCCCGGAGGGGAGATCGGCGTCGAGGATCGAACCGGCGGCGGCGACCACTTTCAGGTCACGGTCACCTCGGAACGGTTCAACGGGCTGTCGTTAATCGAGCAGCACAAGCTGGTCAACGCCGCACTCGCCGCGCCGCTTGCCGACGGCACTATCCATGAGCTTCGCATTCGAACGAAGGGAACCGCATGAGCACGTTGCACGAGCAGATCAAGGAGGTCATCGAGACGGAGCCGGTTGCGGTGTTCATCAAGGGGACGCCCGAGGCACCCGCCTGCGGTAACTCGATGCGCGCCATGCAGGCCCTCTGGCAGGCCGGAGCCCCGATCGTCGCCATCGACGTCCTTCCCGACCCGCGGATCAGGCAGGAGCTGACCGCGCTCAGCGACTGGCCGACGATTCCGCAGGTGTTCGTCAAGGGCGAACTGATCGGCGGTGCCGACATCGTCGAGGAGCTTCAGGCCTCCGGTGAGCTCAAGACGAAGATCGACGAGGCACTCGGCGAGCACACCCAGTCTGTTCGCAGGGTCGAGCTCACGCTCGAGTAGGGCGGGACAGGTCCGGCCCCTACGGGGGTGGCGGTGCAGGCGGGATGGCTCCCGCCCCTACGGGTTGGGGTGCGGCGACCAGTGCAGGAAGGCGCTCTCGACATGCTCGCGCATCAGCTCTGCGGCGCGGTCGGCGTCGCCCGCCTCGAACGCTTCGAGAATGGCCTGGTGCTCCTCGACGTCGTGATCCTGCCACTCCTCCGAGCGCCGTCGCTGCGCGAGGAGCCGGCGGCCGACGTCGGCGATCCAGAGTCCCTCGAGCAGCCTTGAGAAAGTGGTGTTGCCGGTCGCCTGTGCCACCGCGAAGTGGAACGCTCGGCTCGCGTCGTGCACCTCATTGGAGGTGGTTGCAGAAGCCTCGGCGGCGATCGAATCCCGCATCAGCTCCATGTCCGTTTCGCTGCGCCGTGTGGCGGCGAGGCGCGCGATCTCGGGCTCGAGCGCGAGCCGCACCTCGAGCCGTTGTCGCACGTCATCCAGTCTCGCCTCCGCGACGAAGAAGCCACGGTTTACCTCGAAGCGGACAAGACCGTCGCCTGCAAGCCGCAGGAGTGCCTCGCGCACGGAGCCGCGCGAGATCCCGAGACGATCAGCGAGCGTGCCTTGCGCGAGGCGCGAGCCCGGCTCCAGGGCGCCCGCAACGATCAGCGACCGGATCTCGTCGTAGGCGAGTCCGACCACCGAGCGGACACGCAGCGGCTGTGCCGGGTGGAGGTCGAGATCGGAATGACGGATAGTTGACATTCGATGTTCGATTCTTATATCGTCTCGCCAACCAGGACGCAAGTGGACAATGAGCGTCCGACCTAGACGGGAGGTTGATCGCATGAGCCAGTCCTCGGAGGGCGATGCCACGATCGGCGCGCTCGGCAAGAAGAACCTTACGACCATGCATGCCGTCGCGCAGGCACTCGCGATCGGGCCCATGTTCTCCGTCGCACTCATCCTCGGCGGTGTCTCGCGGCCGGACATCGGTGCCGGCTGGAATGCCACGCTCGCAGTGCTTCTTGCGGGCATCGGCGTGCTCGCGATCGCGTACACGATCTCGCTCTATGCGCGGAAGTATGCGGGGGCCGGCGCGGTCTACGAGTACCTGGCGCACGGAGCACATCCGTGGATCGGTGTCTTCACTGCGGGCTTCTTCTTCGTCGGCTCACTCTTCCTCGGCGGGGGTGGTATCTACCTCGGGCTCAGTGTTTTGATCGACAACTTCTGGGTGGCGCACGTCTCCGACAGCGGACCCGCCTGGTGGATCTGGGGCATGATCGCTCTCGCGATCGTCCTTGTCCTGAACTACTTCGGCGTGCGCCTTGCGATTCGCGCGATGCTGACATTCGCGGTTATATCGTTCATCCCGATGCTGATTCTTGCCGTCGTGATCATCGCCAAGGGCGGCAAGGACGGTAACACCCTGTCGATGTTCAACCCCGGCGAGACCTCGCTGTTCGGGATCACGGGGGGCGGCGTTCTCGGCGGAATCCTGCTCGGGATCCTCCTCTTTGTCGGCTTCGAGGCGGCCGCCTCGATCGGCGAGGAATCGGCCGACCCGCACCGCTCCATTCCGCGGGCGCTGATCGGCACGGTCGCCGTGGCCGCAGGCTTCTTCGTTCTCATGTCCTATGCATTTTCGATCGGGTACGGCCAGAAGGCGGTCAGCGAAGGCCTGTGGGCCTTCTCCCCCGGGCCGGTGAGCGAGATGGCGACCCTGTACGTCGGATCGTGGTTTGCCACCCTCCTCGAGATCGTCGTCATCCTCGACGCGATGGCGCTTTCTCTGGCGATCTGCGTGATGATCGGCCGCGGCTTCTTCGCACTCGGACGTGACGGGCTCCTTCCGGCGTTCTTTGCGAAGACATCGCGCCGTGATACGCCGTGGGTCGGGAACCTGATGGTCGCCGTCGGCGGCATCGGCCTCACGCTGCTCGTGTTCGCCACGGACTACGCGGCGCAGTTCGGGTTCATGGACGAGGCCGGCAAGTTCATCCCGTTCTTCCCGAACGACCAGTTCGCGACGTTCATCCTCGCTGCGACGATCGGCTCGTTTGCGATCGAGATCGTCTACCTCGTCCTCGCGATTGCCGCATTCCGTCTCGTACGCGCGAGCGGGAACAAGTGGTGGCAGTACCTGATCGTGGCGGTCGCCGTGGCAACGCCGATCCTCGGGTTCTACGGGGCGCTCAACCCGCAACCTCATGACAATTCCAACTTCAACTGGGTCGCGGCAGCGTGGACAATCGGGCTGCTCGTCCTGACCCTCATCTGGTTCCTGATCGTCATGGTCATGCGTCGCGACAGGCTGGACAATGCCGCAGCCCACGCCGCCGAGCATCGTGGCGTTGCACCGCTCGACGAGACACTCGCGTTCGAGTCAGCGGGCGACACGACACCGCTCTAGGAGCGCTGGCCTTGACGGAGCTTGTCTGGTACGGCCTCGGCGAGGTGGAGGAGACCCACGTGGGCTTCCTCCGTCGCGTCGAGGCCGGCGGTACGGCGGTCTGTCTCGGCCGGACGGCCGAAGGATGGGTCGCATTTCAGGACACCTGCACCCACGAGGACTGCTCGCTCTCCGACGGTGAGCTCGACAGTGGGGTCATCGTCTGCCCCTGTCATGGCTCTGAATTCGACCTGCGCACGGGCGCTGTCCTCTGCCCGCCAGCGTTTGAGCCACTCCCGATCTTCGAGGCGCGTGTCGAGGAGGGTGAGCTTCAGGTGCGGCTCGGCCCACCACCCGCCGCTGCAGAGGCGGTGCACGAGCAGGAGGCACACATTCCGCAGGCCTCTGCCAAAGCGGCGCCAACCTTTGCACCGGCCGTAGACGGCCCCGTCCTCGCCGAGATCGACCTGACCGACCTCGCCGTGTGGGAGCAGGGAGTCCCCCACGCGTGGCTGACGCTGCTCCGGCGTGAGGCCCCGCTCCACTGGCAGTCCGAGGCCGACGGCCGTGGCTTCTGGGTCTTCACGCGCTACGACGACATCGTGCAGGTGTCGAAGGAGTGGGAGACATACTCCTCCGAGACCGGCGGGACATCTCTCGAAGATCTCACACGCGAAGAGATCCTGGCGCGGAAGTCGATGATCGACACCGATCCGCCTGCGCAGACGCGACTCCGTGACCTCGTCAACAAGGGCTTCACGCCGCGCATCGTCAACAGCTATGAGGAGCGCATCCGGGGCCTCGCCGGCGGCATCCTCGCCAAGGCGTTCGAGCGAGACGCATTCGACTGGGTCGAGGATGTTGCAGCGGAGATCCCGATGTGGGTGTTCTCGGAGATCATGGGGCTACCGATAGAGGACAGGCAACTGTTGATCGAGCTCGGCGACAAGCTGCTCGGCAACACCGACCCGGAGGTCGTCGGCGCACAGAACGTGCTGGAGCTGGCCTCGAACGACGCAGCGAACCGCCTGCTGCCGTTCTCGAGCCCGTTCGCACCGGAGTTGATCGCCTACGGTTGCCGACTCGGCGCAGCCCGCAGGGCCGATCCGCGCGACGACATCACCACGCACCTCGTCGAAGCCGAGATTGACGGCTCCCGCCTGTCGGAGCAGGAGTTCGGGCTCTTCTTCATCCTGCTCACCTCGGCGGGGAACGAGACGACGAGGCACACGATCAGCCTCGGCCTTCTCGATCTTCTCGCCCATCCTGACGAGGCCGCGCGACTGATTGCGGACCCCTCACTCGCGGGAGCCGCCGCCGACGAGATCCTCCGGCGGGCGCATCCCGTCCATCACTTCAGACGCACTGCGACGCGCGAGATCACGGTTCACGGGCAGTTGATAAAGGCCGGCGATAAGGTGACCATGTGGTACGCCGCGGGCAACTACGACGAGGAGAAGTTTGTGGATCCACACCGGCTCGACCTCGGACGACAGCCGAACAGGCACCTCACCTTCGGCCTCGGCGGGCCGCACTTCTGCCTCGGGGCGCACCTCGCGAAGCTGGAAGTGAAGATCTGGCTCGAGGAGATGATTCCGTATCTCGACCGGATCGAGCTTGCGGGAACGCCGACGCGCCTGCGCTCGAACTTCTTCAACGGCATCAAGCGCCTGCCCGTACGGGTGCGATCCTGACCGGCAAGGAGGTGCGAGTATGAGCCTGCACGAGGAGGCCGAGGCGGCCGTGAAAACGATGAGCGGCGTCGGTGTGCGCGCCGTCAGGGATTCCTCTTGGATGGACGAGGCTGACGCGGGCTCGGCCCTTCCCTCCCACATCGGTGCGGCCCTCGACGCCTTCGAGGCAGACACGGTGCTCACCGGGCGGCTAGGCAAGCATCCCGTCCAGACGTTTGTCGCGATGAAGCGGTTCGAGGTGGAGCGGTTCACGGAGGAGATCGAAGAGTTCGACGTCGGGGTTGTGACCCGAGGGGAGATCGAGGAATATGCCCCCTATCTGTAACCCGGAAGTCCGCTGTGTCTGCGTCGAGGTAGACGGTGAAGCGCGGTGGGGGCGTCGCGCCGGCGACGAGATCGTCCTTCTGGACGGGCTCGTGATTGCCGAGACGTCCGCCGTCTATCTGGCACCGGCTGCGCCGTCGAAGATCCTCGCCGTGCATCTCACCTATGGCAGCCGCGTGCGCGAATACGCCGCCCGCACACCACCCGAGCCCTCCTACTTCATGAAGCCGCCGACGACGCTGAACGGACACCGGCAGCCGGTGCTGATGGCCCGCGGTTCACGGTTTCTCAACTACGAGGGTGAGCTTGCCGTCGTCATCGGGCGGCGGATGAAGGGCGTGCCGATCGACGAGGTGCTCGACTACGTGGGTTGCTACACCTGCGCGAACGACGTTGGCATGCACGATTTCCGTCACGCCGACCGCGGGGCCATGTTGCGGGTCAAGGGCCACGACGGCTTCCTCCCGCTCGGCCCCGAGCTCGTGCCTGCGGCAGACTTCGATCCGACCGACTTCACCCTGCGCACCTCTCTCAACGGCGAGGTGGTGCAGGAGGCGACCGCCGACGATCTTCTCTTCTCCGTCGCCTATCAGCTCGCCGACGTGTGCAGGCTGATCACGCTCGAGCCGGGAGACGTGATTCTCACCGGGACACCCGCGAACTCGCGGCCGATGAAGCCGGGAGACGTCGTCGAGGTCGAGATCTCCGGGATCGGACGGCTGACGAACACGATCGAGCAGTGGGACGTCGATCTCGCCGGGCCCGGCGAGCAGATGCAGGTCTCGGCCCAGACGCTCCACGTGGCGCTGGCGATCCCCGAGGACGAGGCGGAGCGCCTTGTTGCCGAAGGGTGCAACACATGATCGACCTGCGGCGCATCGACCATGTCTGCCTCGGGGTCGCAGACGTGGACGAGGCAGCAGCACGCTGGGCGGTCGAGTTCGGCCTTCACGACCGGGGCCGGCACGGGGGACGCGCTCTCCTCTCATGTGACGACGAGCCCTACAGCCTCGAGCTCGTACCTGGCTCTTCGGGCCACGAGCACACGGGGTTCGAGCTCGCCCATGACTGCTCTCTCGATGATGTCCGGGCCCACCTGCAATCGCTCGACATCCACTGGCAGGAGCTGGAAGGAAGCATCTTTCTCGTCGATCCCGATGGACGGGGCGTGCAGGTCATGCCGTACCGCCGCCAGGAGCCCTGGGTCGTCCACGCCCGCCGCTCGACGACCGTTCGGCCGGGATCGCCACGGAAGCTCGGGCACGTCAACTGTCTCAGCTCCCACTTCGAGGAGTCGAGCAGGTTCTATACCGAGGTTCTGGGGATGACGGTTTCCGATCGTCTGGGTGAGGCCGGGATCTGGTTCCGGATCAACACCGACCATCACGTGATGGCGCTGATCGACATGGCGCCGGGTCACTTCCACCATCTCGCATTCGACACGGTGGACGTGGGCCAGATGCGTGACATGCTCGATCACCTCGCGCGGCACGGGCGCTGGCTCGGCTGGGGGCCGGCGCGGCACGGAGTGGGAGGCAATATCGCGAGCTATGTGAGGATCGTCGAGGAGGAGTGCTTCGTCGAGTTGTACTGCGACATGGAACAGCTTCAGGCAGACCATGAGCCGCGGCTCTGGCCGGACGACCGGTACTCGTCGAACACGTGGGGCCCGCTGCCGCCACGCTCCTACTTCCGGTTCGACGCAGCAGCGATCGCCTTCGAGGCGGAGAGCCTCGAGACGCGTGGCCACACCCTTCCGGAGGCGACAGCGTAGTGCCGCTGACCGGATTCACCATCCCTCGCTCGCCGGGCGGTCGTTCCTCGATCGTCCCCTACCCGCCCTGGCACTACGTCGGAGATTTCCTCGTCGTCGAGTACTGGGCCGACCCCGAGAAGGCCGTGTCGTGCCTGCCCGCGGGCCTCGACCCACACCCCGATGCCGGTCGTTGCGCTGCGGTGTTCGCCGACTGGCAGTCGTGCTCGGAGAGTGGCGGTGAGCTACTCGACCCCTCTCGCTCGCAGTACAAGGAGGTGTTCCTCGTCGTCAACGCACTGCTCGACGGCGAGGAGGTGACGACCTGCCCGTTCATCTGGGTCGATCGCGACTTCGCGCTCACGCGGGGCTGGCTGCAGGGCTTCCCGAAGAAGCTCGGCTCGATCTGGATCACCCGTACCTTCGGGCTCGAGAGCCCGGCTGACCCGGGTGTGAAGGCCGGGGCGACGTACGGTGGCACCTGCGCGGCCTACGAGCGTCGTGTCGCGGAGGCAACCGTTACGCTCGATCGGCTCTCGGAGGCCGGGCCGACACACAATGACCCGCCGATTGTCAACGTCCGTCACTTTCCCCGGCTCGAGGCCGGACGGCACGACGACCCCGCGGTGCACGAGCTTGCCCGTTCCCGGAGTCGCGGCCGCGTCGTCTCGCCGGTATGGGAGGGGAGCGCCACGCTCGATCTGTTTGGCGCGGCGCACGAGGAGCACGATCTGCTCGCTCCGGTCCGTGTCGGCAAGGGCTTCAGGTTCACCTTTGGCTACACCGTGGACGACCAGGAGATTGTCAAGGACCTGCGCGCGTGACGAGGGTCGCGCTCGTGACCGGAGGTGGGACGGGGATCGGCGCGGCAGTCGCCCGGCGCCTTGCTGCAGACGGGTATTCGGTTGCCGTCACCGGACGAAGAGCGGCGCCGATCAACGAGGTTGCGGGCGCGATCGGCGGTCTTGCAATCGTCTCCGACACGGCCGTCGCCGCCGACGCCGACCGGGCCGTCGCCGAGACCGTCGCCCGCTACGGCTCCCTGGATGCACTCGTCCTCAATGCCGGCCGAGGGGGTGAGGGATCGCTACTCGACCTCGACCCCGTCGTCTTCGAGCAGGTGTTCGCGACGAACGTGACCGGCGCGTTTCTCGTTGCGCGTGCCGCGATCCCGCATCTGATCGGCGCGCGCGGAGCCATCGTCACCATCGCATCGATCGCGGGGATGCGTGCGACTGCGTCGGGCCTCGCCTACTGCTCCTCCAAGGCGGCCCTCATGATGTTAACCCGCTGCATCGCGGTCGATCACGGGCCGGTGGGTGTGCGGGCAAACTGCCTCTGTCCTGGCTGGGTGCACACGCCCATGGCCGACGGCGAGATGGATGCGCTCGGCCGCGGCTCGCGGGAGGAGGCGTACGCCGAGGTGACGGCCGACGTGCCGCTACGCCGCGCGAGCTCGCCCGGGGAGATCGCCGCCGCCGCCGCCTGGCTTCTCTCCGACGAAGCATCGTACGTCAACGGCTCCGTGATCACCGTTGACGGCGGTGTCACGGCGGTCGACGTCGGCACGCTTGCGTTCGGGAGGGTGCCGTGAAGGTGGCGGGAGTCGAGGTCTCGCCCGATCATTTCATCGGTGGCGAACGGGTTGCGAGCGAGCACACGTTCACCGATGTGTCCCCGATCGACGAGCAGCCGCTCGGTGAGATCGCCCGTGGCGGTCAGCGCGAGGCCGATCTGGCCGTGGCAGCGGCGACGAAGGCGTTTCCTGCCTGGGCCGCTCTCGGTGCGGCCGGTCGTGCGGTGTACCTCCACCGACTCGCCGACCTGATCGACGCGAACGTCGAGCGGCTCGCCTCTGTCGAGTGCGTTGACATGGCGATGCTGTTGCGCTCGCTGAAGGCCCGCCTGATCAACCGAGGTGCGCGCAACTATCGCAGCTACGCCGACCTTGCGGTGGCCTACGAAGAGCGCGTGTGGGAGTCGAACGGCACTGCGAACAGGGTGATCCGGATGCCGAGCGGGCCCGCGGTTGTGATCACCCCGTGGAACGCCCCGTTCATGCTCTCGACCTGGAAGACCGCTCCGGCGCTTGCCGCGGGCTCCACCATGATTCTCAAGCCTGCCGAGTGGTCGCCCCTCTCCTGCTCGCTTCTCGCCGACCTCGTCGCAGAGGCGGGCTTCCCGCCAGGCGTCTTCAACGTCGTTCAGGGGATCGGGGAGGAGATTGGGGCCGCACTCGTCTCCCACCCGGGCGTCCGTCGGGTCTCGTTCACCGGCTCGCCCGAGACGGCCCGTCATATCGGTGTCGCCGCCGCAACGAACATCGTCCCGTTCACGGGGGAGCTCGGGGGCAAGGGGCCACTACTCGTCTTTGCCGACTGCGATCTCGAGGCCGCTGCCCGCAAGGCTGCGGGCCAGTTCGACGACGCGGGCCAGGTGTGCCTCGCAGGTACCCGGATTCTTGTGCAGGAGTCGGTTGCCGAGCCGTTCCTCGAGCTCTTCCACCGCTTCGCGGACGAGCATGTGCTCGGAGACCCGCGTGACGACGACACCACCGTGACGCCGTTGATCCACCGCGACCACCTCGACCGTGTAGCGGCCTTCGTCGAGCGGGCACGGGGTAACGGCGACGAGATCGTCCGCGGTGGTCATCCGTCAGAACGCGGCGGCCTGTTCTACGAGCCGACTCTCGTCAGCCCACGCTCGAACGACAGCGAGATCGTTCAGCGAGAGGTATTCGGGCCCGTTCTTACGGTACAGACCTTTTCCGAAGAGGACGAGGGCGTCACCCTGGCCAACTCGACACCTTACGGGCTCTCGGGGATCATCTACACCGGCTCTACCGACCGAGCCGAGCGCGTCGGCAGGGCGATTCGTGCAGGGACGGTGTGGGTCAACACCTTTCTCGTGCGGGATCTCACGGCG
Source organism: Thermoleophilia bacterium (assembly GCA_037139935.1). GTDB lineage: Bacteria > Actinomycetota > Thermoleophilia > Gaiellales > Gaiellaceae > Gaiella. The sequence continues at coordinate 121,580 of JBAXFL010000004.1, read as the reverse complement.
CCCTTCGGCGGAATCGGGATCTCGGGCATCGGTCGCGAGGGCGGCGACTTTGCGCTCGACTTCTATTCTGACCTGAAGACCCTGCAGAGAGCGACCGGAACGACGACATGAGAGGAGGCCCGTGGTGAAGAGTGGCAACGATCCCCGGACCGGTCTCGTCTGGCACGAGCGAATGATGTGGCACGACACCGGCTCGGGCGCATCGGAGTTGCCCGCCGGCGGGTGGCTCGAGCCGGGGGAGCACTCGGAGAATCCTGCGACCAAGCGGCGGTTCAAGAACCTGCTCGACGCGACGGGGCTCACCGACGATCTTTTCCTCCTTGCACCGAGGCCTGCGAGTGTCGTGGAGCTTCAGCGGGTGCACACCGGGGAGTACGTCGAGAAGATCCGGCAGCTCTCGGCGGGCCATGGCGGCGACGCGGGGAGCGAGTCGCCCTTCGGGAACGGCTCCTTCGAGATCGCCCAACTCGCAGCCGGCGGCACGATCACCGCGATCGACGCGGTTCTCGACGGCACCGTCGCGAACGCCTACGCGCTCGTCCGCCCTCCCGGTCATCACGCGCTCCCCGACCTCGGGATGGGCTTCTGCATCTTCGCGAACGTCGCGATCGGCGTGCGGCACGCGCAGGCCGAGAGGGGAGTGGGGCGGGTTGCCGTTGTGGACTGGGATGTTCACCACGGGAACGGCACGCAGGCCGTTTTCTGGGACGACCCATCGGTGCTCGCGATCTCGTTGCACCAGGACGGCCTCTACCCTGCGCAGTCTGGCCTGCTCGACCAGACCGGCGTCGGGGCCGGTGACGGGGCGACACTCAACGTACCGCTCCCGGCCGGGAGCGGAACCGGTGCCTATCTCGCTGCGCTCGACCGCGTCGTCCTCCCCGCACTCGACGCGTTTGCGCCCGAGCTGATCGTGATCGCCTGCGGCTTCGATGCCGGTGCGCTCGACCCCCTCGGTCGGATGATGCTGCCGGCCGCGGCCTTCGGCACGATGACGGAGCGGCTGCTCGATGCCGCCGGTCGGCTCTGCAACGGCCATCTCGTCGCCTCCCACGAGGGTGGCTACTCGGCGGGGCACGTCCCGTTCTGTGGCCTCGCCGTAATCGAAGCGCTGTCGGGCCTCTCGGCGGGCGTCGAGGACCCGTTCTCGTACCTCGCCCATGTCACAGGCCAGGAGATCGAGCCGCACCAGCAGGCTGCCGTTGACGCCGCCGCAGAGCTCGTGGCCGGCATCCTTCGGTGAGTGCGCCGAAGCTCGTCCTCGTTCTCTCGGAGAACTGGACGCTGACGCCGCCACGTGCGATCCGCGCCCTCGTCGAGATGGCCGTCGTGGCCGAGGACGCCGGCTTCGACGCCGTCATGGTGAGCGAGCACATCGTCCTCGGGCCGAGCGCCGGTGCCGCTGGAGTCATGGGCAACCCGCGTGACTATGCGATGCCGGGAAACCAGGACCCGGCTATGCCGTGGCCGAGCTCGCTCGTGCTGCTGTCTGCGATCGCGGCTGCGACGTCGCGGCTGCGCCTCGCGGCCTGCGCGGTGATCGCCCCCCTGCGCCACCCGCTCCTGCTCGCGCGCGAGCTCGGCACGCTCGACCTTCTCTCCGAGGGCCGGCTCGTGGTGCAGCCGACCGTCAGCTGGCATCGGGACGAGTACGAGGCGCTTGGCGTGCCGTTCAACAGGCGCGGCGTTCTGCTCGACGAGCATCTCGCCGCGTGGGAAGGGCTCTGGCACGACACGCCCTCATCGTTTGCCGGTGCGTACTACTCCTTCGAGGACGTGTACCTCGAGCCCAAGGCCTGGCGGCCCGACGGGCCGCGCCTCTGGCTCGGCGGAGAGTCGGTGCACGACCGGTTGTTGCGCCGGATCGTGCGGTACGCACACGGATTCCATCCGCTCGGTCAGCCGTCGGACGACGACCTGACGCTCCTTCGCGACAGCCTCTCCGCAGAGGGTCGCGACCTGTCAGAGCTCGAGCTCGTCGGCGGGATGCGCGCCGTCTTCCCTGACGACTTCAGCCCGTCCCCGCTCGAGCCGGCCGTCGCGTCGTTGGCAGCCCAGCGAGCACGAGGCTTCACGACCTTCTGTATCAAGCCGTCGCAGTTCATCGACGAGATCGCCCACTACCCGGCCTGGTGCCGGGAGGTGGTGGAGCGGGTCGGAGAGGCCTGGGCATGAAGGCCGAGGTCGCGATCGTCGGGAACGGCGTTGCCGGGACCGCGTGTGCGATGCGCCTCGCCCGTGACGGCATCCGGCCCCTTCTCATCGGTCGGGGTCTTCCCATCGACCGGCCGCCCTTGACGAAGTCCGCGCTCTCGGACGGGGTGCCGCGCCTGCTCACCGACGCGGCACGTCTCGACGGATGCGGCGTCGAGCGTCTCGACGGCATGGTCGTCTCCGCCGATCTCACTGCCCGGATGCTGACGGTGACGACCGAGCAGGGAGAAGTCGAGGTCGAGGCGCAGAGCGTGGTGCTCGCAACTGGACTTGCCTACCGCTTCCCACCCGTCCCCGGCCTCGAGGACGCCTTCGTCAACGCCAACCCCCACGTCTTCGATGCGCTCGGCCCCCTGCTGACAAGCGGCCCCGTGGAGGCGATCGTCGTCGGGGCGGGGCTGATCGGCACCGAAAGCGCAGCCTCCCTCGCTCAGGCCGGTCACTCCGTTACGCTCGTAGACATGCTCGACCGGCCTCTCGACCGGCTGCACGATCCCCTGCCGGAGGTCGGCCGGGAGACGCTCGACGACCTCGGCGTGCGGTTTGTCGGCAGCATCGTGATCGAGAGCGCCACCGAGTACTCGCTTACAACCGCCGCACACGGGACGCTCGAAGCAGACGTGATCCTTGTCGCGACCGGTGGCGTGCCGTTCCTGCCACCGGGTCTCTCTCTCGAGGTCTCGGAGCTGCCCGTCGCGGTTGGCGACGACATGCTCGTCCCGGGGTACGCGCGGGTGTATGCCTGCGGCGACCTCGTCCTGGTGCCGCACGCGCGCTTTGGCCCGATACGTTTTCCTCACTGGGACGCCGCGATCGGAACCGGGGAGCACGCCGCCGACGCGATCGCGGGTACCGCAGCGCCCTACGACCGCCTGCCGTACTGGTGGAGCGACATAGGGCCACGGCGCCTGTCCGAGGTCGGGTTTGCGGGGGCCGTCGAGAGCTGGGCCGAGGAAGGCGGCTTGCACGTGGGGAGGGACGGAGGCGGCGTGCCTGTCTGCGTGCTCGTCGTAGACGCGCCGCGGCGGCTGCGCGAGGCACGGACGATCGTCGAGGAAGGAGCAGTATGAGCGCCGTCGAGGAATGGGCTGCGGCGGTCACGGTCGAGCAGCTCGACGAGGATCCCTACCCGGTCTACGCGCGCATGCGTCGTGAGGCGCCCGTCTGCTTCGTCCCGGCTGTCGGGCTCTGGTTCGTGACGAGCTGGGCCGACGCCGACTTTGCGGCATCGCATCCCGAGCTGATCGACTCCTCTGTGACGCCCTCGCCGCTCGACCGGGCGATGGGAGGCCCGAGCATCCTCGTGCTCGACGGTGACCCGCAGAAGAGACTTCGTGCGATGCTCGATCCGTCGCTCAGGCCGCGCTTCGTCGAGGAGAGCACCCCGGAGATCGTCACCCCGATCGTCGAGAGCCTGCTCGACGGGATCGTGGAACGCGGCGCAGCCGACCTGATGAGCGACTACTTCGAGCCCGTGTCGGTGCTTTCGCTCGGGAGCGTCCTCGGCCTCGGTGAGATGGATGGAGACACCCTGCGACGGTGGTTTTACGGTCTCGCGCAGGGTGCGGTCAACTTCGAGGACGACCCCGAGAGGTGGGCAGTCTCGGATGCGATCGGGGCGGAGGTAGACCGTTCCCTCGAGCCCGTCCTGAAGCGGCTCTGGGAGACGCCCGACGCGAGCACGATTGCGGTGATGCTGCAACACGCAGACGGTTCCTTCGAGGATCGTGTGGCGACGATCTTGCCGACGCTGAAGGTCATGTTGCTCGGCGGGATGCAGGAGCCCGGGCATGCCGCCGGGACGACGGTGGCCGGACTGCTCGAGTCGGGCCACGCGGCGGCGATGGCGGCCGACCCGGCAGGCCTCGTGCGTGATGCGATCGAGGAGGGCCTGCGCTGGGTCTCGCCGATCGGGACGCAGACCCGGCGTGTACGGGTCGAGACAGACCTCGGCGGAGCGACGCTTCCCGTTGGCGCGAACCTCGGCGTCCTCGTCTCGTCGGTCAATCGCGACGAGGTCGTGTGGGGCCCGACCGCCGATATCTACGACCTCTTTCGGCCGAAGCGCAATCACGGAGCGTTCGGTTTCGGGCCCCACTTCTGCTCGGGTCATCATTTCTCCCGTGTGCAGATGCGCATCGCCGTGCAACGGCTCTTCGAGCGGCTCCCGCACCTCCGCTCCGACCCGGAGCGGCCACCGGTCTTCAGCGGCTGGGAGTTTCGTGCCCCGCAGCATCTGCACGTTCGGTGGGACGCCTGATGCCCGTGGAGAGCGAGAGCACCGGCGGAGAGGGAACCGGCCTCACGTCGGTCGATCTCGGGCCTGCCGATCTTGCCGACGGCGAACTGCGCGAGGCGACGGCGGCAGGGCTCTCGCTCGTTGTTGCTAGAACAGGAGACAACTACGTTGCCTTCGAGACCTGGTGTACCCACGACGAGTGTCCGCTGAGCGACGGGTGGCTCGAAGGGGAGGCCATTCGTTGCGCCTGCCACGGTGCGCTCTTCTCCCTGGTGGACGGCACCGCGCTCGAGGGGCCGGCCATCGAACCGATCGCTGTCGTCACGGCTTCGGTGACCACCGGCCGACGGGTCGTCGCAGACCTCTCTACGCTGCGCTCGTGAGCCTCCGCCTCGACGTACCACGCGAGCTCGCGCTTCAGCGCGCGGCCAAGATCGTGACCGAGGCCTAGACGAGCTTCGACCGGGCGCGTCTCCAGCAGCCGCCGATCGACGACAGCGTCTGTCTCCGCCCTTGTTTTGGCAATTTCCGCTCGACTGACGACGATTGCGCGCACTCGTTGACATCGCAGGCGAACGCGGGGGTTAGCACAGCGCCTCACGCCGACAGGGTCACGGTTGCGCGTTCACAGCGAGCTCCTATCGGGCCGCAACATCGGCTTAACGGTGGTCAACGAGCGGTTCACGCACGGATCCGTATAAAGAGCCTATGCACACACCCACACCGAGTACGCCCACACCGAACACACCCACTCCACCGCCGGCCCCCGACGCGAAGCGCTCCGGTCGTGGCATCGGATCCCTCGCCCTCTATCTCACCGTCGCCGTTCTCGGAGGTGCCGTTGCTCTCGGTGGAGCCGCCGTGACCGGTGCCCTCGACGGCACGTCGTCAACGACGATAGTGCGGCCCTCGGGTGGTGGGACGAAGGCCGTCACTGCTGTCGGCGGCAACACTCTGTCGATCAACGAGATCTACAGGCAAAGCGGCCCGGGGGTTGTCCAGATCACCTCGAAAATCGGTTCTTCCACCTCGTCGAACGGTCAGAACAAGCCCGCGGGACAGTCGCTCGGGTCGGGATTCGTGATGGACAGAGAAGGGCACATCATCACGAACTACCACGTGATAGACGGTGCTACCACGATCACGGTTCGCTTCTCGAACGACGACACGCTCACGGCGACGCTCGTGGGTAGCGACCCGTCCACCGATGTCGCACTGCTCAAGGTCAACGCCGATGCGGATGCGCTCACCCCGCTCGTCCTGGCAGACTCGCGGCTGGTCGAGGTCGGAGATGCCGTGGTCGCGATCGGCAATCCGTTCGGCCTCGAACGGACGGTCACCTCGGGCATCGTCAGCGCTCTCCAGCGGAACGTCGAGGCACCGAACGGGTACTCGATCGACCACGTGATCCAGACCGACGCCGCGATCAACCACGGCAACAGCGGTGGCCCGCTCCTCAACACGCACGGGGCGGTGATCGGCATCAACTCGCAGATCGAGACGGGTGGCTCCGGCGACGGAAACGTGGGCATCGGCTTCGCCGTCCCCTCGAACACCGTCAGCTCGGTCGTCGCCCAGATCCTCCGCGACGGCAAGGTGCGGCACGCCTACCTCGGCGTCAGCATCGTCGAGGTTACCTCCGACATCGCGAAGTCGTTCAAGCTTCCCGTCACGGAGGGCCTTGCCATCCAGTCGGTCAACAAGGGCTCCGGTGCCGACAACGCCGGTCTCGAGGCCGGCACCAGGCCGGTCACCGCCGCCGGTGAGAGCTACCGGACCGGAGGCGATGTCATCGTCGCCGCCGACGGCAAGGACGTGGCAACGATGAACGATCTCCGCGACGTGATCGCGTCGCATAGGCCCGGCGACAGGATCGAGCTCAAGATCTATCGTGACGGCTCCGCGAAGACGGTCACCGTGACACTCGGGCAGCAGCCGCCAACCCCTGTGCAGTAGGCGCTCGCAGCCGGCCCCTCTCCCGGGCCGGCAATCGACGAGCCGCAGTCCCGCGCACGAGGTGCAAGGGGCTGCGGCTCCTTCCGGGCCACCCAACCGTTCCTGCTGCGGTTACTCTGCGTCGATGAGCGAAGTAGAAGGGCCAGAGCGAGGATCCCTGCTCCTCGACGAGGAACGTGCCGTCGAGGAAGAAAACCTCTGGGAGGACGACGACGCCGGGGACTACGACGGCTGGTACTGCGTTCGAACCGACCCCTTCCCCTGTCCTGCGTCGGGCTGCACGTTCGTCGCGGCTCATATGACTGCGGCCCACCTGGTGCTCGTGTGGCAGGAACGAGACGATCCCAACCTGCTGTGGCACGCGCAGCGAGCACTCGAGGTCGGCCGTAATCCGCGTGTGATCTCGTACGAGAGGTCGTTTGGCCCGAGCGCGTCGTACTATGCGTGGGAGGCGGCCGGTAGGCCCGTGCACGGCGTCCGCGGCAAGGACTGACGCTCGCCCCGACCGCCTCGGACTGCAGGAGGCCACACCCGATGTGCCCCGGGTAGGGCGTTTCGGGCAGGCCGCCCCGCTCTTTCGCGCCTGTACTTACGGTGGGGTACGGTTGCGCCATGTCGCACGTGAGTAGTAATCCTGCAGGCGCGTTGTCGCACGTCGCCAGGTTCTATATGGCCGCCACTGCGGTATCGGTGGTCGGCTCGGTGATTGCGCTTCTCGCGGCGACCGCGACCGCCACGGCGGCAGGTGGTCTAGACCGCGGCGCCATGTACGCCGGCGTCTACATGGCGCTCGTCCTCGTCGCCTCGGCCCTTGCGCTCCCGTATGCCCCGCGGTACTGCTTCCGCCTGGGCACACGCCGGAGTTTTGCCGGGGCGCAGTCACTTGCTGCCATCGCGTGGCTCCTTGCGGGGACGCTCCTCCTGCTCGGCGTGGCGCCCATGCCCGTCCTCCTCGTTGCGGCACCGTTCTTTGGCGCCTTCGCCGGGACGACGACCGTCCTGAAGCCCGCGCTCGCGAAGGCCTACCTCGCAACGCCCAGGGTCTCGACCTCCCAGGCCCGGATGTCGGTGGTTTCCGGGGTTGCCTGGGCGGCCGGAGCCATGGCGGGTGGCACGCTGTTGAACTCGGTTGCGCTCGGTTGGGGACTCGTGATCAACGGCGTGCTCAGCATGCCGCTGGCTCTCATCGTGCTCCGTATCACTCCCACCGTTGCCGTGCATGAGCCCGTCACGCGGGGCCGCCCGTGGCATGACATCCGCGTTGCGCTGTCGGAGAGTGCACCATTGCGGGCAGCCACGGTGCTCGGTTGCGCTATGACCCTCTTTCTGTTTCCCATGGTCAGCCTCATCGTCCCGATCACCCAGCAGCTGCGGCACGAGCCATTGCTCATCGGTGCGGGACTCCTGATCGCAACCATGGGCATCGGAGAGATGTTCTCCCCTCTCATCCTCAGGGCGTTGAGCGCGGGAAGAGACGAGTTTCCTGCCGCTACGGTCTCCGCGGCTCTGGCCGGCGGTACCCTGATCGCATTCGGGGTAACGTCACTCGTGCTGTCGGACGTACCCGAACTCGTCGCATGGGCGATCATCGGCCTCGCACTCGGCGCACTCAACTACGCAACGAAGGCCCTCGCGATTGGCGCTGCGGCGGAATCACGTGGGCCAGAGCAGGCAACGCGAAGTCTTGCGTCCTGCATGCTCGTCGTCGGATTGTTTGCGCCGATTGGTGTGCTCGCTTGGAGCTTGCTGATCAGCGGCTTTTCGGCCGTTGGCCTCCTTCTGCTCGCATGCGGGTGTGGCACGATCGTGTTGGGGTTGCTCCTGAATCACAACCACTATCGACGGGCGTCGCGCGCCTGCAACGGATAGGCGCCCGGCCGGGCCCGGGTCCGGATCGATCATGCCCGGTACAATGTGGATCGATGGCTCTTCAGTCCGAGACGTTGCACGTCAGCGGTATCCGTTGCGAGCGGTGCGTCAACCGATTGGCTTCGGCCCTACGGGGTCATGAGGGCCTCGAGAGTGCAAACGCCAATCTGATGGGGCAGGTCACGTTCGAGTTCGACGATGAGCAGACCTCCCGTGACGAGCTCGTCACGGCGATGGCGAAATCTGGTTTTCGCGAGATCTGAGGAGCGTGGGTCCTGGCTTGGCCCGACCTCTGCGCGGATTGATCGCGGAATAACCGCTCTCGCGTAGGCGTTGCAGCAAGCGCGGAACAGATACGGTTGCAGGGTGGTCGAGGCCGAACCCGAAATCGAAGGACGTCGAATCGCCGGGGAAGCCCGAGATCGTGTTCGCTTCGAGGAAGAGGCCCTTGCGCTCGCCGATCAGGTGTATCGCGTGGCGCGCAGGCTCGTTGGAACTCGTGAGGAGGCCGAAGATCTTGTCCAGGACACCTATAGCCGAGCATTCAGGGCCTGGCGCTCGTACACGCCGGGGACGAATCTGCGTGCCTGGCTCCTGCGGATTCTCACCAACCTCAACCTCGACCGCGGCCGGAAGGTGCAGCGAACGCCTGACATGCAGCCGATCGAAGAAGGCGACTACTACCTTGCCAACAAGATGGTCGAGGCCTCGGGCGAGCAGGTGCTCGACCAGGATCGCGTCGTCGAGAAGCTCTCGCAGGACTCGATCGTGATGGCGCTCTCATCGCTTCCCCACGACTTTCGCGACACCGTCGTGCTCGTGGATATCGGCGAGTTCAGTTACGCCGACGCAGCCCAGATTCTGGACATTCCGATCGGGACGGTCATGTCGCGGCTGCACCGCGGTCGACGGCTCCTGAAACAGGAGCTGGCGGAGGGGAGGCTCGCGTGAGTCGCACTCCGTGCGAGGCGTGCGAGGAGCTGCTGCAGAGCTACCTCGACCGTGCTCTTACAGTCGGCGAAGTCCAGCGGGCCGAGTCCCACCTCGACGACTGTGACTACTGTCGGCGCCGGTATCGCTTCGAGGAGTCGTTGCGAAAGTACGTGCAGACGACGGCCGCCGAGCGGATGCCCGTCGGGCTGATGGAGAAGCTGGTACAGCTCCGCTCCAGCCCGTAGTACCGTTAGCGCAACCGTTCGGGCAGGTCTGCCGGGGTATCGACGTCTCCCGGCCTACCGAGGTCGTCACAGGGAACAAGCCGGACATCGAGGTCACGTAGCCCCGCGTCGGGGATCGAGTCCCACGCCTCCCTGGCTACGAGTATCGGATGGCCGCGCTCTCCGTCGTAGGAGGCTGCGACAAGTGCGCCGCCGTCGGCCCGCCACGAGGCAATCACGCGGTCTACTGCTTCGGGGGCGAGATCGGGCCCGTCAGCGAGAACGACGACCGCGGCCTCGACACGGGAACCGAGCTCTTCCAGGCCGCTCGTGAGCGAGGCACCGGGTCCTCGTTTCCAGCCGGCACAGGTGACGACGGTCGCAGGTGTCTCGAGGGTGTGCGCGCCCGCGACGACGACGATCCCCTTGACGGAGCTCTGGGTCAGTCGCTCGAGCACCTCGGGCAGCAGCAGCCGTTGTTTCGGGGTGCCGAATCGCGATGCCTCTCCGGCGGCGAGCACGACTGCGGCGATGCTCATTGTTCGACGACCGTGACCGACTCGATCACGACGGGCCGTGTTGGCTGCTCCGTCGCAGGGTCTCCGAGGGCACCAACCCGCTCGATAACGTCAATCCCACTCGTGACGTTGCCGACAATGGCATATTCGGCAGGCAGGCCTACGTCGGCACCCGTGACGACGAAGAACTGGCTGCCGGACGTTCCGGGCGCCTCGGCCGACGTCTTTGCCATTGCGACGACACCCTTCGTGTACTTCGCATCGGCGGCAGGTGGATCGACCGTCTGATATCCGGGGCCTCCCGACCCGGACGCTGTCGGGTCGCCGCCCTGCATCACGAAGCCGGGGACAATCCGGTGGAAGATCGTATTGTCGAAGAAAGCGCTCTTTGCGAGTGAGACGAGTGATGCCGACGTGGCGGGTGCTCCGGCCTGGTCGAGCGTGATCGTGAACGTGCCGCAGTTGGTCTTGACCACCAGGGCATAGGTCTTCTCGGGATCGAGCCGCTCCTTCGGCTCCGTCCCGCCGCCGTCCTCGCGTGCGGGAGGCACGGTGACATCGCTGCAGCCGTCCGCCGAGGTCGTGGTATCGGCCGCCTCCGCCTGTGTCTCTGTGGCAGGTGCGGCAGTGTCGCCCGACGAGCCGCCGCATCCGGCCACGGCAAGGCCGAGCAAAACGATCAGGATCAGGAGCACCTTGCGCATTAGCAGGATCTTACCCCGCTTGACGAGTGCAGGCCTCTACGTGTAGTTCTAAACGGGTGGAGGTCATACTCGAAGTCAACGGGGAGCGGCACTCGGTGGTGTCCTCGGGACGGCGGCTGCTCGCCGTCCTGCGCGATGACCTCGAGTTGCTCGGGACGAAACTTGCCTGTGGTGAGGGCGCCTGCGGTGCGTGCGCGGTGCTCGTGGACGGCAGGCCGGTCAACGCGTGCCTGCTGCTCGCCGAGGCCGCCGTGGGTCATCAAATAGTGACGATCGAGGGACTCTCGGCCGGCCGCGCCCGTGCACTACAGGAGGCATTCGTGGCCGAGGATGCGTTGCAATGTGGCTACTGCACACCGGGCCAGATCGTCAGTGCGACGGCATTGCTCGAGCGGACACCTACCCCGACCCGTGCGCAGATCCACGAGGCGATGGCGGGCAATCTCTGCCGATGTGGCGCCTACCCGAAGATCGAGCGTGCAATCCTGCGGGCAGCGGGTAGCGCATGAGCCGTTTCGTCCGCACCCGGACGGAGATGGAGGGACGCTACGAGGACGTCTGGGCACTCGTGGACGAGAGTGACGACACCGAGAGCTGGGCGCCCGACGCCGCACTCTCTCTCGTCGGCCGCCCCGTACCGCGACAGGACGGAGCGGCGCGCGCAGCCGGCCGGGCTCGCTTTACCGTTGACGTGCGACTCGCCGGGATGCTGCACGCAGCCGTTCTTCGATCTCCCGTTGCGCACGGGCGTGTTCGTTCTCTCGACCTCGACGCCGCGCGGGCGGTGCCGGGCGTGCGTGCCGTGATCGGGCCCGACAGCGAGCTGTCTGTGACGACGCGCTCTCCTCTTCTCCACCGTGAGCCCGGGTATGCCGGAGCGCCGGTCGCGGTCGTCGCGGCGGACACCCTCGAAGCGGCGCACGCCGGTGTGATGGCTCTCGCCCTCGACCTCGAGGTGCTGCCTCATCTCGTCGACATCGAGGAGGGTCTCCGAGAGCAGCGCTTCACGACGGAGCCGGCCGACGACGCGCGTGGTGACGCTGAGGTAGCTCTTGCGGCGGCCGAGGTGACGATCGAGTTCTCGCTCGAGACGCCCGGCCAACTGCAGACGGCGCTCGAGCCGCACGCCGCAGTCGCGTCCTGGGAGGGCGAGCATCTCACCGTCTGGGTGTCCACGCAGGGGATGTTCGCCGCACGTGACGAGCTCGCCCGGGCCTTTGGACTGCGCAAGTCGGATGTTCGGGTGCTGGTCGAGTTCGTCGGTGGCGGATTCGGAGCCAAGCAGGGAGCCGGTTTCGAGGCGCTCGCCGCGGCCGAGCTGTCGCGGATTGCCGGCCGTCCCGTACGTCTCGTCAACGACCGGCACGGCGAGCAACTCGACGGCGGTCGCCGTGCGGCGTCCCGGCAGACGGTGCGCCTCGGGGCGAGCCGTGACGGCACGATCACGGCGATCGATGTGGATGCCGTGATCGGAATGGGCCAGGGTGGCTGGATGCCCCCCGTCCTGATCCCGGCGCGCACGCTCTACCGTTGCGCCGACGTTCGCGCGCTGACGTTCCCCGTCAAGACGAACCTCCGAGCCCAGAATGCTTTCAGGGCACCGGGCGTGATGGAGGGAACCACCGCCTTCGAGCAGGCAGTCGACGAGCTGGCGCTTGCGCTCGACATGGATCCGCTCGAGCTGCGCCGCAGGAACCACACCGACGTGGATCAGGTGAGCGGGTCGCCGTATTCGAGCAACCAGCTCCTCGCCTGCTACGACCGCGCGGCCGAGCTCGCCGGCTGGGCTGCACGTGACGAGCTCCGTGAACCGCAGCCGGACGGGCTGCTTCGCGGTATGGGCTGTGCCTCCCAGATCTGGTGGGGTGGGGGTGGGCCGCCGTCACATGCCACCGTCCGACTCGACTCCGAGGGGCACGCGACCGTGATCACGGGGATCCAGGACATCGGCACCGGGACGCTCACGAGCGCGCAGATCGTTGCAGCCGAGGAGCTCGGGCTGCCGCTTGCGCACGTGCGTGCCCTGGGTGGCGATACGGCGCCGAATATCTACGGCCCGATCGCAGGTGGCTCGCAGACCACGCCCTCGGTGATGCCCGCGGTGCGGTCTGCAGCGGCCAAGGTGCGCAAGACGCTGCTGCAACTCGCAGGCGATGTCTTCGAGATCGCCGTGGGCGACCTCGAGGTGAGCGACGGCCGCATCCGCTCGCGCGACGGCGCCATCGACGTCGAGGTGACCGAGGTGACCGGCAAGCTCGGTGACGCGACGATCGACGGCTCTGGCTCACGCGGGCCCAATCCCGGCGGCTTCGTCGTGCATACCTTCGGCTGTCAGATCGCGCAGGTCTCCGTCGATGCAGCGCTCGGTGAGGTCAGGGTCGAGCGGGTCGTCGCGGTGCACGACGTCGGCCGCATCGTCAATCCGCTGACCGCCTCGAGCCAGGTCGAGGGCGGCGTGCTGCAGGGGGTGGCCTTCGCCCTCACCGAGGAGCTCGTCGTTGACCCGACGACCGGGATTCCCGTCAATGCGTACCTCGACGACTACAAGATTCCAACGATTGCCGACACGCCGGAGATTGTGATCGACTTCCCTGGCATTGCCGACGAGAACCTGCCGACGACCGGCACGAAGGGCCTGGGTGAGCCACCGATCATTCCGACGGCAGCGGCGATCGCCAACGCGTTTGCGCACGCGACCGGCCGGCGTGCGGCAGCGCTTCCGCTGACACGCGACCGGGTGCTCGAGGCCCTCGCATGATCACCTACGCGAGGCCTGGATCCGTTGACGAGGCGCTCGAGTTGCTGCTCCAGGACGGCGCGGCGGTGCTGGCGGGAGGCACCGACCTTGCCGGGCAGATCGACCGGGGCATCAGCGCCCCCGGCCTGCTCGTTGACCTGCAGGACACCGGGCTCGGCGGCATTGTCTCCGACGGAAAGGGGCTCCGGGTCGGGGCGGCAACGACGCTGGCCGACGTTGCGGAAGATACCCTCCTGGCGCCGTATGCAGCAGTCACAACGGCCGCCCGTCTTGCCGCCTCGCAGCTGCTGCGGAATCAGGGCACCGTGGGAGGAAACCTCTGCCAGCACACGCGGTGCTGGTACTACCGTGGTGAGGAGTGGAACTGCTGGCTCGGTGGTGGTGACACGTGCTTTGCCCAGATCGGCGACCACCGCAAGCACAATCTCGAGGAGGGTGACTGCATTTCGGCGCATCCCTCCGATCTCGCTCCGGCGCTTGCCGTCTGTGGTGCGACCGTCGTCGTCCGGGCGCTCCATGGCGAGCGGGAAGTCCCACTTCTCGACCTCTTCCGCCGGCCGACGGCCGACAACCGCTCGCTCGTCACGCTCGAGCGCGGTGAGCTCGTGGTAGCGGTGCGACTGCCGCCGCCGCCCGCTGCGTCGGTATACCTCCGTACGGGGGAGCGGCAGGCGTTCTCGTTTCCGCTCGTGTCGGTGGCGGCAGCACGTCATGGAACCGCATTGACGGTGGCTGCGGCCGGTGTCGCCAACATTCCGAGGGCGATAGACCCGGCCGATCCGCTCGACGGCCTTCCCGGCCATCCGCAGAGCGCGTGGAAGCGGCAGGTGCTAGAGACTCTCGTCGAGCGGGCGCTCGTGACGCTCCGCACCTGACCACCCGGCGCACGCTGAAGCCCGTTACCGGGCCGGTGCCGTGACCGCGAGGATGTCGGCGACGTGGACGAGTTGCCGCGCCGGCAGCGCGACGCGCTCGGACTCCTGACGATCGTCGATCTCGCCTATGCCTTCCCAGATTTCTGCAGCAATAGACAGCGCGCGGCGGATCAGGTCGGCATCCGGCACGCCGTCCACGTTCGCCTCGTGCGCGGTGTTGAGCGCAAGCCCGAGGCCTCCCGCACGATCCGGCTGGCGGAGCCAGAGGGTCGGCACCGTCAGCGAAATGTAGTGATGGAGGCGGGCAAGAGGAAGCGAGTGGGTGATCGTCCCCGAGCCCCTTGGGGCCGTGAGCGCGGGCAGTGGCTTGCCATCACGGAGTGCCAGAGCCGTTTCGCCCAGCATGCCGCGTATCTCCGACTCGTTGAACCCGGAATATCGCGCCGCACGAAGCGCAAGGAGAGGATGGTTTGGACAACGCCCGTACGGATAGTCGGTTGCGAACAGGATCTGCTGCGGTGCCACGTGGCGCATCAGGTCGAGAAGGTCGAGGGCGCTCCAGACCGACGTATCGAAGAAGACGCCGGGAATGTGCGCGAAGTGTCCCGCCAGCGTGCCGAGGTCTGCAATGCCTGCGTGGGCGATGATCAGCCGGACTCCGGCGTGGCGGTCTACGAGGGACGCCAGATGGTCGCCGATCGGTGGTAGGCCTCGGCCGCCGTGGATCAGGATCGGCACGTTGCGTTCGAGAGCCAGCGCGAAGACCCCGTCGAGCCGCTCGTCGCCGACCGAGAACTTTTGCGCCCGCGGATGAAGCTTGATCCCGCGCGCGCCGAGGTCGAGACAGCGGATCGCCTCCTCGACCGGTCTTTCTTCGAGGTCGAGTCGCACGAAGGGCACGATGCGCTCGGGGCTCCCGGCCGCGTAGGCGAGCGTACGGTCGTTGGCCGCGGTGAAGGCCGGTACGCGATCTGGTTCGTCGAGGCAGAACGTGAATGAGCCCGTGATGCCGAGCTGGTCGAACATCGCGAGCATTTCGTCGGGTCGTCCCCGCATCCCGTCGATGTCTTCCCCGAGGTGTGTGTGCGCGTCGAACAGCACCGCACCCGCGGGAATATCCTCGAGGAAAAGCCGGGTGACCTCGTCGAGGAGCAGCTGCGCACGCGAGAGGGCATCCACCTTTCGAGTGTACGGAACCCGGTCACCCTGGCGGGGCCTCGGTCTCTCGTGCGTCAGGCGAGGCCGGCCATCTTGTCGCCGAGATAGGCGAGGTATGGCGCCGGATCGATCAGCTCCGAGCCTGTCAGGCGGGCGAGCGTCTCCTTCGGAGTCAGCTTGCGGCCGTGCGCGTAGAGGTTGTCCCGCAGCCAGTCCGAGAGGCCGAGTAGGTCTCCCGCGGCCATCTGGTCATCGAGGTCGGGGATCGCTTCCCGCACCTTTGCCCAGATCTGCAGCGAGATCACGTTGCCGAGCGCGTAGGTCGGGAAGTAGCCGATTCCGCCGCCCGACCAGTGAACGTCCTGGAGCACGCCGTCGGTGTCGGAGGGCACGTCAACGCCGAGGAACTCCTTCATCCGGGCCCTCCAGACCTCCGGGAGATCCTCGAGGGCAACGGTACCCTCGATCAGCTCCTGTTCGAGCTCGAAGCGCAGGATGATGTGCAGCGAGTACGTCGTCTCGTCGGCGTCAACGCGGATCAACCCGGGCCTGGCGCGGTTGATAGCGCGGACGAAAGCGTCGAGGCCGACGGCGCCGAGCTGCTCGGGGAACGCCTCCTGTAATGGTTCGTACCAATATGTCCAGAAGGGGCGGCTGCGGCCGACGAGGTTCTCCCACGTCCGGCTCTGCGACTCGTTGATTGCAAGTGAAGGAGCGCCCCCGAGAGGTGTCCGCATCAGCGAGTCGGCGATCCCATGGGCGTAGAGGCCGTGTCCTGCCTCGTGCAAGGTAGACCAGACCGACTCGAGATCGTCAGGCCGGTAGCGCGTCGTCAACCGCACGTCTCGATTCGAGAACGACGTGCAGAACGGGTGCGCAGTCGGGTCGAGGCGCCATGCGCCGTCCTGGAACCCGAGGGTCGCGAGGACGCGCTCGGCAAACCTCCGCTGCGCATCGGGATCGAACGAGCCGTGGAGGAACGATGCGTCAACATCGGGTGCCGTGCGCACGAGCTCGGTCAACGCGGGACGTAGGACGGCGAACACCGCTCGCACCTCTGTCGTCGTCATGCCCGGTTCGTAGTCGTCGAGCAACGCGGTGTACGGGAGGTCGGCGGGCTCGAAGCATGCGATGTAGCGGCGTTTGAGCTCCACGTTCGCGCGCAGGTAGGGAAGAAAGGAGGCGAAGTCGTCGTTTTTCCGTGCCTCGACCCATGCGTGGTGTCCGCTTGCGGCGGCGCGCGTCATCTCCACACGCAGTTCGGTCGGGACACGGCGCGCCTTCTCCCAGTCGCGTCGTGTGATGCGGATCAGGCTTGCGTCGTCGGAGTCGTACGGCCGCGATTCCTCGAGCGAGCCGAGCCTCTCCAGCAGGCGGCCGACCTCGGGGTCGGTGAACCGGTCGTGGATGATCCGGCCGAGCGTCGCGAGTGAATCCGCGCGAGAGTCGGTGCCGAGCGGCGGCATCGACACGCGCTGTTCCCAGCCGAGCACTCCTGCCGCCCGGCCGAGATCCGAGATCTCGGCCAGACGTTCACGCAATACCTTGAGGTCGGACACGGCACCGAGCCTAACGATAGGCTGCTCTTGCGTGCCTGATGTCCTTCTGATCGGTGACTCGATCCGCTCGCCCGAGCTCCGCCACGAGGTGCAGGTCGAGATCGGCGACCCGTTTCTCTATGCCGAGGTGGACGGTCGGCGTGTGGCGATCGCCTGGAGCGTCGAGGGTGACCGCATTGCATTCGTGAACCCGACGATCGAGATCGTGCCGTCAGAGACCTTCTCGATTGCCGACCTCGTTCGTGACGAGGTAGACCTCTACGACATGGCCGCTTTTCAGGCTGTGAGGATGGTGCGCTCGCTCGGGATCACGAGCGCGCTCGTACCGAGCAGCTTTCCCCTGCGGGTCGCCGACGAGTTGCGCAGTGCAGGCATCGAGATCGTCGTAGACCAGCGTCACTTCGACGACCGGCGCAGGGTCAAGTCGGCGGTCGAGCTCGAGGGGATCCAGGTCGCGCAGCGGGCGGCAGAAGACGGAATGGCGGCGATCGTCTCGGCGTTGCGCCGCTCGGAGACGTCGATGGGCGGGCGCGTTCTCGACGGTGAGGTGCTCACGTGCAAGGGGCTGCAGTTGCTTGCCACCGAGGCGTTTGCGTTGCGCGGCTGTCGGGGCGACGACCTGACCGTGGTCTGCGGCGCAGAGACTGCAGGCGGCCACGATCCCGGCAACGGACGGGTCGGAAACGACGACGTCGTGCTCTGTGACATCTTCCCGCGGCACCTCGCGAGTGGCTGCTTCGCCGACATGACGCGGACGTTTCGCCTCGGCACCCCCGACGAGACGCTCTCCCTCTGGCACGCGCAATGCGTGGAGGCGCTCGAGCTCGCAGTGTCGATGGTGCGCCCCGGCATCGAGGGCAGTGAGATGCATCGGGCCGTGTCGGCGTTCTTCGAGGATCGCGGTCACCCCACCCAGCTCTCGGCGCCCGAGGGCTTCGTGCTCCGTGACGGTTTCTCCCACGGCCTCGGTCACGGGGTGGGCCTCGAGCTGCACGAGGCCCCGGGCCTTGGCCGCCTCGGGCACGCGCTCGTCGCCGGCGACGTTATCGCCCTCGAGCCCGGCCTCTACCGGCACGGGTGGGGTGGTGTGCGGATCGAGGACATCGTTCTTGTAACCGACAGCGGTGCTGAGATACTCTCACGGTTCCCCTACGATTTGGAGTTCTGATTTCTATGAGTGGCGATCCGATAGAGGCTCCTTCGGCGGAGATGCTTCGCTTTCCGCCGTCGGCCGCATTCACCGGACAGGCGAATGCGCGCGCGGAGCTGTACGACGAGCCGTTCGAGGAGTTCTGGGAAAGCAACGGGCGAGAGCGTGTGACGTGGTTCGAGCCTTTCACGGAGCTCTACCGCTGGGAACTACCGTACGCGGAGTGGTATCTCGGCGGCAAGCTGAACGTCGCCTACAACTGCGTCGATCGTCATGTCGAGGCAGGGCTCGGCAGCAGAGTCGCCTTCCACTGGGAAGGCGAGCCGGAGGGAGAGATCCGGGCGATCACCTACGCCGACCTGCAGCGGGAGGTCGTGCGGATGGCAAACGCGCTGCGGAAGCTCGGTGTAGGCAAGGGCACCGCTGTAGCGATCTACATGGGGATGGTTCCCGAGCTTGCGATGGCGATACTCGCGTGCGCGCGGCTCGGTGCGCCCTTCACCGTCGTCTTTGGCGGCTTCTCGGCGAGCTCGCTCTCGGATCGTATGAACGACCTGGGCTGCGAGGTGCTCGTGACCCAGGACGAGGCGTGGCGGCGCGGAAAGCCGGTGCCGCTGAAGGCCGTCGCCGACGAGGCGATGCAAGCGGTGCCCGGCGTGCGCGCTGCGCTCGTCGTCCGTCGCACGGGGAACGCCGTGCCGATGACCGACGGGCGTGACCACTGGTACCACGAGCTCGACGTGTCGGACGATCCTGCGTCGTGTCCCTGTGAGCCGATGGACAGCGAGGACATGCTGTTTGTCATGTACACGTCGGGTACGACCGCGAAGCCGAAGGGGATTGTCCACACGACCGCCGGCTACCTCGTCGGGGCTGCGACGACGCACTCGCTGATCTTCGATCTCAAGGCGGAGCAAGATATCTACTGGTGTGCGGCGGATATCGGCTGGATCACCGGCCACAGCTACATCGTCTTCGGACCGCTCTGTAACGGCGCTACATCGGTGATCTACGAGGGAACCCCCGACTATCCCAACTACGAGCGCTGGTGGGAGATCGTCGAGCGCTACAACGTGACGATCCTCTACACGGCACCGACGGCGATCCGAGCCCATATGAAGTGGGGCCCGGAGCACGCGGGAAAACACGACCTCTCCTCGCTGAGGCTGCTCGGGTCGGTTGGTGAGCCGATCAACCCGGCAGCCTGGATGTGGTACCACGAGTTCATCGGAGGTGAGCGATGCCCCATCGTTGACACCTGGTGGCAGACCGAGACCGGGATGATCCTGATCACACCCCTCCCGGGCGTGACGACGGCGAAACCGGGATGTGCGACGAAGCCGTTTCCGGGCGTCGTGGCGGCGGTGCTGAACGAGGAGGGTGAGCGTGTGGAGCATGGCGGTGGCTATCTCGTTCTCGAGCGGCCCTGGCCGGCCATGACCCGTGGGATCTTCGGTGACGACGCACGCTTTCGCGAGACGTACTGGGAAAAGTTCCCCGGCTACTACTTCGTGGGCGACGGAGCCCGGATCGACGAGGACGGTGACTTCTGGATCCTCGGTCGTGTTGACGACGTGATGAACGTTTCGGGGCATCGCCTCTCGACGATCGAGATAGAGTCAGCCCTTGTCGATCATCCGAGCGTGGCGGAGGCCGCCGTCTGTGGCCGCTCCGATGCGCTGACGGGGGAGGCGATCGTGGCCTACGTGACGCTGAAGGGGACTAACGGTCCGTCGGTCGATCTGCTGGAGGAGCTTCGTAACCACGTTGCCGTCAGGATCGGGGCGTTCGCGAAGCCCGCGAATATCATCTTCACGCCGGAGTTGCCAAAGACGCGCTCGGGCAAGATCATGCGCCGCCTGCTGCGTGACATGGCCGAGAACCGAGCCATCGGCGACACGACGACACTTGCCGACCCCGGGGTCGTGGCGGAGCTCGCTTCCCGGGCAGCGGAGGCTGCGGCGGACGAGTGAGCTAGATGTCGAGCAGCTGCTCGAACCGTTCGGCATCCTCGAACGGGCCGATCACAGCGAGCTTCAACTGCTTGCCGACAACGTCCTGCGCGACGCGCTGCACGTCCTCGGCAGTGACTGCATCTAGCCCTGCAAGAACCGCTTCGGGCTCCTCGGCGCTTCCCTGGAGCACCTCGCGGCGGAGCCCGAACATGATCGTTCCGTGGGGACTCTCGAGGCCGAGCACGAACCGGCCCTTGGCGAACGCGCGAGCCTTCTCGAGCTCTGCCGCGGGAACGGGCTCCTCGGCGATCAGGCGGAGCTCGCGGGCGATCGTGGTCACAGCGTCGTCGATGCGATCGATGTCCACGCCTGCCTGCGCGTACAGCGAGCCCGCATCCACGTAGCTCGAATTGGTACCAAAGACGTAGTAGGCAAGGCCGCGGCGCTCGCGCACCTCCGTGAAGAGCCGTGATGACATGCCGCCACCGAGGACGGTCGCGAGTAGCTGCAGGACATACCGGTCGGGGTGCCCTAGCGGATAGCTACGAGCTCCGAGCACGATGTGTGCCTGGTCGGACTTCTTCGTGTGCACGCTGACCGGTGATCCGTTGGTGGGGATCACGACCGGCTCGGGCAGTCCCGTTTCACGGGGTTCGATCGAGCCGAGGAGCTCCTCGAGGCGCTCGATCAGTCCGTCACCGATCTTTCCACCCAGGCCGACGACCATCCGTTCGGGGCGGTACCAGCGGTCGATGAACGACGTGAACGTGTCGCGGGTCGCAGCACGGACGGTCTCTTTCGTGCCGATGATGTCGCGGCCGAGCGGCTGGTCGCCGTAGAGAAGGCTCTCGTAGACACCGCCGATGAAGTCACGAGGGGTGTCGTAGTACATGTTCATCTCCTCGACGATCACACCCTTCTCGCGTTCGATCTCCTCCGCTTCGAGCCGCGAGTTGCGCAGCATGTCAACGAGCACGTCGAGTGCGACGTCGCGTGTCCCTGCGGCGCACTTGACGTAGTAGCCCGTGTACTCCTTGCCCGTGAATGCGTTGAACTCGCCGCCGATACCGTCGATCTCGGTGGCAATGTCGCGCGCCGTCGGCCGCCGCTCCGTGCCCTTGAAGAACATGTGCTCGGCAAAGTGGGCGATTCCACCGATCTCCGCGGTCTCGTAGCGGGCACCTGCCGCGAACATGACAAAGCACGAGACTGACTGGGCCTGCGGCATCGGTGCGGTCAGAACACGGATGCCGTTGGAGAGGCTGGTGCGTTCGAAGACGGCCACGGTGGCATCGTAGATGCGTGAACGTTGCTGCGGGTGGGCCATGGCGCGAAGCAACGACGATCGTCTGCGTCGAGCGACTCTCTGTCGTCGGCACGGGCTTCAGGGTGAGCCGGGTCTACGATCGAGCGACGAGCGCCCGCAGTCGTCTCCGCTCCGCCGGCAGATAGAAGCCGAGTGGAAGGAGCGCTAGCGGGTAGACCAGGATGAGGGCGGCGCAGACGGGCAGGCCGCCTCCGATGACCTTGCCCACCGAAGCGAGCGCGACGCCGGCAGCAGCAGCAGTCAGCACTCGCCGCCACTGGTACGGGCAGGGGAAGATCCGCTGGGCCCACCATGCCATCCCGGCGAACATCACCGTGTAGGCGGCGACGGTTGCGATCGCTGCACCCATCATCCCGTAGTGCGGGATCAGGAGGAGATTGAGTATCACGTTGGCGGCGGCGGCAACACCGGTGATGACCCAGGTGAACTGTGTCCGGCGTGCTCTCCCGATCCCGATCGAGATCACGATGAAGCCCCCGAACGCAACGGCCGCGAAGGCAAGTGGCCCGACGACGCGGGAGGCACTCGCGAACTCCGGGGTGGTGAGCCAGGCGACGAGCCAGGGTGAGAGCAGCGCCAGGGCTGTGGCGGTCCAGCTCGTGAGGACGACGAGGTAGGTCAGGACCCAGGCATAGGTGCTCCGGGCTTCATCATCGCTCTTGATCGAGTAAGCGAAGGCCGGCCAGGCCGTACGGAAGGCCACGAGGACGAGCACCATCGCCGACGCGACCCGTACCCCGACCGAGTAGAGGCCAACCTCGCTCGTGTCGGTCAACTTGACGAGGAAGAAACGGTCGCTGAAGTTCGTCACCCAGAGCAGCAGCGCCGACGGGACGAGAGGCAGCCCAAAGTGGTTCATCCGCCGGAGGAGACCCCGGTCGAACTGCAGCCCGAGTTGTTCGCGCCGGTAGCCGAGGAGAGCCAGGTAGACGATGAGCGTCCCGGTGAAGTTGCCGACGATGACGCCGAGCGGCCCCCGGTCGAGCACGACGACGAGCAGGAGCGTGCCGGCGATCGTCAGCACAACGTTCGTGAGGCTCGCGATCACAAACGAGACAGGCCGTTCCTCGACGCGGAAGAGCGCGGTCATCTGCTCGTAGTTCATCTGCGCCCAGAGCGCGACTGCGCTTGCGCGGACGAGGTTCGCGGCATCCGGGTTGCCAAAGAGCCACTCCGAGATCGGTGCTGCGAGCGCGACGACGGCGACGAGGCCGAGCGTCGCCATTCCCATCGTGAACCAGAACGACGTGCGCAACACGAGGCGGCGCGCGTCGTGGTCGTCGGAGTCGAAGTAGAAGCGGAAGAACGCCGACGAGATGCCGCAGCGTAGGACGATCGTCAGCACGGTGACGAGCGCGACCAGCGTCTCGATCTCGCCGTAGTCCCCGGTCGAGAGGTATCGCGTGTACAGCGGCAGGAGGAGGACGGCGAGGATCCGCGATACGAGGCCGCCGAGGCCGTAGATCGTGGACTGCTTGCCCAGCCGACTGAGCTGGCCGGAGAGCGCCATCAGAGCCGAGCGTAGACGTCGAGGAGGCGGTCGGTGACCTGCTCCTGATCGTGAACGACCTCGACGTAGGCGCGTGAGGCTGCGCCCAGCCGTCTCCGCTCGGTCGCATCGGCGACGAGAGGCCGCAGCCGGTCGCGAAGGGTTTCCGCGGTTGCGGACACGATCGGCACGGTCGTTTGGAAGGCCTGCTCTGTCCGTCGCACCGCCTCCTCGTGCAGGAAGGTGACGACCGGTTTACCGAGCGCCATGCACTCGATCGCGAAGAGCCCGTACCAGCCTGCATTCAGCTGATCGACGACGATGTCGGCGTTCCGGTACCGCGCGAATGCCTCGTCGTGGTGGAGGCCCTCGACGATCTCGAGGTCGGCGTCGAGGCCTTCGACCGCGGCGATCACGTGCTCTGTGCCCTTGCGACCCCGGGAAGAGGGCGCGTGCAGGATCACCGGGCGCGTCCTGTCGGAGGGCGGTGCGGGAGCAATGCCTGCAAGGTCGATTCCCGGCGGGATCACGTTCGCTTCCGGAACCCAGCGGATCGCGTCGTAGCTGCCGACGATCTCTGCCCCGGCCTTCGTCCCATAGGCGAGTTGCGCCCGTGTCTTGCCGCGAATATCGGAGCCGAGGTAGTGCATGACCGACTTCTTGCGGGCAAGGCCGAGGATTGGAAACTGCAGCGATTGTGGCACGAGCGTGAGGCCGAAGATGAAGTGGAAGACGTCGGTTTGCGGCAACAGGCGGGCAAGCGCGCGCCACTGCGTCGCCTGGCGACGGGCGAACCCGCCCGAGCGGTCGAGCGAGAGATCCGCTTCGGGGTGCAGCGCATAGCGCTCGAAGACGACGAGTTGCGCAGCGATGTCGCGCCGCCGGAGCGCCTCGGTGATCGTCCAGGGGACACCCGCCGTGTTCACCGGGCACAGCGTGACGCGGAGCTTTTGGCCGGAGACCGTCATCGGCTGCTGTCGCCCACTTCGAGGCTGTCGCCCACTTCCAGGCTGTGGAGCAACCGGCTCACAATAGGTGCAATCCGGGCACGGACACGTGACGCTTCCTGCCGTACGGTGCCTGTGCCTGTCCCCTGGGAGGGTGGGGGTTGGGGATGGTGGTCACCGCGGGCCGTTCGCTCAGGCGTCCCACTCGAGCTGGTCGAAGTAGCGCAGCGCGGTTCGGCCCGGCCGGATTCTCCCGCGCAGCGCCACGAGCTCCTCGGCTGAAATCTCTCCGAGTGCTCGCTTCACGCCGAGGTACGGGATGTTCAGGTCTTCCTGGTAGACGACCGTGGAGATCCGCGGGTTGATCTCGATGACGTAGTCACCGACGAGCTGGATGTTGAAGAAGTGCTCGATCTCGAGCTCCGCCACGATCCGGTCTGCAACCTCCATCAGCGCGTCATCGTCGAGCGTGACGAAGTACATCGCGAGCCCCGCCCGCATCGCCTCACGCGTCTTTGCATGTCCGAGCAGGATGCGCTCGCCGTCTGCAATCCCGTCGATCGTTCGTTCGCCGCCGGTTGCGAGCTCCATCACGAGGAGGTCGGGGCCGCCCGTGGCAGGGAGGAGCTCGACCGCCTCCTCCAAGCGCATGGCGACCGATCCCGGCCTCTCGTTGAGAAGCTGGTGGGCGCGATCCACCGTCGGATCGAGAATCCGGAAGCCGCGCGAGCCAGACGAGAACACCGGCTTGAAGCACACGGGAACGTCGGGGTAGCCGAGCTCGACGGCGGCAGCCGCGACCTCCGTGGCACCGTTGACACGGCGAAACGCGGGTGCCGGCAGTCCAAGGCGATGGAGGAACGCGTACGTCTCGGCCTTGTCGTTCGAGCGGAAGATCGCATCGGGCTTGGAGACGAGCACCGGCACGGAGAACGTGTCGCGGTGCTCTGCGAGGCCCTCGAGGTCGAACGACGACTGGGGCAAGACGCACTGGGCGCCCTCCTGTTCGACAACAGCCCGGATCGCGTCTGCGAAGCCGGGGTCGGCACCCGAGGGAACGAGGTGAAACGCATCGCAGAGATGCCTGCCGACCGACCGCTCGGACATGTCCGTGCCGACGAGCCGCACCTCGCGCTCACCGTTCTCGCGCAGCCCGCGCAGGAGTGCGGCAGTCCCGGGAGCACCCGAGGCGGTGACGATCACGGTGATGGGTTTCAGGGCCATGCTCGCTCCAGTCTGCAGCTTCCGTCGGTGGACGGCTGCAGCCCGTCTTCGGTGGTGTGTGCCTGGCTCACGACAGATCGATGCGATCGTCGGCGAGCTGCTGCAGCCGCAGCGCTTTCTCTGCATCCAGCATCGCCTGCATCGTCGCGCCCATCGTCTCACCGGGGTACGCCCAGATCTCCGGATGGGTGAGGAGTTGGAGCCACGGGAAGACACCGTTCCGCAGGTCGTCGTGCGGGCAGCCGGAGCGCCAGTGCTGATTCGAGTCGGAGCGATAGGTGGTCGGGTCGAACCACGGCGCCTGCATCACGTTGATACGGCCGTCGTCGAGGGGAGCGCGCATGTATGCGGCGTCCGGGTTGTGCCAGGCGACGACGGGGTCGAAACGATCGTCGTCGCGGGCATGCGGGTAGACGGCGTGCAGGGCGACCCTGTGACCGAGCGCGCGGAGGCGGTCGATCGCCGCGGCCCCTTCACGCGAATCGAGGTTGTAGAACACCGACTCCGTCATCAGGAAGTACGTGGCACTCGCCCCGGCCTCGTGCTCGGTCTCGGCCATCCGTACGGCTGCGTCGAGAGAGAGATCCACGTCGTGTCGCAGGATCACCGTGCCGTCTGCCGGGGTGCCGTCGAAGTGGCCGAACCGGTAGCCGCCTGCCCGTGCGGCCGCGACGATCTCTGCGTAATGCGCAAGGTCGAAAGCGCAGCTCACGGGGCAACCTCGACCATGAGCAGCTTTGCCGCCGCCTCGGCCCGGTCGAGGGCAGCAACGTTCGTCTCCGCAATGGCTATCACGTACCCGCGCCGGTCACCGTCGAGGCGAACCGGACGGATCGTCTCGCCGACCTGCAGGTACGTGTCGGCCTGCACGACACCCTCGGCCGAGAGGACGGGCTCGAGGGAACCGATGCGGGTGACGCGGCCCGTCGGCAGAGGCCCGGGGTCGGCGGTGAGGAAGCGGATCGCGAGCGGTTGCTGGAATCGGGGGCGGGCAACATCATCCGGAACGGCTTCGCCGAGCGCGAGCCGGAGGGCCACATCGACGAGATCGACACCCGTCGCGTGCCGCACGAGATCGGCCATCTGTCCGCCCGGAATCCGGGCCGCGACCTCGACGACAGCCACCGAGCCGTCGGGGTGAGCGATGATCTGGGGGAACGCGATCCCGTCACGCAGGCCGAGTACCTCGACCGCCCTCGTCGCCACGCGCTCCGAGAGCGCGAGTTGATCACCATACGTTGACGCCGGATAGACGTGGATCCAGCCGACGCCGAAGCCGATTCCGGGGGGTCGCAGTCGGTCGGACAGGGTGACGACCTCGGCCGTTCCGCCGCGCGCGATCACGATCCCGTTCATCTCCGTGCCCTCGACAAAACCCTCGAGAATGCACTCCTGCTCGGCGGACTCCGCAAGCGCCGCATGGAGATGCCGGTCGAGGTCGTCCTCGCTCTCGATCCGGAAGATGCCGCGCTGGCCGCCCGAGTCGGCAGGCTTCAACACCGCAGGCAGGCTGACAGTCTCGAGCGCCCTCCTGCCTTCGGCGAGCGAGCGAACGGCGGCAAACGGCGGCTGTGGCACACCCTCCTCCGCAAAGGCTCGTCGCATGACGATCTTGTTGCGCATCCGCCGGGCCACTGCCGTGCCGATCGTCGGCAGGCCGAGACGCTCGGTCACCGCAGCGACGATCGGGACAGCACGGTCGGCAGAGACGGTCAGGGCACCGTCAACGGCGTGGCGCCGGGCGACCTCCGTGACCGCGTCGATGTCGGTGAAGTCCACGGCCTCGCCGATGTCTGCGGCCTGCAGCCCGAGGGCGTCGGGGTTGCGATCCACGGCGACGACGCGGATTCCCTGTTCCCGCGCCTGCAGGATCGCGCGGCGCTGGTGGCGCCCGGCGCCGACGAAGAGGACGGTTTTCACTGAGCTCCGATGCTAGCCCGGATCACCCGTCGGGCGGGGGCGCTCGACTGCCTCACGAGCTCATGGTGCGGCGGGCCGCGGAAGAAGGAACGCCACTCGCTGCCACCGGGCGATCGCGCAGCCGTTCGAGCGGTCGAAACGAGCCCAGAGGGGAAGACCGAGGAACAGGCCGCTGACGTGCGCCGTCGAAGGCCCACCGAAGATCTCGGAGCACATCGTGTCGGGCGGTGTCGGGCGAAAGACGGCTCGCCCGAGGCGTCGCAGCTTGCGGCAGGCACCCGTGGGATCCGCAACCGTTCCCGTCGCCCTCGCAGCGCAGCGCAGCGTCAGGATCTGCTGCGGTGAACCTGTCCCGGCGAGGTACTCGACGCGGAGAGCGATCGGATCGGCAGAGGCACCAGCGGAAACCGCGGTACACGCGGTGGAAGCGGCGCACGCGACGACGACGAGAAGAAGGAGCCATGGACGATGCATCACGGGAAGGATACGTCGCTAGACTCGCTTCGTGGCTCTGAGCGGCAAGAGGATCCTGATCACGGGCGGTGCCGGCTTCATCGGGACGACGCTCGCACGCCGGCTTGTTGACGACAACGAGGTGATCGCCTTCGACAACCTCCACCGCGAC
The DNA here is from genome assembly GCA_037139935.1 of Thermoleophilia bacterium. Lineage (GTDB taxonomy): Bacteria > Actinomycetota > Thermoleophilia > Gaiellales > Gaiellaceae > Gaiella. The sequence continues at coordinate 93,936 of JBAXFL010000004.1, read as the reverse complement.
GCACTCTCGGGCACCGATCTCGGCGACCACCCCAATTTCCACTTCGTCCAGGGAGATGTGCTCGACCTGCCGGGGCTGACCGCGGCCACGAAGGGCGCGACACACATCGTTCACGCTGCGGGCATCGCTGGGGTGGACACGGTGCTCGCGAGCCCCGTGCGCACCATGCGGGTCAACATGATCGGCACCTACAACGCGCTCGAGGCGGCCCTTGCAACGCAGGACACGGTCGAGCGAATGGTTGAGTTCTCGACGAGCGAGGTCTTCGGGGCACACGCGTTCAACGTGGGCGAAGGACAGGTGACGACGATCGGCTCGGTCGGCGAGGCACGTTGGACGTATGCCGTCTCCAAGCTCGCCGGCGAGCACATGTCACATGCCTACCACGCAGAGTTCGGGCTCCCCACCGTCTCGGTGCGGCCGTTCAACATCTTCGGCCCGGGCCAGATAGGCGGTGGCGCCATCCGCGCCTTCATCGAGGCTGCGCTCGACGGGCGCAACCTGACAATCCATGGCGACGGCTCGCAGATTCGCGCCTGGTGCTACGTGGACGACATGGTGCACGGCACGCTCCTCGGGCTCGAGCATCCGAACGCCGTGGGCGAGAGCTTCAACATCGGCAACGCGCGCTCCGCCGTCACGATCTACGACCTGGCGCGGCGGATCAAGCTGATCGCCGGAGCGGCGGGAGAGATTGTCTTCACCCCGCTCGACTACGTCGATGTCGAGTTACGCATCCCGAACATGGGCAAGGCGCGGGAGCTGCTCGGCTTCGAGGCGATGGTCGAGCTCGACGAGGGGCTCGAGCGTACGATCGACTGGTTCCGGACGAACCGCCCCACCGGTACGTGAACGAGCGCATCCGTCTAGCGCGTCCCGACGTCGGTGAAGCCGAGCTCGCCGCCGTCGCGGAGGTCATAGCGACGGGGATGCTGACGATGGGCCCGAAGGTGGGTGAGCTCGAGTGCGTGCTCGCGGGAGCCTGTGGCACCTCCGACGCGGTCGTCGTCTCATCGGGCACAGCGGCGCTGCACCTGGCCATGATCGCACTCGGAATCGGCCCGGGCGACGAGGTGATCGTCCCGGCCTACACGTTCCCTGCCACCGCGAACGCGGTTGAGCTCTGCGGTGGTCGCGCCGTGATCGTCGATGTCGATCCCGACACGTTCAACCTCGACGTCGCGCTCGTCGCAGCAGCCGTGACGCCGCGCACGAAGGCGGTGATCCCGGTTCATCTCTTCGGTCGCCCGGTGCCCTGGGAGGAGCTGCAGGCGGCGGTGCCCCCCGGGATTCCACTCGTCGAGGACGCCGCCGGAGCACTCGGCGCACGATTCCGTGGTACCCCGTGTGGCTCACTCGGCGTGATGGGCTGCCTGTCGTTTCATCCGCGCAAGATCGTCACAACCGGCGAAGGCGGTGCCGTCACGACGAGCGACGCAGCGCTCGCAGATGCGATTCGCCGATTCCGCCACCACGGCATCGTCACGCATGGCGACTACGACATCCCCGAGCCGGGCCTCAACTACCGGATGCCCGACCTCCTCTGTGCGATCGGGATTCCGCAGGTGGAACGGCTCGAGGAGTTACTTGCCGCGCGTGAGCGGGTGGCCGGCTGGTACACCGAACGGCTCGAGCATCTGGTGCTCACACCCTCGGCGGCCGACGGCGACCGGCATGGGTGGCAGGCCTACGTCGTTCAGCTCGACCGTCGCGACGAGGCACTGAAGGCGCTCCGCGCCGAGGGAATCGAGGTGCAGATCGGGACATACGCGCTTCACGATCTCGGTGCCTACCGCGACCAGGGCCCGTTCCCCGGTGCCGACCGCGCCTTTGCTCGCGCCCTCGCGCTGCCCTTTGCGACGTCGATGACCGAGGCCGAGTGCGACCGAGTCGCCCTCGCCCTCGCCCGTTTCGTGTAGGGCAGGCGCGGGCCGCCACCGCCCCGTTTCGTCGGCACCGGGGAGTGTCTCGCTCCTGCAACCCACCTGCAGGGCCACCGGTTGTGCGCCGGCCGTAGAGCGAAGTGCGTCGCGACCAGGGCCTTGACTGCTTCTCTAGTCGTGTGACGTATCTGCTCACGACCCACGCCCGCGCGGTGACGCTCGTCTCGGCGGCTATTGCCGTCGTCGCTTTCGCGATCGGCAGCACGGTGATTCCCCGGATGGCTGCCGGGTCGGCCCAGTTCGCCGACCTCTCCTCGGAGAGCCGACTCGCAGGCCTCGAGGTCGAGCGAAGGACGGGTGTCGAGGCCGACCCGGGCATCCTCGCCCTCGTCAGCGGAGGCCCGGCCGCTGTCGCACGCGTCCGGGCCAGGATCGACCGTGACCCCGCGGTTGCGCGCACCGTCGTGGATCGAAACGATGTCGTGCTCGTGTTCCTCCGGGCGCGAGGTGGCGAGGCCTCGAAAGGTGCAGCCCAAAGGTTGACCGATGCCTTCGCCGATGACGAGCAGGTGCGCCTCGGGGGCGGCTCCATCGCATCACGTCAGGTGACCGAGGCGATCCAGCAGGACCTCCGGCGTGCCGAGCTGATCGCCTTCCCGCTCGTCTTTCTGCTCTCGTTCTGGGTCTTCCGCGGGCTCGTTGCGGCATTCCTGCCGCCACTCGTCGGTGCCGGGGCGATTGCCCTCACGTTCCTCGGGCTGCGGATCGCAATCGAGGTGCACTCCCTCTCGGTCTTCGCCCTCAACCTTGTCACCGGGCTCGGGCTCGGACTCGCGATCGACTATTCCCTGTTCATCGTCTCGCGCTGGCGGGAGGAGGCCGCCGTGCTGGGCCACGGCCCGGAGGCACTTGCCGCAACGATGCGCAGTGCAGGCCGCACCGTGTTCTTCAGCGCCGTCACGGTTGCCGCCTCCATGGGCTGCCTCCTCGTCTTCCCGCAGCAGTTCCTCTACTCGATGGGCCTCGGCGGCGTCCTCGTCGCGCTCGCAGCCGGACTCGTCGCGCTCGTGCCGTTACCCGCGTTCCTCTACTGGCTCGGCCCACGGATCGACGCGCTCGCCCCACGCCGGCTCCAGCAGGTGCCGTCGGGCGGCCGCTGGGGCCGCCTCGCAGCCTGGGTGATGCGGCGGCCGGGGAGGATCGCGGTGGTATCGACGACCTTCCTCGTCGTCCTCGCGCTTCCGGCGCTCGGCGTCCACTTCGTCGGTGTTGACGCAACGACACTCCCTCCCTCGGCGAGCGCGCGACAGGTCGCCGAGGCACTCGACCGTGACGGCATCCGGGGGACGTACGCGCCGATCACCGCGATCGTGGATGTCCGGCCCTCGGCCGCGATCATGGCGCGCCTCGCAGCAGTTCCGGGGGTCGCAGAAGTCCTGCCTGCCCGGGAGATCGTCACGGGTCTGTGGCGGCTCGATCTGCTGCCGCAGGAAGAGGGTCTCGCCGACCGGACGCAGCAACTCGTGAGGACGGTGCGGACGGAGTTGCCAGGGGCACGCTTGACCGGCCAGACCGCCGGTTTTGTTGACCAGCAGGCATCGCTCCGAGCGCACCTGCCCTGGGCGCTCGCGATCCTTGCGCTCACGACCTGTACCCTCATTTTCCTCTTCACCGGTTCCGTCGTGCTGCCGCTGAAGTCACTCGTGATGAACATCCTCACGCTCGGTGCCTCCTTCGGGATCCTCGTCGTCGTCTTCGAGTGGGGGCAAGGACTCTCGGGCCTCGAGTCCACCCAGCCGATCCTGCTTGCCGCGACCGCGTTCGGGCTCTCCACCGACTACGCGATCTTTCTCTTCTCACGGATCAAGGAGGGGCGCGACCGCGGCCTACCGAACCGTGAAGCCGTGGCGGACGGCCTCGAGCGCACCGGACGCCTCGTGACCGCAGCGGCCCTGCTCTTCTGCGTTGCGATCGGCACGTTCGCTACCTCCGGGATCTCGTTCATCCAGGAGCTCGGGGTCGGGACTGCGGTCGCTGTTGCACTCGACGCCACGGTCATCCGGGCGCTGCTCGTGCCGAGCCTGATGGCCCTGCTCGGCGAGTGGAACTGGTGGGCTCCTCGGCCGTTGCGGCGGCTGCATGCCCGGCTCGGTCTCTCCGACTAGGAGATCGCTGCGCCCCGGAAAGCGTTGGCCGTTACGCTCCGCATCCGATGACCGAGACGAGCCCACAGCGCGACGACCGTCCGCCGGCTGACGCCGAGGCAGCGCCCGAGCTCTCGGTCGTCGTCACGCTGTACAACGAGGTCGCCTCGCTGCCCGAGCTTCACCGGCGGACGCATGAGGCGCTCACGGAGCTTGGCCGAACGTTCGAGGTCGTCTACGTGGACGACGGCTCCACCGACGGCACCTTTGCGGTTCTGAAGGAGCTGCACGCAGCCGATCCACGCGTCCGGGTGATCCGCTTCAAGCGGAACTTCGGCCAGCACCCGGCGATGCACGCGGGCCTCGCCCGATCACGGGCCGACATCATCGTGACGATGGACGGCGACCTCCAGAATCTCCCGGAGGACATTGCAAAGCTCGTGGCGGCGATCGACGCAGGCTACGACGTGGCAAGCGGCCGTCGTGCGGCGCGCAACGACTCCTGGGGCCGCACGCTCCCCTCCCGGCTGATCAACGGGATGCTGCGGCGGTTCACCCACGTAGACATCTCCGACTTCGGCTGCGCGTTCAACGCGTACCGGCGGAGCGTCGTCACGCCGATGCTCGGTGCGATCGGCCGTCAGAAGTTCACCAAGGCGCTGATTCTCTCGGGTGGCGCCTCGGTGATCGAGGTTGACGTTGGTCATGCTGCTCGACAGGGTGCATCACGCTACTCGCCGCTGCGCTTGACGCGCCTCGCGCTCCACGTGCTCGCGGGCTTCTGGCCGCAGCCGATCCAGTGGGCGGGCGTCATTCTCGGATTTGTCTGCACCTGTGCGGCGACCGCTCTCGGGATCTACGCCGTTGCGTACTGGATCGGCGATTCGGACTTCCCGGGGCCGCTTTTCCTCGGCGCGGCGGTGATCTTCGTGCTCGGCGTACAGGGCTTCGTGCTCGCACTCGTGGGTGAGTACCTCGCGCGCATTCAGCGTGAGGTCGAAGGCCGGCCGCTCTACGCGATCGACAAGGAGCTGTAGGGGCGCGGTCGGTCGACGCGACGGGCAGATCGCTGCCTCGCGCCCCGCCTGTTCGAGGGAGGGATCGCAGGGAACCCCACGCGAAGCGTGGAGGAAGCAGTTGGGTGAGGGAAGGTGCGACATGCTTTCCGATCGCGGCTTCCGTCACGCCTTCCCGGCTTCAGGATCACGCGAAGCGTGCAGAAAACATCGAGCGGGAGGGGGCACGGTATGCTCTTCCACCGTGGTCTCTCCCGCTCAGCGTGTACTCGTCACCGGCGGCGCCGGGTTCATCTCGTCGAATGTGATCCGCTATCTGCTGGCGAGCACGGACTACGACGTGGTCTCGCTGGACTCACTCACCTACGCCGGGAACCTCGAGAACCTGGCCGGCGTCCTCGGACACGAGCGCCTGTCGTTCGTCCATGGCGATATTCGAGATGCCGCGCTCGTCGCCGACCTCGTGGACGGGGTTGACGTGATCGTCAACGCAGCAGCCGAGTCTCACGTCGAGAAGTCGATCGAGGAGGGTGCGTCGGAGTTCGTGACGACGAATGTGGAGGGCACGCAGATCCTGCTCGACGCGATTCGACGTTCGCCCGTCGAGCGGTTCATCCTCATCTCCTCGAGCGAGGTGTATGGCACCGCCGAGACCGATCCGATGGACGAGCGCCACCCGCTCGAGCCGCGGAGCCCCTACGCCGCGACGAAGGCCGGTGGTGACAGGCTCGCATACAGCTACTACGTCACCTACGACTTGCCGATCGTGATCGTCCGGCCGTTCAATAACTACGGGCCGCGACAGCATCCCGAGAAGGTCGTGCCACGCTTCATCATCCAGGCTCTGACAGGTGCGCCGCTGACGATCCACGGTGACGGGCACGCGAGTCGTGACTGGCTCTATGTGGACGACCATGCCGAGGCGATCGAGGCGCTGATCGAGGCGCCAATCGAGCTTCTCGCGGGCGAGGTCGTCAACGTCGCCACGGGCGTGGATATCTCCGTGGCTGACATCGCAGACCTCGTTCTCGACTGTGTCGGGCACACCGATTCAACGAAAGTGCATCTCCCCGAGCGGCTCGGGCAGGTCGATCGTCACATCGGTTCGACGGACAAGATGGCTGCTCTCACGGGCTGGCGGGCGCGGACGACCTTCGCGCAGGGCCTGGAGCAGACCGTTGCCTGGTACCGCGAGAACGAGGCCTGGTGGCGGAGCATCGCCGGTCGCAGCCAGCACGTCTCCTCGTCCTAGGCGCCGGGGCCGCGCAGGTCGGCCTGCTCGAGGCAGCGGCCGCGCGCGATCTGACGGTCATTGCTGTCGATCGTGACCCGCTCGCGGCGGGGTTTGCCTTCGCGGACGAGCGAGCCGTGATCTCATCCGAGGACGAACAGGGCATCGAGCGACTCGCCCGCGCGAGAGCCGTTGACGGGCTCATCTCACCGGGCGCCGACTGGACGGTCGGCATAGCCGCGCGGGTTGCAGAGCGCCTCGGAGTGCCGCATCCGATCGACGCTGCCACGGCGGCTCTCGCGACCACGAAGACCCGACAGCGGGAGCGCTTTGCCTTGGCCGGAGTCCTGCAGCCACAGACGTTCTCGAAGAACGACCCGGAGATTCCGTTCCCGTGCGTTGTCAAGGCACCCGACCGCCAGGGCCAGCGCGGGCTGACGCTCGTGCACGAGCGTGAGGCTTTTGCCGTGGCGGTCGAGACTGCGGCGGCCGAGTCGCGGGGTGGTGGCGTGCTCGTCGAGGAGTTGATCGACGGCCCCGAGTTGACCGTCAACGCCGTCTCCGTGGACGGCACGTTCATCCCGCTCACCGTCACGGACAGGCTCCTCGCCGAGTCGCCGGCCTTCGGCGTGGCCCTTGCGCATGCCTGGCCGAGCGTCCACTCGACGCAGAGCGTGATCGAGGCTGCGCGGGCAGCCGTCAGCGCTCTCGGGATCGAGAATGGCCCGAGCTACACCCAGGTCAGGCTCGGCGACGACGGGCGGGCCTACGTCGTCGAGGTTGCGGCCCGTCTCGGTGGCGGCCACGACGCAGAGCTCTGCCGCGTTGCCCTCGACGTCGATCTGAACGACCTTGCGATCTCGTTTGCCCTCGGCGACCTTTGTGGCAAGGTCTCACAAGATGAGCGGGTCGGCGGGGCGTGCGTGGTCTTTCTCGTTGCGCCCGAAGGCGTACTGCGTGCGGTGGAAGGAGTCGATGCAGCAGAGAGGGCCGAGGGCGTCGAATGGGTGCGAACCTACCGGCAGCCCGGGTGGCGATTCGGGCCGCTACGCCGTGGCGCCGACCGTGCCGGAGCGATTCTCGCGACGGGAACCGACCGCGACGATGCCCTCGCCCGGGCCCGCCGTGCGGCGGAGGCCGTACGCTTCCTTGTCGATGCGGCCCCCGCGTAGCACCCGGCTCGGCTTTCAACCTCCCGCAATCGGCGAGGAGGAGATCGCCGCCGTCACCGAGACACTCCGCTCTGGCTGGCTGACGACCGGGCCTCGCGCCGCGCTGCTCGAGGAGCGGATGGCCGCGTATCTCGACGCCGAGCACGTCCTCGCGGTCGCCTCGGGAACCGCCGCGCTCCACCTGGCGCTCCTCGCGGTCGGGGTCGGCCCCGGGGACGAGGTGATCACGAGCCCGATCACCTGGCCCGCGACGGCCAACGTGATCGAGCATTGCGGCGCCGTCCCCGTCTTCTGCGATGTCCGCGACACCGACCTCAACATCGATCCCGATCTCGTTCCGGCACTCGTCACCGAACGCACGAAGGCCATCCTCCCCGTCCATCTCGCCGGGCAGGTAGCCGACCTCGACGCGATCATGGCCCTCGGCCTGCCGGTCGTCGAGGATGCAGCGCATGCGGCCGAGAGCGCCTACCGTGGACGCAAGATCGGGAGCATCTCGGACGCGTCCTGCTTCTCGCTCTACGCGACGAAGAACATCGCGGCCGGCGAGGGTGGGCTTGTCGCGACAAACCGTGACGACGTCGCGGAGGCGATCGGGAACATGAGGCTGACCCGGCGGGGTGACGGGGCACGCTACGACCAGGTGACCCCCGGCTTCAAGGCAAATCTCTCCGACGTGCTCGCCGCGATTGCCCTCGTCCAGCTCGACCGGGTCGAGGAGCACGCGCGCATCCGGCTGAGGCAGTTCGACCTGTACGACGAGGGCCTTGCCGGGCTCGGCGGCATAGCACCCCTCGTGAGGGACGACCGTGACACCCACGCCCGCCACCTCTATGTCGTTCGGATCGACGAGGCAACAGCGGGCGCGTCCAGGGACGCCTACCAGCAGGCTCTTGCCGATGCGTTGATCGGCACGAGCATCCACTTTCTTCCCGTCCACCGCCTCACCTGGTTCCGGGAGCGGTATCCGGAACAGCAGCCACTACCCGTGGCAGAACGCGCCGGCGACGAGGTGTTGTCACTCCCGCTGTCGCCCGCGCACTCCGACGACGACATTCTCGATGCCGTTGATGCCATCCGACGCGTCCACGAGCGGTTCACCGCATGACGACGCCGAGGGTGCCGAGGCTCTCGCGTGTCAAGCGGCCCGTGCGGATCGTCATCGGGGTGGCCCTGACCGCACTCGCAACCGCCTACATCCTGCTCAAGATCGACCTCGGGCAGACGTGGGAAACGCTCAGGTCGGCCAACCTCTGGTGGTTCGGCCTGGCCGTGACAATCATGATCGTCACGGTCTTGCCGATGGCTCTGCGGTGGAAGTGGCTGCTCGCGGCGCAGGCCGTCGTCGAGCATTTCTGGTGGTTGACACGCGCCTACTTCGTCTCCTACACCGCCGGCCAGATCCTGCCCACGTCGATCGGCGGCGATGCTGTACGGATCTTCGAGGTCGCGAAGCGACATCCGGGGCGCTCGGGTGATCTGACGGCGATCGTCGTGATCGAACGGGGCGTTGGTGGCGCCGCGACCGTCTTCCTCGGCGCCATCGGCTTCGTGCTCGCGATCGGCCACTACGACGTCAGCGCCTACCTCTGGATCGAGGGCGTGTTCGTGTTCGGGACGCTCCTGCTCCTCGTCCTCTTCTTCTCGCGTTCGGCGCGCCCGCATCTCGCCCGACTGCGGCCCCTCCTCCGGAAACTGCGCCTCGAACGGCCGTTGCGGTCGTTCTACGACGGCGTGCACCACTATCGCGACCACCCGGGTCTGATGGTCAAGGTCTTCGTGTTCACGACCGTGATCCAGGCGGTGCGGATCCTCGCCATCTGGGCCTCGTGCAAGGCGGTCGGAATCGACCTCGGCCCGCGCATCTACTACGTGATGGGGCCGCTCTTCTTCCTCGTCCTGCTCGTGCCCTTCACGCTGAACGGATTTGCCGTGCGCGAGGCGTTCTTCGTCAGCTTTCTCGGCAGCGTCGGAGTGAGCGCCGATGCCGCCTTTGCCGCCGGCTTTCTCTTCTTTCTCGTGACCGTTGCACTCGCCGCACCGGGCGGGGTGATGCTGCTCTGGGAGTCGATTCGCAGTGGGGCGCGTCCCGAGGTCGAGCATGGCTGACGTCGTTGCCGTCGTCGCGACCTACAACGCCTTGCCCTGGGTCGAGCAATGTCTCGAGAGCCTCGCGGGCACGGAGACGTTCCTCGTTGACAACGGGTCGAGCGACGGCACGGTTCGCGTCGTGCGCGACCGGTTTCCCGGCGTGCACGTCGTCGAGCAGGAGAACCTCGGTCTTGCCGCGGCTTGGAAGCGAGGCCTGGAGACGGCTTCACCGAGTCGCTGGGCGCTCATTCTCAACGCCGACGCGTGGCTCGTCGGCAATGCACTCGAGCGCCTCGTCTGCGTAGGTGATGCGCACCCGGGTGTCGCCGTCGTCGCTCCGAAGCTCCTGCACCCCGACGGGTCACTTCAGCGGTCGGTACGTGGTTTTCCGACGCTCTGGCGCCTTGCCACCGAATATCTCTACCTCCGCAAGCTCGGCCCGAGGACGGAGCTGCTCAACGCCTTCTACGGCGCCGGCTTCGACCATGCGTCGGAGCGTGAGGTCGAGTGCCTGATGGGCGCCTGCCTGCTCGTGCGCCGGGCAGCAATCGATGAGGTCGGAGGGCCCGATCCGACCTTCTTCCTCTTCAGCGAGGAGGTGGACTGGCTCTACCGGTTTGCGGAGGCCGGCTGGCGGACGCGCTTCACGCCCGAGGCGACGTGCGTCCACGTCGGCGGCGCCTCACACGGTGGCCGACTCTACCGCGAGAACCTTCGAGGCCTCCTTCGCTTCTTCCACAAGCATCACGGAGACGTCGAGGCGGAGCGTGCGCGCAGGCTCCTCCGCGGGTCGCTGGAGGTGCGAGGTAGGCTCGTGCGCGGGCAACAGGGCGCGATGTATCGCGATGGCGCCCACTGGCTCGGGACGGGCGATGTCCGCTCGCTGATCGAGCGATGAGCTCGCTGTTCCTGCTGCTGCGGCTCGCGGTCGCGACGGGGCTCGTGCTAGCGCCGGGCGCGGCCGTCGCGCGGGTCGTCGGCGTACGGAGCACGTCTGCGACGCTCGCATGGGGTCTCGGTGCCGTCTTTGGCGCCATGGGCATTGTTTTTCTCGTCCACGGATCTCTGGTACTCGCGCTCGTCCTGCTTCTCGTGACCGCAGCCTGCGCTGCACCCTTCGCGGTCCGCCGTGCCGCCGTGCCTCCGATTCCGGGCCGGCTCGCCGTCTGGGGTGCGGGTATCGTGCTCGGCCTGCTCCTCTGGCACGTCGCAGGAGAGATCGGCGGTGACGGCATCTTCCATCTCGCACGCGTGCGAAAGCTTGTCGAGTTCGGCGGCCTGTCGCTCTCTTCGGTGAACGAGTTTGCCGACGGCGGACTGCATCCTGGCTATGCCTTTCCACTCTGGCACGCCTTCCTCGCACTCGTGGCCATGGTCTCGTTCGCCGACCCGTCCGAGGTCGTTCTTCACGAGCCGACAGTGCTCGCACCTCTCGCGGTGCTCGTCGCCTACGAGGCGGGATACGCGATCTTCCGCCGGGTCGCCCCCGCCGCGACCACGGCCGCTGCCACCGTCGCGCTCGTCGCGATGGCGCCGGGACATGGCGGCGCCTACACGGCGCTTGCCCTCCCTGCGACTGCATCCCGCCAGCTGCTCGTTCCGGCCGCGCTTGCGCTCGCTCTCACTGCCGCACGGGCACCGTCACTCGGCCTGCTGGCGAGTACGGGCGTGGCCTCGCTTGTCGTCGCGGTCGTGCACCCGACCTACGCGATCTTCCTCTGGATCCCGTTCGGAGGCTTCCTCGCCGTGCGTTGGGCCTGGCGGCGGGAGGGGGTGCGCGGCGGCGCACTCGCACTCGGCGCGCTCGTTGTTCCCGCAGGCCTCTTTCTGATCTGGCTCGTGCCCGTGGTGCGAAGTACGGCTTCGGTCAGCCCGGACGCGCAGGAGCGGGCGCGTGCGTTCGGTCACTACGCAGGCCAGCTGAGGGGGTCGGTCGATCACTTCTCACTCGCTCCGCAGGTGTTCGGGCGGTCGGGGGCCGTCGCGGTTGCTGCCTTGCTGCTGATTCCGCTCACGGCTCTCGCCTCCCGACGTCGCTGGGCGGCGTATGTCGTCGGCGGCTCGCTCGCGATCTTCGCCATCACGCTCATCCCCTCGTTGTTCACGCCGTTTGCCGACATCGTCTCGCTCTCGCAGGCCCGAAGGCTCGCTGGTTTTCTTCCGTTTGCGTTTGCGCTTGCGGGTGGAATGGGTGTTGCCGCAGCGATCGCGGGCCGACTCGTCCTGCCGCTCGCGCTTGCCGCCGGCATCGTGCTGCAGCTGCAGTTCCCCGGGGACTTCGGCTACACCGTCGAGCAGGGTGGGCCGGCCTGGGCGACCTGGATCGCCGTCGCCGGGGCGCTCTTTGCCCTCGTCTTTGGCCTGCTGCGGCCCCGCTCCGTCGGCACGACTGCAGCGCTTGCCTCGACACTGCTCCTCCTGCCGACGTTCGCCTCCGGTCTCGTGCACTGGTCGCCCTCGGCAGAGCGGAGTGCAAGCCCGCTGACCCCCGGCCTCGTGCAGTTCCTCGGGGAGACGGTGCCGGCCGGCGATGTCGTCTACTCCGACCTCGAATCGAGCTACCGCATCGCAGCCGCTGCGCCGGTCTATATCTGCAACGCCCCGCCGGGTCACGTCGCCGACACCGGGCGCAACCGTCCCACCGTGCGCCGTGCGCAGTGGAGGCAGTTCAACGCAACCGGAGAGATCGGGATCCCGAGGAGGTGCGGGGCAACGTGGCTCGTGATCGACCGGAGTCGATTCTCGACGGCCCCTGACCTCGCGGTTGCCTACCGTGACGGACGCTACGTTGTCTACCGGGTTCCTCGCTAGGTGACCCCGCGAGTACCATCGCCGGGATGAAAGTGCTGCTCGTCAGCTTCTACTTTCCCCCGGCGGGCGGGGGCGGAGTGCAGCGTCCTCTCAAGCTCGCGCAGTATCTTCCCGCACTCGGCATCGAGACGCATGTGCTCGCACCGGACGACCCCCAGTGGATCCATCGTGACGAGGAGCTGCGAGTGCCGACCCAGGCCTGGGTGCACCGGGCCCGCTATCTCGGGCCCGGTGGCCGTAAGCCGGCCGAGGAGCTCCACGGCAAGCAGGGTCTTGCCCGCATGACAACCCAGGCGCGTCTCCTCGGTCGCCGGGCCCTCGTCCCTGACGAGAACGTGCCCTGGAACCTGACTGCGATTCCGGCCGCGATCCGGCTCGTGCGCAAGCACGAGATCGACGTTGTCATTACGACATCGCCGCCCAACTCGATCCATCTCGTCGGCGCTGCGGTCAAGCGGGTGACGGGTGCGCGCTGGGTCGCCGACCTCCGTGACTCTCCGATCGCGCACGTTCACCGCCGTTCCGAGAGCGCAGCCGTCCGGGCCAAGGAGAAGGTCGATGTCGGTGTCGCGAAGCTCGTAGCCCGCTCGGCGGACGCGATCATCTGCGTCGCGGACTTCATCGCCGACGAGGTTCGATCGCTCGAGCCGCGCGGCAGGATCGTGACGATCCCGAACGGCTCCGATTTCGACGACTTCGAGGGTCTCGACTACACCCCGGGTGAGCGTCTGCGGCTCACCCACGCGGGTAGTTTCTTCGGGAAACGTGATCCCCGTCCCTTCCTGCAGGCGTTCCACGACTCCGGTATCGACGCGACCACACGGTTTCTCGGTGATTTCCGTAGCGCCGACCGTGAGTGGGCCGAGCAGCTCGACCTCGGCTCCCGGCTCGAGCTCATTCCCTATGCGCCGCGTACGACTTCTCTCGCGCTCCAGCGTGACTCCGAGGCGCTGCTCCTGCTGATTCCCGACGCCGGCGGTCGTGGGAAGGGCGTCCTGTCGGGCAAGGTGTTCGAGTACATCGCGGCACGACGGCCGATTCTCGCCGTTGTCCCTCCCGACGGCGCTGCAGCCGACCTCATCCGCGAGACCGGCGCCGGTCTCGTTGCCCCACCCGACGACGTGGGTGCGATCCGGGATGCACTCGCCGAGCTCGACCGACGGTTCCGCCACGGGGGCTTGCCGGACGTCGAGCTCTCGGACGAATGGCGTCGTCGTCTCGCTCGCTCCACACGGGTCGAGGAGACGGCCGAGCTCTTGAGGTCACTGTGACGAGGAGGCGGCAGCCGGTCGTAGACGCCCTGTTCTTCGCGACGGTCTTCACCGTCACGTTCGCCAAGATCCACTGGAACGTCGGAGCCGACCTCTCGCTTTCCGATGTCCTGACCGTTCTCTTTCTGATCGCGTTTGCGCTCGGGCGGATCGAGCGGCTCGACGGGCGGTTTGCACGCTCGGCGGCCATCACGTTCGGGTTCTTCGTCGCGTTCCTCGTCGTTTACCTTCTCGGTTTCTTCAACCTCGAGACTGCAACGGCGTTGGCGCAGTGGGCGAAGGGCATGTTCAAGTTCACGCTGCACTTCCTGTTCCTGTTCGCGGCGGTCGCTCTTGTTGCACGACGCGGCGAGCGCTTCTACTGGTGGGCGCTGACGGTGTTCTGTGGAGGTGTGGCGTTCAACGCGCTCTACGGTCTGCTCCAGCTGGGTGTCGCTCAGGGCACCGGTGGCAACCTCGATGCGATCCTCCTCGCCCCGCTCACCGGTGGAGCAAGCCAGATCAACATCTACGGCGCCATCGAGGGCGCGAATGTCTACCGGCCGAATGCTCTCACCGGTGACCCGAACCACCTCGGGATCGAGCTCGTGATCCCGCTGCTCGTGCTGCTGCCGATCTACCTCCGGCTCGAGCGCGGCCATCGCCTCCGGGTGCCGCTGATGGTGACGCTTGCGTTTCTGTTTGTGATGGAGCTCGCAACGCTGTCGCGCAGCGGCATGCTCGGGCTCCTCTGCGGTCTGCTTGTGCTCGCCATCCCGTACCGGCACCTGCTGTTCTCGGCACGGCTTCTCGTTCCCCTTGCCGGGGTCGGGATTGCGCTTTTCATCGTCGTCTCGCAGCGGGCAGATTTCTTCCAGATCGTCCTCAGGTCGCGGGTGGACACGGGTGGGAAGGGAACCTCGACCCATTTCGTTGTCTACGAGTTCATCCCCCAGGTGCTCTCACAGCACCCCCTCTTCGGGCTCGGGCTGAACAACTTCTCGGTCTACTACGCATTCGTCACGGGCCGTGACAATTTCGGGCCGCACTCGTTCTACGTGGCGCTGTTCGTGGAGACCGGGATCGTCGGTGCCCTTCTCTTTCTCGGCTTTCTGGGGTATCTGTTTCAGCGGCTGGCGGTTGGCCGCCGAATCGGGCGGAGCCTCGCCGCAGCAGGTGACAGCGTCGCGGCCCGTGTGCGGCCGCTCGAGTGGGGACTCACGGCGGCGCTCGTCGGCACGATGGCCTCGAATGCTTTCTACCTGACGATGAGCTTCTACTACTTCTTCGTCTTTGCGATGCTCATCATCGCCGCGCCTGCGGTGTTCGGGCGTCGGCTCTGGACGGAGTAACGTCGTGAACGGCCTGGTCGGAATCAGCACGACCCCCGCGGTCCTGGTCGTGATCGGTTCCAACACGCTCGTCATTCCCGGAGGAGTGCGTTGACCGAGGCGCTAGCCTTCGATGGTGCGCGTCACCGTCCTCACGACCTCCTATCCCCGTCACCCGGGTGAGATAGCGGGCCAGTTCGTGCAGGACGCGGTTGTCCACTTGCGCGAAGCCGGCATCGAGGTGAACGTCGTCTCCCCTGCGTCGTTCGCGCACTTCGGGATCGCATACGGTGACGGGATCACGAACAACCTGCGTGCGGCTCCGTGGCGGGTGCTCCTGCTGCCGCTCTTCTTCCTCTCGTTCGCACGTGCCGCGCGTCGCGCGTCGCGCCAGGCAGACGTCGTCCACGCGCACTGGCTCCCCTCGGCCGTCGCGGGACTCGCCACAGGCAAGCCGCTCGTCCTCCAGGCGTGGGGGTCGGATGTCGAGCTTGCGAAGCGCCTTCCCTGGCTCTTCCGGCCGCTGCTTCGACGTGCGCGGGTCGTCGTGTGCGCGTCGTCGTCGCTCGCTCGAGATGCCCGGGCGCTTGGCGCAGACGACGTCCGTGTGATCCCGAGCGGCATCGATCTGCCGGCAGAGGTGGGCCTGCCCGACGAGCCCCCGCACGTCCTCTACGTGGGGCGGCTCTCCGAGGAGAAGGGCATTCGGGATCTCGTCGAGGCTGCCGCCGGGCTACCGCTTCTCGTCGTCGGCGATGGGCCGCTGCGCGATCTCGTGCCGTCGGCCGTCGGGTTCGTCCCACATGACGAGCTCGGCGCGTACTACGGCCGGGCCGCAGTCGTCTGCGTTCCGTCCCGGCGCGAGGGGTACGGCGTGACGGCACGCGAGGCGATGGCGCATGGCAGGGCCATCGTCACAACCGGCGTCGGTGGGCTCGCAGACGCGATCGAGGACGGGGTCACCGGGGTCGTCGTACCACCCGGTGACGTGGCCTCGCTTCGTACGGCCCTGGAGGTCCTCCTCGCCGACGCGCAGCTCCGGGGACGACTCGGTGCCGCTGCCAGAGACCGGGCGCAACTTGAGTACGCGTGGGATCGCACAACACGGGCGACGATGCGCGTCTATGACGAAATGTGTCTGCAGGTGGAACGCTGAGTCATCGGGAGACCATCAGGTGGGGTGACTCCAGGTAGGGGTGTTCCCCCGGCTCCGGCCGTAGTATTGCTTCGTGCTCAAGAGCCGTCGATCGGTCGCTACCGTCCGTCGTTGGCGTGGTTTGGTATGACCTCGGGGCAGGTTGCCGACACGTCGGAGCGGCGTGCGAATCCTGTGGATGACAGCTCAATCGAGCTCAGCGTCGTCGTGCCGGTCTTCAACCAGGCCGAGACGATCGCGGGCAACATCGAGATCATCCGGGCGTGTCTGCAGGAGGCACTCGGTGACACGTTCGAGCTGATCGTCGTCTCGGACGGGTCGATCGACGAGACCGCGGAGCGCGTGCTTGCGGCCCGGGCCGGCAACGTGCGCACGATCCACTACGCGCGCAACCTCGGTAAGGGATACGCGGTCAAGGTCGGTGCACTCGCAGGGCAGGGGCGCTGGATTGCGTTCATGGACGCGGATCTCGACCTTCACCCCTCACGTCTGCCCGACTTCCTCCGCGTGGCGAAGGCAGAGGGGCTCGATTTCGCCATCGGCTCGAAGCGTCACCCGGATTCCGACATCCTCTACCCGCGCTCGCGCCGGGTGGCGAGCTGGCTCTACCAGCAACTCGTGCGCGTCCTCTTTCGCCTCGACGTTCGCGACACGCAAGTGGGGATGAAGCTGTTCCGGCGCGAGATCGCCGAGCAGGTGATTCCCCTGCTTCTCGTCAAGCGATATGCGTTCGATCTCGAGCTCCTCGCTGTTTCCCGTGCGCTCGGGTTCCGGCGCATTCGCGAGCTCCCGGTAACGCTCGACTACCAGTTCACCGGCTCGGGCGTTCGCTCTCTTGCTGTCGTGCACGCGCTCCTCGATACGGCGGCGATCTTCTACCGTCTGCGCATCCTTCGGTACTACCAACGCAAGCAGCGACTGCTCGGGCACGATCTCATCCGCCCGGGGCACTCGATCCAATCGGTGACGGTCATCACCACCGATCCCGCCGCACTTGCATCGCTCGACTGGCCGATGGTGTGCGTCGCGCAGGTCGATGTACTCGACACGGCACACGTGCGGGCAGCAGCGCTCGTGGCCGACAGCCACGCTCTCGCATTCATCGGCCCGGGTGTGTGCCCCTCGGTGAACTGGTTGTCGGCGACGGTGCCGTACCTGAGCAACGACTCCATCGCCGCTGTGGTCGCTCCCAGGGTGGCGCTGACAAGAGGCGGTCTGCTCGAGCGCGCCGCCGCCGCCGTCTGCGAGTCTCGCTTTGGTGGAGGTGCGCGCTATTTCCGCTACACCCCGGGTAATCTCCGGTTGGTGGATGACTTTGCCGACGAGACGATCGTCGTCCGGCGCAAGCAGTTCCTCGAGCTCGGCGAGGTCCCTCTCGACGAGGTATGCAGCCGACTCGTTGACAACGGCCATCAGGTCGTCTACACCCCCGACACGATGGTCACGGATCGACCCGTTCCTCTCTTCGGGCCCCGGTTTCGCGAGGCGTTGCGCTACGGGACTCGGCGCGGTCACCAGGTGCGAGAGCGGCGTGGTCGGCGTGTGCGGGCAACGACGCTCCTACCGGTTGCGCTCCTCCTGTTTCTCGCCACGGCGCCGGTCGCATTTCTTGTTGGAGGGACGATCCTGCGCCTCTGGCTCGCGTCCGCGGCCATCTACGGTGTCGCACTTCTTGTCGGCGGGGCTCTCGCGGGATTGACGTTCGGGTCGCTCACGGTCGGTGCGGTGACGGTCGTCGGGCTCCTGGGCACCCATCTCGCCTTTGGTGGCGGATTCGTCCGGGGCGTCATCGGGCGCTGACGTCGTGCGGATTCTCATTCTGAACTGGCGGGACATTCGCAGTCCGCGCGCGGGGGGAGCGGAGCACCTGACCCACGAGGTGGCGCGGCGACTGGTCGCTCGGGGGCACGAGGTCACCTGGTTCACCTCTCGCCCCCGCGGGACGGAGGCCCGTGAGGAGATAGACGGCGTACGCGTTGTGCGGCGCGGGACGGAACTGACCACTCGCCTTGCTGCACCAGCGTTTGTCCGGCGCAGAACATTCGACGTCGTCGTCGAGCAGGTCAACACCCTCCCGTACTTTGCGCCGTTCTGGGCGCGAGTCCCCACCGTGCTCTGGGTCAACCAGCTGGCCCGCGAGGTCTGGTGGCACGAGGCGCCGTGGCCCCTGGCAGCGGTCGGGTACGTCTCCGAGCCCGTCTACCTACGGGCATACCGTCGCGTGCCGGTACTGACGATCTCGGATTCGACCCGCGACGATCTCCGGCGACTCGGGCTCCGTGGAACGATCGATGTGATGCCGATGGCGGTCGATACCCCGGCAGTCGATTCGCTCGCTCCGAGGGCAGTCGAGGGGCAACTCGTCGCCGTCGGTCGTCTGACGCCATCGAAGCGTTACGACCACGCGATCCGGGCCCTCGCGATCCTCCGCGACACCTATGCATCCGCCACGCTCACCATCGCCGGGGAAGGGCGCGACCGCGAACGGCTCGAGCGGCTCGCGGCAGAACTCGGCCTCGTTGATGCGGTGCGGCTTCCAGGATCGGTCTCCCACGAGCAGAAGACAGAGCTCCTGACGGCGGCGGACGTCCTCGTCGGGTGCTCGGTGCGAGAAGGGTGGGGACTGACCGTCACGGAGGCGGCCCGGCGCGGCACGCCCTCGGTCGCATACGACATCCCCGGTTTCCGCGACTCGATCGACGATGGTGCAACGGGGCTCCTCACGGCACCGGAACCGGAAGCGCTCGCGGGGGGAGTACGGCGGCTTCTTGACGACCCGATCCTCTATGCGCGGTTGCGGGAGACGGCCTGGCGTCGATCACTCGACCTCGACTGGGACGCGACCGCAGCTTTCTGCGAGCAGGCGATCAAGAGAAGCTGCAGCTGAGGGCCCGAGCACAGGCTACGATCGGCGCTGGATGTCGGAGAACCGGGCCACAATCGCACCCGAGGATCCCGCGATGTCCATGGCGTCGTTAGCTGCACGTCGTTCTGTGCGATACGCGTTCGCGTTCGCGCTCTATCTCGTGGTGACCTGTGTCTACTTCGCATCGATCGTTGCCCACCTCGACTCACGGGTGATCGGGACGTTCGGAGATGCGACCCTGGCGATTCGTGACTACGACGTCGCGGGCGCTGCTGGTGCCAACCCCTTCACGTTCTCGTACGACAGGATCAACGGTGCCCCTGAAGGCGCATCGCTACTGCCCCAGACGCAGATTGCACAGCCGGTTCAGCCGGCGTTCATCTGGGTGTTCCGGGATCTTTTCGGCACCGTTGCTGCACTCAATCTCTACATGCTCTCGGGATTGCTCTTGACCGCGTTTGCCGGCTTCGTGCTACTCGACTGGGGCCGTTTCGGGCTTGTGCCAAGTCTTTTCGGCGGGTTCGTCATGGCGTTCAACCCGTACATGATTGAACGCGCAATTGCAGGGCATGTCGGCTACGCGCACGGTTGGGCGCTCGTCCTCTTGGTAGCTGCATTGACGAAACTCCGAACCGTGCGCACACTCAGGTGGGCCCTGATCGCCGGTGGAGCGTACGGCTTCTGTTTTCTCCTTGCGGCGTACATGGGTCTGCTGGCCACCGCCGTTGTCGTTGCGTTCGGCATTGTTGACCTGCTGGCTCAACGCTCTGTCCCGGAGCGGTTGTGGACGTTCAGCTTGCTGATCGTCATCGGTGGCGTGACCCTTCTCGCCCTGGTTCCCGGCCTCGTTGCTCTCGCCCTCGACCAGCGAACGATCTCGGCGGGATTATCACACAGCTTGACCACTCTGGAGGGGTATGGCGCGAGGCCCGATGACTACCTTCTGCCAATGCCGCGCCATCCGGTGCTCGGGTGGGTCGGCCACCTGAGGAGGCATTACGACACATTCTTGGAGCAGAGGGTGTTCGTCGGATATGTCGTTCTCGCGCTCGCAGGAGTAACGGCCATCCGGCTGATGCGAGGCACTGCCAGACTGCCTCAGGGTATTGCGCGCCATCTCGTAGTGCTTGCTGCAGTCGTGGTTCCCGTCGCGTTCGTAGCGTCGCTACAGCCCCATCTGACGGTTCTGGGTCGTCGTATTCCTATGCCGTCCTATTTTTTTAGCGAGATATCCACCATGTATCGTGTGTATGCACGCCTTGGCTACGTCGTCGAGCTAGGGCTGGCGGTGCTCGCTGCCGCCGCACTCTTCCAGCTGTGCAACCGCAGCCGACGCGCGTGGGCTCTCGGAGCGCTGCTGGTTACCGTCGCAGTTTTCGAGTTCCTTCCCGGAACGATTCCCGCCGTGGCTGTCGGGAAGGCGCCGGACTACGACCTGTGGTTAGCACGCGAGCCCGCCGGTATCGCGGCGCACTATCCGCTGAAGACCAGCAGCCGTAAAGCCGAGGCAATGGGCTTCAAGGAGTTGTATTACCAGCGCTTCACGACGCAGCCGCTCTTCGAGTCGTACGCAGGGAGTCTGGTACCTGTTCGGAGCGCAGCCATCCGCCTCGTGTCAAGGCATCCCGATGATGCTGAGGCCCTGGGCATTCTCGCCGCAGAGGGTGTGCGCTATCTCGTCATCCACGACGACGTGTACCGCTCACAGGGCGACGAACCACCAGTGCTCGGTAGAGGCGTGCGGTTCCTGCGCAGTTTTGGCCCCGTCCGCATCTATCGGCTGACGGCAAAGCCGATAGATCTACCGCGGTATCTCCGCACGCATGTCGGCCATGTCGCCGACCAGTTTGGCCTTGTTCGCCCTCGGGTCTCATTCGCCGGCGGGTTCTACGAGCCCGAGTTGTATCCGGGCTTCACGAGCCCCTTCCAGTGGATGCGGCACGCGGGGGCGGTCGACGTGGAAAACGTCGAGGGCACCTCCGTGCGGATCTGGTTGGAGGGATTCGGATTCAGCACCGGGGTCGATCGGCGACTCGATCTGATCGACGCGACTGGCCGCACGGTCTCCTCCGTCGCTGTAGGGACGGCCATGGGCGCCATCCGGCTCGGCCCGATTGACGTCCCTTCTGGCATGTCACATCTGACGTTACAGACGTCTCCGGCACCGGCCCCACTGGGCGCAGGCGATCCAAGAGAGGCCTCCGTGTTCCTCTCAGGCCTACGTGCGGCGCGAGAGGTCGATCTGACAGCGATCCTCACGAAGCCCGGGTAGGTTTTCTCCGGCCTGATCCTCCGAGACCCCTCACAACGGTGCGGCTCGTACGCAGAGCCCGGAGGAGGCTCGCGTCGACGAACGCCTCATGGACGAGAAGGAGGACTGCGGCCGAGACGGCGCTGACGGTCACGAGCTGCCAGACCGAGTTGTGGAAGATCGCGTAGCCGCACAACTGCCCCGCCGTTCCGACGAGCAGGAGCTTGACCATGCTCGTGCCGCCATGGCCGAGGTCGTTGAACAGCAGGACGTTGAGGAGCGCAAAACCGCTCATCGCGAGCGCGAAGATCCAGAGCAGCGGAGCGGCGTCGGCGAACTCGGCACCCACGGTCAGCGATACGATGGTGCTAGAGAACAGCGTGTAGATGAGGGTTGCGACTGCGGCAAGGGCTGCCGTGACGAGCAGGCTCGCACTCAGGATCGCCCGCGTGTCGAGCTCGAGTGCCGATCGCTCGCTCACCTTCGGGAGCAGCACGGTGACGATCGCGGCAGACAGGTACAGGATCACGCGCGCTATCAGGGATGCGCTGCTGTAGATCCCGGCCTGATCTCCGTCGAGTGTGATGTTGGCGACGACGACGTCGATCGTGGAGAGCGCAGTGAGGGCCAGGAGGCCCATCACGACCGGGAAGGAGCGGCGTAGGCCTTTTGTCCAGTCGAACTGCCCCGAGGGTCTTGGTCGTTTGTGCCCGGCGTTGCCGCGCAGGGCCCGGAGCGGGATCACGAGAGCCGCTGCTCCGGCGACGAGCGTTGCTCCGACCGCTCCGGCAACGCCCCAGCCGGCGGTGACAACGACTGCGAGGAGAGCGATGCGGATGAGAGGGCCGACGCTCAGTGTCAGCGAGAGCAGGCCGAACCGCTGTCCCCCCTGTAGCCAGCCCACGAGCACCGGCATCAGGAAGGCGGGTACGACGAGCGCCATTGTCATCACGACGGCAGGAAGGCTTGCGATATCGAGCAGTCGCTGCACGAGCCCGGAGGAGAGTATGAGGAGGGCGGCGACAATCGCACCGGTGCCGAGCGCGATGCCGAGCGCCCGCCTGATGCGGGCTACGGCAAGCGCGTGGCGTTGCTCCGCCTCGTGGGTAGCAACCTCCCGGGCAACAGCAGCCTGGATCCCGCCGAGTGGCAGCGTGATCAGCGCAGCCACGGCCATCAGCGCCGCGAGGTCGCCGTACTGACCTGGTCCGAGTGCACGCGCGGCGATCAACTGGAAGAGGTAGTTGCCGAAATTTGCAACGCCGATCCCGATGAAGACGATCAGCCCGGCGCGGGCTCCTGACATCCGCTCGGGCGTGTCTCGGCGCTGCCCGTCTGGCTCGGCCACGCTCAAGGATCGAGGGCTCGCTGCCATTTCGTGAGAGTACTCTGCGTGGCTGCGGTTGTCCGTTTCTGGAGTGCCGCTCAGAGCGAGGGAGCTCGACGTGCGAGCCAGACGTTAGACTCGGCCGGTGCACCTGCGGCCTCGTTCCACCTTTTTCGAGCGCGGAGTTTCGTGGTGAATGCGAGCCCGCTCGTAAGTGTCGTCGTACCGACAAGGAACTCGGCCTCGACGCTGGAGCGCCTACTGCGGTCGGTTGAGGACCAGTCCTATTCGCCCGTGGAGCTGATCGTCGTGGATAATTGCTCCGACGACGAGACTGGTGCGATCGCCGCCCGACACGCCGACCAGGTTGTCGAGCACGGGCCTGAGCGCAGTGCCCAGCGCAACCGTGGGGTCGCGCTTGCCTCAGGCCAGTACGTCCTGATCCTCGACGCAGACATGGAGCTCACGCCTGGAACGATCGCGGAATGTGTCTCGACTGCGATGCAGAGCGGGGCGACGGCCGTTGTAGTCCCCGAGAGAACCGTCGGGGCGGGATTCGTCGCTTCGTGTCGCGCACTGGAGCGACGTTGCTACGAAGGTGACTCATCGATCGAGGCTGCACGTTTCTTTACTCGTGAGGCATTCCAGCGGGCAGGGGGATATGACGAGACCTTGACGGGGCCAGAGGATTGGGATCTACCCGCGCGGATGCGCGACTCAGGTGAGGTTCTGGGTCGAGCTGACAACGCGATGATCAACCACGACGAGGGAGACCTCCGGCTTGGAGAGCATCTCCGGAAGAAGTATTACTACGGCAAGAGCTTCGGGACGTATGTTCGAAGGCATCCTGAGCTCGCACGGGCGCAGATCAACCCGCTTCGCCCATCCCTCGTGCGGAACTGGCGACGACTGTTTGCGAGACCCGTCCTGGGTTGCGGGGTTGTCGTGCTGAAGGCAGCCGAGTTCGGCGCAGGTGGTCTTGGGCTGGCCTCGACGCTCGTCAGCCGGAAGTGACCTTGCCCGGCCGGGAGCGGTGAGGGAGCCACGATCCCGATGGCTGCCTTGGCTCAGAACTCGACCACAAGACGACGGGTGACTGTCGCTCTTCGGGACGAGCGAGCTTCCGGCGCGGGCCGAGCGTGTGGACGACTCGTAGAAGATCGGCTGGACACCGAGCGGGACGAGGATGCGATTGAACCAGGCACAGAGATTCGGTGTCGAGAGGACGAGATGACCGCCTGGCCGAAGGATGCGGTTGATCTCCTCGAGCAGCCGATCGGGGTCGCGGAGATGCTCGATCACCTGGGTGCGGTTGACGATCGAGAATGCGCCGTCGGTGGATCCGTCGTCGATGATCACGAGTTGGCGCCCACCGACCGGCAACTCGGCGCCGAGGGCGCCCCCGATTGCCCGTTCGATCGTGCTGCGCTCGTTGAAGACCGGCATCAGGATTGTCGGCTCAGGGGGGGCATCTCAGCGTCTCTTTTTTGCAGGAGGTTCGCACCTGCAGCGACCGAGTAGTCGTTCTCGGTGAGGAGCGCGCTGTAGAGGCGGTCGATGTCGCCCACCGGCCGCTCTGCTCCAGTTGCCATGTCTCCGAATGGCACGAGGAGGCCGGAGACGCTGTCACTGATCAACTTGCACCACCGTCTTGCTGGGTGTATGAATACCCTTCCGTGAGTCTCGTGCATCGGAAATCCGAACGGCCCCTGGATGGCAGTCCGCTCCCGATTTCAAGTGTGCTCGAGGAGGCAGCGTCGAGCGGGCTCGCCCTCGGCGATCTTCCCGGAAATACGGCGAAGATACGGCTCATCATCGACCTCGCCGGGCAGGTCTCGGCCGCTTCACGCACCCGGGTGCTCGATGTTGGAGCCGGGGGTAAGTTCTTCCCGTTCAATCTCTGGGAGCCGTTCCTGCCCTACGCGGGCGTGATGGAACTCTGCGGCATCGACCTGGCCCATCTGGACGCGACAGCGGCCCGCGCCGCCGAGATTGGCTTCCCGGTCGATCTGCGCCCCGGCAGCGTCCACTCGATCATCGACATCTTCGGGCGCGACGGGTTCGACGCCATCGTGTCAACGCAGGTGCTGGAGCATCTCCGCGATTGGAAAGGTGCCGTGGAGGAGATGGCACACTCGCTCCGCCCGGGCGGCACTCTCTACCTAACGTGTGACTCCGGCGACCTGGCGCTGCCGGCGCCGAGGAAGCTCCGGCTCGCAGCCAAGTGCACCTACGCACGTGTGGCGGAGGTGGCTCCCGCCCTCAGGCGGTCAGCAGAGCGCGTGCTGAGCGGCGAGTGGGAGAAGGCTCCCACCCTGGCGCAGCTCCGCGAGCACGCGCTCCGGCTGGGGCTCGAGGTCGAGGCGATTCGTCACTACGGTGTCCGGGAGCTCAAGGCGACATCTCGCGATTTCGATTCCGACGCGCGGCTGCACTGGTTCGCGCTTGAGGAGCAGCTGGTCTCCTGTGACCCGGGCGCGTACACTCTGCTCTACCTGCGCGCCCGACGCCCCCTTCATCTGTGAGGGACTCCCGGCGTACGGCAATGAGCTAGAGGGTTGGCATACCTGGCTCGAGCAGCTTCGGCTCCTCCAACTCTGCGTTCCGGGGCCGTCCTGCCACCCGGTGACGTGGCCTCGCTTCGCACGGCCCGGGAGCGGCTCGGCCCTGCTGCGAGGCACAACGCGTCGGCAGAGTTTGCCTGGCCCGATTCACCGCGGGAACGGTGGGCGACTACCGCGAGATGCTGAAGGTCTGACTCGGCAAAGCGCCGAGTCTCTGCAGGAAATCCTGCAGTGCACAGGCGTCCGCAGTACCCGAAGTCCGTCTGCCGGCTTCACCTTCGTTCCCTCGTCCTGCGATCGCGTTGCTCGTACGGCGCTCGTTGAAGACCGGCATCAGGATTGTCGGCTCAGGGGGGGCATCTCAGCGCCTCTTTTTTGCAGGAGGTTCGCCCTCTTTAGCGACGGAGTAGCCCTTCTCGGTGAGGAGCGCGCGGTAGAGGCGGTCGATGTCGCCCACGAGCCGTGGAACCCCGTAGGAGGAGAGCGCAACAGCCTGACCGGCTGCTCCCATCCGGGCTCGCAGCGCCGGGTCGCGGGCGAGGCGTTCGAGCCGTTCTGCTCCAGCTGCCACATCTCCGAACGGCACGAGGAAGCCGGAGACGCCGTCACCGACGACGTCGCGGGTGCCGCCGACATCCGTAGCGACGACGGGTCGGCCCGAAGCAAGAGTCTCGATCGCGCTGACCGGCGTCCCCTCGCTCCGGGAGGTGAGCAGGAGCACGTCGAAAGCGTGGAACCAGGGCCCGACATCGTTCTGGAATCCAACGAAATGCACGCCCTCGACGAGGTCGAGCTCCTTCGCCCTTTTTTCGAGGTGCGCTCGCTCGGGGCCGTCGCCGATGAGGATCAGGGCAGCGTCGATGCCACGGTCTCGTAGCCTCCGTACTGTTCTCAGGACATCCTCCGGCTGTTTGACCGGGGACATCCTCGCGACCCACCCGACGCAGAAGCGGTCGGGCGGAATGTCGAGGGACGCACGCAGCGATGCTCCGTCGGATGCACCCGCCATCCGCTCGGAAAGCTCGATGCCGAGTCGGACGACGGCAAACTGCGAAGCGGGGGCGACACCCACCTCTACGAGTTCGTCCCGCACCTCGGGACTCACGGCGATGAGCACGTCGGTGGTGCGGGCAAGGCTCCGCTCGACTGCGCGGAAGGCGCGAGTCCGAACCGGGTCGAACTCCCCTTTCAACATGTGGCCGTGAAACGTGTGCACGACAACGGGAGGCCGTGCGTCTCCTGCGATGCGCGCTGCAGTTCGCCCGACGGTGCCTGCCTTCGCGGTGTGGGTGTGGATGATGTGTGGACGCTCGCGACGGATGATTGCCCGCAGCCGTCTTACCGCGGCGACGTCCTTGAGTGGCGCCACCTCGCGCTGCAGCTCCGGGATCGACTCGATCTCTATCCCGCGTTGCTCGGCGACGAACGCCATCGACGCCTCGCCCTCGGAGATCGTCCCGGCCGCGAGAGTGGTCGCGTAACCCCGCTCCGCGAGGCCTTCGCTGAGATAGGAGACATGAAGGGACGGGCCACCGACGTTCAGTCGTGCGATTACACGCAGTACGCGGATCGGATCGTCGGCGGTTCCAAGCACGGATCTGAACGGTACAGGGTGGGGGCGAGCGAGCGTAGACTGCGAAGGTGCCCGTACTACAGCTGGTTTTCTGGGGCTCGCTCGGGGCTCTCGCCTGGACGCATCTTGGCTACCCCTTCGCAGCGGACATTGCTGCGCGAATCCGACCGCGACCCGTACGCCGGGACGCCGGAGCCGACCCCTCGGTCGTCGTTGTCGTTGCGGCCTACAACGAGGAGACCGTGATCGAGCGGAGGCTCGAGAACCTCCTTGCGCTGGACTACCCGGCCGACCGGCTCGAAATCGTGGTCGCCTCCGATGCATCGAGCGATGCCACCAACAGCCTGGTCGAAGGTGTGGCCGCCCGCGAGCCCAGGGTGCGGCTGATCGACTGCGAGCGGGGAGGGAAGGTGGCCGCCCAGAACCGTGCCGTTCGCGAGACGACGAGTGACGTGGTGGCGTTCTCGGACGCAAACGCCACCTGGGCGCCCGACGCGCTGCGGCATCTTGTTGCGAACCTGGCCGACCCCGAGGTCGGGTACGTCTGTGGCCAGCTGCGCCTCGAGACCGCTCTTGGGACAAACCGCGAGGGCACGTACTGGCGCTACGAGATGAAGCTGCGTGAGGCCGAGTCTCGACTCGGCTCGATCACGGGTGGCAACGGCTCGATCTACGCCGTCAACCGTTTTGACTACATCGAGGTCGATCCACGTTGGGGCCACGACCTCTCGTTCCCCTACCGCATGGTGCAGGCCGGCCGACGTGCCGTCTACGAGCCGTTGGCGCACGCATTCGAGAAGCCGACGCCGTCGAACGAGACCGAGTATCGACGGAAGGTGCGGATGTTCGAGCACTGCTGGGAGATCACGTTGCGCGGATCGATGTTTCGGCGGCTCCCGCCCGGGTACTTCGTCGAGATCGTCTCGCATCGTCTGCTCCGCTACGGCAGCGGGATCCTTCACCTGGCACTCCTCGCCTCGAGCATCGCTCTCGTCGGCGATGGCTGGGCGTACGGGATCGTCCTAGCGGGCCAGGTGGCACTGATCGCGGGTGCGGCGGCCGGTGTGTCGATCGCGCGGTACTACGTTCTCGTCTCCTGGGCCACGGTTTTGGCGCTCTGGAACTATCTCCGTCGCGGGGTGCCAGCGACATGGGAAGCAGCAGAGGGGCCTCGTTGACGGGACAGGGAGGGCGTAACGGTGCGCTCCTGGTTGGCTGCGAATGTCGCTTCTCTCAACGTTGCGCCCGCTTGCCCCTGGGCTGGTGGTTGCCGTGACCTGTCCCGGGAGAGGCT
Source organism: Thermoleophilia bacterium (assembly GCA_037139935.1). Lineage (GTDB taxonomy): Bacteria > Actinomycetota > Thermoleophilia > Gaiellales > Gaiellaceae > Gaiella. Next base: position 65,976 of record JBAXFL010000004.1, on the reverse strand, counting down.
TCGCCATCTCCCCTTCCGGGGGTGACGGGTTGAACGTCTCGGGATGGTGCACTAGCGGACTGCACGGCGGCTGGGATGTCGCGTCGAGAGGGCCGGCATGGTCTTGCCACGACACGCCTCTGAAGGCGGATAGCCAAAGCGAATGAGCTTGGATATCCTAGGAGCATGAAGACGACCATCGATGTCGATCGACAACTCGCGGACGAGGTCGCCCGGATGCTCGGGACCGAGACGCTGAAGGACACCGTCAATGCGGCTCTCGCCGAGGTGCGTCGCGCCGAACTGCGGCGCCGTCTGGCCACGCGAGTGAGGAACGGCACCTTGCCGGTCCCAACGATCGCAGAGCTGAAGAGAATGCGTGCACCGACAGTTCCGGTGGGCGCGCTGTCGCCGCATCGCCGCAGCTCCGCCTCGTGACGCGCTCGGAAATGCGATCGACGCCGACGCAGTGGCGATGGTCGATCCGATTGAGCTCGAGCTCGAGCTCCTGCGGTCGGCATGGGGAGGCGCCGACCATGACCAGATTCGCGCGGAGTGTTCGGGGCTTCATCGCATCCCGCTGGACGCAGAGATCGGCGCTCGGGCGGTCGAGGTGCAGTCGGGCCTCGCGAGACGCGGCTATCACCGCGGGCCTTCGGTGACCGATCTCCTCGCCGCCGCTGCAGCCGAAGCGGTCGGTGCCGAGCTCTGGCACTGCGACCGCCACTTCGAATTGAGCGCCGAGGTGACGGGGCAGCCGCTACGACGGCTCGGCACGTGAACCGCGCCCTGGACGTCGTCATGGCGGCGTTCGGCCTTGCCGTCGCGAGCCCCTTCCTCGCGGCAGGGGCGATCGCGGTCAAGCTCGAGGACGGCGGCCCGATCCTGTTCCGGCAGACACGGGTCGGGAGGGACGGCCGGGACTTCGAGCTGCTGAAGCTGCGCACAATGGTTGCCGACGCCGAGCACAAGGGCGCCGGGTTCGCCGTTGACGCGGGAGACAGTCGCATCACTCGGGTGGGCAACATCCTGCGTAAGACCTCGATCGATGAGTTGCCGCAGCTGTGGAACGTCATGCGCGGTGAGATGAGCCTGATCGGGCCGCGGCCGACGTTGCGCTATCAGGTCGAGAAGTACACGGCCCGGCAGCGCAAGCGCCTGGACGTCCTGCCCGGGCTCACCGGGTGGGCGCAGATTCACGGTCGGGCAACACTGCCGTGGGACGAGCGCATCGAGCTCGACGTCTGGTATGTCGAGCATCGGACGCCGCGGATCGACCTTGCCATTGTTCTCCGGACACCGCTCGCGCTTTTCGGAGGGACATACAAGGGGCCTCGCGGAGGCTGGTTCGATGGCGATGCCCCGTAGAGCGCTACGCGGCATCGACCAGCTGAGCCAGCCGAACGCTCTGACCGCGGTGTTGGTCGCCGTCCTGGCGGTCATTGTCGTCTACAACGCCTTTCATTATCCGTCGGTCTCGGGCTTCGATGCCGAGATACACATCCAGTACGCCCGGACGCTCGTCACGGAATGGCGGATCCCGACGGAGCTCCGCAACTACTACACGCCCCCTGGCTTCTTTCTGCTGGCGGGGCCGCTCGTCGAGCTCGGCGATGCACTCGGGCTATCGGACGCGGCCGATCTCGGTCAGGTCCTCGACGGTGTTCTGACGGTGAGCACAGCGCTCCTGCTCGTTGCGCTGAGTGCGGTTGTCTTTCCGGGACGGGCATGGTTACGCCTGGCGGCGGTCGCATTCTTCGTCGCCTGCCCGATCGTGCTCAAGACCGCAGCAATGTTCCATCCCCAGCCACTTGTCGCCTTCCTCGGGATGCTGGCCATGGTGCTCGCTGCTCGCATGCTGCGTGATCGCCGGTACGGCGTGCGTGCGGCGCTCGCGCTCGGGCTCGTCGTCGGGGCGGGTCAGCTCGTGCGTTCCGTTGGGCTCTGGACGCTCGGCGTCGTCTGTCTCGCCCTGCTCTCCGCTGCCATCGTCCGCGCGGATGAGCGCCGTGCCGCGCTGAGGGCCCTTCTCATCGTTGGCGTCGTCGGGATATTGGTGGCGCTTCCGTGGTACGTCTATCTCGAGAAGCGATACGCGAATCCGGTCTTCGGCCGGGGTGCTCTCCCGGCTCCCGCCTCGGTGTCGGGTCTCGCGCCCGGGCGCTCGGCTGCCCCTGCGCCGTTCAGACTCGTTGCCGCTCCGTCGTTCCCGTCGCAGAAGCCCCGGTTCTATGTCGATCCGGGTCTGCCCGAAGTGGTCACCGCGCCGCACCGGCCTCCGCTCGCTCCCGCTTTCTGGCCGATCCTCTACACCGACACGTGGGGGGACTACTTCGGGACATGGGCGTGGGGCTCGATCCAGAAGCCGATGACGGAGTCGATCGAGAACCGGCTCACGATCCAGACAATCGTCGGGGTCCTGCCCACGCTTCTCGCCGCGGCCGGGCTGTTCGCGCTCGCTGCACTCGCGTTCGTGCGCGCGCGCGTGCAGCCGGAGCTCATGCTCGTCCCGTTGCTGCCGCTCGTCGCGCTCGCAGGCACCCTGTACTACGCGCACGGCTACCCGAGTGTGGATGGTGACACGGTGAAGGCACTCTTTCTTCTCCCTGCGGTGCCGGCGTTTGCCCTGTGCTTCGGCTTCGCCGTCGAGACGCTCGGTCGCCGCTCGCGTTGGGTGGCGCTCGGCCTCGCCGTGCCCCTCACGGTGTGCTTCCTTGTCTCGCTCGCGTTCGGGATAGCTTGACGGTTGCCCCTGATGCGCGGGAGTGGCTGTATCTGCGGATAGCACTCGGCGCCGTCGCACTGATCGTGAGTGCAGTGCTCGTCGGCTGGAAGGTCAACGACATCGTGCATCCTCGAGCGACCAGGCTGGAGCTGACGGTTGACTGTCTCACCGGGAGAGGCGTCATCCCGATCGTCCCGTCGGGTGATCCGCTCGCAGACAGCGCCGGCAGTGGCTCCCTGAAGGCGACGATCGAGGGAAACACCGTCACGGTGGCCCTGGCTGCGTCGCAGAGGAAGGCAGTCAGGATCGAGGAGTACTACCACTCGGTCGGGGGCGATCTGGAGGGCCGGCTCGAGCGGCGCGACAGATCGGTGTATCTCTGGGCGTTCCCGTCGTCGCCGACCCAGCGGCAGGCGATGTACGACTGCCGGTACTGATGTGGCCTCGAGCGGGCGGAGGATCGGCGTCGAGCGCGTCTCCCACGGAGCCCGACCGGCATCGGAGACCGTCTGCCCGCCGACGCTCTCGGCCCGGAAACGTGTGGTACGAATGCCATGTGCAGGCGGGATCGGAGAGCGATTGATGAGGTGCTCCACTCCGAGGTCTTCATTCCGAACCGTGACCGTCCGCCATTGCCATCCGAGAGGAATCGAGTCGCCGCCGCCCCTCCTGAGGAGGTACGTGTCCGACGTCTCCTGTTTCCCGGGCTCGAGCTGAATGAGCTTCGCGCCCGTAAGGCTTCTGCCTCCGAGCCACTCGTTGCCGAGATGAACTCGCCTCCGGTCGTCTCTGTCCTGATCACGGCACGCGACAACGAGACGCATATCGGCGTCGCTCTCGCCAGCGTTCTTCGCCAGACCCTGCAGGCGTTCGAGGTGCTGGTCGTCGACGATGGTTCTAGCGACGGTACAAGCCGCGTGGCGGCGGCGTTTCGTGATTCGCGGATCCACATCGTCCGGCACGACGAGAGCGCGGGCATCTCGACGCGACGGAACGAGCTCGTCGCACGAGCACGGGCGCCATATGTTGCCCCCCTCGACGCGGACGACGCCTGGCTTCCTCAACGCCTCGAGTGTCATATCCGCCTTCTCGAAGCGCAACCGGAGGTTGTCGCGGTCGGGAGTGACGCCGTGGTCATTGACGGCGAGAGAGGCGTCCTTCGGTACTTCCGGCTACCCCGCTCGGATGCCGCAATTCGCTGGACATGCCTCTTCGCTTCGCCACTCATCCACTCGGCCTCGACGATCCGTAAGGCCGTGTTCGACGAAGGGGTTCGCTACGACCCGGCATTTCCACTCGCTCAGGACTACGATCTCTGGACGCAGGTCTTGCACCGCGGCGGATTGAGGAACATGGGTGTTCCACTGAGTCTCTACCGGGTGCATGGAGCGCAGGCAACGCAGCGGATGGCCGCGACGCAACCTGCCGAACAACAGCAGATAGCGCGAGCCGCCATCGAGGCTCTCGCTGTTCCGGAGGTGGTGGGAGATCGTGCCGGTCTGGCGTGGAGTCTCGGCGCGTCCGCCCACGTGCCCGACGACCAACTCGCGAACGCCATCGATGCGTATAGACGGCTCTTCGCCCACTTCGAGTCCGTGCATCGTGAGGCGCCCGGCATCGGCGAGGCCAGGCGGATTGCCGCCACAACCCTCCTGCGGCGTGCCGGTCTCTATCCCGACGATCGCGCGCGGGAGCTCTGGCGGGCGGGATGGTCGCTCGATCGACGAGAGCCACTCGCAGCGGGTGCGGTGTTCGTGGGAAATCTCAGATCGAAATGGCGCTGGCGTCGGACAGTGGAGCGGTTGCTCGTCGAACTCGAGGTCGAGAGCGCTCAGGCGGTTGCCTCGGGATGCACCACGGATTCATAGCGGTGGAGGACATCATCCGGGGTGCCGATGGCCTGGATCGAGCCGCCAACGAGCAGCATGGTGCGGTCGCAGTGCTCCCGGATGGCAGCCAGATCGTGCGAGACGAACACGATTGTCTTGCCGGCCGCCCGGATGGACGCAAGCGTCGCGAAGCAGCGTTCCTGAAATTCCTGGTCGCCGACGGCGAGCACCTCGTCGAGTAGGAGAATGTCGAAGTCCACCTGGATCGCGATCGAGTATGCGAGCCGAACTTGCATGCCTGACGAGAAGTTCTTCAGTTTCTGGTCAACGAACCGTTCCAGGTCACCGAAGCCCACGATCTCGTCGAAGCGGTCTTTGATCTGTCGTCGGGTGAGGCCGAGGAGCGTCCCGTTGATGAGGATGTTGTCCCGTGCGGTCAGTTCCGGATTGAAGCCGACACCGAGCTCGATGAAGGGGGACAGGAGCCCCTTCACCCGCACCGTGCCCGCGTCCTGACGATAGATGCCCGCCATGACCTTCAACAGCGTGCTCTTGCCACTGCCGTTCGGGCCGACGATGCCGAAGAATTCTCCGTCCAGGATCTCGAACGAGACGGCGCTGAGCGCTTGCTGCCGTTCGTAGGTGGTGCGTTTGAGGGGGTGCAGGAAGTACTCCTTGAAGGTCGTCCGCTGTCCGTGAGGGAGACGAAACGTCTTCTCGACGCCGGCGACCTCCACGGCAAGGCCGGTACTGCCGCTCATGCCCGCTCCGCGAACCAGGGTTCCTGGCGTCTGAAGTAGACGTATCCGAAGACGAAGATGCCGATCGCGATCCCGACCGGCACGATGCGGCCAAGGCCGCCGAAGGCCGAGGCAGCGGTGATCCGGTTGTCCGCCACATCCGGGTAGAACAGAAGGGCGCGAATGTCCTGAAGCACCTGGGTGAACGGGTTCAGGAACACGAGGTTCTGGGCCCAGGGGGGGAGATATCCGATCGGGTAGATGATCGGCGACGCGTAGAAGAGGAGTTGGAGTGAGAGCTCCCAGACCTGCTGCAGGTCGCGGAGTCGGACGAAGAGCGCGGCCAGGAGAAGTGAGACGCCGAGGGTGAAGACGTACAGCTCGAGCAGCAGCAGAGGAATCAGCAACCAGTCGAGCTGAGGCGTGATCCTCTTGTACGCCAGGAAACCGGCGACTACCCCGGCGTTTATGAGCAGGGTCATCCCCGCAGTCAACGTCACCGACGCAGTGATGATGACGCGTGGAAAGGAGATCTTCCGGATCAGCGTGTCCCGGACGACAATCGAGATCAGCCCGAGCATTGTCGCGTCGGCGAAGAACGTGAACAGCACGATCCCGACGAGAAGCGAGACCGAATAGTAGGGAGAGAGTTCGTTGAGGTTGAAAACGCGCCCGAACACGAGGTAGAGCAACGTGAACAGTGCGAGCGGCTTCAGCACCGACCAGAGGTACCCGAGCGCCGAGCCCGTGTACTTGAGCTTGAACTCGGCGGTAGCAATCACCGCGAGCACCCGCAATCGGTGGCGCAATGATCCCCACGCTGTCACCTGTCGTGAGCCGGAGGCTTCAGCTAACGGCATCGAACTCAGGCGAGCGGAGGAGCGGCTACTGCCACTGCCTCGGGGGAAGCGATGGGACATATCTTTTCGCCGATCATCTGCGGAACGTTAGCGGTCGGCTGTGAGGTGTCCAACTGGAGCCGTCTAGGCTCACGCCATGCTGACGCTCTTCAGTATTCCCAAACCGTTCGTGGGACGCACGGTGGAGGTTCAGCTCAACGCCCTGCGGAGCTGGGTGGCGCTCGGAGTCGAGGTGCAGGTAGTGCTGCTCGGGGACGACGCTGGAATTGCCGAGGCGGCAGCGAACGCGAGTGTGGATCACGTTCCTACGTTGCTCTGCAACGAGCAGGGCGTGCCGAGGCTCGACTCCTCGTTTGCACGAGTCAACGGGGTCGCGCGATACCCGATTCGCTGCTTTGTCAACGCGGATATTGTGCTGCTCGACGACTTTCTCCCTGCGGTGCGTCGGGCTGCCGCAGCGGCAATCGACGGGCAGTTCTTGATGGTCGGTAGCACGGTTGACCTCGAGGGCATCACGCCATTGGACAGCGCCGCGTCTGCCCGACTTCGCACCCGCGCAACCGCGGAAGGTGTCGCGCGCGGCGCTGCCGCGATCGACTACTTCGTCTTCCCGGCTGGTCTGTTCGACCCGATGCCTCATTTCACGGTCGGCCGGGCCGGCTTCGACAACTGGATGATCTGGCAGGCGCGGCAGCGTGGACCCGTGATCGACGCCACCGAGGCGGTGGTCGCGATTCATCAGTCTCACGACTACGCACATCTCGAGGGCGGCAAGGCCGAGGCGTACGCCGGCGAGGAAGCAGCAAGGAACATCGACCTCGCAGGCGGTCGTGGGCGCATGTACACGCTCCACGATGCGAGCCATAGGATGCGCGCAGACGGCAGCATCGTCAGGAACTACGGTTCGATCCTGCGTTCCCGCGAGACGGCGCGGAAGATTGCGTGGAAGCTCGGTCGTCGGTGACGCGCGTTGTCGTGGTCTCGCCCGAGCCGACCCCGTACAGGGCGCCACTCTTCGACCGGCTGGCGGCACGTACCGATGTTGACCTCACCGTTGTCTACGCCGCCCGTTCCGTCGCCGGGAGAGTCTGGCAGGTTCAGATCCACCACCAAGCCCGGTTCTTGAGAGGCATCCGACTTCCGGGCGCAGCCCGCGTCGTCCGTCACGACTACCCGGTGACGCCGGGTATCTTCTCCGCGCTCCGCGCATGCCGACCGGACGTCGTTGTCATCTCGGGCTGGAGCACGTTCGCCTCACAGGCCGCCCTCGTATGGTGTCGGATCCACCGCACCCCGTACGTGCTGCTCGTCGAGAGCCACGACCGGGGGTCGAGAACCGGTTGGCGACGAGCGGTCAAGGACGCTGTCGTGCCGCGCCTCGTCCGTCGGGCTTCTGGAGTGCTCACGGTTGGGAGCCTCTCGCGCGAATCGATGCTCGCCCGCGGCGCGCGCCCCGACAGGATCGGGACGTTCGCGAACACGATCGACGTCGGTTCGTTCGCGCAACGGGCCGCGGAACTCGCCGACCGGCGCTCCGATCTCCGGGCGGAGTTCGGGATAGAGGCAGGCGACGTGGCAGTTGCCTGCGTCGCCCGTCTCTCACCGGAGAAGGGGCTCGAGACCCTTGTCCGCGCGGCTGCGGCCGCAGATCCTCCGGTCACGCTGCTCGTCGTCGGCGGCGGCGCCGAACGCCAGAGCCTCGAGCAGCTAGCCCGCGATCTCGGCGTCCGGGCAAGGTTCGCGGGCGACCTGCCGTGGGAGCGAGTCATCGAGACCTATGTCGCGAGCGACATCTTTGCGCTGCTCTCGCTGCGCGAGACCTGGGGCGTGGTGGTCAACGAGGCAGCAGCGTGCGGTCTCCCGCTCGTTCTCTCGGACCAGGTGGGAGCGGCGCCCGACTTGCTCCGAGACGGCGAAAACGGCTTTCTCGTCGCGGCTGGAAACACGGTCGCTGCAGCGGGAGCGCTCTCTGCGATCGCCGGCAATTCCGATCTCAGGCGGCAATTCGGAGAGCGCTCCCGGCAGATTGTCGAGTCGTGGGGCTACGAGCCGAGCGTCGCGAGTTTCGTAGACGTCGTGAGCGCTGCTGCCGCTGATCGCATCTAGCGGCCGCCCGGCGGATCGGGGTCGTATCTGAGCAGTACGACGAGTGCGGGTCGGTAAACGCGTGCAGCGTCGCCGCGCTCGGCGAGGCCCCACGCAACGCGGTACGTCTCGGCCAGGACTCCCGACGCGTATCGCTCGGGAAAGGATTGGCCCGAGAATGTCAGTCGGGTCGAGAGTCCGATCGCGACGAGACCGAGGACGGCGAACACCGTGGCATACGCGATCGCCCCGGCTTGCCAACGGCGAGCGGCAATCATCCCATATCCGAGCAGGAACGGGAACAGGGGCAGCAGGAAGCGCACCGAGTCGGAGGGCCATACGTAGAGGACAACGAGTGAGCCAAGCACCCATCCGTCCACAGGACCGAGCCTGTGCCTGCGCGCGGCGACGGCTCCGATGATCGCGAGGAACGCAGCCCCGCCGATCGCGACGAGGACGGGAGGGACGGAGCCGATCTTGGACTCGGGGATGTTGGCGGTTGCGGCTCCGAGAATTGTGAGCAGGCTCCGTCCTTCAGCCGCGGCCGTTCCCGTCAATCCCGCCCCCCAACCGTTTGAGAGCTCATCGAGGTATCGAGGCGTGGCGACGAGGGCGATCACTGCTCCGACGCCCACGGTGACCGCGGCGACCATTCGCGACCTGCGCGTTCGGAACGCCAGGACGACAGCAGGAGCGAGCGCAATGCCCGCTGTCCGAACGGAACAGGCCACGGTTGCAAGCGCGATGCCCCCCACGAGCAGCGGCATGTGCCCATTGGCCGCCGCGACGGTGAGCATCGCAAGCGCGGCCGCCACCAGGCCGTAGAAGACGATCTCGGAGAGCGGCATGACAGTGGATTTCGCCATCGCCGAGGACAGAAGTGTCAGCGCACAGACGACTCCTGTCGCAGTTTCGCCGAGGTCGAGTCCTCGTCGGAGAACGACCCAGAGCGATGCGGTCGCGAGGGCGAGGAACGCGAGGTTGAGGGCAACGATCCCCCAGGGAACGCCCAGGCCGACACGGTCGAGCCCCGCGACGAGCAGTGGATAGCCGGGCGGGAAAGCCGGGGCGCCGGGCGGGTGCGTCCCGTGGCCGTCGGCGATCGACGACGCAATCTGGAGGTACGAAGCCGAGTCCGTATCGAGCCGGAGGGGGCTCGCGAGCTGAACAAGGTAGAGAGCCGCGAGCGTGATCATGGCGGCCGGAAGAGCTCGTGACCGTGCGGAGTTGCTCGAAATCTGCACGTGCCGACGATTCTACGTCGTGCTGCGGTCGCGGACGACCTCGTCGTATACCGCCTTCTGCAGGCCGACCACGTGCCGCCAGGACCACGCGTCGGCGACGTCTCGCGCCCTCCTCCCGAGCCGCGTGCGGAGCGTGGGATCAGCGAGCAGTCGGCCGAGTCCATCGCAGACAGCATCCAGGTCGAACGGGATGATGAGCGCCCCATCGGGGCCGAGCAGCTCGGCGACACCACAGCGATCCGTCAGCAGGATCGCCCTGCCTGCCGACGCCGCCTCGGCGGCGACCATCCCGAAGTTCTCGTGCGCCGAGGCAAGCGCCACGACGTCCGCGTCCGCCAGAGACGTCAGCACCCGGTCGTGGCCGAGCTGTCCCACCAGATGGACTCGGTCGGCGACGTCGAGTTCGGACGCCAGTCGCCGGAGCTGCGCCGACGTGCCGTGGCCGTCGTCCGGCCCGACGATCGCGAGGTGGGAGCCCCGGCTACCGACAACGGCTCGGACGAGCAGATCCAGGCCCTTCCCGTTCGCGACTCTTCCGACCGAGAGGACGAGCGGCGCATCGTTCGGGATGCCGAGACGTGACCGGAGCGCTCCCGGCACCGACTGAGGGATGCGAGGGAAACCGTTCGGGCGCACCGAGATTCGGGCCGGTGAAACACCCCCGGCGATGTACTCGTCTCTCTCGAGTGCCGAGCAGGCGACCAGGCGAGCGGCGCCGGAGGGAACATGGCGGAAGACGGTGGCATCGAGTGCGCGTTTGAGGCCGACCTTCCTGAGCTTCGGCCTGAACATGCCGAGTGCCTCGAAGACGTAGGGAATGCCGCGGGCGCGACACCAGCCGGCGACCGTCGAACCGACCGGGTCGCGGAAGCCGAAGACGTGCACGACGTCCGGGCGTGGCCGTCGCTCGAGCCACAGGGGCACCGTTGGCCCGAATCCCATCCACCGGTAACTGAAGGGTGTTGCTGCATAGAGGATCGTCGATCCCTCGTGCTCCTCGATGCGTGTCCGTCGTGAGCGTGGGCCCCGTGGCGACGTCAACGATGTCGTTACGACGTCCACGCTGCACCCGATGCCCACAAGTCCTCCTGCGAGCTCGCGCATCACGGGGATGGGGCCACCGAACGCGGTCGCGGGCCAGTAGGCGGGTGCGGCAAAGAGCACGTGCAACGGCTTGCCAGGTTCGGTCACGAGCTAGACGTTAGCCTTGGCGCGTGTCGTCGCCACCCCCCAGCCAGAAACGGCTGCTCGTCCTGAATCAGTACTACTGGCCGGGAGTCGAGGCGACCGCCAACTTGCTCACCGAGCTCTGCGAAGGGCTCGCATCCACCTATGACGTCGAGGTTCTTACCGGCGTGCTGCACGAGCACGAGCACGATCCCCGCGTACTCGAACGGAATGGCGTCGCGATCCGGCGTGTCCGCTCGACGGCATACGACCGCACAGGGCTTCCTGCGCGGGCCGCCAACTACATCACCTACATCGGCCGCGCGCTCGTCCGCGGCCTGTTCGTCAAGCGCCCGGATCTCGTTCTCTGCATGACAGATCCGCCGATGGTCGGGGCGATCGGTCTCGCCATCGCGCGCCGATTCCGCGTCCCGCTCGTCGTCGTCTGCCAGGACGTGTTCCCGGAGACGGCGGTGAACCTGGGACGACTGACGAACCCCGTGGCCGTCGCCGTTCTGAGGAAGGTCGTCGGCTCATACCTTCGCCGGGCCGATCGTGTGGTCTCGATCGGTGAGACGATGAGCCGAAGGCTCGTCGCGAAGGGCGCTCCCGCGAATCGCATTGTCGTGATCCCCAACTGGGTCGATTTCGACGAGATCACGCCGCAGCCGCGTGACAACGCCTGGGCCCGCGAGCATGAGCTTGTCGATCGTTACGTCGTCATGCACTCGGGCAACGTCGGGCACGCGCAGAACCTCGAGACGCTCGTGCGTGCTGCCGCGCTCGTGCAAGACCTCGAGCATGTGGAGATAGTGATCGTCGGCTTTGGCGCCCGGCACCGTGCGTTGTCCGAGCTTGCTCGTGCGCTCGGCGCTGCGAACGTGCGCTTTCTCCCGTACCAGCCGCGCGAGGTGCTCTCGGAATCCCTCTCGTCGGCGGACATCCACTTCGTCGGGCTCGCCCGTGGTCTTGCCGGCTATGTCGTGCCGAGTCGCATCAACGGCATTCTCTCTGCAGGACGACCCGTCATCGTCGCGGCGGATGCCGAGAGCGAGACCGCGCAGCTCGTCGGAGCTGCCGGGTGCGGAGTTGTCGTACCGCCGGGCGACGTGGCTGCAGTGGCCCACGCCATCCGTCGTGCGTGCGAGGGTGACCTCGATCTCGGCGCGCTCGGCGCCGCAGGGAGGGCCTGGATCGAAGAGAACCGCGGGCGCGATGCGGCAATCGATCGATATCGAAGACTGCTCGACGAACTCCGCGTGCCCGGGAGTGGACGGGGCGAGTGACCCGGAGGGAACGTCGCCGGTTTGCCCTCCAGAAACGGTTGGCGCGGCCGGGCAAGTACCCTTCCTCGCCATGACGGTCGTCCTCTTCACCTGCGCTGGGCAGCGCGTGGACATCGTGACTGCGTTCGGCCGGGCGGGGGCCACCACCGTTGCCTCCGATGCGGACGCGCTTGCTCCCGCGCTCTACCACGCTGACCACATGGCGCGCGTGCCGCGGGTTGACGACCCCGGTTACATCGCTGCGCTCGCGGGCCTCGTCGCCGAGCACGACGTGCGCCTCGTTGTGCCGTTGACCGACCTCGACCAGGGGATCCTCTCCCTGTACCGGGCGGCGCTCGCACCGGCCCTCGTGCTCGCGCCCTCGCCGGAAGTATGCGCCACGATGGGCGACAAGTTCCTTGCGCACGTGTTCTTCGAGGCGCACGGGATCTCCAGCCCGCGCAGCTGGCTCCCGGCCGACGTTCCGGCCGATGCCCGCTACCCGCTCCTCGTCAAGGTGCGGGAGGGCTTCGGCTCGCGGCATATCTACCGAGCGGCAGACATGGACGAGTTGACGTTCTTCCTCCTTCACACTCCCGTTGACTCGATGGTGCAGGAGCTGTGCCTCGGCGACGAGTTCTCGATCGACGTCTTCTGCGACCTCGACGGCCGCTGCCTGAATGCGATCGCCCGGACGATGATCCAGTCGAAGGGTGGGGAGTCGATCAAGGGGACGTCGATCCGCGATGCGGAGCTGATCGAGCATGCCCGCCATGTCGCCGAGACGATAGGCATCGTCGGGCCTGCCTGCATCCAGTGCTTCCGCGAGCCGGACGGGTCGTTGCCCGTCACTGACGTCAACCCCCGCTTTGGTGGAGCATTCCCGCTGCCTCTTGCCGCGGGGAGCCGCTATCCGGAGATCGCGATCGCCCTCGCGAACGGCGAGCATCCCGAGCCGTGCTTGGGGGAGTATCGCGAGGGCGTGACGATGACGCGCTTCTTCTCGGACATCTGCCTCGTCGAGGACGGTGCCGGAGGCCTTCGCCTCGACGGCGGCACCGACACGCGGCCGTAGACCGGTGGATCGTCGCATCCGGATTCTCCTTCTCGTAGTCGGCAGCGTGATCTTCGTGCTCGGTGGGTTCGGCGCCGGGTACTACGTCGCCAAGAAGCAGGAGAGCGCCGACGTGCAGGGCAACTCGACGCAGGAGTTCATCGAGACGCAGGCACCCGCCCCGAAGCCACCGCCGTTGCCGGGAGTCGCCTGGCCGATGTGGGGCTTCGACACGGTGCACAACAGGATTTCCCCCTATGCGCATCGTCCGCCGTACCGGATTGCCTGGTCGTTCAGAGCGAGACAGCTCGTCGAGTTCCCGCCTGCGGTCGCCTACGGCCGGCTCTTCTTCACGAACAACCCCGGGGTCACATTCGCCGTAGACGCAACGACGGGCAAGGAGGTCTGGCGTCACCGCTCCGGCCGGTGCACCGCGGCAAGTCCTGCCGTGGACGGCAATCTCGTCTTCCAGGCGTTCCTCAACAGGCCACCGTGCAACTCGGGCCGGTCGCCCGATGTGCTCACCGGCGAGGTCGTCGCATTCGACGCGATCGGCGGCAAGGTGCGCTGGAGGACGGTCATAGGCCCGACGGAGTCGTCGCCCCTCGTGCACCAGGGGCGGATCTACGTCGGCGATTGGCGCGGTCGGATCTACGCCCTCGACGCGCAGACCGGCCACATCGTCTGGAGCTTCCAGACCGGTGGCCGTGTCAAGGGCGCCGTCGCGGCGCTCGGCAACCGTGTCTTTGTCGGCTCCTACGACGGCCGGCTGTATGCGCTCGATTCCCGGACGGGCGCGTTGCAGTGGCGCTCTTCCTCGCAGGGAAGGCTCGGTGGCCGTGGCCGGTTCTACTCGACGCCGACGGTCGCCTACGGCCGCGTCTTCATCGGTTCGACCGACGGCAAGGTGTACGCATTCGGTACTACGACCGGTGATCTCTTATGGTCGCGTTCGACCGGCGGCTTTGTCTACTCGTCTCCTGCGGTATGGGAGAAGCTCGTGCTCATCGGCTCCTACTCCGGGAGTCTGTACGCCATCGACGCCGCCACGGGTGCGGTGCGCTGGCGCTTCCGTGCCGGAGGGCGTATTTCGGGAGCGCCGACGGTGATGGCAGGGAACGTCTACGTCGCAACGCTCTCGCGGCGGACGTTCGCCGTTGACGGCCGAACGGGGCGTCAGGTGTGGTCGTTTCCCGACGGTCAGTACTCGCCGCTCGTCGCCGACGCGGATCACGCCTACCTGATCGGAACCGCTCGGATCTTCGCGCTGACCGGGAAACGTTGACGGAGGGGACAACTCGTCTAGAGTTCCTCTCATGCACTACCTCGTCACCGGCGCTGCCGGGTTCATCGGCTCTCACCTCGCGGAGGCACTCCGGGAGGACGGGCACGATGTCGTCGGTCTCGACTGCTTCACCGACTACTACGACGTCGGACTGAAGGAGGAGAACGCGCGCGGGTTGGAGATGCGGCGCGTCGACCTTGCCCGGGGCGAGATCGACCTCGACGGCGTGGACGGCATCTTTCATCTTGCAGGGCAGCCGGGCGTGCGCAGTTTTGGTGACGTGTTCGAGATCTACCTCGACCGCAACGTTCTCGCCTCGCAGCGTCTGTTCGAGGCCGCGGCGCGCGACGGTGTTCGCGTGGTCTTCGCGTCCTCGTCCTCCGTCTACGGCGAAGCGGAGGCATATCCAACCGCCGAGGACGTGCCTCCGAGCCCGGTGTCGCCGTACGGCATCACCAAGCTCGCCTGTGAGCACCTTGCCCGGGCGACCGCTCGCAGCTTCGGCCTGGAGGTGGTGGTGGCGCGGTACTTCAACGCGTATGGGCCCCGCCAGCGACCCGACATGGCATTCACCCGGATCGCCATGTGCCTTGCCGAGAACCGTCCGTTCGACCTCTTCGGTGACGGCCTCCAGTCGCGTAGCTTCACCTATGTCGGCGATGTCGTCCGTGGCACGATCGCGGCGATGGGCCGCGGCAGTGGCACCTACAACATCGGTGGTGGCGAGGAAGCGACGATGCTCGAGACGATTGCGATCTTCGAGGAGCTTGCCGGCCGCCCCCTGGAGATCCGCAGCCACCCTCCGGTTCCCGGCGATCAGCGGCGCACGAAAGCCGATACGTCGCTGGCCCGGGCCGAGCTCGGCTGGGAGCCGACGACGTCGCTGCGTGCCGGGCTGGCCGCCCAGTGGGAGTGGGCCGTTGCTAGGGTCGCGGCGCGATGAGCGAGCCGCGACAGCCCGATCCCGAAGCCGAGCGGGAGATAGACATTCGCTCTGCGTGGACGCGAATCACGGCGCGCTGGTGGCTCCCGGTTGCGGGCCTCGTCATCGGCGCCTTGATCGGTGTTCTCGTCGTGGGTGGTGGTGGCGGCGGCCTCTACGAGGCGAAGACGCTGCTCTACATCGGGCAGCCGTTCGCTCCAAACGGCGGCGGCCAGATCCAGAGCCTCGCGACCAACCCGAAGACTGCTTCTGAGATCATTCGCTCGCAGTCGGCGATCAAGCGAGCCGCTGCCGCTGCCGGACTGCGGCCGGGTCAGTTGCGTGGCAAGGTCACGAGCCAGGCGATCGTCTCACCCGGATCAGCCTCGCGCAACCTCTCGCCGCTCCTCGAGATCACGGTTCAGTCGTCCGACGCGGCAAAGGCCGAGCGCGCAGCGGCCTCGCTTGCGCGCAGTGTCGTCGCACCGGTGTCCGTCTATGTCGATCGAAAGATTGCGCTCCTGCATGAGCAGATCAGGGCCGACAACGAGGGCCTCGAGGCAGCGAACTCCCGGATTCAGGGCGCACTTGCGCAGCAGAAGCAGGCGCTCGACGAGAAGTCACTCAGCCTTGCCGACCGGATTCTGATCCAGTCGAATGCGAACTCGTCCCTCCAGTTCTTCGAGGGTCGCGTCTCGAACCTTCGCCAGGACAGAGCCGCTGCGAGACAGCTTCTCTCGCTCGCCGAGGAGGTGGAGCGGAGCCGCATCGTCGAGGCGCCGTCGTCGGTGCGGACGACCGCGACGAGCAGCCGTAACGTCGCCGTGATCGGCGGTCTGATCGGCCTGCTGCTCGGCGCGCTCGCCGCCGCAGTCGCCGACCCTTTCCTGCAGAGAAGGAACGCGCGGAGCAAGGGATAGGGGCTTGGTCGAGGGCAAGCGTGTAGCGGTCGTCGTTCCCGCATTCGAGGAGGAGCACCTCGTCGCCGAGATGCTCCGCGGGATACCCAACTTTGTCGACCGCATCTACGTGGTTGACGATGCCTCACCGGATGGAACGGCCGAGCAGGCGCGCACCGTCGGCGACCCGCGTGTCGAGGTGATCGTGCACGAGCAGAATGGAGGCGTTGGCGCCGCGATCGTGACGGGGTATCTCCGTGCGCGCGAGGAGCGCATCGGCGTGACGTGCGTGATGGCCGCCGACAACCAGATGGATCCCGCGGAGCTCGCCGAGCTCGTCGCCCCCGTTGCCCGCGGCGAGGTCGATTACACGAAGGCAAACCGCCTGATCACCGGCGAGGCCTGGAAGCTGATCCCGCACTCGCGTTATCTCGGGAACGCGGTGCTTTCGCTGCTCACGAAGGTCGCGTCCGGCTACTGGCATATCGCCGATTCCCAGGCCGGGTACACGGCGCTGTCACTGGTGGCGCTCGACCGGCTCGACCTCGAGCGCATCTATCGCCGTTACGGCTTCCCCAACGACATGCTCGTGCATCTGAACGTCATCTCCGCCAGCGTGCGTGACGTGCCTTCGCGACCGATCTACGGCGTGGGCGAACGGTCCGGGATCCGGATTCGCCAGGTCGCGCCCCGGATCGCGTGGCTGCTGTTCAAGGGTTTCTGGTGGCGGATGAAGGAGAAGTACGTGATCCGCGACTTCCATCCGCTCGTCTTCTTCTACGTCCTGGGAACGCTGATGACGGTGCTCGGGCTTGCGCTCGGCCTTCTCGTCGCCTACTCGCGGATCTTCCTCGACAACGAGATCACGACGGCGACGGTCGTGCTGGTTGCGTTGCTTCTCATCTCCGGCACCCAGTTCACGCTCTTCGGGATGTGGTTCGACCAGGAAGCGAACAAGGAGTTGCGGTGACCTCGGGGGCTTCCCGGAACGGGAGCGCTTGACCTCCACCTGAGCGACTTCCGGGTCGGCCTCGCGCCGTCGGTCGGGTAGACGGGCAGGCGGTGCACCCCGTGCTCGTCCTGCCCCGCTGTTCCTCGGGGCTGCTTCGCGATCCGTGACGGCGATCCATCTGCGATCTCTCTGCGTCACGGCACCCTTGGTCTTCGTGCTCGAGGCTGCCGGTGGCGTCGCTCTCGCTCCGTCGATCCAGCGCCACCGAAGCCGCTTTCGTCAGGTTCGCATTCTGTAAGCGTGGATGGGTGGTGACCGCTGGGTTGGCTAGAATTGCTGCGATGCCAACCACCGTCGTTACCGGTGGAGCCGGGTTCCTCGGCTCCCATCTATGCGAGGCGCTCCTCGCGCGCGATCACCGTGTCATCTGTGTTGACAACCTCGAGACCGGGTCACTTGCAAATATCGAGCACCTGCGTGGAGACGCCTTCGTCTTCCAGCCACACGACCTGACCGAGCATGTCGAGATCGGCGGCCCGGTCGATTTCGTCTACCACCTGGCGAGCCCGGCAAGCCCGATCGACTACCTGCGGCTGCCGCTGCAGACCCTCAAGGTCGGGTCGTATGGCACGCACAATGCGCTCGGTCTCGCCAAGGTCAAGCGCGCCCGCTTCCTTCTCGCCTCGACGAGCGAGGTGTACGGCGACCCGCAGGTGCATCCACAGCCGGAGACCTACTGGGGCCATGTCAACCCGATAGGGCCCCGCGGGGTCTACGACGAGGCGAAGCGCTATGCCGAGGCACTGACGATGGCCTACCACCGCCAGCAGGGCGTGGATACCGCGATCGTCAGGATCTTCAACACCTACGGTCCCAGGATGCGCCCCCACGATGGCCGTGCGATCCCGACGTTCATCCGCCAGGCGCTCGAGGAGAAGCCACTGACCGTCTTCGGGAGCGGCTCGCAGACACGGAGCTTCTGCTTCGTTGACGATCTCGTCCGGGGCCTCATCCTTCTGGTCGAGTCCGGAGAGCACCTGCCGGTGAATATCGGCAACCCCGACGAGATGACGCTGCTCGAGCTTGCCGAGGCCGTCGTGCGTGCGACCGGCTCCGCCAGCCCGATCGTCTTCGAGGCGCTCCCGGTTGACGACCCCCAGGTGCGCCAGCCCGACATCACTCGCGCCCGGCAGATCCTTGGTTGGTCGCCCGAGGTCGGGCTCGACGACGGCCTCGGCCGCACGCTCGCTGCGCTTGGCCGAAACGCAAACGTTGCGTAGAGCCGCCGCCGTCGTGGTCGCGGCAGTCGTGGTCGCGGCCCTCGTCGGCGCGTCAACCGCGCACGCGTCGAAGTTCATCAAGAAGGGCATCTACGACGACGCACAGGTTCTCTACGGCAATCCCGACAAGGTCTTCCCGGTCCTGCAGCAGATGGGCACGCAGGTTCTGCGGGTGAATCTCTGGTGGGGTGGGCCGAACGGGGTCGCCCGCCGACGGCCCGCAAACGCATCGAATCCCGCCGATCCGGCCTACAACTGGGCCACCTACGATCGCACTGTTCGGTATGCGAACGCCTTCAAGATGGAGCCCGTCTTCACCGTGCTCGGGACACCCGCGTGGGCCAATGCCTCCGCCGGATGGAACGCAGCTCCCTCCAGGACTGCCGATCTCCAGGCATTCGTGACGGCTGCAGCGCGGCGCTACTCCGGCACCTACGCGATCGAAGATGGCACGATCGCCACCCGGGTCAGCAAGTGGATCGCCTGGAACGAACCGAACAACCCGGTGTTCCTGAGGCCCCAGTTCGTGCAGTCGGGCGGCGCATGGGTGATGCAGAGCGCGGCCGACTACGCGAGGATCTGCAACGCGGTTGTCAAGGCCGTGAAGTCGGTGAGCAGAACGAGCAAGGTCGCTTGCGGCGTGACGTCGCCGCGGGGGAACAACCAGCCGGGTACGACCCGAACGTCGGTCTCGCCGCTCGCCTTTCTCCGGGCGATGAAAAAGGCGGGAGCGAAAGGCTTTGACGCCTACGCACATCACCCGTATTACGGCTACCCGTCCGAGACGCCCAGCACAAAGCCGCCTCCCGGTAAGCGCGGACAGCCTACGACGGCCGTGACCCTCGGCAACTTCGAGTTGCTGACCCGGGAAGTTGCGCGGCTGTACGGCAACATGCGGATCTGGGTGACCGAGTACGGCTACCAGACCAACCCGCCGGACAAGCAGTACGGCGTCTCACCCGAGCGCCAGGCGCTCTACCTGACGCAGGCCTGGACGAAGCTTGCCGCGAATCCCAGGGTGGACATGATGATCTGGTTCCTGTTGCGCGACGAGGAGCGAGTCGCGGCCGGCTGGCAGTCCGGGCTCTATACGGCTCGCGGCGCCCGCAAGCCCGCACGCGAGGCCTTCGAGCGGCTCGTTCCCTGACGGCCCTGATCGGGGGTCATTTTTTGCCGAGAGCAGCCCTGCGCTCCCCGTCGGCAGGATCGACCAGATGCCCGTCGCGCTCCACGTAACCGCCGCTCGCGCCCACGACGAGGACAACGAGATCATCCTCTCCCGCGTTCGAGACGCTGCGGGGAGTCGTCGAGCCGACGTGGCAGAGCCCTCCGGGGCCGAGCACGCGTTCGGTGCCGTCCACCACGAAGCGTGCGGTGCCCGCGTGAACGAAGTAGAGCTCGTCCTGGGTGTCGTGGTAGTGGGGGAAGCCTTCCTGCCCGGGCGGAAAGACGAGGACATTGACGCCGAACGCCTCGATTCCCATCGTCTGGCGCACCTTGCGGAACCCGTAGCCGTCGCCGAGTTCGCCGACGGAGCTGAAGCTGTTCTGGACGAGGCTCACCCGTCCCCAAGAATGCTGTCTACGGTGCGGCGGAGGCCTTCTGCGAACGGGACGGCCGGGTCGTAGCCGAGCATCCTGCGTGCCTCCGAGATGTCCGCCAGCGAGGCGCGAACGTCGGCAGGCTGGGCATCGACGAACACCCGCTCGGCGGGGAGCCCGATCATCTCCCCGATCAGGTCGGTCGCCCGGTTGATCGTCTCCGAGACCCCGGTTGCGATGTTCAGCGACACGCCGTTGACGTCCGGCGCCTCGGCCGCAAGCAGGTTGGCCTCGACGACGTTGTCCACGAAGGTAAAGTCACGAGACTGCTCGCCGTCTCCGTGAACGGTGACGGGGCGACCGTCGGCAATCAGGCGGATGAACCTCGGCACGACGGCGGCGTACTGCGAGTTCGGATCCTGGAGGGGGCCAAAGACGTTGAAGTAGCGGAGCGATACCGTTTCCATCGCATAGACACGACTGAAGCTCGTGCAGAACCGTTCCGCCGCGAGTTTCGCGACGGCGTAGGGAGAGATGGGATCGGGCGACTGATCCTCGGTGCGCGGGAGAACGCCGCTGTTCCCGTAGACCGACGACGACGAGGCGTTGACGACCCGGCCGACGTGCTCGTCTCTCGCAGCAAGCAGCACGTTCAACGTGCCCTCGATGTTCACCGCCGTCGTCGTCAGCGGATCCTGCACCGACCGCGGTACGGAGGGCAGCGCTCCTTGATGGAAGACGACCTCGGTGCCGCGTACTGCCGCGTGCACACGCTCGTACGAGCGCAGGTCGCCCTCGACGACCTCGACGTCGCCGAGGAGTGGCGCGAGGTTCTCCCGGCTCCCGGTGGAGAAGTTGTCCAGCACCCGGACGCGATCCCCCCTGCGCAGTAGCGCACGCACGAGGTTGGAGCCGATGAAGCCGGCACCACCGGTGACGAGGACGACCCTAGAGCTCATGGTCGAGCGCGCCCGTCGTCGTCTGGCAAGTCGCCTCCACGGGGTAATGCTACTGCGCCGCCGACGAGGAGCCAGAGGAGAGCGGTCGCGGTGATGCCCGGGACGAGGCCGAGTGCTGCCCACTCGGCCGCACAGACGAGGATCCCGATGGCAATACCAAGAGCCAGCGGGCCAGGAGGTGAGGCTCCACGAATCGCGCGGCTGCCGGCCCGCGCGAGAGCCGTCGCGACCGTCGCGAGCAACGCGACGAGCCCGAGGATTCCGAGATCCGCGGCCGATTGGATGTACGCATTCTGGATGCCCCAGCGGTGGCGGTCGGATGGCAGCGCCTCGTCCGCTACCTCGGGGAACCGGTGTCGAACCGCATCGAGGTGTGGCTCGAAGTTGACCGGAAGCTCCGAGGCCTGCCAGCCGACCCCCGTGAGCGGATGGGCGAGGAAGATCTCGACTCCGATGGCGGCGAGCACCGTGCGCTGCGAGTAGCTCTGAACGTTGTTGCGCTGCTCATCCTGCGTCCCGAGAAACCCGACGAAGTCGGCGACGTCTCCACTGCGGAGTGAGAGCGAGCCGATCGTCACGGCAAGGAGCAGGCCCGCGATTGCGAGCACCCGGCGAAGCGAGATCGTGCGCCGCATGACCATCATCGCGAAGGCGAGGAGCCCCCCGAGCATCAGCGCCAGCACGGTAGCCATGGCGCCTGCAATGACGACACCGACGACCCCTGCCACCGCCGCAACGGCTCCGAGTGCTCGCAGGCGATGCCATGTCCCGGATGCAATGGCCGCTATCGCTATCCCGAGTGTCACGCCCGCGAGTGCCGCGAAGTCGTGCAGTCCGACAAACGACGGCATCCGGCGTCCGGGCGGGACGTCATCGAGGTTGCCAAGCAGTCCGATGATCTGGAGGATGCCGACGGCTGTGGCAAGGGCAGCGACCGCAGTCAGCGCGACCGCAACGGCAAGGGCGTCGGCACGGCGCCTGACGATCAACGGCACGGCAACGGCCAGTGCGCCGTACTCGGCAAACTTCGCCGCACTGACGAGGCTCCGGGGCAGTGGGTAACCCACGGTGAGGAGTGGCCCCAAAAGCGTCCCTACGATAACGAGCCCGATGAGCGTTCCAGCAGCAGCGAGCGTCCAGCCGCCACGTCGCAGGGGCTCGATCCCGAGACGGCGTGCGGCGCGTGCCGCGGCGATCAGAACGATCAGCACGGCCACATCCGACAGCGCGACGCTGACGCTCGTAGACCCGGCAGCAAGGGAGAAATCCGGGTTGTAGCGCTCGTGGATGCAGAGCAGCGGGACGCACAGAGCGAGGACGAGTGCCTCTGCTGAGCACGGGAGTCGGCGGGAGATGTCCACAGATCATCCTATACTGATCGTTTCGATGGCCTCGCGGGACTTCAGGCGTCGGGCCGTAACGGCTGCCGCGCTCTACGGTGGAACGGCGGCCGGCATCCTCGGGACGCTCATAGCGGTCCGCGTCCTCGGGCCGGATCAGTTCGGCGTGTTCACGATCGCGCTCGCCGCAGCCGGTTTCGTCCAACTGTTGCTCGATACGACCGCCGAGGAGGCGGTCGTCAAGTACGGGATCCGCTACGCCGCCACCGACGACTGGGGCCGGTTACGCGGGCTCTTCAGGGCAGGGATCGCAGTCAAGTGGGGAGGAGGGGTGCTCGCGACCCTTGTCATCCTCGCTCTCGTACCCTTCGCCGACACCCTGTTCGACGAGCCGGGGCTGACCGCTCCGTTGATCGTTGCCGCTTTCATCCCGCTCGTGCAGGCACCTGAGGGGATCGCGGGGGCTTCGATGATCGTTGCGGGCCGCTACGACCTGCGGGCGATGTTCGGCGGGCTCGCGATGGTTCTTCGGCTCGTCGGTATAGCCGTCGGAGTCCAGTACGGCATCACGTGGGCTGTCGTCGGGATTCTCGTGGGGCAGGCCGTTGGCTCGTGCGCTTCGGGGTATGCCG
Source organism: Thermoleophilia bacterium (assembly GCA_037139935.1). GTDB lineage: Bacteria > Actinomycetota > Thermoleophilia > Gaiellales > Gaiellaceae > Gaiella. The sequence continues at coordinate 43,218 of JBAXFL010000004.1, read as the reverse complement.
GGCATCGGCTCTTCTCGCGGCATCCCACCGCTGCCGCGACCGGCCTTCGTCGTGACCGAGCCGAACTCGCTCGGTTCGTCTTCAGGTCGGGCGTTGGAACCTCGCTTGTCTCGATGCGAAACACGCTCGCGCCGCTCGTTCTCGGCGTTGTTTCGACTGCCACGCAGGTGGGCTACTTCCGCGCCGCGCAGGCACCGATCACGGGGGTGGAGGCGCTCTCGGCTCCCGTTCGCCTGATCCTTCTCACCGAGCAGACGCACCATGTCGAGCAGGGGCGGATCGCCGAGACGTACCGGTCGCTACGGCGCTACGTCATCGGCGCCACGGCTGTTGCTCTGGCACTCGCTCCGGTGGCATGGGTTCTGATGCCCTGGCTCGTGCGCGTCGTGCTCGGGACGGACTACATCCCGGCGACGGATGCCGCCAGGATTCTGCTGCTTGCGGCCTGCATCCGGCTCGTCCTTGGCTGGACGAAGTCGTTTCCGGTCTCCATCGGCCGGCCGGGCCTGCGGATCGTCGCCCATGCGGTCGAGATCGTCGTGCTTCTTCCTCTGATTGTGGCTCTCGGCTCGCGCTGGGGTGCAACCGGAGCGGCTGCAGCCGTCCTTGTCGCGACCGTCGCCTTCGCGGGTGCGTGGGTGGTGCTCCTCGTCAGGCTGCGGCGGGAGCATCGAGGTGCCCAACTGACCGACGCAGAGATGCTGGCTCCGTGAAGGTGCTCATCGTCACCGGGATCTGGCCCCCCGACGTGGGAGGCCCGGCGAGCCACGCGCCCGAGGTGGCCCGGTTCCTCGGCGGGCACGGCCACCGTGTCGAGGTCGTGACGACGGCAGCGGCGGCTCCGCGTACCGAGGCGTATCCCGTGCGTTTCACATCGCGGCGGCTCCCGGTCGGTGTCCGGCACCTGCACTCGCTCGTTCTGATCACGAGGCGCGCCCGGAGCGCAGACGCCGTCTACTCGACAGGGATGTTCGGGCGCAGCGGGATCGCAGCGGCTCTCGCCCGACGGCCGATCGTGATCAAGCTCACGGGCGACCCTGCATTCGAGCGGTTGAGGGCTCGTGGTGTCGTCGAGGGAGACGTCGATGTCTTTCAGCGCGAACCGGGCGGCAGCCTGACGGAGCGAGGCCTGCGGGGGCTGCGCAACTGGGTTGTCCGGCGCGCCGCACATGTTTTCACGCCCAGCGGGTACCTCCGCGACCTCGTTGTATCGTGGGGGGTTGCGCCCGGGAGAGTGAGCGTGATGCGAAATCCGGCACCCGATGCGCGCCCTTCCGCTCCGCGCAGTGAGCTTCGGCAACGCTTCGGCCTCGAAGGGGATGCGATCGCCTTCGCCGGAAGGCTGACGGCGCAGAAGTCGCTCCACGTCATGCTCGAGGCCGTAGCCGCCGTGAAGAGCGTCACCCTGCTCATCGCCGGCGACGGCGACGAGCATGAGGCGGTTGCGGAGGGAATCGCCCGGCTCGAGCTCGGTGCGCGCGTTCGGCTTCTCGGTTCCCTGTCGCGGGACGATGTACTCGACCTCTTCGCAGCGGCCGACGCGACCGTGCTCTCGTCGAGCTGGGAGAACTTCCCGCACAGCGTCGTCGAGTCGCTCGTCGTCGGCACTCCCGTGATCTCGACACGGGCTGGAGGCGTGTCGGAGGTCGTCGTGGACGGTCTCAACGGACTCCTCGTGCCTGTTGATGACGCGGCGGCCCTCGCAGCGGCGATCGACCGGTTCTTTGCCGACGGGCCTCTCCGGGAGAGCCTGCGGGCGAACGCTGCCGCCTCGGTGGCCGACTACAGCACCGAGCGCGTGCTCGGTGCTGTCGTCGTACAACTCGAGGAGGCGGTCACATGACGACGCCCCGTGTCCTCTTCGTCGCGAGGACCCGCTACGCCCTTCCCCTCAGCCCGACGTTGCAGCGGCGGTTCGACGCACTCTCCGCCGTGATCGACTGGCGCCAGTTTGCCACCTCCTCGACCGGCAAGGGAGTCTCGGACGAGAGGTTCACGCTCGTCGGGCGGTTCCCGGTTGCGCGGCTCGACGGGGCCGCGTTCTACAGCGCACTCCCCGTGCGCCTCGCGCGCGAGATTCGAGCCTTTCGCCCGGAGGTGCTCATCGTCCAGGGCGCAGAAGACACGGCGCTTGCACTTGCCGGACGGCGGCTGGCACGGTCGAATGTCCCGCTTGTCTTCGACGTTCACGGCGACTGGCGCAACAACACGCGCGTCTATGGCTCTCCCGGGCGACGCGTGCTCGCACCGGTTGCCGACGCGCTCGCGAGGCTGACACTGCGACACGCCGACGCGGTGCGTACCGTCTCCGGCTTCACGAGCGAACTCGTGCGGGAGCAGGGGGTCGAGCCCATCGCCACCTTCCCGGCGTACATGGATCTCGCTCCCTTCCTCGACGTCCCGCCGGTCGGCTTCCCCGAGCGTCCGGCTGCCCTCTTCGTCGGTGTGCTCGAGAAGTACAAGGCCGTTGACGTGCTTGCCGACGCATGGCTGCGCGTGGTGGCGAAGCGGCCGGGCGCCGAGTTGCACGTCGTCGGGGCAGGGCGGCTCGAGGCGACAGTTCGGTCGCTCGTGGCAGACCCGAGCCTCGGCGTTCGCTGGTCGGAGCGGCTCGATACCGCGGGTGTCGCACGGGCGCTCGATGCTGCGACGCTTCTCGTGCTCCCGTCTCGCCGGGAGGGAATGGGGCGGGTGATCGTCGAGGCATTCTGCCGTGGCCGGCCGGTCGTCGGGACGGACTCGGGTGGCATCCCCGACCTCGTCGAGGACGGAGTCAACGGACTGCTCGTTCCGACCGATGACGCAGCCGCGCTCGCAGCCGCGCTCGGGCGTGTGATGGACGACAGTGCGCTCGCGAGGCGACTGGGTGCCGGTGCAACCGCGTCCTCGACCGCCTGGGCGGCGACGCCGGAAGAGTTTGCCCTGCGCGTACGTGGGCTCGTCGATGCGGTGCTCTCCCGTACCGGTTCGTAGACTTCAACGGTGCCTGCCTACACCGCGAAGCAACGCGTCAAGAACACCGTGTACCTCGGTGTCGGCACTGCCGGACGCCTGCGTCACCCGACGACGAGCGGCCTGCGGGTGCTGCTCTACCACAAGGTCAACGACGTGCAAGGGAACCCCGGATCGGTCACGCCCGCGCTCTTTGCCGAGCACATGGCGATGATCGCCGCGGAGGGGTACCGCCCGGTCTCGCTCGGCGAGGTGCTCGAGCATCTCGGAGATGGCGCGCCGCTGCCGCCACGGGCAACGCTGATCACCTTCGATGACGGCTACCTCGACAACCTCGTGAACGCCGCGCCGATTCTCGCACAGCATGGTTTTCCGGCAGTGCTGTTCATGAGTGTCGGTCGCATCGGCTCCGACACACCATTCCCGCACGATGAGCGGCGCCCCGCGCCGAACCCGACGCTCGACTGGAACGGTCTCGAGGAGATCGAACGGCTGGGCGTTCGGGTCGAGTCCCACGGGATCGCGCACGTTCCGTTGGCCTCACTCGACGACGCGGCCGCCGAGCAAGACATCACCGGGGCGAAACAGATCCTGGAGGAGCATCTCGGGCGGCCGGTCAGGGCATACGCCTACGTCAAGGGTGGGACGGGAGATTTTGGAGCACGTCATCGAGAAATGCTACGACGGGTCGGCTACGAGGCAGCGTTTACGACCGTGACCGGCTCGAACGGAGAAGGATCCGACCCGTTTGCGCTCAGGCGCTACAACGTCGAGCCGTATCCGGCTAGCACTCTCGCTCTCGTGTTGCGCGGTGCCTGCGATGCGATGGCGGTGAAGGACTCCCGGCCGGGTACGGCTGCGAGGCGCGTGTTCAACAGGGTGCTGGGGACGACGTCGCGGTGAGCGCGTTTTCGATCGAGACGTACGAAGCCACCCATCGCGAGGCCTATCTCGGGCTGATGCGCGAGGCGTGGGGCGCCGGCGCGATGAGTGGTGAGGTATTCGACTGGTGGTTTCAGGGGAATCCGGCCGGAAGCCTGATGTCCGTTGCCGTCATCGAAGGCGACGTCGCCGGGGTCGCCTCCCACTCGCTTGCGCGGCTGCAGATCGGCGGCGACGAGCGTCTTGCGCAGTACTCGGTTCATGCGGTTACCTCCGAGCGCGCGCGTGGTCTCGGCATCTTTCGAGCGCTGGAGCGCCACCACGAGGAGCTCGGGCAGGACCGCGGTTCGGCGTGTGTGCTCGCGTTTGCGAGCGCATCAACGCGACCGCTGTTCCTTGGCCCACTCGGCTGGAGCCAGATCGACCGCCGGCGGGTCTGGGGAAGGCCGCTGCGCGGTGCGGTGACTCGGCGGCTCGGTCGGCAGGAAGCCCCGTCCGACCCCGGGGACACCGCCGTCCGCCGGGTCGAGCGGTTCGGCCCCGAGCACGAGGCGGCCTACCGCGCCATTGCGCCCACACTCGGAGACCATCTGATCCGGGATGCGCCGTATCTTCAGTGGCGCTACCTCGATTCTCCGAAGGGGTACTCCGTCTTCGCGACCGCCAACGGCTTCGCTGTCCTCGGCCGGGTGCAGCGCGGCCGCATCTCTACCGCCCTTTTGATGGAGCTCGTCGCACCGGCAGACGAGGCTCGATCCCTGCTCGCGCGGTGCGTGCGCGAGGCACGGTCCGCGGACATCCTCGTGGCGGTGCCGTCGCCAACGATCTCGCGCGGGCTCCTTGCCCGCTCCGGGTTCGCTCCACTCCCGACGCGCCTCGACTACGTTGGCAAGGGGCTCTCGTCGTCGCTTGTCTCCGCGCCGGAGTCCTGGTCGGTCTCCCTCGGGGACACGGACTTCTTCTGATCGTGCGCCTGATCTTCATCACCCAGCGCGTCGATCCGGACGATCCGATTCTCGGAGCCACCGTGGCGAAGATCGTTGCGCTTGCCCGACGGTTCGACGAGGTTGTTGTGTTGACGGACACCGCCGTGCCCGGGACGCTGCCGCCGAACTGTCGGGTGCGGACATTCTCCTCGCGCACCAGAATAGGGCGGGGCCTGCGCTTTGTCGGAGCAATGATTGCAGAGGTCGTCCGCCGTCCTTTGCCGGTAGCTGTCGTCGCTCACATGTGCCCGATCTACGCGGTGCTCGCTGCACCGCTCGTGCGGCCGTTCGGTGTCCGGGTCCTGCTCTGGTATGCGCAGTGGCACCCGACGCGCATGCTCTCGATCGCTGCGCGCTGTGCGACGACCATCGTCAGCGTTGATGCACGGAGCGTCCCGGTCTCCTCGGCAAAGGTCGTCGGCATAGGGCACGGCATCGATGTCGCGCAGTTCAGCTGTGCCGGTGGCACGGTGCTGGAACCACCGTACGAGCTTGTGGCACTCGGGCGCTACTCCGACTCCAAGGGGCTCGAGACGATCGTCAGGGCCGTGCGGATCGCTCGCGACGGCGGTGTCAACGTGCGCCTCGTCTGCCATGGAACGTCCACCATGGCAGGAGAGCAGGAGACGCTGGCGAGACTCGAACACCTCGTTGACCGGCTCGGGCTCGCTGGTGATGTCGTTCTCGGTGGGCCGATCCCGCGGGGCGAGGTACCGGCGCTACTCACTCGCTCGTGGGCGCTCGTCAACAACACGCGGCCGGGCGCGCCCGACAAGGTCGTGTACGAAGCGTGTGCCTCCTGCCTGCCCATTCTCGTCTCGAGCCCGCCGGTCGGGACGCTGGTGGACGACCTCCAGCCGAACCTGCGCTTTCCTCCTGACGACGCCGGGGCGCTCGCCGCTGCGATCGGCGAGCTCTCTCGTCTCTCTTTCGAGGAGCGAGCCGCGCTCGGCGCAGCGCTGCGCGAGCGGGTGACGGCGGCTCACTCGACCGATTCGTGGGCCGACGCGATTACCCGGCTTGCCGTGGCAGCCTGATCATCGACGTCGAGAGGCGAGAGCCTCCTCGTAGATGTGCTCTGTCTGCCCTGCCATCGCCGCCACGGAGAAATGCGTGTGCGCACGCTCGAGTCCGGCTGCGCCGAGCGAGCGCGCCCTCCCCGGATCGTCGAGGAGGGCAGAGATGGCCGCAGAGAGCGCAGGAGCATCGTCGGGGGGTACGAGCAGGCCGGTCGATCCGTCAACGACGATCTCCGGGATCGAGCTGACGGCGCTGGCGATGACGGGCAGGCCCGCCAGCATCGCTTCGAGGAGCGCGAGGCCGAAGCCCTCCCAGCGAGCGGGGTGGACGAACGTCTCGGCCCGGCGAAGCCAGTCGGTCACGTCGCCGACGCTGCCGGCGAGATACACGGCATCCGCGACCCCGTGAGTCGCGGCAAGCGCGAGGAGCTCGGCTCTCTGTGAGCCGAGTCCGAGAACGACGAGGACTGCATCCGGGAACCGCGCACGCACCTGCGCGAGCGCCTCGATCGCCACGTCGAGGCCCTTCTGCTGCTCGAGTCGCGAGATTGCGAGCAGCATCCGCGCACCGGCCGGCAGTAAGGGCCCTCCGGGAGGGCCCCAGGCGGCAGGAAGGTCATCGAGGCCGTAATGCACGACGGAGACCTTCTCCGCCGGGATGCCGACCCGCTCGATGTTGAAGCGTGCCAGCGCTTCGGTGATGCAGATGATGTGGTGTGCGCGTCGCGCGCAGAGCCGCTCGACGTGCCCGAAGTGCCCGAGCCGGAAGGGGTCGTCGTTGTGCTTGGTCGAGATGAGCATGGCGCGTCCGGCGACGGCGGCCCCGTACACGTCTGCGTGAACGAGATGCGTGTGGACGATGTCCGGGCGAAACAGACGGATCGCTCGCCGCAGGCGATACGCAAGCAGTGGATCGACGTCGCGCGGAGCAGAAAGCCGCGTGTAGGGCACCCCGAGCACGTCGAGCTGGGCGTAGAAGGGGCTCGGGTCGGCATCATCGAGTCCGACGAACCGGGCGTCGATCCCGCGTTGGCGCAGGGCGGGCAGGAGGGTGAGCAAGTGGCGCTCGGAGCCTCCGACACCCCGGAGTCGATGAACGTGAACGACTCTCACGATGCGGGTCTCCGCCGCCGCTTGAAGAACGCTACGGTCGCCGAGATGCTGAATGCCGCAGAGATACAGAGAAGGAAGTCCCACGGTACGCGGTAGCGCACGGTGCCGGCGAAGATCATCGCCATGAACGTGCCGTAGCCGAGCAGCAGCAGCGTAAGAGCGAGAAAGCGCCGAGGGAGCTGGAAGAGCCCGAGCAGTGCGAAGACGAACAGCGCGAGTGTGAACACCGGAACCACGACGCGTCGTGCGAGACCGTTGAGCCCCGTATCGGGCGTCTCCGGCTCGACCGTGACGACCGGCCCCCACAGCATCCGGACGGCCTGCGCCGAGAGCTTGAGCTTCTCACCGGGATGGTCGCGCCAGAACCGGGTCACCTGGTGCTGGTAGTAGCGCATCTGGGCACACTCGTCCACCGTCACCACCTTTCCACTCAGTGTGAGATCTGCGGCGAGCTCCGGCCATGGCGGCGAACCCGGTAGCTCGGGGACATTGTCGATCCACTTGCCCGCCGCCAGAATGTCATACGTCGCGGCGTTGTTGGCCTTCCACAATGCGCGGGCATCGGTCGTGAGCGCGGCGCAGCCAACCGTGTTCTTGTTGCGAATGACCCAGGGGCTTACGACGAGAGAAGCGACGCCGAGGAGAACGACCACTGCGAGCGCGGCCCTTCGGAGGGGCCGGATATCCCAGGCGACGAATATCGCCAGTACCAGAGGGAGGAGCACGAGGCGCGAGTTCCCGAGGAGAGCCAGCCCGGCGATCGCACCAGCTGCGGCGACGTACCGCAGCCTGCGCTTCTCGGCAGCAACGAGAACGGCGAGGGTGAGCGCCGCCGCAAGGAACCCGTCCAGCACCTCACGGTTGATGTGGACGTCGTGCCACACGAGATACGGATGCAGCGTCGAGATGACTGCAGCGACGACGCCAATGCCACGGGTTGCGATCCGCGCTCCGATCGCGTAGACGACCACGGCCATCGATGCCGCGACCACGGTCTGGGCAAGCCCCACCGTGAGCCAGTCGCGTCCCGAGACCCAGTAGAGGCCGGAGAGGAAGAAGCCGTAGAGCGGCTGCGTGTTGGCCGAAGGACGGCCTGGCATGAACCCGTAGGTGCCGCTCGCGACCAGCGTTCTCGCGAACCGGTCGCTCTTCTCGGTCAGCCCGGCGATCAGGTCACCGCGCTCGAGGGCGAGCACGAGCAGGCGTGGGACAACGGCCGCCCCGACCACGATCGCGAGAGCCTGGCGGCGTGTCACGAAGCGTGGCTCTCGGCGCGGCCGGGAGGTTGATCGACATACCGCCGCTGCCAGAGCTCGAGCATGAGCAGGCTCCAGATGCGCTCACCGTGGTCAGCGCGACCGCTTGTGTGGTCGGCAAGCAGTTGTTCGACCGCGCCGCGGTCGAACTGCCCCCGGCTCGTGGCAGAGGGATCGAGGAGCACGTCGGTGGCGGTCGTTCGGAGTGCACCACGGAACCACTGCGAGACGGGCACGCCGAACCCCGCCTTCCCGCGCTCGAGGATCTCGGCGGGCAGATCGGGCGCGAAGGCGCGTCGGAGCGCGATCTTGCCCTGTGAGCCGTGCTGCCTGAGGTGGTCGGGCATGCCCAGTGCGAGCTCGGCGAGGTGATGGTCGAGGAACGGGGCCCGGAGCTCGAGCGAATGTGCCATCGATGCGATATCCGACTTGAACATCAGGTCGTCAGGAAGATAGGTCTCGACGTCGATCAGCTGCAGGCCTCCGATTCCCGGGCCTCGCGGGGGGCCGAGCAACGCTCCCGCGTGCCACAGCGCCGGGGCGTGCGCACGTGCTTCGCTCGTCCACAGCTCTGAGCGGAGCGCGCCAGGGAACACCTCCATCAGCTGGCCGTAGCGTTCGGCCGTGTCGAGGTCGGCAGTATCGAGGAACCGGGCAGCCCGAAATGCCGTGGAGCGCGGCTCGGTGCGGGCGGAGGGCAGGAGCCGGAGCGCGCGTGCGGCTGCTGTGGTCGCGGCGTGGGGCAGCCGGCCGAGCCGCTCTGCCAACGCGTGGGCGCGGTAGCGCTCGTAGCCACCGAAGATCTCGTCGCCGCCGTCGCCCGCGAGAGCGACGGTCACGAAACGACGTGCGTGCTCGCAGACGAGAAACGTCGGCAGGGCGGAGGAGTCGCCGAACGGCTCGTCGTAGGCCTCGACGAGACGAGGGAGTAGCGAGGCCACATCGGGATCGAGCAGCAACTCCTCGTGGATCGTTCCGTAGCGTTCGGAGACGAGTCGCGCGTAGCGACGCTCGTCGTAGCGCCTATCCTCGAAGCCGACCGAGAACGTCCGTACCGGCCTCGAGCTCTCCTGTGCCATCACGGCGACGACGATGCTCGAGTCGATCCCACCCGAGAGAAGGGCTCCGAGCGGGACATCCGACACGAGTCGCTTGCGGACGGCCGAGAAGACACCTTCCCTGACCTGCTCCACCCACTCCTTCTCGTCGAGTTGCCGGGTATGCGATTCGAGCCTCCAGTAGCGGCTGATCGTGATCTTGCCGCCCTCGGCGACGAGGATCGACCCGGGCGGGACGCGGTTGATCCCACGGAGCGCTGTGCGGTCGCCGGGGACGTATCCGAGCGTGAGGAACGCGTCGAGGCGTTCGAGATCAACCGATCGCTCGACGCCGGGCATGGTGAGCAGAGCCTTCAGCTCGGAGGCAAACGCCACCGATCCGTCGGGAAGCTGTGTCCAGAGGAGCGGTTTCTTGCCGAAGCGGTCGCGGGCAAGGAGCAGCCGCTGCTTCTGCGCATCCCAGACAGCGATGGCGAACATGCCGTCGAGCCGTTCGACGAATCGGTCTCCGTACTGCTCGTAGAGGTGGGGCAGAACGGGCGTGTCGCCGGTACCGGTAAGCGCATGGCCCTGGCTCTGGAGCTCTGCTCGCAATGCGCGGTAGTTGTAGAGCTCGCCGTTGAAGACGGCGATCACGTCATTCCGCTCGTTTGTCACCGGCTGGTCGCCCGTGGCGAGGTCGATCACCCTCAGGCGTCGGTACCCGAGCGTGCAGCAGCCCCGTTGTGCCGTCGAGCCGTGATCAGGGCCGCGGTGCCTGATCGCATCGCAGGCCGCCCCGACGATCGCCGCGTCGTCGGCCGAAGCCGCGGCTGTCCGAACGAGTCCACAGATCCCGCACACGGATCAAACCGTACCGTGGCGCACGGTCTGCGTGGCCGCGGGAGCACACTCCGGTAGAGGCGTGCGGGGCGCCTAGTAGAATAGAGATGCTCGTGGAAACAGAACCTGTCGCTGAGCCCGAACCCTCGGAGGGGCAGCGTGGCGTATCGCGTGTGGATGCCGACGTCCGCGCGTCACGCCTCTATCTCCTCTCGCGAGGCCCCGTCCTCGGGGTGGTACGGCGTGCTGTCAGCATCGCGCTCCTCGTCGCGGTCGATGTGCTGGGACTCGCGCTCGGGCTCTATCTGGCTCTCGTGCTCCGAACGATCCTTTACGGGGATACCGTCTACTGGTCACTGCTCTGGCGGGATGGGCCGCGCGAGTGGCTGCCGTTCCTGGCCCCCATCACCGTGCTCGTGTTCGTCCAGGCCGGCTTCTATGCGCGGCGTGAGCGTCGTCCGGGGGCAGGACGGATCGTGTCGTCCCTCGTGCTCGTCGCGCTCATCGTGCTCGCATTCGGGATCGGAACGAACTATGACTTCACGACCAGCGGGTTCATTCCGACGGCTGTTGTCACCAGTTCGCTGGCAATCGGGATTCTGCGCGCTGCGTACGGGTCGTTCGCACTCGAGGCGATGAGGGTTGCGGGCATCAGGCGCAGGGCAGTGCTCGTCGGTGACGGGCCAAGTCTCGATCGACTCCACCGTGCGCTTCGCGCAACGAAGGGGGATATCGACTACACGTTTCTCGGCACGGTCGCGGCGGAGACGATCGAAGGGCTGCCCTCTCTCGGCGTCTCCCTGGCAGAGCTTCCGGCGATTCTCGAGCGCAGCCGGCCCGACGAGCTGATCCTCTCCGAGGCCGACTTCGACGAGCGAACCGTGCTCGACGTGGTCGAGTACGCCCACCGGGCCGGGGTCAAGGTGCGGCTCGCGCCCAACACGACCGAACTGCTCGTCCAGAAAGGCGAGTACGTGCCGGGCCAGGGCGTGCTGCTCTTCGATCTCAGGCCACCGATCCTCTCGGGCTGGGACTGGGCTGTGAAGCGGACGTTCGATGTCGTCGGTAGTGGCCTCCTCGTCGTGCTCGGCCTTCCGCTCTGGCTCATCATCGCGCTGGCGGTCAAGCTCGATTCCCGCGGCCCCGTGTTCTATGTCGATCGACGTGTCGGCGTGAGCGAGCGGGAGTTCGGGATGGTGAAGTTCCGGACGATGGTCACCGATGCAGCCGACCAGCAGCACCGGCTCGAGGCGGCGAACGAGGCTTCGGGCGCGCTGTTCAAGATTCGTGATGACCCACGCGTGACGCGCGTGGGCCGTGTGCTCCGGCGATTCTCACTCGACGAGCTACCGCAGCTGCTCAATGCCCTGCGCGGCCAGATGAGCCTCGTCGGGCCGCGGCCGCTACCACTGCGCGACTACGAGCTTCTCGAGGACTGGCACCGCGCGCGGTATCTCGTGCTTCCCGGAATGACCGGGCTCTGGCAGATCTCCGGACGATCGGGCCTGTCGTTCGACGATCTCGTTCGGCTCGACTTCGCCTATCTCGAGAACTGGTCGGTCTGGCTCGACATCACGATCATCGCGAAGACGATTCCCGCGGTGGTCTCGGGAAGGGGCGCGTACTGAGTGTGCGTGCTGCGCGGCGGCCCGCAGCCGAGATCGCCGCGCTCGTGGTCGTGCTCGTTCTGGGGGCGCTTCTCGCGCTTCGTGGCTCACGATCCGGGTGGACGTATGACGAGGGGACGTATCTCCTCAGCGTGTTCGACCTCGAAGGCGGGCAGGCGCTCGGTACCGACGTCTATGCCCCGCAGCCGCCTCTGTTCTACAGCCTCGTGCGTCTTGCCGCATGGATGTTCGGCCATGACATCGCTGACGTCCGCAAGGGGATCATCGTCGTCTTCCTGCTGGGCGTTACCGGTGCCTATCTCCTCGCGCGCGCACTCGTAGGGCCCTGGGCCGGTCTCGCGGCCGCGGCGTTCGTCGTCGTCGCACCGCCTATTCCCCTCGAGGTGGCGCGCGTGCACGCTGATCTCCCGGCTCTGGCTCTGACCCTTTTGGCCCTCGGCCTGGCCGCGCAGACACCGGGTAACCGTCGCACTCAACTCCTCCTTGCCTTCTCGGCAGGCGCGCTCCTGATGATGGCCGTCGGCGTGAAGCTCACCGCCCTGATCGGGGTGGTGCCTCTCGTGCTGCTGCTCATCCGATCGGCCAGGCCTGCAGCCCGCGTAACCGTTGCAGCTGTCGGAGCCTTCATCACCCTCGCCGTCGTCCTTCTCGTCTATCGCCATGCGATCGGCGCCCTCTGGTCGAGTCTTGTCGAATACCGCCAGGCCGCGCGCAGAACGCCGAATCTCGTCAGCCGCCGAGAGATCCTCGGCATCGTGCTCGATCTCCACTCGGCATTCACGATTGCCGTTTTGGCAGGGGGGGCTCTTGCAGCGTGGCGTGTGATCCGCAAACGATCTCTGGCGACGGCCCCGATTCTCGTCCCCGTTGTCGTTCTCGCCCTCCTCGGCTTCCTCGCGCTCGCGACCTATCGGCCTCTTCACGAAAACCACCTTGTTCTGGCCTCAGCAGTCCTCGCCGTTCTTGCAGCCGTGTTGATCGGCTGGGGCGGGGCACCTCTTTCGGTGAGGGGGCAGGCGATTCTCGCCTCTTTCATCGTTGTGCTCGCGCTCGCTGCGTTCAGCCAGGGCTGGAGGCGTGTCGGCGTCGAGCTCGAGGCAGCCTCACCCGATGCCATCGGGCTTGCCGGGCGTCTCGCTTACCGTACGCCCGTGACGGCGTTCGTCGTGAGTGACAATCCGGGCATTGCCTACCTGGCACGTCGCCGTACGCCGGGAGCCCTCGTGGACACGGCTCGCCTGCGGTTCGACACCGGAACGCTGACAGATGCCGCTGTCCTCCGGTCGATCGATGAATCGTGCGTCGTCGCAGTCGTCGCGGCGCGAGCATTTTTATTGCGACCACCGTTGCTCGAGGCATTCGGGAAGCGGTTCGCCAGTGTGGAGGCGTCGAGAGCGGGGCAGCTCTATTTCGGCCGGCGAACTCCGTTGCCCCGAGGGTGCTGACCCGTTTGCGCTCTAGACTTGCACCCGTGAAGGCGCCGAAAATTATTGCGGTCGCGTCAGCCGTCGATCTCGACTTTCGCTACGGCTGCACGCCCGCATGGTGGCAGCTGTGGAAAGGGATGTACGAGGCCGGGATCGACCTCGTGGTCACGCCCTACCGCGGGCGGCCCGTCGAGTCGCCCTGGTGGCGGACGGCTCCCAACCCGACCCATCGCGAGGCCGAGTCCTACGCAGCCGTCCGCAGTGGTCTGGCACGGCTGAAGGGCGACCGGTATCTGCGGCGCGGCGAGGACGAGCCGGAGGAGTCGGCATTCGACCGGCTCACCCGCGAGACGATCTGGCGTGTCGTCACGCCACGTTGGCGGCGACACCTCGAGCGGCTCGTCGAGCGAGAGCGCCCCGATGCCGTTGTGTTCTTCACCGTTCCGATGGCGCATTTCCGGGGCATACCCACGGCGCTCCGCGAGCGGTTCGGGATACCGGTCGTCTTCTACGACGGAGATGTACCAATGAGCCTGCCGGAGTTCGGTGGCATGGACACGGGCTTCAACTACTACCACGGTGCCGACCCCTCGGAATACGACCTCGTGCTCTCGAACTCGCAGGGAGGGTTGCCACGTCTCCTCGAGCTCGGAGCACGCCGGGCGGAGGCTGTCTTCTGGGGTGCCGACCCCGACTTCTTCGCCCCTCAGCCGGTCGAGAAGGAGATGGACGTCTTCTTCTACGGCTACGGCGACAAGTTTCGGCAGGAGTGGACGGCGGCGATGGTGGGTGGGCCGAGCAGGTCTGCTCCCGGGATCGACTTCGCCCTCGGTGGGCGGGATTTCCGTGGCGATATCGGCAATGCGCGTGAGATCGGCGATGTCCCGTTCAACGTCTTTGCACGAACGATCTCGACAGCCCGGATCAATCTCAACGTGACACGCCGCTCGCACGCCACCGTCCCGCTCTCGTCCACCTGTCGGCCGTTCGAGCTTGCCTCGGCGGGAGCCGCGATCGTCTCCAACCCTCACGAGGGCATCGACCAGTGGTTCGAGCCGGGGAGCGAGATCCTCATCGTCGAGGACGAAGCCCAGGCCCTCGCTGCCTATCGGGCGCTGCTCGACGACCCGGCCGAGGCTGCCGCGATGGGTGCGCGCGCGCGTGAACGGGTGCTCGACGAGCACACCTATGCCCATCGGGCGCGCCGCCTGCTCGACCTGCTCGGCGTCTCGACCGGGGTGTCACAGTGACGGCGGGCAGGGTCATCGCGATCGTGCCGGCGTTCAACGAGGCAGGGGCAATCGCCGGGGTCATCGAAGCGATCCGTGCAGTGGGGCCGGAGTACGACGTCGTCGTGGTCGATGACGGCTCCGTTGACGACACGAGCGCTATTGCGCGGCTGCATGGTGCGTCGGTCGTGACGCTGCCCTACAACATCGGGATCGGGGGCACCGTCCAGACCGGGTTCAAGTACGCCCTCGAACACGGGTACGAGACGGCGGTTCGACTCGACGGTGATGGTCAGCACGACCCGAGCGAGCTGCCGAAGCTCCTCGGGCCGATCGAGCGCGGCGAGGCGGACATCGTCACGGGGTCACGATTTGTCGAGGGGAGCGGGGAGTACCGTCCACCGTTGGCACGCCGGATCGGGATCATCTGGTTTGCGAAGATCGTCTCGCTCCTCACGCGCCAGCGCGTGACCGATACGACTTCAGGCTTCCAGGCACTCAATCGAAAGGGCGTCGCGCTCTTTGCGGGGGACTATCCGAACGACTACCCGGAGGTCGAAGCGACGGTGCTCATCTTCAAGCACCGACTGCGGCTCGTGGAGGTGCCGGTGACGATGCGCGAGCGGGAGACGGGGCAGTCGTCGATCACGTTTGTGCGCTCTATTTACTACGTGCTGAAGGTAACGCTCGCGCTCTTCATCGCGATGCTACGGAAGGCCACGGTTCCAGTGGACAAGGCGGAGGTGAAGGGCGCATGACTCCCGTAAGGATCTCGATTGCAGCGGCAATCGCCTCGCTCATCCTCATCCTGATCGTCCTCGAGTTGATCCGTGGTCGCAAGCTCAAGGAGCGATACGCGCTTCTTTGGCTTGTCACGGGCGTGGTACTGCTCGTCCTCTCGGCCTGGAGGGGAGGGCTGACAACGATCGCCGGCTGGGTCGGGGTCTCGACCTACCCACCGGCGATTCTGTTTGCAATCGCGACGATGTTCATCATCGTCGTGCTGCTGCACTACTCGACCGTGCTCTCCGAGTTCGACGAGCAGAACACCTTGCTGGCCCAGCGGCTGGCGCTGCTGGAGGCCGAAGTGGAGGAGCAACGCGCCGATCGCACGCGGTAGCGCAGCGGCGCACTACGACGCAGCCTGCGCCTGATACCAGTCGACGGTGCGGGTGATCCCCTCGCGGAGCGGCACCTGTGCCCGGAAGCCAAACAGCTCCGCCGCCCGGGAGGAGTCGAGCGACCGCCTCGGCTGGCCGTTTGGCATCGAGGGATCCCAGCGGATCTCGCCGCCGAACCCGACGGCCTCCGCCACGAGCTCGGCCGTCTCGCGGATCGACGTCTCGATGCCGGTACCCACGTTCACCGGCTCGGGCCCGTCGTAGTGCTCCGAGGAAAGAAGTAGCGCCTCGACACAGTCGTCGACATAGAGGTACTCACGTGTCGGCGTTCCGTCGCCCCAGAGGACGACCTCGTCTGCCGACTCCGTCATCTTGCGGATCAGCGCCGGAATGACGTGTGAGCTCTGGAGGTCGAAGTTGTCCCGGGGGCCGTAGAGATTCGTCGGCAGCAGAAAGATCGTGTCGAGCCCGTACTGCTCGCGATAGGCCTGAGCGCCGACGAGGAGTGCCTTCTTCGCGACTCCGTAGGGCGCGTTCGTCTCCTCCGGGTACCCATTCCAGAGCTCCGTCTCCTGGAACGGCACGGGCGTGAACTTCGGATATGCGCAGACGGTTCCTGCCATCACGAGCTTGCGCGTTCCGTGCAGGCGGGCCTGTTCGAGCACATGTGCTCCCATCATCAGGTTCGCGTACCAGTAGCGGCCGGGATTCGCGCGATTGGCGCCGATGCCGCCGACCTCTGCTGCGAGGTGGAAGACGAGCTCTGGCTGTGCGTCGGTAAAGAGGCGTGCGGCCTGCCCCATGTCCGTCAGGTCAACGTCTCGCCGGAATGGGGCGACAACCTCGTGACCGACTGCGGTCAGCTGCTCCACGAGGTGCGAACCAAGGAAGCCGCCGCCGCCTGTGACGAGAACCCGCACGGTGGTCATCCTACTCTGAGGCGTGCCGTCGCAGGGCTCTGTGCGGTGTAGCCGCCGGGGCAGGGCCGAGAGTAGAATCTCTGCCGGATGATGGCCTTCACGGCTCCCACGGGATCGAGATGACGGACATCGCCGCCGGAGCGGCCGACGTCAAGGGGCCGCCGCTTCGCCGCTCCTGGACTCGATGGGCCCGGCGTGCACGACCGCGCTCCCTCTTCGACTGGTGGATCGCGGCGCTCCTCGCGCTCGGAATCGCAGACCGGGTAGTCATCTACATCGGGCCGTTCGGCGTTCCGGACGCCGACGAGGCGGTCGGAGGGCTCATGGCGCAGGACGTCCTCCGCGGCCACCTGACGGCGTTCATGTGGGGGCAGGCCTACGGCGGATCGCTCGAGACCTGGCTCGCAGCGCCGGTCGTAGGCCTCTTCGGGCCGAGTTGGCTCGGTCTCCGCCTGATTCCCATCGCGCTCGCAGCGGTGGCATCGGTTCTCGTCTGGCGGGTCGGACTGCGGACGATCGACCCGAGAGGGGCGATCATGGCTGCTGCGCTGTCCTGGTTCTTCCCCGTGACGCTCGTCTGGAAGACCACGCACTTCCACATCTTCTACGCCTCGAGCATGGTGCTCGGGATGCTGGTCGTCCTCCAGGCGCTCAGGCAGTACGAGAGGCCGTCGCGCCGTGGGATGTTCCTGCTCGGGCTCCTCGCAGGCCTCGGCCTCTGGCAGTCGTTCCAGCTCATGACCATCGTGCCGACCGTGATCGTCTGGCTCGTACTCCGGCGCCGTGACGTCGTCAGGCTTCTTCCTGCAACCGTTCTCGGGGTAGGTATCGGACTCGTGCCGGTGCTTGCCTCAAACCTCACTCACGGCTTCTGGTCGAGGGACATCGGCCACCCGGGTGACACGGTGCCGTACCTCGAACGGGTCTGGCGGTTCTTCACCTTCGGACTACCGCTCGCTCTCGACCTCAGAACCCCGGTCACGCTCCACTGGTTCCTCGTCAAACCGGTCGGGGTGGCGTTGTACGTCGCCGTGCTCATCGGGTTCGTGTGGCTCCTCTGGACACAACGAACCGGACGCCGGGGCCGTCCCTTCGAGCTGCTGCTCGCCATCGCCGTCGTCTTTCCGTTCGTCTACGCGGTCTCGCCCCTGACGACGTTCACCTACCACGCGGGCTATCTCGTCGTCCTCATGCCTGTCCTCTCGCTCCTGCTCCTCGCCTGGATCCGAACGGAGGAGCAGGCGATGCTGACGTCCGCGATCGCGGTCGTGCTGACGGTCACGTCCACGTTCGGGCTCGGCCTGGCGTACGAGCAGTCGCGGGCGAAGTACGACTTTTCCCGCTTCGGCGACCACGCCCCGCTGCCGCGCGACTTCAGCCCGGTCATCGCGCGACTCGACGAGCTCGGTATCCGGCGGGTCTACGCGAGCTACTGGATCGCCTACCGGCTCACGTACGAGTCGGGCGGCCGGATCGTCGCGGCCCAGATGCGGCCCGAAGCACTACGGATCACCCCGGACGGAGTCGTCATCCCGAAGCCGGATGATCCGGATCTCCACAGTCGGCGGCCGCAGTACGGAACCGTCGTCTCGCGAGTCACCGCCCCGGCATTCGTCATCGCGAAGGGTTTCGACGTCGCCTCGACCGACTACGGGTCACTCGCGGCTGCCCACTACACGGCCGAGCGAGTGGGTGCGTTCACGATCTATCACAGTGGCTCTCGGAGTCGCGGCACCGGGTAGCTCAGCTGCGGCCGGGTGTCAGGCGGGCGTCGTTGTATCGAGCGTCGGCGCGCCGGTCGGGAGCCAGTCCACGCGCCCGATCCAGCGTTCCCGGTTCTCGGCGTACCAGCGGATCGTTTCGAGGACGCCCTCTTCCCACGACACCTTCGGCATCCAGCCGGTCTCGGCGGTGAGCTTCTCGTGGCCGACCCGGAGCGCCATCACGTCGCTTGCGCCGGGGCGATAGCGCTTCGGTGTCGTCGAGACCGTGCGCCCTCGAGGCCAGAAGCCGTGCTCCTCACCGACGCGCAGAATGAGATCGACCCAGCCCTGCATCGAGATGTTCTCTCCCTGCCCGTAGACGTAGACATCCCCCGGCTTCCCGTGCGCTGCGACCGTCAGGTGTCCACGCACACCATCAGTGCAGAAGCAGAAATCGCGCAGCGGCTCGAGGTTGCCGAGCTCGATCGTCTCCCGCGTGAGGGCCTGCGTGATGATCGTTCCCGTGACGTACCGCGGGTTTTGCCGTGGGCCGTAGTTGTTGAACATGCGCGTGACAACGCCGGGGACACCGAACGCGTCGTGGTAGTTCATCGTCAGAAAGTCCGCGGCCACCTTGGCTGTCGCGTAGATCGACTTGGGGTTGATCGGCGAGCGCTCGTGCAGGATCAGGCTGCCGGCGTCGTCGAAGTCGTGGTGGTGTGAGACGTCGTCGCGGACGTTGCCGTACTCCTCCGATGTGCCGGCCGTGTCGAACTTCTCCAGCTCGAGTCCGGTGTCGACGATCGACTGCAAGAGGTTGAGCGTGCCGATCGTGTTGGCCATGACCGTCTCGTAGGGGCGGTGCCAGGACTCGCCGACGTGCGCCTGCGCACCAAGATGGAAGATGTACGGCTTGTCGTTGGCCGTCTCCTTCAGCTCGCGCATCAGGTAGTCGATCGATGTCTTGTCCGTCAGGTCTGCGAAGTGCACCTTCAGGCGGTTGCGGAACTGCCCGATGTTGTTCAGAGCTCCACTCGACGTTGCTCGAACGAAGGCGTGGACGTTGGCATCGAGCGCCACGAGCGCCTCCGTCAGATGTGACCCCATGAAGCCGTCCGCGCCGGTGACGAGAACCGTTCGTCCGCCGTAGACAGCAGCGAATTCCTCACGCAGAGCGCCGAGCGAATCGTCGGTCCAGCAGGTGTCGGACGGCATCATCAATAGTCTTCGCTCACAGTGGAGAGCAATCATAGTGGGCAGGGCCGAAGCGGCTCGCTTCTAGCCGGCGCTTTTACCGCAGCCGCTCTGGCAGTGCAAACAGGGCTCGCCGCCGTGGTGGGCATCGTTCTTGCCCGAGAGTTCGGGCGCGGCGCGATCACCGACGGCTTCTTCGCCGCCTACGGCGTCTTCGCCGTCATCGTCCTCGCGGCAGCAGCGATCCGGCTGACGGTACTCCCCTCGTTTGCACGCGCGCGCCTCGAGAGACAGCTGGGCGCGGAGGTGGCTCGCTTTGCCGCCTCCCTCTCGCTCCTCGCTCTCCCCCTCCTCGTCGTGGGCGTGATTCTCGCGCGGCCGATCGCGGACGTCCTGACGGGGCATGGTTCCGAACTCGCCCACACGACCGCGGCCGAAGCTCTGCCGTGGATGCTCCTCGCGGCGACGCTTCACCTGTTCGCCGGTCTCGCGGCGAGCGCCCTCGCTGCCCTCGACGACTACGTCACGGCGGCCGGCGGCTACGCGCTCGGGAGCATCGCCGGGCTCATCGTGATTCTCTGGCGCGTCGGCCCGGACGGGGTCCAGGCGATCTCCTGGGGGATGGCTCTCAACGGGGCCGTTGCACTCGCGGTCCCTGCCACGGCGCTCGCGCTTCGCGCGCGTCGCGAGCGGATGCCGGCCGGGGCGATGCGGGCGACGGGCGGCTCTCCTGGCTCGCGCCTGGCAACCATGGGCACCGGTGTTGCACTGCCGCTCGCCCTGCAGCTCGTCTACCTGATCTGCCTCCCGTTTGCGGCGCACGAGGGCGAAGGGGCAGTCACGAGCTTCGGTTTTTCCTATCTCATCGCCTCGGCCGTTGTCTCCGTGACCGCCTCGTCACTCTCGCTTGTCACCGCCGTTCCCCTGACGCGAGGCGGGCTCGACCCGGCGAGGACAGCGCGTCACATCGTCTCGTCGTCATGGCTCGCGCTCGTCGTGTTCGGCGCCGTCGCGGGGATCTTCGGGATCGCCGGTGGGCGCCTCGCCGACACCGTGCTCGGCGCGACCTATGGCAGCGGCGTCGGTGAGGAGCTGGGGCGGCTCGTGCTCCTCTTCGCTGTCTGGGGGATCGCGTCGATCGGCGTCTCCGTGGCCTTTCCTCTCGTCTTCGTCGTCGGACTCGGAAGAATGCTTCCCTGGATCGCCCTTGCGATCGTCTTCGCACACATTCCCGTAGCGTTTGGTGCCGTTCGGGTTGCGGGTCTCTCAGGGCTCGTTCTGTCGATGGCGGTGACAACCGCAGTGGTGCTCGTTGCACTCCTCTTCGAGCTCGACGCGCTGCGCACGACGATGCCCGGGTTGCTGAGCGCGGTCGTCGTGGTCGGCGGTCTCGCCGCGCTCGCATTCGTGCCGTCGGCCGTCTTTCTCCCGGATGTGGCTGCAGCTTTGGTCGGCGTTCTCCTCTACGTCGCGCTCATAGGCGTGATCCGCCCGGCGGGACTCAGGAGCGCCTGGTTCTATCTTCGCGACCTGCGCTAGGCCGTGCCGCGACCCCGGTTGCGCACCCGGTCGAGTGCCCAGAGACCGGCCCGCGTGCTGAAGACGCGCTGGCGTCCGGACGCAACGACACGACGCCCGGGTGGGAGGTACGCGAACCGCATGCGGCCGTGCGACGCCTCGGACCCGGCATCGAAAGCCGGGGGCGCGTCGTCGAGTTTGCGTGCGAGAGCGGTTCTGAAGCTCACTGCGGGCTCGAGCTTCCAGGAGGGGCTGGCACGCACGAAGTCGACGATCGAGCCCACCGCGGGGAGATACGCGTCGTCGAGCAGGACGAGGCCGCCGACCCGGACGTGAGGAGCGATGTGCCACCAGTCGACGACCGGATACGGAAAACCGTGCGCACCGTCGATGAGCACGAGGTCGAGGGGGCGAGGCTCCCACGCGGGCAGCACCTCGTGTGAGGGGCCGATCCGGAAGCTCACACGCGAGCTGTCGATGCCACGCTCTTCGCATGTCCTTCGGATCCTGGTCTCCTCGGAGGGATCGGGCGTGATCGCCTCGTGCTGCGAACCCGCGGCGGCGAACACGATCGTGCTCGCCCCCGAGCCGACCTCGAGCGTTGCCATCTCCGCCGTGACGTGCTGCTCGAGCCAGGCGAGGGCCGACCAGGCAAGCCCCCAGTACTCCTCGCCTTCGTGCAGCGGCGGCGGCAGCGCACGAAGCGAGTCGGTGATGGGTGTGGGCACCGCGACATCCTGCCACAGCGCCCTGCGATACGGTGCCTAGCGATGACCGACTCGATCTCCATCTCCGACGCGGGTGATAGGCGCCGTGCGCTGATCACGGGTATCGGGGGACAGGATGGCTCGTATCTCACCGAGTTCCTGCTCGATCGTGGTTACGACGTCGTCGGCGTTCTGCGTCGGCCCGTCGGCGATCACCCGGCACTCGCGGGTCTTCACGATCGGATCGCCGTGATCGAGGCTGACCTGCTCGATCGCTCCTCGCTCGTCGCGGCGCTTCGAGAGGTGAGACCGCACGAGGTCTTCAACCTCGCCGCGCCGTCCTTCGTTCCTCGGTCATGGGATGAGCCGGTGCTGACGGCGGAGTTCGCAGCGGTCGGCGTTACGTCACTGCTCGAGGCGATCCGGGAGGTCGATCCGTCGATTCGGGTCTACCAGGCGTCGTCGAGCGAGATCTTCGGCGACCCGCCCGAGTCGCCGCAGACCGAGGACACGCCGTTGCGGCCGGTCACGCCGTACGGCGTGGCCAAGGCGTACGCACATTTCATCTCCCACAGCTATCGCCGCCGTTACGGCATGTTCATCTGTTGCGGCATCCTCTACAACCACGAGTCGCCGAGGCGCCCGCTCGACTTCCTCCCGAGCAAGGTTGCTCGCTACGCGGCCGCCATCTCGCTTGGGCTCGAACGCGAGCTCGTACTGGGCGATCTCGATTCGAGCCGCGATTGGGGGTTTGCCGGCGACTACGTCATTGCGATGTGGCTCATGCTCCAGCAGGACGAGCCAGACGACTACATCGTCGCGACGGGCGAGAGCCACTCGGTTCAGGAGCTCGTGGAACTCGCATTCGCGCATGTCGGTCTCGACTGGCGGCAGCATGTGCGCAGCGATCCGGCGCTCCGGCGTGGATCCGCCGAGTTGCACCGCCTCGTCGGCGATCCCGCGCGAGCGCGGCAGCGCCTCGGCTGGGAGCGGACGGTCGACTTTGCCGGGCTCGTCGAGCTTCTCGTCGACGCGGAGCTCGTGCGGTTGCGCGCTCAGGAGAACAGCGAGTAGATCCGATCGTGAGCGCGAGCCGTCTCGTCCCAGGTGAACATCGCGGCTCGCCCGATGCCGCGCTCGCTCAGCTCTGCAGACCGGGCGAGAGCCTCGTGGACGCCGGCGGCGATCGCCTCGGGATCGAGCGGGTCGAACAATACGGCTGCATCTCCGCACACCTCGGGGAGTGAGCCGGCCCGGGCTGCTGCGACCGGGCAGCCGCAGGCCATCGCCTCGATCGGCGGCAGGCCGAATCCCTCGTAGAGGCTCGGGAAGACGAGACACGCAGCGCTGCGATAGAGGTCGATGAGCTCCGCCCCGGACACAGACCGCGCCTCGACGCCCTCGGGGAGCGTCGCGGCGTCGTGTCCGACGCCGGTGAGGAGAAGCCGGAGATCCGGTCGGGTGCGGCGGATGAGCGCAAACGCCTCGAAGAGACGTGCGTGATTCTTGTGCGGCCAGGGGCGCGCCGGATACAGCAGCAGCGGTGTACGCTCGATGTCCGGTGCAGGGGTGAACCGTTCGTGATCGACACCGAGCCACACGGTATGGACGTGATCCGGGTCGAGACCGAGTCGCTCGACAACGCGCTCGCGCACGAACTCGCTAATCACGATCACCTCCGTCGCCTTCCGCGATGCCCGGTCGTAGGCGAGCTTGCGAAACAGCCGTTCGCCACGCGGGAACAGCTCGGGCAGGTCGAGATGCTGGACATCGAGCAGGGTGATCACATGCGGCACGGCGGGGCGCGGCACGGGAACGGTGAGCGGGTAGTGGACGACGTCAACGTCTCCGAGAAGCGAGAGCAGGTGCGACGGCCGCACCGTGGCGCCACCCATCGCGCGCAGTCGTCCGAGCGTAGTCGTCGAGCACGAATAGCTCTCGGCAACGACCGTTGGCAGCCCGTCCGCGGCGTCCGGCGCGAGCGGCGGTGTCAGCGCGACGTACTCGTTCGTCCCGATGCGTGCGAGCGCCCGGGCAAGCTCGCGCACGTACGTCTCGCTGCCACCGGAGATGCCGGGGACGAGCGTGAGCAGTGAGAGGCCGACGCGCACGGGGAGGCATCCTACAGGGGGGGCTAGAATGGCCTGATGTCCGATACGAGAGAGGAAGCTGTCGTGGTAGCGGGGTGCTCGGAGGCCGAGGCGTCTCCGGCTGAGCCCGTTGATGTTGCAGCGCTTTTCGCATCGCTTCGGGAGGAGGTGCGACGGTCGGGTGCCGACCCGGGCGGCGCGCACGGCGACCCCGACGATCGACGTGCCGCACGGGCCGAGGCCGAGCGGCTGTGGCCCGTGTCCGCCGATCGGTCGCTCCGACTTCGCCCGGGTGTCCGCGGCGGGATCGGAACGCCTGTCAAGGCGATTCTGCGAAAGGCGATGCGCTGGTATGTCGAGCCACTTGCGTATGACCAGCGTTCGTTCAACGCGGCCGCGCTTCGCCTGATCGACGACCTTCAGGAGCAGGTAGACCGGCTCGAGGCAGAGGTGGCGGTGCTTCGCGACGCGAAGCACTAACGCGACGATGCGAATCGCGGTCGTCAGACCCCAGGTGCCGTTCGCGCGGGGCGGCGCGGAGATCTTCAGTGACGCCCTCGTGGACGAGCTGCGAGCGCGCGGTCACGAGGCGGACAGCGTGACCGTGCCGTTCAAGTGGTATCCCGGTGCGAAGGTTCTCACGCAGGCGTTTCTCTGGCGGCTACTCGACCTGACCGAGGCCGACGGGAAGCGCATCGACATGGTCGTCGCGACGAAGTTCCCCTCGTACCTCGTGCGACATCCGGAGAAGCGCGTGTGGCTCGTGCACCAGTTTCGACAGGCCTACGAGCTCGACCGCACTGACCTCGGACAGTTCGGCGAGTCGCCAGGGGACAGGGCCATTCGCCGTCAGGTGCAGGATCTTGACCGGATCGGGCTCGGTGAAGCGACGCGACTGTTTGCGACCTCACAGAACGTCGCCGGCCGACTGGAGCGGTCAACGGGTCTCGTGGCGGAGGTGCTGCCACATCCGCCGCAGGCGCTCGACTATCACGATGACGGCCCGGGAGACTTCATCCTCTCTGTCGGTCGGCTCGACCGCGCGAAGCGGATCGACCTGCTGATCGAGGCGGCAAGCCGGGAGCCCTCGCTCCAGGTCGTCATTGCCGGCGACGGGCCGGACATCCCCCGGCTCGAACAGCTGATCGGTGAGAGTGGCCTCGCCGGTCGCGTGCGCCTCGCCGGCCGCGTATCGACCGAGGAGCTCGCCGATCTCTATGCGACGTGCTTTGCGACCTTCTACGCCCCCGTTGACGAAGACTTCGGGATGGGGCCGTACGAGTCGTTCCTGTCGGGCAAGCCCGTGGTCACCGCGACCGACGCAGGCGGGCCGCTCGAAGTGGTGCATGACGGCTCCACCGGCCGCGTCGTCGCGCCCGACGCCACGGAGGTCGGTGCAGCCGCCGTGTGGCTCCGAGACCATCCCGACGAGGCCACGGCGTTCGGACGGGCCGGACACGCGGTCGCCGCCGGGGTGACGTGGGATCGCGCGATCGGACGGCTGCTCTCGTGAAGGTTGCGCTCTTCAGCCCGATGCCGCCGGAGCGGTCGGGGATCGCCGACTACTCCGAGCTCCTGCTCCCGGCGCTCCGCTCCCGCTGCGAGATCGTCGTCGCGAAGCGCGGCGCGAAGAAGCCGCCGCGGGGGACAGACCTGTGCGTCTACCACATCGGCAACAACCCCGACGCGCACGGCTGGATCGTAGAGGCCCTTCGCAGGAGACCGGGTGTTGTCGTCCTCCACGACTTCGTCCTCCATCATCTCGTTGCCGGCCTGACGATCGGCCGTCGTGACGGCCACGGCTACCTCGATGCGATGGAGCGCGAGGGCGGGGTCGTCGGGCGATTGCTCGGGCACGCGGTTCTCGACAAGCGCATCCCGCCGCTCTGGGAGAACCGGCCGGAGGACTTCCACCTGGCAGGAGAGGTGCTGGGACGCGCCACCGGACTCATCGTGCACTCGCACTACGTACGGGACAGGTCGCGGGCAGCGGGCTATGCCGGGCCGGTCTGGATCGTTCCTCATCCGGCCTTCCCCGCGCCGCATCTCGCACCGGCGGCCGTGACAGGTGATCCGCTGTTTGGCTCCTTCGGCAACGTCAACGCGAGCAAGCGGGTGCCCCAGCTTCTCGAGGCCTTCGCGTCGGTGCGGCAGCGCCATCGCTCGAGTGGCCTGCTCCTTGTCGGGGCGACATCGCCGGGCTTCGATCTCGACCGGCGCCTCCAGCGTCTCGGTCTCGACGGCGCCGGCCTCGCACGCGAGGGATACGTCGAGGAGAGTCGCCTCTGGCAGCTGATGATGGCGGCCGACGTTCACGTCAACCTTCGCTCCCCGACGATGGGTGAGACGTCGGGAACGGCAATCCGGGCGCTGTCGCTCGGGAAGCCGCTCGTCGTCAGCGATGTTGGCTGGTTCGCGGAGTTGCCAGACGAGGTGGCATTGAAGATTCCCGTTGACGAGGCCGAGGGCGAGACGCTTGTGGCGGCGCTCGAGTTGCTCGCGACCCGCCCGGACGTGAGGAGCACCATGGGCGCCGCGGCGCTCGATCTCGCGCGCGGCCGCCACGACGTCAACCGTGTCGCCGAGCAGTACGTCTCTGCGTTCGAGGAGGCGGCGGGTGGCCAGGACGTCAGCGACGTCGTCCTCCACGAGGTCAGCGAGGCTGCAGCCGCCGTGGGGATCGCGCCCGACTCGATCGAAGCGCGGGAGCTAGCGGCGCGCCTGGCCGAGGCAGGCCTCGGTGACTGACCGGTTGCGCTCCATGCCCGCCTGGGCCTGGCTCGCGATCATCGTCGTCGGTTCGGCCGTGTTCCGCGGCTGGCTCGTGCGGGGGATGGCAGCGCCGTTCATCTTCGTAGACGAGCTGACCTACGGCGAGCTGGCAAGGAGCCTTGCCGCCGGCGACGGCTATGCCGTTCGCGGGCTCGCTACCAGCGGTTACAGCCTGCTGTATCCACTCCTGATTGCCCCGGCCTACCTGCTTTTCGACGCGGTGCCCGATGCCTATGCCGTGGCCAAGTCGATCGGCGCCGTCGCCATGTCTCTCGCGGCCGTCCCGGCCTTCCTGATCGCCCGCCGCGTTCTCCGGCCGTCTCTCGCACTGCTTGCCGCGATCATTGCCGTGGCCCTGCCGTCGATGGTGTACACGGCCACCATCACGACCGAGAGCCTGTTCTATCCCGTCGCCCTCACCTTTGCCTGGCTACTCCTCCGCTACCTCGATCGGCCGACCTGGTTCCGACTCGGCGTCATGCTCGTGGGACTAGTTTGCGCCTTTGCCACCCGCGCGCAGTCGCTCGCCTTCCTGCCGGCAATCGCCACTGCCCCGCTCCTCCTTGCGGTCTTCGAGCGGCGACGGGGTGCGCTTCGCCCCTTCATCCCGCTCTATTGCTTCCTGGCAGGAGCGACCGTTCTCGTCGTCGGCGTCCAGGCGGCGCGCGGCCTCGCTCCGGCCGACCTGCTCGGTGCCTACAGCATCGTCGGTCACGGTGGGTACGACGTCGGCTCGGTCGCCCGCATGTGGCTCTGGCACCTCGAGGAGCTCGACCTCTACGCGGGGATCATCCCGGTCGCCGCGCTCGTCCTGCTCCTGTGTCTCGTCCGCGGCCTTCCTCCGCGCGTCCAGCAGCATCTCGCTGTCACGGTGTCGCTGCTCGGCTGGAGCACGCTTGCGGTCGCCATGTTCGCCTCCCGTTTCGCCTCCGACCGGATCCAGGATCGGTACCTGTTCTTCCTCGTCCCGCTGCTCGTCATCGCTCTGCTCTCCTGGGTCGAGCTCGGAGCGCCCCGGCCACGTGTTGCGACCACGGTCGCGGTGATCGTCGCCCTGGGGCTACCGCTGCTGTTCCCCTACGTACGATTCATCGGTGAGCCGGCGAAGTCGGACACGATCGGCCTGCTGCCGCTTTGGACGATCAACGGGCACCTCGTTCTCGGCGCATACTGGACGACCGTCGGGCTCGTCGGGGCCGTCCTCGTTCTGCTCTTTCTCCTCGTGCCCCCACGGCTTGCGGTCGCAGCGCCGCTCGTTCTCCTACTGCTCTTTGTCATCGTCTCGAGGCCCGTCTGGTCGGGCCCCCAGGGATTCAGGCAGGCGGGAGCAGGAGCTCTCTTCCAGGGAATCCGCGGCGTCGAACGTGGCTGGGTCGATCACGCCGTTCCCGACGGCCAGGAGGTCGTCGTTCTGTGGACCGGCAGGGCCGACAGGTTCACGGTGAATCAGAACGAGTTCTTCAACCGCCGTATCGGCAAGGTCTACTACACCGATTCGCCGACCCCGGGTGGGGTCAACGAGACACCGGTATCGCGCGCCCCGGAGGCCGGCAGGGCTCCCCTGGCCGGTGTCTACGTTCTTCCGAACGACAATCTCGTGGTGGCACCGTACGCACTCCTCGACGGCTCGATCACTCCCGACGGCGTCGCTGTCGCGCGTGACGAACTACTCGGCATGACGCTGTGGCGCCTCACCGGACCCCTGTCGTCGAGAGCGACGCTGACCGGCCTCTACGCCGACGGGAACTGGTCGGGTCGTACCCTCACCTGGACGCTGCTGCGTTGTCGGCCGGGCACGTTGACGACTTCCGTCCACTCCGACCCGAGTCTCTTCAGGACGCCGCAGACCGTCGTGGCTCTCAGCGGCAGTCGTCGGGCAGCCGTCACATTTTCCCCTGATGCCCGGGCAACGCTTGTGATTCGCGTCGCGCCCAACGGGCGCGGGACGTGCGTCGTTCGCTTCGTCGTGACACCCACGGCCAACCCCGCCGAGGTGCTACCCGGCTCGACCGACGATCGCGTGCTCGGCGCGCATTTCGACGCGTTCGCCTACGAGCCGCAATGAGGATCGCCGTAGACGTCTCACCGCTCTCCCATCCGCCCACGGGGATCGGGAACTACATCCGTGGTTCGCTCGCGGGCCTCGTCGAGGCCGCGGCCACGGAGCACGAGGTCGTCGCGTTCGCCCCGACGAGCCTCAGGGGGCCCGAGAGGATCAGGGAGGCACTCGGTGAAATCCCTGTCGAGACGCGGCTCTGGCCGGTGCCCGCTTCGCACGCGGTGCGGACGGCCTGGAGCATCCTCGGGCATCCGGCTGCGGAGCGGCTCCTCGGCCGCTTCGACGCGCTCATGTACACCGACTGGATGACGCCGCCGCAGCGGGGAGGACTCCGCGCAACGACGATCCACGACCTCAACCCGCTGCATCATCCCGAGTGGTGCACACCGCGGACGGTGTCCATGCACCGGCGCAAGGATGCGGATGCCGTACGGGCCTGTGACGTCGTCTTCACGAACTCCCGTTACACCGCCGACGATGCCGCGGAGACGCTCGGGATCGAGGTGGAGCGGCTCGTGGTCGCACACCCCGGGGTCGGCGCGGAGTTCGGACAGGAAGGCGATCGGGCCGTCTACGGCGGGCGACCGTACGTGCTCGGTGTCGGGACGCTCGAGCCCCGCAAGAACCTCGCACGTCTCGTTGACGCGTGGCGGCTGCTCGGGAACGACCACAGCCTCGTCCTCGCGGGTGGTGCCGGCTGGGGCGAGCAGCCGGGCCTCGACGAGCCCGGAATCGTCCTCCCCGGCTACGTCTCCGCCGCGTCGCTGCCTGCGCTCTATCGCGGGGCCGCTGCCTACGTCTATCCCTCGTTGTTCGAGGGATTTGGCATCCCCGTCGTCGAGGCGATGGCATGCGGAACGCCGGTTGTCGTCTCGAACCATCGCTCGCTCGACGAGGCGTGTGGAGCCGCTGCTGTCCGCGTTGACCCGCTCGACCCGGAGGCGGTCGCGGCCGGAATCCTGGAGGCCATTGCGCGTCGCGACGAGCTCGTTGCGGCCGGGGCCGAGCACGCTGCGCAGTTCACCTGGGGTGCCACCGGCAAGACGATGCTCGAGGCGCTCGTGGCAAGGAATCACGGATGAACGTCGGCTTCGACACCTCTCCCCTCGTGCAGACCGGAGCCGGCACTGCCCGTCACGTCCGGGGTCTCCTTGGCGCGCTCGAGGGACGACCCGGGATCGAACTGCAGCAGCTGAGCTTCGGCGGCGCAGGCCGTGCTGCCACGGTCGCGCGTGACGCCGCGTGGTATCCGGTCGGCATTGCGCGGGCTGCTCGCGACCTCGACGTGTTGCACTGCCCGACGATGCGTGTCCCGCTGCACGCCCGTCCCGCTGTCGTCGCGACGGTGCACGACGTTGCGGTGCTTCGCTACCCGGAGGCGTTCCCGCGTTGGCATCGGCAGACGGGCCGGCTCGCCCTTCACCAGGCCGTTCGCACGGCGGACGCGATCGTGGCCGTGTCGGCGTTCACGCGGGACGAGCTGGCGGAGACACTGGGAGTCTCGGCCGATCGCGTCCGGGTCATCGGCAACGGCGTCGACTCCTCCTTCACGGAGGACGGCCCTGCTGCGAGCGGCGACTACGTCCTCGCAGTCGGCACGCTCGAGCCGCGTAAGAACCTCACCCGGGCCGTCGAGGCGGCGAGGCTTGCGGGAATCGAAGTGCGCGTCGTGGGCGCATCCGGCTGGGGTGGCGTCGAGGTGCCGGGTTGGGTCGGCCGGGTGGACGACGAGGAGCTCGCTGCCCTCTATCGCGGCGCCCGCTGTCTCGTCTTTCCCTCGCTCTACGAGGGGTTCGGGATCCCGATTCTCGAGGCCATGTCCTGTGGGACGCCGGTTGTGACGAGCCGGGGCGGTGCCACCGAGGAGGTCGCAGGAGGCGCTGCCATCCTCGTTGACCCCCTCGATGTCGAGGCGATCGCATCCGGGATCACCGGGGCGCAGGGGCGCCGAGTCGAGCTCCGGGCTCTCGGGCTCGAGCGTGCCCGCGCATCCACGTGGCAGCGCGCTGCCGACGAGCTCGAGGCGCTCTGGCGGGAGCTCGCATGAGCCTGCCACTCGTCGTCGTTGATGCGGACGTCCTCGGCCGCAACCGGACGGGTGACGAGACCTACGTCCTCAATCTCCTGCGTGAGCTGCCGCTCCCGGCAGCCGCGGCAGGGCTCAGGATCGGAGCAGTCACTCGCCACCCCGACCTCGTTCCGGAGGGTGTCGAGCCGATCGAGCTCGGTACCGGAAGCCAGGAGCTGCGCATGGCGTGGGCGCTCCCTCGCCTCCTGCGCTCCACGGGTGCCGCACTCGTCCATACCCAGTACGCGCTTCCGGTGCGCTCGCCGTGTCCGGCCGTCGTGACGATCCACGATCTCTCCTTCGAGCGAGACTCGACCCTGATGAGCCGTCGCGACCGTTACGTCTTCCGCCTCGTCGTCCCGCGTGCGGCCCGAGGTGCCGCGGTCGTCCTCACCGTCTCGAAACGCTCGAAACGCGACATCGTGGAGCTGTACGACGTCCCTGCGGAGCGGGTCGTCGTGACGCCGAACAGCGTTGATCCGGCGTTTGTGCCGGGGGCGCCGGGAAGCCGCGACTACGTGCTCGCGGTCGGTGCCGTGGAGCGCCGGAAGAATCAGCTCGCCGCACTTGCGGCTGCGCGGGAGGTCGGCCTTCCGCTCGTCGTCGTCGGGCCCGAGAGAGATCCGGCCATCGCACGAAAGCTGCGTGCGGGCGGCGCGACTCTTCGTGGGCACGTTCCGGTCGAGGAGCTGGCTGCCCTGTATCGAGGAGCCGCGTGTCTCGTTCAGGCATCCCGCTACGAGGGTTTCGGTCTCCCCGTGCTCGAGGCGATGGCGAGCGGAACGCCCGTCGTTGTCGTTCGAGAGGAGGCGCTCGTCGAGGTTGCGGGCGGTGCGGCTGTCCTTGTTGACGATGCCGACGGCCTCGCACGCGGAATCCGTACCGCCCTTGCCGACCGCGGCGCGCTCGTTACTGCGGGGCTCGAGAGAGCGCAGGCCTTCTCGGGGCGCGTGGCTGCGGAGCGAACGATCGCGGTCTATCTGAAGGCTCTCGGGCGGTGACCGTCTCCGCTGTTCTCGTCTCGCACGGCCACGCCGCGGAGCTCGCGGTTGCACTCGCCGCGCTTGCTTTGGCGGTAGACGAGATCGTGGTCGTCTCGAACCTCCCGGGCTCGGCCGGGGCGGTGCCGGCCGGCGTCAGGGTGATCGAGAATCCTCGGCCCCGCTGCCTCGCCGCCAACGTCAACGCCGGCATCGCGGCAACGACGGGGTCCTACGTGCTGTTCGCGAACCCCGATGCGATTGCGGCAGACAATGCTGTCGGCGAGCTCGCTTCGTTCATGGACGCGCACCCACGCTGCGGCATCGCCGGCCCGCAGATGCTCTGGCCCGACGGAACCTGGCAGCCGTCGCGGAGACGGTTTCCCACGGTGTCGGGAACAATCGTCCGACGGACTCCGCTACGCCGCCTGTATCCGCCCTACGAGCGCCAGAAAGATCATTACCTCCTCGACGAGCGTCCGACCGAGCCGGTCGAGGCCGACTGGATGCTTGGCGCATTCCTCCTTCAGCGTCGCTCGATGCTCGAGGAGCTCGGGGGTTGGGATGCCGGGTACCGGCACTACGTGGAGGACATCGACCTCTGCTACCGGGCGATGCGTGCCGGGTGGGAGCGGTGGTACGTCCCGTCCGCGGTCGTGACCCATGCCTATGCCGCCGTGATCGATCGACGCTTCATGTCGCGTCACACCCTCTGGCACCTCAGGGGGATGGCCCGCTTTGCACGCAGGCACCCGGAATCGCTCATTGGCCGTCGCTGAGGGGGTCAGGGCTCGAAGACGATGCCGAGCTTGGCGCCGAAGTATCGACGCTCGAAGTTGCTCGGATCGAGCGTGGCAGGCTGGAACGGTGGCGTGACCGTGACCCTGACGTGGAAGGGGCCACCCGGGGTGGGAATCGGGAAGGTGCGCTCGGAACAGCTATCGACGATCCAGCCCTGCCGGTCGGTGACCCGTCCGATCACACCGTTGTATTGTGGCCCGAGTCCGA
Source organism: Thermoleophilia bacterium (assembly GCA_037139935.1). Classification (GTDB taxonomy): domain Bacteria; phylum Actinomycetota; class Thermoleophilia; order Gaiellales; family Gaiellaceae; genus Gaiella. Next base: position 10,706 of record JBAXFL010000004.1, on the reverse strand, counting down.
GAGTGCCGACTTCGATCAGAACCCGTCCGGGTGCGTGGGGGCCGCAAAAGGCCTTCCGCGACAGCGTGACGAAAACGGTTCCCGGGCGCTTCGGGGCATCGAATTGGTTGTAGTCGGCGCTCACCGTTGCGGCCGGTTTCAGGCTGCCGATCCAGCCGTCGTTGAAGACGCCGGCGAGCGACTCGCGGAGCCGGAGTGGCGCAGCGATCTCCATGAGCTGAAGATTGCCTTTCTTGGTGACGGTCTCACCGGCGATCGAGAGTCCGGTGTCGATGACCGCGTAGGGATAGCCCGGATCTCCGGCAAGGCGACCGGCGGTCGAGTTGATGTTCGGGGTCAGAACGGGCCCGGGCCCCGGCGCGGTGCCGTCGAGGCTCCAGACCTGGCGGACGTTGCGGTTCCAGAACTCCATTGACCAGATGCCGTTGGGATCGGCGATCTTCTGTCCGATGTAGACAGCGGGTTGCCCGGCGGTTGCCTCGTCTACCCAGCCGAGGGGCTGCGGCAGGCTTCTGAAGAACTGATTCGAGAAGTCGTTCGAGGCCTTCGCGGCAACAGTCTCCGCCCGCACCGACCAGCCGATCGAGAGCAGTGCCGCTCCGACCACGATCCACGTCGCAAGTCGTTGCCGGCGACGGAGCAGCGCAGGTGCGAGGCCGACGAGTACAGCGGCCGCGAGCAGGGCGTAGAGGAGTCGATCGACCCCGGCGGCGCCGAGGCTGTAGTCATCCTTGATCCGGGTGAGGATCGAGAGTCCCGGCGCGTCGCCTTCGAGTCCACTGAACGCGAGAGGGACGGTGTTGATCGCCCAGGCGGCCACGGCTGCCGCCAGTGCCAGCATCCACGGCCGGATAGCGCGGGTCGCGGCGAACAGCGCGAGTGCGATGAGCAGAAGGGGTGTGAGATACGCGAGGTTGCGCTCGGAGATGCGCGGCTCGAAGGTTGCGGCCTCGTAGGCACCCTTGACTGCGACATACGCGGTGAAGAGCGCGACCGACGCCACGAAGACCGAGGTGAATGCGGCAAGGGGACGCGTGCGCTCGATGGCTGGTGCGGGAACGAGCATCGCCAACCCGATTACGACCGGCAGAACGCCGAGTCCGATGATGAGCGCGCCCCACGCCCACAGTCCCTGTTCGAGCATCGTTCCGGGTGATGTAAACGCGAGCTTTGCCTCGGCGGACGCGGTGCGTGCCGCGAGGACGGCGAGCAGGAAGGCGACGATCGCGGCGAGTGCGACGACCAGGCGCTTTCCGGCCGACATCTTGGCGATGCTTGCCCGGCCTCTGCCGAAGCAGAAGAACTGGATGCCGGCTGCACCGATCATCAGCGCAGGAACCAGGATCAACTGGCCGCGCACGAAGGGGGCAACGACGCCCAGCGCGGCGGCCGCGGCGATGTGCCAGCGGGTCGGCGTGGCGAGCGCGCGAGCGGCAAGGTAGAACGCTGCGGCCACCGTGAAATAGGCGACCGGCTCCTGCATCACCATGGCCGAGTAGATGAAGGATGGAGCGACGACGGAGCCGACTCCGGCCAGGAGGGCGTAGGGTCGTGGCATCAGCATGCGGGCCAGGGCGTAGGTGGGGAAGATCGACGCGGTCATCACGAGCGCGTTGAAGGTCTTGACCGCGCTGTAGGCCGTTTGCAGGTTGTCTATCCACCAGAACGGCGCGAGCAGCCACGGGAACAGCCCTGCGCCCCAGTACTCGACCCCCCGCCGCGCGGGCCTGCCCGTCTCCGCGATGGCACGGGAGATCTGGGCGTACTCGAGCTCGTCGGAGAACAGCCACGGCGTCGGATGCTTCGACGCCTGCCAGACGTAGAGGCTCGCGACGGCGAGGAACGAGAAGAGCAACGGCCACGCGGCGAGCAGGCGATCGCCGAACGTCTCCGGCCGTGTTCCGGCGGTTGTGTCTGTCATGGGGCCATCGTCTGTGTGCCGCGCAGCCTCAGGGAACGGAACGCTCTGAGGCCAGCGCGTTCGGCAAGGCGTCCGACGACGAGCAGGACGCAACAGAGAATGGCATCGAGGACGAAGATCGTGACCGGAAAGTCGCCGATGTCCTGGGTGTTGGCCACGAAGAGGTAGGCGATGGGCTCCGATACGGCAACGGCACCGACGATCCGCGCCAGCGTACTCCTCTTGGAGTACCTGCGATCGCGCCTGTAGAGGCCGAAACCGATCAACCCGAGGTACCGGCAGAAGACGACAGCGGGAACCGCCCATACGAAGATGTGCCGCTGAACTTCCGTGCCATTGCCGTCGATGACGAGAACGTACGCGGCGTAGAGCGAAGCAGCCGTGAGTGCACCGTCCACGAGCGTGTCTACGAGGAGGCCGGCGCGCGCAGAGAGGCCTCTCTCGCCGGGCGCAGCGGCAACGTCGGAGAGGAAGGCGGCAAACTGCAGGAGCAGAGCGAAGGTGACGAGCACACCGATCGTCGTGATCCTGCCGCTGTCGAGGACGGTGTAGGCGAGGCTCGTCAGCCCGAGCGCAGCCGACACGGCGACGAGGAAGAAGACCGCTCGACGCTCCGAAAGGCCACGGTAGACGAGCCGGTGGGAGGTGTGATCCCGCCCTCCCTGGGTGACCGATCGTCCGGAGCGAAGTCGGAGGGCTGTGACGAGAGTGGTGTCGAGGATCGGCACCGCGAGGATCAGAACGGGGAGTACGAGCGTGGCAATCGTCGTTCCGGCCTCCTTGTAGGACGCCATCAGGCCGAGGGTGGCGAGCACGAACCCGATCAGCTGGCTGCCGGAGTCACCCATGAAGACACGCGCCGGGCCCTTGAACCGGAGGTTGTACGGCATGAATCCGGCGAGCGCGAGTGCCAGGCTCGTGGCCACGATGAAGATGTCGCGATTCGGTGCGACGAACGCCGCAGACAGGGCGAAGCACGATGCGGCGACGATGCCGAGGCTTCCCGCCAGGCCGTCCATGTTGTCGAGGAGGTTGAAGGCGTTCGTCAGCCCGACGAGCCACAGCATCCCGATCGCCCAGCCAAGGATCGAGTTCGAGACGAACTCGACGGAGATGGAGCTCTGGAGCACGAGGGCAGCGGCTGCGGCCTGCGCACCCAGCTTGGCTGCCGGATGGAGCTGGAGGATGTCGTCGAGCAGGCCGAACGCGAACACGATCATGCCACCGGCAGCGACTGCGAAGATCTCGCCGGGAAGCCCGACGGGGCCGATCGCAGTCGCGACCGCCACGGCGGCGACGAACCCCGCAAAAATGCCGATACCTCCGAAGGCCGGGGTGACGTTCGTATGCCAGCGGTCGGGCCGGGGATCGGCGCCGAACTTGCGTAGAGCCGGCGGCCAGTGCAGCAGGCCGGCTATCACGAGGAACGCGATCGGTGCTGCCGCAATCGCAGCGAGCGCGTTCACCGGTGGAGGGGTGGTGGCGGGGTCTCCATCGACCATGAAGCCTATCCCGCCGGGTGGGCGGACACGGTGTGATCCAACATCCCCGTACACTCCGCCCATGGCCGTCTACCTCGACCTGATCCGCTACCGCGAGCTGTTTGTGAGCCTCTTTCAGCGCGATCTTCGCGCGAAGTACAAGGGCTCGGTGCTCGGTCTCTTCTGGACGCTTGCGCTGCCGGTGACGTTGATGCTCGTCTACCTCGTCGTCTTCTCGGTGATGTGGCGCTCGCCGACGACCGATGTCGATCACTACTGGCTGTTCCTGTTGTGCGGCCTGCCCCCGTGGGTGTTCTTCGCAACCTCGCTGCAGTCGTCGGCCCGGAGCCTCCTCGAGAACGCCAGCCTGATTCGCAAGGTGCGCTTCCCCCGGCAACTCGTGCCGCTCTCGATCGTCGCCACGCAACTTGTGGCCTTCGCCGTGATGACGGGGATCGTCCTCGTGCTCGCGATGATCGTGCTCCCCGGTTCACGGGCGACCGCCTGGCTCGTCATCCCGATCGCCGCGGTCGTTGTCGCCTTTGTCTCCGGCCTGTCGCTTGCCGTCGCCTCGGCGAATGCGATCTACCGCGACATCGAGTTCGTCGTCGCGGCGCTCCTTCTGCCGCTGTTCTTTCTCACGCCTATCCTCTACAGCCTCGACCAGCTTCCCGGCGCAGCCGACCATCCGTGGCTGCTCGATCTGCTCCAGTGGGGTAACCCGCTCACTCCGGTCGTCGAATGCTTCAGGGCACCGCTCTTCCTCGGTCAGGTGCCGTCGGCCGGCAACCTCGTCTACCTCCTCGTCGAAACCCTGGTCGCCCTCGCGCTTGGCGCGGTCGTCTTCAACGCCGTTGACGATCGGATCGCGGCGGAAGTGTGATCGAGACCCGGCCGTCGAAGAGCGCGTCTGCGCCCTGATACGCCGGGAGGCCGAGGTGGTCAGACGGCTCGATGCCGTCGAGTAGCGACGGCAGTAACAGCGGGTGCGAGAAGCGGGGGTTGCGTCCCTCGCCGACGTTCCACGGTGTGAGCGCGCGATCGCGGCCAACCGGGACGATCGCCGTACCGACCGCTGCCCACCCCTCGGCGTGGGCGTCGAGGACGAGCGTTGACCAGCCGGGATGGGGTGAAGCACCCGGCACGAGGTGCGCGACCGCAACGGGGTCGGTCTCGACGAGGGGCTCGTCCTGCGCTGCCAGCGCCGCTGTCGTCGTCGCATCTGCGCCGCCGCCGTGGATGCAGACACCGAGCCGCCGCTCGCCGATACGCGGCGTGACCTCGACGTCGATCGAGAGGGGAGTGCAGCCGACCTCTTCGAACCAGAAACGATGCTCCTCGACGAGGTCGAACGAGAGCCGGTAGGGGCCAGGAGGTCGTGGCGCCGTCACCGCAAGCGTGATCTCGACACGCTCACCGGGAGCGACGGGGTGAGGCAACGGTGTTCTCGGCCCGTCCCAGACGATCGGGTTGCCGAGCCGGTCGAGCCAGTGGAACGAGGCCTGGATGCCGGCGGCGCCCTGCGAGCGCCAGGTGGCGGTGCCTGCGTTCTCGACCGAAACCCGCGCTTGCGAGGTCACGCCGGCACGCGTAGCGTCGAGCGTCCAGGCAAGCCAGCGTGGCGCGAGTGGACCGGGCGTGATGGGGTGTTCGCCGACGAGGTTCACTGTGAGGGCTACTCTAGTGCTGTGAGCGAGCCGCTTCTCGTGCGCGCTGCAAGGCGTGAGGCAGTCGAGCGGACGCCGGTGTGGTTTATGCGCCAGGCGGGCCGGTCGCTTCCTGAATATCGCGCCATTCGCGCGAAACACGCGTTCTTCGATGTCGCTCATACGCCGGAGCTCTGTGCGGAGGTGACCCTGCAGCCGGTGCGCCGTCACGACGTCGATGCCGCCGTGATGTTCGCGGACATCATGACCCCCGTGCTCGGGATGGGGATCGACGTGCGTCTCGTCGAGGGTGTGGGCCCGGTGATCGACGAGCCGATACGGACGCTCGCAGATGTGGAGCGCCTGCGGATCCCCGACCCGGAGGAGGCATTCGCACCGGTTCTCGAAGCCGTCAGGCTCGTGCGCGCCGCGCTGCGTCCCGATCAGGCCGTCGTCGGCTTCTGCGGTGGGCCGTTCACCGTTGCCGGGTATCTCGTCGAAGGGAAGCCGAGCCGCGATTTTGCGCTCACGAAGAGCCTCATGCTCGGCCAGCCCGCGGTCTGGCACGCACTCCTCGAGAAGCTCGCCGAGACGTTCGCCGGCTACGTCGCCGCCAAGGCCCGCGCCGGGGCAGACGTGATCCAGCTCTTCGACTCCTGGGTTGGGGCGCTCTCGCCCGCGCACTACCGCGACCACGTTGCACCGCACTCGGCGCGCGTCCTCGCTGCGGTTGACGTGCCGACGATCCACTTCGGCACGGGAACAGCGACGCTGCTCGAGGAGATGGCGTTCGCAGGCGGCGACGTGATCGGTCTCGACTGGAGGATTCCCCTCGATGTCGGCTGGTCGAGAGTCCCTGGCCGGGCCGTGCAGGGAAATCTCGACCCCGCCGTGCTGCTAGCGCCCTGGGAGGTGGTCGAGGCGGAGGCGCTCGACATTCTCGAGCGGGCAGGTGGCCGCCCGGGCCACATCTTCAATCTCGGTCATGGTGTCTTCCCGTCCGTCGATCCGGACACGCTGACGCGGCTCGCGGCGCTCGTGCGAGAGCGAAGCGCGTCGTTAGCGGAAGCCGGCCGGTGAGCCAGTTCGCCGCACCGGGCCGTGTCTTCGCTGACGGCGTTTCCCGCCGTTTCCGCGTCCACGCGCGTGAGACGCGCACCCTGAAGGATCTCGTTGTCGCACGGGGCCGCACCGGCGGCGAGGACGTCTGGGCTCTGCGCGACGTCTCGGCCGACATAGCGCCGGGCGAGGCGGTCGGCCTGATCGGCCGTAACGGCTCGGGCAAGTCCACGCTGCTGCGTGTCCTCGCCGGAATCATCAGGCCGACGACCGGCGCGGTGCAGGTAGAGGGGCGGATCGGTTCGCTGCTCGAGCTCGGAGCGGGCTTTCATCCCGACTTCAGCGGCCGCGACAACGTCTACCTGAACGGCTCGATCCAGGGGTTGCGTCGGTCGGAGATACGCGAGCGCTTCGACGAGATCGTCGCCTTCGCAGAGGTCGAGGATGCGATCGACCGGCCCGTCCGCACCTACTCGAGCGGGATGGCAATGCGGCTTGGATTTGCCATCGCCGCATTCCTCCAGGCTGACGTGCTCCTTCTCGACGAGGTCTTCGCAGTCGGCGACGAGAACTTTCAGCGGAAGTGCTTCGGCGTCATCGCGGCGTTCAAGAACGAGGGCGGAACCATCCTCTTTGTCTCTCACGACGCACAGGCGGTCGAGCGGCTGTGCGAGCGGTCGATCCTCCTCTCGTCCGGCGAGAAGGTGTACGACGGCCCCACCCATGAGGCGATCGTGCGGTATCGCCGGCTCCTCGCCGACGACCTCGGAGCCGTCGAGCGTGGCATCGACCTGCGTGAGTGGGGAACAGGCGAGGCCGAGATCACGGGTGCCCGGCTCCTCGCTGGAGCCGGGGAAGAGCGTCTTCAGTTCCTCGCCGGAGAGCCGTTCCGGCTCGAGGTCGATCTTCGGGCCCACCTGGCAGTCGCACCACCGCGGCTTCATCTCGAGATCCGCGACTCCACAGGGCTGCTCATCGCCGAGGATACGGTGGACACGGCGACGGTCGGATGGCCGGAGAACGAGGGCTTGACGACCGCGAGGCTGGAGGTCGAGCACCCATCGCTCGCCTTCGGTCGCTTCCATGTCCGACTTGGTCTCGTCTCCGTCGAGGGCCGGACGTTGCATCAGTTCGAAGATGCCCTCTCGTTCCTCGTCTATCCCGACGGAGAGGAGCGCGGGCTTGTCCGGCTCGGAGGAACGTGGTGCGCCGGGGCGAAGGAGGATAGCCGATGAGCTACAAGACCTGCCCCGAATGGCCCGACCTGATGGAGTTGGCGCCCGGCCTCCAGTTCAAGCACATGTCGGTGGCCGACGCCCAGTTACCGTTCGACGTACTGTCCCGAATGACCCACGTCTCGCTGGGAGAGGTCGAGATGTGCTGCGACCTCGACCACCACGTGTTCAACAGCGTTCACACCGACGCGCAGGTCGTGGCGGCACTCGAGGGCACCCACTGGTTCGAGGTGCACGAGTGGGCTACCTCGGGGCCTGGCGCCTCGAGCGACGCAGCCTGAGATCTGCCGCGCCCGTCGGTCACGGAGCGCGCGAGGCTATACGTAGGCTTGAGCGATGACGGCCGTCGTCATTCCGTTCCGCTCCGGTGGCAAGACCAGGCTGCCGACCGGGATTCGGATCGAGCTTTCCCTTGCGATGCTCTGCGACGTCATCTCGGCCGCCGCTCCCGTTGGTCGCGTACGGGTCGTGACCGACGATCGCCTGGCCGCACAGCTTGCGGTTGATCTCGGCGGCGAGGCCGTCGCTGATCCGGGCGGCGGCCAGGGAGCCGCGGTCGTCGCAGGGTTGGTCGGGCTGCATGGCCCCTGCCTGGTCGTGAATGCCGATCTCCCGTGCGTGTCGTCCGCGGCGCTGTCGCAGCTCACCGCGTTCGCCCCGGCGCTTGTCGCTGCGGTCGATGGGACGACGAACGCGCTCTCGCTCGTCGAGCCCGTTCAGTTCATGCCGCTCTACGGCCCCGGGAGCGCAGCGCGTTTTGGCGAGGCTGGATTTGTCCCTGTTTCGATCCCGGAGCTCGAGCAGGATGTCGACACTCTCGCGGACGTCGAGCACCTGACGCTGGCCGTCGGCGCGCGCACAACGCTTGTGTTGCATCGACAGAAGCTGCGGCTGGTCTCGGCGTCGTGAAGGTCGTCTGCCTGTCGGGTGGGGTCGGTGGCGCGAAGCTGGTCGCCGGGCTTCACGACGTCCTTGCGCCGGGCGAGCTCACGGTGATCGGGAACGTGGGCGACGACCTCGAGATCCTGGGCCTGCACGTTTCGCCCGACCTTGACTCGGTGCTCTACGCGCTCGCCGGTCTCAACGACATGGAGCGCGGTTGGGGTCGAAAGGACGAGACGTGGGAGGCGCTCGAATCCGCGCGCGCGTGGGGTGGCGAGAGCTGGTTCATGCTCGGCGATCGCGACCTCGGGCTCCATCTGGTGCGCTCGCAGGCGCTGGCTAGCGGCAAGACGCTTTCCGCCGTCACGGCCGGGCTCACCCGCGCTGCGGGTCTGGAGACGGGACTGCTGCCGGCAACCGACGATCACGTCCGGACGCTTGTCGTGACGCCTGCGGGGACGTTCGCGTTCCAGGAGTGGTTCGTCGCCCGGCACCACGAGGACGAGGTGGACGGGCTCCTCTACGGCGGCGCGGACGCGGCCCACCCGGCTCCCGGTGTGATCGAGGCGATCGAGGAGGCCGACGCGATCGTGGTCGCTCCGAGCAACCCATTCGTCTCGATCCATCCAATCCTTGCCGTGCCGGGTATCCGGGAGGCGATCGAGCGGCGAAGCGTGTGCTGCGTCGCAGTCAGCCCGTTGATCGGTGGTCGCGCAGTTCGCGGGCCGCTCGAGGGCATGATGCAGCGCCTCACCGGTGGCACGAGCCCTGCCCACGTCGCAATGTGTTACAGGGGATTGCTCGACCTCCTCGTGATCGACACTGCCGACGCCGACGCCGAAACGGACGGGACGGTCGTCGTCGCGGATACGCTCATGGCAGACCGAGCCGCCGCACGACGGCTCGCCCGGAGTACCCTGGAGGCAGCTATGGAGAAACAGTCATGAAGGTCGCCCTGATCGGAGGAACGGGGGGCTTCGGAATGGCGCTCGCCGTGCGGTTGCGCGAGGCGGGCTATTCCGTCGTGATCGGATCGCGAGACGCGAAGCGCGCCGAAGCGGCCGCAGCCGAGTTGGGCGTCGCAGGGGCAACGAACGAGGATGCGGCGCGGGACGCCGATCTCGTTGTGCTGACGACGAAGTCCGACGGTGCAGTCGAGACCGCCCGCTCGCTCCGTCATGCCATTGGCACGACGCCGGTATTGTCGGTCGCAGCAGAGCTCTCGTTCACGAAGGAAGGTGTGTACCCGACACCCGAGCCCACCTCCATCGCGCAGCGGATCCAGGCCGTGATCGACGGCCCGGTCGTCGCAGGGCTCCACTCACTTGCAGCAGCGAATCTCGGTGGAGAGGTTGCACCCGACGAGGACACGCTGATCTGTGGCGACGACGTTGCGGCCAAGGCGATCGTCCTCGAACTCGCCGGGGCCGTCACATCCGGCCGCGCAATCGACGCGGGCCCACTCGCAAGCGCACGTGCCCTCGAGGGGATGACGGCGGTGATCGTGAACGTGAACAAGCGCTACAAGGCGCATGCGGGCCTCCGCGTCACCGGCGTCCACTGAGCGTGACCGGCGAGGCCCGGATCATCCCGCTCGCGGGATTGCCCGAACTCGAAGCGGGAGACGATCTGGCGGCGCTCATCGCCGAGGCTGCCACGCGTACGGGAGGTTTCGAAGTCGGAGATATCGTCGTCATAGCGCAGAAGGCGGTGTCGAAGGTCGAGGGCAGGGTCGTGCGCCTGGAGGACGTCATCCCGTCTGACCGCGCCGTCGAGCTTGCCGGCGAGGACGGTGACCCACGCCAGGTTGAAGTGATTCTGCAGGAGTCGGTTGAGGTCATCCGCTCGCGCCCGCCGCTCGTGATCGCGCAGACGCCCCATGGTTTCGTATGCGCTTCGGCAGGCGTGGACGCCTCGAATGCGAAGGGCCCGGGCACGGTGATCCTCCTCCCTCTCGATCCGGACGCTTCGGCGGCCGCGCTTCGTGAACGACTCACGGAGCTGACCGGCATCGCGCCCGGCGTGATCGTCAGCGATTCGTTCGGCCGGGCCTGGCGGCAGGGAACGACAGACGTTGCGCTGGGGGTCGCCGGGGTCGTTGCGATCCGCGACCTCCGGGGCTCTCGCGATGCTGCCGGCTACGAGCTGTGCTCGACGATGATCGCCGTTGCAGACGAGGTCGCGGGCGCGGCGGAGCTCGTGATGGGCAAGGCAAGCGGGATTCCGGCAGCGATTGTGCGCGGTGTGGACGCGGCAGGGGATGGCACCGCAGCCGATCTCGTGATGCCGCGCGAGCGCGATCTCTTCCGCTGAGCCTGCTTGCGACCGGTATACGGCACCTCGACCGTTTCGCTCCGAAGCGGGCGGTACACTCCACCTATGCGCAAGCTTGCCATCTGGGGGACGCCGACGTCCGACTCTCATGCCCAGTGGGTCCGGTCGATCGCCGACGCGTTTACCGCAGAGGATTTCGAACTGGTTG
>JBAXFL010000003.1:0-149220 GCA_037139935.1 Thermoleophilia bacterium | reverse complement strand
ACGACGCCGACCACGACGACGCCGACCACGACGACGCCGACCACGACGACGCCGAGGCCGTCTCGGCCCAGGGTGATCGTCGCCGGTGTCACGGTCGGAGGCATGCTCGTCGGCGGCCTGACCGCTGCCGAGGCCAGAGAGATCCTTACGGCGAGATTTTCCCGCCCTCTCCGCCTCGTCGGAGGGCCGGGAGCGCGCATCGCTGTCTCCCCTGCCGATCTCGGTGCGGTTGCCCACATCGCGGCTGCCGTCCAGCTCGCAGCGCGCATCAGGCGACCGGGCTTCGCCGTTCCGCTCAAGGTTGACATCTCCGGGTCGAAGGTAGACCGCCTTGTCGCGTCTCTTGCCAAGCGCTTCAACCGCGAACCGGTCGAGGCGACCCTCAGGCTTCATGACTTCAGACCGATTGCTACGCGCGATGTCTCGGGCCGGCGACTTCGGGCTGTTGTCGCGGCACGAGCGATCTCTCTTGCGCTGAAGACGCAGCAGCGCCATCCACTCGAGCTTTCCTTCGACGAGAATGCCGCGCCGGTCAGCAGTAACGACCTTGGTCGCGCGATCGTGATCAGACGTGCGTCGAACGAGCTCTACCTGTACCGAATCGGTACGAAGCCAAAGCTGATCCGGATGTTCAGAGTCGCTACCGGCCGTCCGCAGTATCCGACGCCGCTCGGGAAGTTCGAGGTCGTCAACATGCAGTTGCATCCCTGGTGGTATCCGCCGGTCGGCTCCGAGTGGGCGAAGGGTGCAGAGCCCATCCCGCCGGGCCCCGGCAATCCGCTCGGGACCCGGTGGATGGGCATCTCTTCGCCGAACGTCGGCATTCATGGCACGTCGAGCCCCTCCTCGATCGGCTATTCCGCATCACATGGATGCATCAGGATGTTGATTTCGGATGCCGAATGGCTGTACGAGAAGGTCGATCTCGGTACCCCGGTCTTCATCGTCGCGGCGTGATCGGGAACGTCAGGGCTGTTGGGCAGGTTCTGGCCGTGGCCGCCGTCGTGGGACTGCTCGTCCTGCTCGGGTGGAAGCTCGTCTTCGGTGACGGCAGCGGGGCGTCCGGGAAGCTTGCGAGAGGTGACAGCCCTGTGGCGCCCAACTTCACTCTGCCTCGCATCGATGCGAAGGGCGGTGATCTGACGTTTGCCTCGCTCAGGGGCAGGCCGGTGGTCGTGAACTTCTGGGCCTCGTGGTGCATTCCGTGCAAGGACGAAGCACCGGCCCTGCAAAAGACCTACGAGACCTACCGATCACAGGGGCTCGTCGTACTCGGCGTTGACGCGAAGGATTTTCGCCAGGACGGCAAGCGGTTCATCAGGCGGTACGGCATCACGTACCCCGTCGTCGCGGACGGTAGGGGCTCGACGCTCGGGAAGTGGGGGGTGGCCGGGTTCCCCGAGACGTTCTTCGTCGATCGTCAGGGACATCTCGTCGGCAGCGTGATCCAGGGAGGCGTAGACCTCGGACGCAACCGGGAACGCTATGCCGAGGGGATCAGACTCGCTCTCGCAAGCTCGAAGTGATGCGGTTCCTCGTCGTGGCGGTGGCAGCGTTGCTGCTTGCCCCGGGGGCCACTGCCGCCGGTCGTCCGGTGCAGGCCGACCTCGAGGCGGAGATCGTCTGCCTGACCTGCAAGACGACGCTCGACCAGTCGAATGCTCCCATTGCGATCCGCATGAAGTCCTACATCCGTGACCGGATTGCCGCCGGAGACAGCGCCGCCGAGATCAAGGCGCAGCTCGTCGATCAGTTCGGCCCCGGTGTTCTCGCCGAGCCTCCGAGGAGTGGGTTCGACCTTCTGGCCTGGGCTCTCCCGCTCGGCGCGCTCGCCTTTGGCGTTCTCCTCGTCGGTGCTCTTGCCTGGACGTGGAGCAGGAGAGGCGACGACGAGCCCGAGGTGTCAGACGCCGTGCTCGATCCCGATCTCGAGCGTCGACTCGACGACGAGCTCGACCGGTTCGAGGCCTGAGGACGGTGCGGCCGACCGAGCCTCTCGTCGCGCTCGTCGCCGGATTCGTCTCGTTCCTTGCTCCCTGCGTCCTGCCTCTCGTCCCCGGCTACCTGTCCGCCGTCTCCGCGGTCGAGGCCGACCGCCTGGGGGAGAGAGGATCGGCCCGACGGGTGATGCTCGCGAGCATCCCGTTCGTTCTGGGGTTTACGCTGATTTTCATCGCGCTCGGTATCGGCGCCCAGCTCATCGGGGCACGTCTCTTTCAGGATCAGTTTCTGCTCGAGCGGATTGCGGGACTGGTGCTCGTCGTCTTCGGGCTCACCTTCATGGGGCTCCTACCCTGGCCCGAGCGCCTCGTGGGGGCCGGCCTCGTGCAGGGTGCGCGGAGCCGGGGCTCGCGCGTTCTGCTCGGCGGAGCCTTTGCGATCTGCGCTGCACCGTGTATCGGCCCGGTGCTGGCAGCGATCCTCGTCCTTGCGGGTACCTCCGACACCGTGTTCCAGGCAGCATTCCTGCTCGCGTGGTATTCGCTCGGCCTCGCGATTCCGTTCGTCATCGCCGGAGCGATCTTCACGAGAGCGATGGGAGCGTTCCGCTGGTTGCGAGATCACTACGGGGCGATCCAACTCGTCAGCGGGGCAATCATGGTCCTGCTCGGCCTTCTGCTCTTCTTCGGCCGCTTCTACATCCTACGGATCTACCTCAATCGCGGTCTCGAGTGGGCCGGCCTCGACGGGTTTCTGTAGTCGTTACCGGCGCGTGTGCTTCCCGGGCTCCCGGGTGAGCAGAGCGCGGGAGCGGGGCCGTCCTTGGGCCCTGCTATCCTCTGTGGAGATGGCGACGATCCTGCTCGTGGGGGTCGATCTCTTCTTCCGAGGCAAGCTGGAGGGGCTGCTTCACGGGCACCAGCTTGTCACGAAGAACTCGGCCCACCCGCCCGATCTTATCGTTTGCGATATCGCGCGCATTGATCCCGCCGACGTCGCCGACAACTGGCCCGACACGCCGATCCTCGGATATGCAAACCACACCGACACCGCGGGGCTCCGCGCGGCGAACGCGGCGGGCTTCGACCAGGTGATCGTCAAGTCGGCACTTGTCGAGCGCGCACAGGCGCTCGTGGACGAGCTCACAGCGAGCTGACGGTTCCCCCTTGCTCCGCTCTCCCGTCTCGGTAAGGTTCCGGCCACGATGACCTACATCATTGCCGAGCCGTGTATCGACATCCAGGACAAGTCCTGCATCGATGTCTGCCCCGTCGATTGCATCCACGAGTTCGGACGCATGCTCGTGATCGACCCGGAGGAGTGCATCGACTGCGGCGCCTGTGAGCCGGAATGTCCGGTCGAGGCGATCTTTCCCGAGGACGCGTTGCCCGACAAGTGGGAGCCGTTCGTGAAGATCAACTACGCGTTCCCCGAGGGTGCAACGGTGATCGACGCTCTCGTGGCGACGTACGCCATCGAGCACAACGTGCAGAACGAACCGCTCGACAGCGCCTGAAGCCTCGATACCTCCTCGCGACCGGGTGCAGCACCCCCCGGGGTGTCCGGTGTCAGCTACAGGAGTGCGGCGGACGGGGGCAGGCGGATCGAGATCGTTGTTCCCGAGCTGTTGGTCTCGCACGTGAACGTTCCGTTGATCTCGGTGGCACGCTCGGCGAGCGCAGTAAGGACGGCTTTGCGCCGCTCCTCTACGCCGTCGTCCGAGATCCGTAACCCGACACCGCCGTCGGCCGGGGCGATCGAGATGCTGATGTTCCGGGGTGGCCCGCGGCGCACCGCCTGGTCGAGCGCATCACGAGTGATCTGATACAGGCACGACCGTGCTCCGTCGCCGAGGTGATCTCCGCCGGCGACGTCGAGGTCGAAGACGACACCGCGACGGGCCGCGTGTCGGTCGGCAAGCTCGGTGAGCGCAGCCCCGAGTCCCAGTTCCTGCAGTGCATCCGGCTCGATCCCGCTGACGATCTCTCTCAGGTCGGCGCTCGCCTCGCGCGCGACGGCAAGTGCCCGCTCGACAATCGGTGAGGCATGAGCCAGGTCGCCTGCTTTGATCGCGTGGTGGGCGGCGTCGAGCATCTGCGCGATTGCGGCGACGAGCTGAACGGGCCCGTCGTGAATCAGCTCGGCGAGGCGCCGCCTCTCCTCTCGCTCGGCCCGCAGCCGTTCGACGAGAGCCCGGCCTGTCGGCGGCTCGGTCAATCGATCATCGCATCACGTAGCGCAATCGCAACCGCCTGTGTGCGCGTATCGGCTTCGAGCTTCGTGAGAATGTGGCGGACATGACTCTTCACCGTCTCCTGTGAGATGAACAGCTTCGCGGCAACATCTGCATTCGACATGCCGTCTGCGAGGAGCTGCAAGACCTCGCGCTCGCGGGCGGTCAGCACATCGGTGCTCCCGCGGCCTTTGGTGAGCACCGACATCAGGGCCGGGTCAATGAACGTCTCGCCTGCTGCGACCATCTCGATGGCGCGGAGCAGCGTCTCGTGGGGCGCCTCCTTGAGGATGTACCCACGGGCTCCCGACTCGAGGCCTCGCTGGAGCAGGGCGCGCTCCGAGTAGGCGGTGAAGATGAGTACCTTCGAGGTGGGGACGCGGCGCATGATCTCTTCTGTCGCCTCGATGCCGTCCATGCCCGGCATGCGCAAATCCATCACGACCACGTCCGGCAGCCGGCGCTCCGTCAGCGAGATCGCCGTCTCGCCGTCCGCAGCCTCTCCGACGACCCGGATGTGCGGCGAGCGAAGCAGCGCAAGGCGCAGGCCTTCTCGGACGACCTCGTGGTCGTCGGCGAGGAGCACGGTGATCTCGGGAATCTCTGCCATGACACGATTCTATGGGTACGGCATGCAATGTGTGAGCAATGCCGTGCACCCGGAACCCGACGAGGCTCCATGCCGAGGAGTGTTCTTGCCGGGCGATGCCAGTGCACCGGTTCGGACGTCACTCGTGCCCTGGGCGGCTGCAAAGCGGCGCCGGTCTGCGTCCTCGGTCGCCCCGGTATGACGCGATATCGAGGCTCCCTGCGTCCTTGCCCGGCTTGCTTTTCGCGCGCCAGGATCACCAAGCGAGTTCCGAAACGGCGCACTAGGGCGTCGCCGACGAGACCATTCCGGCAGCGACGGTGTCGTTGGTCGCTTCGTCTACGAGGATGAACGCGCCCGTTGCGCGGTTCTCCGCGTACGGATCGACCATGAGTGGGCCGGAAAGGCGCAGGCGTACCGTCCCGATGTCATTGAGCGTCATCGCGGTTGCGTCGTGCTGCTCGAGGGTGTCCATGTCCACGACGCCGTCGATTCCCTCGACCACGGCGCGAACGGTGCGTGTCGTGTGCTTCACCCCGAAGCGCGCACCGGCCGAGAGAGGCCGCTCGCTCATCCAGCAGATTGTTGCCTCGAGTGACCGTGCCGTCATCGGCTGGTCGTCGGGATCCACGAGCATGTCACCGCGCGGCACGTCGATCTCGTCCTCGAGTCGGATCGTCACCGACATCCCCGGACTCGCCTCCTCGATCGGCCCATCGGAGGTTTCGACGGACGCGACCCTTGTTCTCAATCCGGAGGGAAGCACGAGAACGTCGTCTCCCGCCTTCCACACGCCACCGGCGACCTGGCCCGCGTAGCCGCGGTAGTCGTGGTGCTCGTCGGTCATTGGCCTGATCACCCATTGCACGGGGAAGCGGCGATCTGCGAGATTGCGGTCACCGGAGAGCTCGATCTCCTCGAGGTGGTGCAGGAGAGTGCCTCCCTGCCACCACGGCATCCGGCCGGACGCATCGACGACGTTGTCGCCGTGGAGCGCTGCGATCGGAATCGCAACCTCGTCCCTGACTCCGAGCTGTGCGGTCAGCTCGTCGAGTTCGCGCGCAATCTCGTCGAAGCGCTTCTCGTCGAAGTCCACGAGATCCATCTTGTTGACCGCAAAGACGAGGTGGGGGACTGCAAGGAGCGATGCGATCAGGGTATGCCGGCGTGTCTGCTCGATCACGCCCTTGCGCGCATCGACAAGGACGACGGCAACATCCGCGGTCGACGCGCCCGTCACCATGTTGCGGGTGTACTGGACGTGGCCTGGTGCGTCTGCGAGCTGGAAACGGCGGCGTGGGGTGACAAACCCGCGGTAGGCGACGTCGATCGTGATTCCCTGCTCGCGCTCGGCCCTGAGGCCGTCCGTGAGCAGCGCCAGGTTGACGTAGCCGTCGCCGCGCCGCTCGCTCGTCTCCTCGACTGCTTCCATCTGGTCGATGAAGACCTGTTTCGTGTCGAAGAGCAGCCGTCCGATCAGCGTCGATTTCCCGTCGTCCACCGAGCCGCAGGTGACCAGGCGCAGCAGGCTGGACGTCGCTGCGGTACGGAGCTCCGGCGAGTGGAGATCAGAAGTATCCGACACGTTTCCTGTCTTCCATCGCAGCCTCGGAGGCGCGGTCGTCGGCTCGGGTCTCGCCGCGCTCGGTCACTCTCGTCGCGGCAATCTCCGCCACGACATCGTCGAACGACGTGGCCCGGGAGCGTACGGCACCCGTGCAGCTCATGTCGCCGACCGTCCGGAATCGAACCCACTCCCTGAATGCCACCTCGTCGTCGGTCCGCTCGATCGCCTCCGAGGTGGAGTAGAGCATCCCGTCACGCTCGAACACCTCGCGCTCGTGTGCGTAGTAGATCGATGGCAGCTCGAGGCCTTCACGGGCGACGTACTGCCACACGTCGAGCTCTGTCCAGTTCGAGATCGGGAACACGCGTACCTGCTCACCTTTGCGAATCCTGCCGTTGTAGAGGCTCCAGAGCTCCGGGCGCTGGGCGCGCGGATCCCACTGTCCGAAGTCGTCACGGAACGAGAAGATCCGCTCCTTCGCGCGCGACCGCTCCTCGTCCCGGCGGGCTCCCCCGATGGCGGCGTCGAACTGGTGTCGCTCCATCGCGTCGAGCAGCGTCGTCGTCTGCAGCTGGTTACGCGAGGCGCGTGGGCCCGTCTGCTCGACGACGCGACCCGTGTCGATCGACTCCTGCACGGAGGCGACGACGAGGCGTTCGCCGAGGTCTGCGACGCGGCGGTCACGGTACTCGATCACCTCCGGAAAATTGTGCCCCGTGTCCACGTGCATCAGCGGGAAGGGAAAACGGCCGGGCCGGAACGCTTTTTCGGCGAGGCGAAGGAGGACGATAGAGTCCTTGCCACCCGAGAAGAGCAGCACGGGCCGCTCGAGCTCTGCGGCGACCTCGCGCATGATGTGGACGGCTTCGGCCTCGAGCTCGTCGAGGTGGGAGTGCTGGCGACTCGTGCTCATGCGTCGGCGTGGAGTCCGCACTCGGTCTTCTCGCTGCCCGTCCACCGTCCGTCGCGCCCGGTACCGGGCACGGTGCAGTGGGTGCAGCCGATCGAGGCATAGCCTCGCGCGTGGAGGGCGTTGACGGGCAGATCCCGCTCCTCGATATACGTGTCAACTGCCGCCTCTGTCCAGTCGGCAAGCGGGTTGGCCTGCCAGAGCTCGTGGCGCTCGTCCCAGCCGAGCTTCTGCGCGGTCGCGCGCGTCGGTGACTGCTCTCGCCGCATCCCCGTGATCCAGCCCTCGAGCCCGCCGAGCACGTTCCCGAGTGGGGCTACCTTGCGGATCGAACAGCAGAGGGCCGGATTCGAGACCCACAGGGCGTCTCCGTGGATCGCGGCCTGGCGCCCGAGTGACGGTCCCTCGTAGACCTCGACCTTGATCCCGTAGCGCAGCTCCACCTGTCGCCAGACGTCGTAGGTCTCCGGGAAGAGGACGTGCGTGTCGAGGGCGAAGACGCGGGCGTCCGGCTCGATGGCGAGCAGCATGTCGATCAGCACCGACTCCTCCTTCTGAAAGGAGCAGGCGAGTGAGAGGTTCGGATGAAAATGCTCGACCATCACCCCGAGTATCTCGGGTGCTGAGAGCGCCTCGGGATCGGCTGTCCCGACGAGCGTCCGGATGTGCGTTTTCATCTGTCAAACAGTACCAGTTGATGAGCTGTCTTTATTCGTTGCATAAGGATAACGTCCGAAAATGGGATCACCCACTAGACTCCGGTTTGTGGACGAGCTTCCTGGAGGTCTCCTGCGTGTGACGATGCCGCTGCCGATGAGGCCCGGGCACGTCCACTGTTACCTCGTTCCGGTAGACGGCGGCTACATGCTCGTGGACACCGGTCTCGGGGTTCCCGAAGCCAGAGAGGCATGGGCTGCAGTCCTCGGGGAGATCGACGGACCCGTCGTGACGACGTTTCTGACGCATTTTCACCCGGACCATCTCGGTGCGGCGGCCGACGTGCGGGATCTCACGGGCGCGCGCACGGTCCAGGGTCGTCTGGATGCCGAGCAGACCCGCCTCGTCTGGGAGAATGCTGCGTGGTCGGAGGGGCTGGCGGGGTGGTTCCGTTGTCACGGTGTCCCGGAGGAGGCCGTCGAGGCGATTGTCGGCGAGGGCGCGCGCTATCAGACGTTGATCAAAACCGTTCCTGATCCCGAGCTCGTCGAGGCCGGAGAGACGCTTCACGGATGGGAGATCGTGGCTGCACCGGGGCATGCCGACGGTCAGTTGACGCTCGTGCGGGACGGTGTCCTGATCGCTGCCGACCATCTTCTGGCACGGATCACGCCCACCGTCGGCTTCTGGCCCGCGAGCCGTCCAGACCCACTCGGGGACTACCTCGGCGCACTCGAGAACACGATCGAGCTTGCTCCCGAGGTGGCCTACGGCGGCCACGGAGATTTGATCTCCGACCCCGTGGGGCGGGCGCGTGAGTTGATTGCACATCACGAGGAGCGGCTGCGGCGTACGGCTCTCGCGCTCGGGCCGGAGCCCGCCACGGGGTACGAGGTTTCGTATCCGCTCTTCGGCGTCGATCTCGGGCCGTCGTCCCGCCGGTTCGCCATCGCCGAGACGCTTGCCCATCTCGAGCGGCTCGTTCTCGACGGCCGAGCGGAGCGTCAGGCAATAGAGGTGGACGGGCACGTCGTGCACGTCTCCTATACTGCCGCGCAGTAGTGGGCGACCTTCCCTCCCGTACCGAGGCTCCGGAGACCGGGGCATGACGGTTTCTCTCGATCTCCTCGGCGTCGCCGTGTTGATTCTCCTGAACGGGTTTTTCGTCGCGGCCGAGTACTCCCTCGTCACGGTGCGCCGCACGCGGCTGAAGGAGCTCGTCGACGAGGGCAGCCGTCCGGCCCGCGCGGTGATGAAGATCACGAGCGACCCGCCGCACTTCATCGCGGCGATGCAGCTCGGGGTCACGCTCACCTCGCTCGCGATCGGCGCCATCGGCGAGAAGGTTCTGTCCGAGCTGTTCGGGGTCTATCTCGGCACGTTTGTCGCCGTGTTGTTCGCATTCCTGATCATCACCTTCCTGCACGTCGTCGTTGGTGAGCTCGTCCCAAAAGGGCTCGCCCTCAGCTACTCGGAGCGGATTGCGCTCGGTGTCTCGGTGCCCGTGCGAGCGTTCTTCTTCGTGTTCAGGCCGCTGATCTGGTTCCTGCAGCGCTCCAGTGACGCTGCGCAGCGCGCGATCGGTGTCGATCCTGGCAAGACCGAGGGAGAGGCTCATTCGGAGGCCGAGTTGCGGATGCTGCTCGAGGTGTCGAGCGCGCACGGCGAGATAGAGCAGGACGAGCGCGAGATGCTCTACAAGGTGTTCGACTTCGCTGACAAGGAGGCATCGGACGTGATGGTGCCGCGACCCGACGTCGTCGGCATCTCGATCCAGATGGCCCCCGAGGAGGCGCTCCGGGCCGTGCTCGAGTCGCCGTACACCCGTTATCCCGTCTACCGGGAGTCACTCGACGAGATCGTCGGGATCCTTCACGTCCGTGACCTCGTCTCGGCTCTCCACGACACCGCCATGGCCTCGGTCGAGCTCGTGGCGCTTCTGCGTCCTGCCTACGTGGTGCCGGAGACGAAGGATCTTGCGGCGCTGCTTGCCGATTTCCGGCGCACGAATCAGCACATGTCGGTCGTGGTAGACGAGTACGGGTCAACCGTCGGTGTCGTCACGCTCGAGGACCTGCTCGAGGAGATCGTCGGCGAGATCGAGGACGAGTTCGACCTCCCGGACGAGTCGGTCGAGCGGGTAGACGAGACGACGATCCGGATCGACGGCAACTTCCCGATCGACGACTTCAACGAGGAGTTCGGGACGACGCTCGAGCACGAGGACTATCACACGATGGCGGGATACGTCTTCGATCTGATCGGCCGGGCTGCGGCACCCGGCGACGAGGTACGCTCCGAGAGCCTGCGCCTCAATGTGCTCGAGGTCGAGGGCTCGCGGATTCTGCGGCTCGAGGTGGAGTTCCTGCCGACCCGTGAGCCTGCAGGTGAGGAAGGAGAAGCGGCGTAGCCCGCGCCGGATCGCAAGCGACGCCCGGCGATTCCCCGCTGCGCCACCGCGATTTCGTCCTCTTTCTCGGTGTTCTGCTCCTGTCGAACTTCGCGGTCGAGATGTCGTTCGTCGCGACCGGGTGGCAGGTGTACGCGGTGCGGGGCAGTCCCCTCGACCTCGGCCTCGTGGGGCTCGCAATGTTCATCCCGCTGCCGCTTCTCGCGCTCCCGGCAGGGCATCTGGCCGATCGCTTCCCCCGACGCAGCCTGCTGGCGATCGCCACCGCCATCGAGGCTGCGATCATGATCGGCCTGCTTGCCGTCACCCGTGCCGGGGCGAACACGACGTGGCCGTTCTTCCTGGCCGCGTTCGCCACGGGCTTTGCCGCGGCGCTCGGATATCCGGCGTCCGGCGCACTGCTGCCGTCTCTTGTGCCGCGTGAGATGCTCGTGCGGGCGATGGCGTTCAGGTCGATGGTCTTTCAGGTGTCCGTGATCGGTGGGCCGGCGGTCGGTGGCCTCCTGTTCGCGCTCCACGCCGAGGTGGTCTACGGTGTCGCTGCTGCACTCGCCGGGATCGCGTTTGTCGGCATGCTGCTCTTCCGGTCGGGTCGCGAGTCGGCCGGAGGCTCGTCGCCCGGTCTCGCGCACCTGTTCGCGGGCGTGCGCCTCGTTCGGCGAACGCCGGTGCTGTTCGGTGCGATCTCGCTCGACCTGTTCGCTGTCCTCTTCGGAGGAACGGTTGCCTTGCTGCCGGTCTTCGCCAAGGACATCCTCGAGGTCGGTCCGGCGGGGCTCGGGGTGCTTCGGGCAGCCCCGGCCGTCGGAGCTGTGTGTATGGCGGTGGTTCTGACACGGTGGCCGATCCGGCATCGGGCAGGGCACGCGCTGCTCGTCGTCGTCGGGCTCTACGGCGTCACGATCGTCGTGTTCGGCCTCTCGCAGACGATGTGGCTGTCGTTGCTCGCCCTCGCTGCGGGGGGTGCCGTTGACAACGTCAGCGTCGTGCTGCGGCGGGCGTTCCTGCCGCTCGTCACGCCCGACGACCTGCTCGGGCGCGTGAACGCTGTCGAGATGGTGTTCCTCAGCGCCTCGAACGAGCTGGGAGCATTCGAGTCGGGTATCGCCGCAGCGTTGCTCGGTGCCGTGCCGGCGGTTGTCATCGGGGGCGTGGTGACGATTGTGATCGCACTCTCGTGGTCGCGGTTCTTCCCTGCGCTCGCACGTGTCGATCGGCTCGACGAGCTCCGACCGACCCAGGCGGCCGTGCCCTGAGTAGCGTCCCGTGGTCGCGCAGGGGGGTGTTTCGCACGATGTGCAGGGCCAGCTCCCCCGGGGCCGGCCGGTGGGTCAACGTCGGGCTTCGCGCAGCACATCGGTCGCGCTGATACCACGGATAGAGGCGTCAACGAGCTCTATCGGGTGCAGCGCCGGCATGGGGCTACCGGCTCGCCGCAATGCGGTGGCGACCTGCACGAGGCAGCCCGGGTTCGCGCTCGCGTAGACCTGCGCGCCCGTCGCAAGCACGTGTGCTGCCTTGCGGTCGCCGAGTTGCCGGGCGGCGTCGGGCTGCGTGATGTTGTAGATCCCCGCGCTGCCACAGCAGATGTCCTGCTCTGCTGGCTCGACCATGCTCAACCCCGGGATCTGCCGTAGCGAGGCGGCAGACGACAGCGGCAGTCTCTGTGCGTGGCGGAGGTGGCAGGAGTCCTGCATCGCAACGGTCAGGTGCAGCGGCTGCCGGGGAGCCCGCGGCTCGACACCCGAGAGGAACTCGCCCAGATCGCGTACCCGTGCCGAGAACGCAGCCGCACGCTCGGCCCAGGCTGGGTCATCGCCGAGCACGTGTCCGAGCTCTTTCAGGTGCGATCCACAGCCAGAGGTGTTCACGATCACCGTCTCGACGCCGTCGAAGGCCTCGATCGCCCGACGGGCAAACGCGCGTCCCTCGTCGCCCCGGCCTGCGTGCATCGAGAGTGCACCGCAGCAGCCCTGGGGTGGCGCCACGACCTCGTAGCCGTCGGCCGCGAGCACCCGCGCCGTCGCCGTGTTGACGGTTCCGAACACCACGGACTGCACGCAACCTGTGAGAATGCCAACGCGCCCGCGGGTCTCGCCACTCGCGGGCGTAACGTCTTTCGGCTTCTCGGTCGAGCGCCACGGCGGAGCAATCTCCGTCATGACGCCGAGCCGGCCCGGTAGCGGCAGCTTGCGACCGAGCGGAGCGAGGCGCAGTGCCGGGCCCATCCGCTTCGGATAGGGGAGGAGCTTGAAGAGCGCTCCGCGCACGAGTCGGTCGCCGAGTGGGCGCCGTGTCGTCGTCTCGATTGTCTCACGCGTTGCCTCGATCAGCTTCTCGTACTGCACGCCCGAGGGGCAGGCCGTCACGCACGCCATGCAACCGAGGCAGAGGTCGATATGTCCGACGACCGTCGGGTTGAGCGAGATCGTGCCGTCGAGGTGCGACTCCATCAGCTGGATCCGGCCTCGCGGCGAGTCCATCTCCTCGCTCCACAGAAGATAGGTAGGGCACGTGGGCAGGCAGAAGCCGCAGTGGACGCAGTCGCTCGTCAGCGAGCGGAGGACGTCGGGTGACGTACTCATCGGGCCACAGAGGCAGGCTTGAGCCTGTCTCCCGGGTCTCTTCTGCCGCTCACGCGAGCACCCCCTGGGGGTCGAAGCGGGCGCGTACCCGCTCCTGTAGCAGTCGGACGGGCTCCGGTGTCGCGTCCGGCTCGGCGCCCGGAACATAGGCGATGCCTGCGGAGGGTCGCACGACGGCCTCTGGCAGGCCTGCGAGAAACGCACCGATCTCTCCCGGCGTAAACGACGACCGCCCCGCTGCCACTGCCTGTCGTTCTCGGGACTCTGCCCAGACAGACGTGTCTGCCTCTGTCCCGCCAACGAGTGCTTTCGTGGAGGCAACCTGGGCTGCGACAGCTGCGGCTCCCCCCTCGTACAGCACAATGACACGGCCCGGGTGGAGCACGTCGATTGCGCTCGCGACGAGCTGTGAGGAGAGCAGCCTTGCGACGACCGACGCGACCTCGGTTGTCTCGACGACGACCGTCGCGTGTGCCGCAGGAGTGGGGTGGAGGCGGAGGCTGATCCGGCCGATGAACGCCAGTCGGCCGTGCGAGCCGCAGACGAGCTTGCCGAGGTCATAGCCCGCGACGTTCTTCACGACCTTCCCGCCGGCGTTGACTACCGTGCCGTCGGCGAGGACGAGAGTCACTCCGAGAACGAGGTCGCGCGGTGCGCCAAACCGATGGCGCAGCGGTCCGGAGAGATTGCCGGCAAGGCACGCGCCGAGCGTCGGATCGCCCGGTGGGTCGAGCGAGAGGCGCTGGCCGGATGGAGCGAGCGCGGCGGCGAGGGCAGAGAGTCGAATCCCGGACTCGACCGTGCACGTCAGGTCGCCGGCCTCGTGCTCGAGGATGCGCGTCATCCCGGCCGTATCGAGATCGCTGCCGATCCGTACCTTCTCGCCCCCGGCCGCTGCAGCCTGCAGGACGGCGGACGCCTCCTCGAGGCTAGAAACGCTCGGCAAGGCCGATCAGCTCCAGAGGATGCTGCCTGTAGGGGCCGGGAACCTCGCCGCACAGGCGCGGGGTCGGCACCACCTTGCCCGGGTTTGCGATCCCGTCCGGGTCGAAGGCCCGCCGCAGCCGCTCGAAGGCCTCGAGGTCGCGTTCGGAGAACATCTTCGGCATCGAGCATGCCTTGTCTACCCCGACTCCGTGCTCTCCCGTGAGCGAGCCACCGGCATCGATGCAGGCCCCGAGGATCGCCTCGGCCAGGACTTTCGCGGCCTCTGCTTCACCCTTTGCGGCGTCATAGAGCACGAGTGGGTGCAGGTTGCCGTCGCCCGCGTGAAAGACGTTGCCGACCCGTAGGCCGTGCTCCTGCGAGAGCTCGCCGATGCGCCGCAGCACCTCGGGCAGCTTCGTCCGTGGCACGACCCCGTCCTGGACGTAGTAGTCGGGTGACATCCTGCCCATCGCGGGGAAAGCGCCCTTTCGGCCGAGCCAGAGGAGCGCACGCTCGGCGTCGTCACGCGCTGCTCTCACCTCGAATGCGCCGCACGCACGGCAGACCCGGTCTACCGCTGACGCATCCTCCTCGACCTGCACCGTGATGCCGTCGAGCTCGACGAGTAGCAGTGCCTCGGCTCCTTCCGGATAGCCCGGATGGTATGCCTGCTCTGCGGCGATGATCGTGAACTTGTCCATCATCTCGAGGGCGGCAGGCAGGATCCCTGCCGAGATGATCTCCGAGACGGCTGAGCCTGCCTCGTCGATCGACGCGAACGCCGCGAGCTGGGTGATGACGGCCTCTGGCTTACGGAGAAGGCGCAGCGTGACCTCGGTCGCGATCCCGAGCGTTCCCTCCGAGCCGATAAACGCGCCGAGGAGGTCGGGCCCGTCAGGATCGAGGGCCTTGCCGCCGAGCTCGACGATCTCGCCATCGGGGAGCACGATCGTCAGTCCCGTGACGTGGTTCACCGTGAAGCCGTTCTTGAGACAGTGGGCCCCACCGGAGTTCTCCGCGACATTGCCGCCGATCGTGCAGACCTGTTGGCTCGAGGGGTCGGGTGCGTAGAAGAAGCCGTCCGCCGCGACGGCTCGGGTGACGTCGAGGTTGGCTACGCCGGACTCCACAACGACGCGTTGCGACGCCAGGTCGATCTCGATGATCCGCTTCATCCGCGCCAGCGAGATGACGATGCCATCCGCGACCGGGAGCGCCCCGCCGGAGAGACCGGTGCCGGCACCGCGGGCGACGAACGGCACACCTTCGCGGGCGCAGACGCGCACGACTCCCTGCACCTCGGCGGTCGAGCCGGCGAGGACGACGAGCTCTGGCATCGCACGCCACCCGGTCAGCCCGTCGCAGTCGTAGACGCGGAGCTGCTCGGGCTCGGTGATCGTGTGATCGTTGCCGACGATGGCCCTGAGCTCGGCAACGACGGCAGAAGAGAGGGGCATTCAACCGAGTCTACCCCGCGGTCCCGGCAAGGCGTGGCACGATGGTCGGCTATCGACGGTTGAGCGCACATACTGCTCTACTATCGCGTAGGATCAGCCGCATGATTCCCATCGATCGTCCCGGCAAGATCATCTGCGTGGGCCTGAACTACCGCGACCACGCCGAGGAGCAGGGCTCCGAGATCCCAAAGGCTCCGCTCTTCTTCGCGAAGTACACGACGTCCCTGATCGGCCCTGGTGATCCGATCGTGATTCCCTCGGTCGTCGAGCAGTGCGACTACGAGGCGGAACTCGGCGTCGTCATCGGCCGGACGGTCAAGAACATCTCCAGAGAAAACGCGTTCGAGGCCGTGCGTGGCTATCTCGTTGCCAACGATGTCTCTGCCCGCGATCTGCAGTTCGCCGATGGGCAGTGGACGCGTGGCAAATCGCCCGACACGTTCTGCCCGGTCGGTCCACTTGTGCCCGCATCGGAGGTTCCCGACCCCCATGCGCTCCGGATCCGCGCCATCGTCTCGGGTGAGACGCTGCAGGACTCGACCACGGCGAATCTGATCTTCGGGATCGACGAGATCATCAGCTATGCCTCGCGCACCTCGACGCTCGAGGAGGGAGACCTCATCCTCACGGGGACGCCGGCCGGAGTTGGCGTCTTCCGGAACCCGAAGCGCCTGCTTCGGGCCGGTGACACGGTCACGATCCAGATCGACGGAGTGGGCGAGATCACCAATCCGGTTATTGCCGGCTGAGCCGGTGGCGGTGATATCCCGCACCGTCCTCAGGGAACAGGTCAAGGACTTTCTGCTGCAGCAGATCGTCAGCGGCGAGCTCGAGCCGGGTGCACGTCTCGTGGAAACCAGGATCGCCCAGGAGCTCGGTACGAGCCAGGCGCCTGTACGCGAGGCGCTGCGCGACCTCGAGTTGCTGCGGTTGGTCGAATCCGAGCCGTTCCGTGGCTCGCGCGTGCGCGTGTTCGACGAGGGGGAGATGATCCAGGTCTACCCGGTGCGCGCCTCGCTCGAGGAGCTTGCCGCCCGTCTCGCAACCGTGAATCTGGCCGGCGACGTCTCGCTGCTCGAGATCGAGTTCGACGCGATGAGGGAAGCAGCGAAGGCAGGCGACACGCGGTCGCTCGCCGAGCATGACATTGCCTTTCACCGGGTGATCGTCGAGGCGGCGGAGAACGCTGTCCTCGAGCAATGCTGGATATCGCTTGGCGTCGAGAGCCGGATCATGATCACGTTGTACGGTGTCTACATGGATCCGACCCAGGCTGCGGAGCGCCACATCAGCCTGATCGAGGCAATCGGCTCCGGGAATGTGATCGGTGCCGGTCGCGAGGCCCGGAAGCATGTCGAGGTGTCGTCCCGGCTCGTCCGCAACCGCACAGGTGGAGCCCGACGATGACCGTCGTTCTTGCGGTGACCTGGGTGGCCCGTGAGGGCGAGGGCGATGCCGTGGCAGCGCTTCTACGGCAGCTCACCCCTCTCTCGCGCGCAGAGCCGGGATGCCTTCAGTACGACGCACACCGCGACCCGGAGGAACCGAATACGTTCTTCCTTTTCGAGCGCTACGCCGACGACGACGCGCTCGCTGCCCACTCGGGCAGTGCGTACTTCCAAGAGCTCGTGCTCGGGCAGGCTCTACCGCTCCTCGCGTCACGGCAGCGTACGACACTGACGCCGCTCACCTGACGTGAAGGAGCGCTCGACCGCAACGTTCGTCGCACTCTTTCTCGCCGCCCTCGCACTGCGTCCGGAGATCCTCGGCGTGGGGCCGCTGATCCCCTCCATCGAGAACTCTTTCGGCGCCTCGCATGCCGTCGTCGGGTTGCTCGGCACGATCCCCGTCCTCTGCATGGGGCTGTTCGCACCGGTGGCTGCGTACCTCGCGGTGAAGATTGGGACGCGGCGGGCGATGACGATCGGCCTGGCTCTGATCGGCACCTTCGGGATTGTCCGGGCGGCGATGCCCTCCGTCTGGCTCGTGGTGCTCTTCACGTGGCCGGTCGGGATCGGGATGGGCCTCGGCGGCGCGCTTGCCCCGATCTTCGTCAAGGAGCACTTCGAGGACAGGCGGGGGACAGGAACCGGGATCTATACGGGGGGCATCCAGCTCGGCTCGCTAGGTGCTGCGGCGCTCGCGGTACCGCTTGCGGCGTGGTTGGGTGGCTGGCGCTGGGCGCTGATTGTGATCTCGTCTTTCGCGCTTCTCTCACTCGTCGCCTGGCTGGCCCTGACCCGTGAGGCGCACCCCCACGTGGCTCCGTCGGCCGCCATGCCGCACCTACCCTGGCGGAGCCGCACCGCCTGGCTGCTCGTTGCCGCATTCGCTCTGATGGCGTGCGGGTACTACGGGCTCAACGCCTGGCTGCCCGAAGCCTATGCGCAGCACGGCTGGAGTGCGGGAGCGGCGGGCCTCCTCCTCGCGATGACGAACCTGACGGCTATACCGTCCTCGTTTCTGCTTCCGTGGCTCTCCGACCGCACCGGCCGCCGTAGCCCGTTCCTGCTCGGGCTCAGCGCCTGCTTCATCGTGGGGTCGGTCATCCTCGTCGCCGCTCCGGGCATCGCCTACGTCGGTGGGCTTCTCACGGGCGTCGGGCAGGGGGGTCTGTTCGCGCTCGTGATGACCCTGCCCCTCGACTTCGAGAAGACACCCAAGCGGGTGGCGGCGCTTGTTGCGATGATGCTCGGCCTCGGCTATACGATCGGGGCCATCTCGCCGTTCGTCCTCGGCGCGGTTCTCGACCTGACCGACTCGTTCGACGCCGTGCTCTGGGTCGTTACAGCGTTCTTCGCCATGCAGTTCTTCGTGATCATCGCGCTCGTGCGGCGTCACCCGTCGGCGGCAAGTGTCTGAGGCGGCCTCCCGGCGTGAGCCCGCTTCAGCCGGTCGTCGGGATGCGTCGGAAGTGCGCCACAGTCGCTGCGACGCCGTCCGCAAGCGAGGTGCGCGGGAATGCGCCGACATCGCGGTCGAAGCCGACGGCCTCTAGCACGGCAGGGAATGGGAGCCGGTCGCCGCCCCATGTGATCTCCGCCCCTGGAACCTCGGCCTGGATGCAGGCGACGAGGTCGGCCACGTCGGCAAGAGCGCCCGGCGTGTTGTACACACCGGTCGTGCCGTCGGTCGAGTGCGCTGCCGTCACGCAGGCACGCGCGACGTCGGGGGCGAAGTCGTACACCGCCTCCCCCGAGAAGCCGATGTGGAACGGCTCGCCACCAAGAGCAGCGAGCATCGCCATCGTCGGGCCGGATGTCATCCCCTGGTCGCGGGCGGGGCCGTAGACGACGTAGGGCCGTAGGCCGATCGACGGCACGCCCGACTCCGCGCGGTAGACGCGCGCAACGCCCTCGTCGGCGAGCTTCGAGACGCCGTATAGCGTTCCCGGGCTCGTACCTCCCGACTCGGGTGCCGGTGACGGGTCAGACGTGTTGTACACCGCCGCCGAGCTCGCGTAGACCACGCCGGGAATCCGTTCGAGACGGCGCGAGACGGCGTCGAAGACGTTGACGGTGCCGGCGACGTTGACGTGCATGCCGAGCGGGGGATTGGCGCGGACGAACGGCACCTGGAGCGCTGCGAGGTGGACGACGCGGGTGATCTCGTGCTCGTCGAGCACGCGTTCCAGCACTGCGAGATCGGTGATGTCGCCACGCACGACGGCAACCGAAGCCTCGTCGTCCCCGAGTACGAGCTCGAGGCGTGAGCGGTTCTCTCCCAGGTCGAAGCCGACCACGTCGTCGCCGTCGTCGAGGATGCATCGTGCGACCCAGGCGCCGAGGCAGCCGAGAGCCCCGGTGACGAGAATCCGTTCAGACATTCGGCGCGTCCTGGTAGACGGTGACGGTCTCGGTGTAGAACTCCATCGCGGCCCGGCCCTGCTCGTGTGGGCCCCAGCCGGAGCTCTTGAGGCCGCCGAAGGGCACGTGCACGTCCGCACCGGCTGTCTGCGAGTTGATGTGGAGGATGCCCGCCTGGAGCTCGTTCGCGAACCGCTGCGTCGCGTGAAGGTCGCGCGTGAAGATCGCGGCCGAGAGGCCGAACTCGACCGCGTTCGCCCGGGTCAATGCCTCGTCGAGCGTCGAGAAGCGGTAGAGCGAGGCGACGGGCCCGAAGACCTCCTCGCACGAGAGGAACGCATCGTCGGCGACGTTCTCGAACACCGTGGGCGCGATCAGGTAGCCCGTGTCATCCGCGCGGATCCCTCCGGCCGCCACGGTGCCGCCCTCCGACTTGCCTCGCTCGATTGCAGCCATGATCTCCTCGAACGGCCCGGCCGCGACGACAGGCCCGACCTCGGTCGTGGGGTCGGCCGGGTCTCCCACCTTTGCGGCGGCGATGCGGGCGAGGAGCTTCGCGCGGAAGGCGTCGTAGACCGTGTCCTGCACGAGGATTCGGCGCGTCGCCGTGCACTTCTGACCGGCCGACCAGAAGGCCCCCGCAAAGGCCGCCTCGGCTGCGCGGTCGAGCTCCGCGTCTGCCATCACGATGAAGGGGTTGTGGCCGCCGAGCTCGAGCTGCACGCGGCAGTTGCGTGCCGTTGCCTCGTTGCGTACCGCGTGGCCCACAGCGACCGACCCGGTGAACGAGAGCGCGCGAACGTGACGGTTCGAGACGAGCTCTGCTCCGACCTTGGAGCCCGAGCCCGTGACGACGTTGAGCACCCCGGCCGGCAGCCCCGCCTCGGCGAAGCACTCTGCAATGTGAAGGCCGGTGCGCGGCGCCTCGTAGCCGAGCTTGAGCACGACGGTGTTCCCGTAGATGAGTGCAGGCGCGAGCTTCCACACCGGGATCGCGATCGGGAAGTTCCACGGCGTGATCAGCCCGACAACGCCGAGCGGACGCCGTCGCGTGTAGAGCGTCTGGTTCCCGACCGACGGCTCGTAGACCTCGCCTGCGGGGCGATATGCCTCGCCGGCCGAATAGCGCAGGATGGCTGCGGCGCGCGCGGACTCCATCCGCGCCTCGCGCAGTGGCTTCCCCATCTCGGCCGTCATGTCCTGGGCGATCTGCTCGACGCGCGCCTCTATCGCGTCGGCGGCTTTGAAGAAGAACGCGGCACGGGCGGGGGCCGGAAGCGCCGCCCAGGCCGGGAACGCCTCGATCGCAGCCTCGACCGCGGCGATCGCATCGTCGGCGGACGACGCCGCGTAGACGCCGGTCACCTCATCCGGCCGCCACGGGTTGCGCTTCTCGTAGGTCTCGCCGGATTCGCTCTCGCTCCACGCTCCTCCGATGAAGTTGCGGGCCGTCGTGGCGGACACGGTCTCGGTCATGAGTGCTTCGTCCTTTCGAGTACGTCGGTAGCGCGCACGACGGGGTTCGTCAGCGTGCCGATCTCGGGTACGTGGATCTCGACCACGTGCCCGGGAAGAAGGGTGAAGTCGTCGGGCGGCACGAGTCCCGTTCCGGTCAGCAGCACGCTTCCCGGCGGCACCGGGTTGTCCCGCACGAGCCAGCTGACGAGGTCGGGGAAGTTCCGCTTCATGTTCGCGGTCGAAGTCGACCCCTCGAACAGCACCGTGCCCTGCGCGTCGCGGATCGTCATTTCGATCGCGAGTGGGGCGTCCCAGTCCTGCGGAACGTAGACGGCCGGGCCGAGAGCGCACGCGGCTGCGAATACCTTGGCCTGGGGGAGGTAGAGCGGGTTCGCTCCCTCGATGTCGCGCGAGGAGACATCGTTCCCGATCGTGTAGCCCACGATCGAGAGGTCGTCACCGAGGACGACGCCGATCTCGGGCTCCGGCACGTTCCACGTCGCGTCCGAGCGGATCGCGATCGGCTCGGAAGGGCCGACGGTGCGCCGACACTGTGCGTCCTTGAGGAAGAGCTCGGGCCGGTCTGCGTCGTAGACGAGGGCGTAGACGTCGCTGCCTGACTCCTCGATCCGCGCGTCGCGGCTGCGCTCGTAGGTGACGCCCGAGCACCACACTTCGGGCGGGTCGCAAGGACGGAGGAGTATCCCGCCCGGGGGAAGGGCATCCTCGACGGGGCCGCCGTCGGCGATCGCGGTCTCGTGCACCGCGCCGCCGGCGTCCCTGAACCGGATCGTGCGCATCAGTAGACGGCGCGGCCGCCGGAGATGTCGTAGGTCGCACCCGTCGAGAACGAGCACTCCTCGCTCGCAAGCCAGCAGATCAAGGCCGCGACCTCCTCGGCCTTGCCCATCCGGCCCAAGGGGATCTTCTCGACCATGTAGTCGATGTGCTCCTGCGACATGTCCCGGAGCATCGCTGTCTCGACCACCGCGGGTGCGATACAGTTGACGGCGACCCCGGTGCGTGCGAGGTCCTTGCCGATGGCCTTCGTGAGGGCGATCACCGCCGCCTTCGACGCGGAGTACGCGGCGGCCATCGGGTTGCCCTCCTTGCCGGCGATCGAGGCGACGTTGACGATGCGCCCGTAGCCGCGCTCTGCCATGCCTGGCGCAACGGCGCGGTTGCACCAGAAGACGCCGTCGGTGTTGATCGCCATCACGCGCCGCCATTCCTCGTCGCTCACGTCCTGCGTGCGGAGCGAGTTCCCGGGACGCCGGCCGAGCAGACGAGGATGTCGATCGGGCCGAGCTCGGCGGTCGCTGCCGCAATCGCACCGTTCACGTCGGCCGAGCGTGACACGTCTCCGGTGAGCGCGAGCACGCCGTCGAGGTCGGCTGTGCCGAGGTCGAATCCTGCCACCTTTGCGCCCTCGGAAAGGAGCCGACGGGCCGTTGCGGTGCCGATGCCACTCGCGGCGCCCGTGACGAACGCGACGCGTCCAGAAAATCGATTATCGGTTTTCATCTCTCCTGGATCCTATAAAGTTCTGACGGATGACGTTCGATCCAACTGTCCACTATCCGCTCGGCTCGCGTCGTCCCGACCTCGTGGAGACGCCTTCGGGGCTCGCTCTCGAAGAGGTGACGCTCGAGTCTGCCCGGGCGGGAACGCTCGTTGCCACCGATGTCCGGGCGACATCTGTCACCCTGCGCCGACAGGCGGAGGTGGCGCGGGTGGCGGGCCGGACGCAGCTCGCAGACAACCTCGACCGTGCCGCAGAGCTCACCCGCGTGCCTGATGAAGAGATGCTCGAGATCTACACCGCGTTGCGGCCCGGACGGTCAACTGCCGGTGCACTCGAGGCATGGGCACGGCGACTCGAGGGGTGGGAGGCCCCGCTCACGGCGGCCTTCGTCCGCGAGGCGGCAGGCGTCTATGTGGAGCGAGGGCTCGTCGGTGACTGAGGGATCCGCCCGCTTCGCCTCGCGCGCGGCAAAGGAGCTGCGACGCGAGTTACTCGTCACGCCGCTTCCCGAGCTCGGGCTCGTGGCGGCGAACGGCCCGAACGACCCGGAACCCGAGCTCGTAGTCGAGGACGGCGTTGTTCTCCGCATGGATGGTCGCGCTGCCGCCGATTTCGACGTGATCGACCGGTTCCTCGTCGCACACGGGCTCGACCTCGAGATCGCCGCCGAGGCTATGGCGTTGTCAGACCTCCAGGTTGCCCGGATGCTCGTTGACGTGGACGTTCCGCGCTCTGCGGCCGTCAGGCTCGCCCGTGGCTTGACGCCGGCAAAGCTCGCTCGCGCCGCGGGCTTGCTCGACCCCGTCGAGCTGATGTTTGCCCTCAAGAAGCTGCGCGCCCGGCGCGCGCCCGCGAATCAGGCGCACGTCACAAACCTGAAGGAGAGCCCGGCGCTCCTTGCTGCGGATGCGGCAGAGGCTGCTGCGCGTGGCTTTGCCGAGCTCGAGACCACCGTCGGGGTGGCACGGTACGCACCGCTCAACGCGATATCGCTGCTCGTCGGCTCCCAGACCGGCCGGCCTGGCGTGATGACGCAGTGTGCCGTCGAGGAGCGGCGCAACCTCGAGTTGGCGGTGAACGGTCTCGTCACCTACGCCGAGACGCTGTCGGTCTACGGCACGGAGCAGGTCTTCGTGGACGGTGACGATACGCCGTGGTCGAAGTCGTTTCTCGGTGCCGCATACGCATCGCGCGGGGTGAAGGTGCGGTTCACCTCGGGCACGGGCTCCGAGGCGCTGATGGGCCATGCGCAGGGGATGTCGATGCTCTACCTCGAGGCACGGTGCATCTCGGTCGTGCGCGCCGCCGGCTCGCAGGGCGTGCAGAACGGCTCGATCTCGTGCGTGGCGCTTGTGCTCTCGCTTCCGGGGGGGACGCGCGCGATCCTGGCCGAGAACGTGATCGCTGCCTGGCTCGACCTCGAGGTTGCGTCGGGCAACGACGCGATAGCCTCTCATTCGGCGATCCGCAAGACGGCGAAGCTGATGGGGCAGTTCCTCCCCGGTACCGACTTCGTCACCTCCGGCTACTCGGTGATGCCGCGCCACGACAACACGTTCGGCGGCGGTAACTACGATGCAGACGACCTCGACGAGTGGATGACAATCCAGCGCGACTGGCAGGTAGACGGCGGGATAGAGCCGGTGGACGAGGTCGAGGTGACGCGGGTGCGCGACCGTGCGGCGCACGCGATCCAGGCGGTCTTCGCAGAGCTCGGTCTTCCTGAGATCAGTGACGCGGAGGTGCATGCCGCCACGATCGGGTATGACGCGAGCGATATGCCCGACCGCGACCGGGCCGCAGACGTTGACGCCGCCGACCGGGCGCTCGAGCGGAGGGTCTCGGGCCTCGATGTGGCGCTCGCCCTCGACCGGCGTGGCTTCGCCGATGTTGCCCGGGCTGTGGTCGGCATGCAACGGCAGCGCGTCTCCGCCGACTACCTGCAGACCTCCGCTGTGATCGACGAGGACGGCTACGTCCGCTCGGCCGTGAACGACCCGAACGAGTACACGGGCCCCGGCACCGGCTACCGGCTCGAAGGAGACCGCTGGGAGAGGCTCCAGGCTCTTCCTCACGTGATTGATGCCGCGCGACTCGGGGGAGGCGACACCGCAGTAGCACCGGCGGTCACCGAGGTCGAAGAGGCCGTGGCGGGCACCGACGAAGCGGAGGTCGTGATCGCCGTGGGCCCCGCCTTCGCAGGGGCGATCCGGGAGACGATCAACGGGCTCGATCACGGCTGTGTGCTTGCGGCAGTCGTTGACGGCGTGACCGACGCGGGAGCCGTGCCGCGCATCGTCCGCATCAGAAGGGTCGCGGACGTTGCGTTCATTGCCCACGACGGAGCCCGTCTGTCTGGCTCGGGTATAGCCCTGGGGATCCAGTCGAAGGGCACGGCGGTCATCCACCGTGCCGACCTGCAGCCGCTCGACAACCTGGAGCTATTTGGGATGTCGCCGCTCTACTCCCTCGAGAGCTACCGCGCCATGGGCCGCAACGCAGCAGGCTACGCGCTCGGGAATCGTGTGGGCCCGGTGCCGACCGAGCTCGACAACTTTGCCCGGGCCAAGCTGATCGTCCGCACGACGCTGCTGCATGCCCGTGAGACGCGCTGTGTTGTGAAGGGCGCAGCGCCGGTCGAGCTCGAGCTGACGGCTGCTGTCGAGGCTCTGCCCCTCTGACGCTCGGTAGCACCCCCCGTCTTTGGCGGTGCGCCTTCTCTAGAGCAGCCCCTCGGTGCGCTGTCGCTCCTGCAGCTCTCGTTCTGCCTCGTCCTCCTCGCGGAGGAGACGCACGAGCAGCCAGGTGATGATTGTGAAGAAGACGAGCGCCTGCTCGGTCGTCATCAGGATGCCCCCCAGGTTCTGATCCTGTGCGACGCTGATGCCCCACAGCCGGTCGGGCAGCCTCTCGTAATATCCGTAGAGCGGTGGGGCGAACGTGAGTGCCAGACCGAGGAACGCCGAGCCGACGAAGGCGGCGAAGACGTACGCGATCCTGCCGAGCGTCGGCACCGACCGCGGCGCGTCGCTTAGCACCGGCCACCAGAAGAGCAGGCCGATGGAGATCATGAAGAGGTGCTCGCCGTTGAGCAGGACTGGAGCCCGCAGGGCAGCGTCGTAGACACCGCCGAGATGGACGGCGTACCAGCCCACGAGCCAGACCGGGAGGGCGACAGCGGGACGTGTCATCCATGCGAACGGGCTTCCGCCGCGTTCGGCGATTGCCGACCGCATAGCGGGGGTGAGGCCGAGGATGAGCAGCGGCGGGGCCCAGTCCGAGATGATCACGTTCTGGAGCAGATGAAACAGGACGAGGTAGTCCACTGCGATCGTCTCGAGTGGCGAGTTGAGCGCCAGCACGATCATGACGACGCCGGCGTAGAAGGCCACGGCCCGCGCTCGGCCGGGTGGGTCGCGGCGGGCCGCCCGCGCGTAGGCCCAGAGAGAGGCCGCACCGAGGACGACAAAGAGCGGCTCGAACGTCGGGGCCCAGGGAGAGGTCATAGCGGCCGTCTGTCCCGCAACGCCGGTGGCGCGGCTCGACGCTTGTGGGCGGCATGAAGGAGCAGCACGAACGCAAGTCCCACGGTGAGAGTCTGCTCCACCATCATTACGACGCCCGCAAGCTTCTGGTCGGTCAGGGGCTCGAGACCGAGCAGGCGTACCGGCTGTTCGACGTAGGTCGGAAACAGGGGGGTGAAGCCGAACAGCGTCACGTACGCCATCATCTGGCCCGTCCAGAAGACGAGGGCGGTGAACCCGATCCGCTTGTTCAGCGTCAACCGATGATGGCGTGACGGGTCGATGATCTGTGTCCAGACGAGGATGCCGCCCACGACGAAGCTCAGGTGCATGAGGTCGTGCCATGACCGGTGGTGCAGCGCTTTCTCGTAGAGCCAGGGCACGTGCCACGAGACGAAAGTGGCGACCCACACGACGTAGCTGACCCCTGGCCGCAGCAGGAACCGCAGCGCCCGGCGGAGCCAGGTCATCCGGGCAAGCGGTACCAGTAGGTCACGTGGGAGCAAGAACACGCTCAGCGGCCCCCGGACGGCGACGACCGTGAGGGCGATCCCGAGGTCGGCGACGAGGACGTGCTGGAGCATGTGGACGCTCTGCAGGTAGCTCTCCCCGATCACGTCGATCGGCGAGACGATCGCGAGCACGGTCACGGCAACTCCGGCGAGAAAGAGCGGGATGCGCGACCACGGTGCGAGGTCGGTGCGGCGCCGTCGCAGTCGCCTCCAGCCGTGCAGGAAGAACGCGATCGCAACGAGGCCGCCGCCGATCACGACGGGCTGGAACGACCAGGCGCGCCACAGGTTCTCCGTCGCGAGGTCGGTACCCACTGTCAGGGCAGGCTAGCGCGTGTCAGCCGGCTGCGAGGATGGCGCGTGCCGCAGCCCGGCCGGAGCGAACAGCGCCTTCCATGTGCATGTGGCCGACACCCGCAATATCCGTGCACGCCCAGTGGACGGGACCGACGGGCCGGTTCAGGTCGGCACCGTGCCGTGACAGCCCACCGATCCCGAACGTGGCGGCGTAGGCGCCGCGTGTCCACTCCTCCTGCGACCAGTCCCGTTCGATCACCTCGAGAGCGTCGAGGGCGCGCGGGCCGAAGAAGCGTGCAAGACCGTTGAGGACGAGGCGATGACGCTCGGCCGGCTCGAGTCGCTCGGCTGCCTGTGCCTTCTCTCCGGCCAGGAAGAGACAGAGCACTCCCGGCCGTCCGACGGGCGGGGTGTTGTCGTACACCTCACGGACGAACTCGTACGGGGCGAACCCTTCTCCCGCGAGCCCCTCGGCGCGCCAGAACGGCTCGTCGTAGACGACGAGTAGCTTGATCACGTCGCCCTGGGTCATCGCCTGGTGCAGCCGCATCCGCCACGCGGGCAGCGACGGCTCGAAGCGAATCAGCCCGGCGACGTTCGGAGGAACCGCGACGATTGCAGTGTGGGCTGCCACGCGGTGCTCTCCTGCTTCGACGTGGACGCCGCTGTCAGTCCATCGCAGCGTGCGCACCGGCGCATCGAGAATGACCCTGCCGCCGAGGGGCTCCGCGAGCCGCAACGGAATCAGCTGGGAGCCGCCGACGACGCGCGAGTGCAGACAGAGGTCGGGCTCGAACAGGTTCGCCACACTTCCGGCGCCCGCGACCGTCGCGAGTGCGCTCAGGACCGAGAAGATATCGGCAGGCTTCGTCATGTACCCACCGGCCATGAAGGCGCGCATCAGGTCACGCGCCAGGGTGTCGTCTATCTCGGCTGCGAGCCACTGCTCGAAGGTGATGCCGTCGAGCGCCGCCGCACGAGGGTGCTCCCACGGCGCCTCCGGGTCGAGCTCCTCGACGAGGGCGTCGAGCTTTGCGACCGCGGCCTCGTAGGCTCTAGCCGACACCTCGGGCAGCGGATCGTGGTCGTCGTCGTGGCGCTGCACCACGCCGTCGGGGCCGATATAGATGTGGTCACCCTCGCGGTAGGCGTGGAAGAGCTCGATTCCGAGGTCGGCGAGGAGCGCGTGCATCTCGCTCTGGTAGGGCGCGATCCATTCGCCGCCGAGCTCGTTCGGCTCGCCACCGATCTCGATGTTGAGGAGTCGTCCACCGACCCGGTCACGGGCCTCGAGCACGATGACTTCGCGCCCTGCGGCGACGAGATCGGTCGCGGCGACGAGGCCGGCGAGCCCTGCCCCGACGATGACGACATCCGTGTTCAGCTCCCTGACCATTCGGTCAGGGTAGCATCGTCGAGCCGGGCGCTACGAGGGGCCGGGTGGCATCTCCTCGACAGGCCAGGGCTTGCCTCCGACACCCCAGTTGCTCGGGTCATGGCCCTCGACGATCACCCACGTGTGATCGCGCAGGCCGGGGTGGACGGCCTCGCAGAGCGCATCGGTCATGGCGGCGATCACCTTTTCGCTCACCTCGGGCGTGACACGGTAGTCGAACAACTCGACGCGGATCAATGGCATGAGAAGCTCCTTCGTTCGGTTGCGGGACTCGATCCTACGGGGCGCTGCAACGCGCCGGAACGGGCGTAGGCAGGTGACCTGTGCGTCGTTGCGTCGTTGCGTCGACTGCGGGTCGCTACCGCTCGACGTGCAGCGACCCGTTAAGGTCGCCGAGCACGAGGTCACGCTCCGGGTTGCCGATGTGGTCGAGCGGCACGGGTGCGAGGGCCTCGATGAAGATGACGCCGTCCGCCGAGAACAACTCGTGCTCGACGCCGCGGTTGACGACGCAGGCGTCACCGGGCCCCATCTGCCGTGTCTGCGCACCGATCGTCATCGCGAGCGATCCCTCGAGCACGATCATCGCCTGCTCGGTGTGCTCGTGGCTGTGCCGCTTCACCGTCGTTCCCGGTTCGTAGGTGACGCGGCCGAGGAACACCTGGTCGCCGGCAATCGGATCGACCCCTACCCCGGGGAAGATGGGGAAGGGGTCTTCTCCGTTCAACGAGCGAAAGGGCGAATCGGCCACTAGGCGACGGCTCCGAACGCAATCCCGGTGCCCACGGTGTTCACCGACAGGTCGGCGTCGAAGATGAGGGTCTTGCCGTCACGCTTCGGTGCGCTGCTACCGGCGGCCTTCTCCTGCAGGGCACGCAGCACCCGCTCGGGCGTGATCGGCAACTCGGTCACCCACACGCCGACCGCGTCGAAGACGGCGGTTGC
Organism: Thermoleophilia bacterium; assembly: GCA_037139935.1. Classification (GTDB taxonomy): domain Bacteria; phylum Actinomycetota; class Thermoleophilia; order Gaiellales; family Gaiellaceae; genus Gaiella. The sequence continues at coordinate 120,481 of JBAXFL010000003.1, read as the reverse complement.
AATCGCAGGAGGCTGAGCGTTGTTTGCCATCTCACCGATTCCCTTGGCGCCGAACGGCCCGTCGGCGGAGGGGTTCTCGATGATCAGCGTGTCGATCTGCGGGAGATCGACCATGCCGGGGACGAGATACGCACCGAACTGTCCGCCGCGATGCTCGACCGACGGGTAGTACGGATAGCAGTTCTCGAGGATGCCGAGGCCGAGTCCCTGCACGGCGCCGCCCTCGATCTGTCCCTCCACGAGCGTCGGGTTGATCGCCTTGCCGACGTCGTAACACTGCCAGAGGCGCGTCACGGTGACCGTCCCGGTCTCGTCGTCCACCTCCACCTCGGCAGCGCACGAGGCATACGAGATCGCCGAGTGCGGAGGCAGGTCTACCTTGCCCGTCTCCGGCTCCACGATCGTCGCGTACGGCTTCAGCTGTGCGCCGGTGCCGGTGATCAGCTCCCCGTAGCCCCAGGTCGCGGCGGCTGCCACGTCGGGAACGCTGATCTTTTTCTGCGGCGCTCCCTTGGCGACCACGTCACCGTCGATGATCTCGAGGTCGGCCGGGTCGATCTCGAGCTCCTTGCCCGCGATCTCGAGGATCTTCTGGCGGACGTTCTCGGCCGCCTTCTCGACTGCCTTGCCCGCGACGAACGTCGCCCGTGAGGCAAACGTCCCCGTACAGACGGGCGACGAGTCGGTGTTTGAGTTGTCGTAGGTGATCCACTCGTAGGGCACGCCGATCGTCTCGGCCACGATCTGGGACTGGATCGTCTTCGAACCGTTGCCGATGTCGGACGTTCCCGCGAACACGTCGATCCGGCCGTCCGGCTTGACCTTGATCCACGCCTGTGACGGGTCGCCGTTCTGATTCATCCCCGTGGGGTACTCGATCGCCGCGAAGCCGCGGCCGGTCTTGACTGCCATCGTCTCGGTCTCCTAGCTCTCGTCGTGGAACGTGTGTAGGCGCCGAACCTGCCCGGCACCGAGTGCCCCGGAATCGCGGCGTTCCACCGGGTGGGGTTTTCGGTGGAACGTTGTGAGACGAGGCACTAGTGGGCCTCCGGGTTTCCGAGTTGGCCGACGAGGTGCTCCGGAAGGAGGTCTCCCGACCGCTGTCCAGGGGTCATCGCCGCGTACTCCGGCTTCAGGTCGTGCCCGACGGCATCTGCGATCGCGAGGATCGTCGGCACCGTCGAGGGGTCGGTGTAGGGGATCTGGTTCGCCGACGTGTCGCCGATCCGGTTTGCGTTCTTGAGCCGCAGTTCGAACGGGTCGATTCCGAGCTCGAGCGCAATCCGGCTCATGTGCGTCTCGGTCGCAAACGAGACCGAGGTGACACCGAATCCCCGCATGGCGGTTGTCGGCGTGCGGTTCGTGTAGACGACGTAGCCGTTGAACTCGAGGTTCGGGATCGAGTACGCGCCCGTGTGATGAAAGCTGTGCTTCGTCAGACCGTAGGGAGAGAACCGCGAGTACGCACCGGCGTCGTGCAGCGTCAGCATCTTGCGGCCGAGGATCCAACCGTCCTTCGTGACCGCGTCCGCCACCTCCATGTGCCACGGAGCTCGCGTGGACGAGCAGAGGAACTCCTCCTCCCGCGTCCAGCGCCACTTCACCGGCTTGCCCGACTTCTGCGCGAGCAGCGCACACATCGTCTCCGTTGCCGTGTCCACCTTGCCGCCGAAGCCGCCGCCGACCGTTCCGCCGACGACTTTCAGCTTGTTCAGCGGCAGCTGTAGGTGTGCGGCGACGACGCCCATCGAGAAGTACAGCGCCTGCGTGCAGGAATAGATCGTCAGCCTACCGTTGGCCTCGGGCACGACCTGACAGACCTGCGTCTCGATCGGCGCATGCTCGATTGCTGCGGGACGATAGACACCCTGGACGATCAGGTCGGCCTTGTCGAACGCCTCCTCGATGTTGCCCTTGCGGATCTGGCGTCGATCCATCTCGTCCTCGAAGTGGGTGTACCAGTTGCCCTTGTCGTGGATCACGGGGGCATCTGCGTCGAAGGCCTTGCGGACATCGAAGAGGGCAGGCTGTTCTTCGAAGTCGGCCGTGATCGCAGCCACGGCCGCCATCGCGGCTTCTTCGCTGGGAGCGGCGACGACCGCGATCGGCTGGCCGAGGTACCTGACCTCGTCCTTCGCGAGCAGCGGCTCGTCGGCTGGGATTCCGAGAGCCGACAGATGGCCGTACTCGAGCAGTGGAACGCTCTCCGAGGTGATCACGTGCACGCCCTTCATCGCCTCGGCCTTGCTCGTGTCGAGGTTCGTCATCCTGGCGTTGTGCACGGGAGACCGGAAGGCCTTCACCCAGAGCGTGCCAGGGATCCGGACGTCGTCCACGAAGACCGTTCGGCCGGTCGCGTGGGCGATGCCGTCGTAGCGGGGGACGCGCGCGCCGACCGCTTTCATGCCACACCTCCTATGTTCGTCATCGCCGTACCCGCAGCCGTGACGGAGAGGTCGAACGACTCGCCGCGTGCCACTGCAGCAACGGCGTCGATGATCTTGACGTAGCCGGTGCACCGGCACACGTGGCCGCCCAGCGCTTCCTGGATCGCCTCGTGGTCGTCGCTCCCGCCGCCTTCGATGTATGCCTGGGCGGCCATCATCATTCCCGAGGTACAGAAGCCGCACTGCGCTGCGTAGTGATGCGTGAACGCCTGCTGGACAGGTGACATGTGCTCCGGTGTGCCGAGCCCTTCGACGGTCGTGACGGCGGCGCCGTCGATCGATGCGACGGGGGTCAGGCAGGATCGCCGCGAGGCGCCGTTGACGAGCACGGTGCAGGCGCCACACCCACCCTGCTCACAGCCCGCTTTCGCGCTCGTGATTCCCAGCTCCTCGCGCAGCACGTCGAGCAGGCTTGTCAGCGGCCCGCTCTCGATTGTGGTGTCTACACCGTTGACCGTGAGGTTCATGCTGACTCCTCTAGCTGGTTGAGAACGCGCCGAACGAGCACGGGTAGGGTCTGCTCTCGATACCAGGCAGATGCGAGTGCGTCGTCGGCAAACGAGCAGTCGCCAACGGCGGCGGCTCCGGCTGCGGTGGGATCAGAGGCCAGGGCCTCTGCTGCATGCAGACGCGAGGCCGTTCCGGCGAGGCCGGTGGCTGCGAGTCGGATCGTGCCGTCGGCGGCACGGACGCCGGTGACTGCCAGCACGGTGTACTCGTGCGTGTGGGGATAGTCGAGCGCCGAGAAGGCCGACGCTGCCGGCCGCTCGAAGCTGACGTCGAGGACGAGGCGGCCGGCCCTGTGTGAGAGGAACTCCTCGATCGCCTCCGTCCGCTCTCCGTCGGCACCCGCCGAGCGTACGGTCGCATCGAGTGCGAGCAGGGCGCCCTGAAGGTCGCCGCGTGGCGCATCGAGACCCTGGCTGACACAGAGGTTGCCTCCGACCGTTGCCTGGCCTCGAATCTCGCCGTCGGCGATGTTGTGCGCGCAGGTCGAAAGTGCCCCGACCTGATCCCCGAGGGCAGCGAGTGCGTCGATCCGGGTCGTCGCCCCGAGTGTGATCGTGGTGCCGTCGATCGTCACCCCGTCGAGGCCGGCGTTCGAGAGCAGGAGCACACGGCCGGGGATACGTCGCCCGTAGGTGATCTCCGGCATGACGACGGTCCCGCCGCCGATCACGGTCGTTCCGACCCCGTCGCCGAACAGCGACACCGCCTCGGCCGGAGATGCCGGCATCAGGACGTCGGCCGTCATCTCGAACCTTCCCCGCGCGAGCTCACGACTGCTGCTTCCCGCCGATGCCCCAGTGGCTGGGCTCGACACCCTGGATGACGACCTGGATGTGCTCCGGCGCTGCACCGCTCGACTCGGCGAGCGCTTGCGTGAGGGCCTCGATCATCTTCGGCACGGACTCCTCGGTGACGCGGCGGTCGTACAGCTTGACCTCGATCATCGGCATTGCATGGCCTCCTTGGGGTCGCCGACCCCTAGCGGGTTCGACTCTGGATACTGTTTCGACAGTGTGACATGGCTGTACCGTTTGTGCAACTGTATCGTTCCATCACGATGGCACAGGTCGAGACTACAGAGCAGCGCGTGATCGAGGGTGCCCGTCGCGCGATTGCAGCGGGCGGATGGCAGTCGGCCACGCTCTCGCGCATCGCGCAGGAGGCCGGCGTTTCGCGTACGACGCTGCATCGGCGCGGCCTCGGCCGTGACGAGATCTTCGCACTGCTCGCACGGGCCTACGAGGATGAGTTCAGGATGGCGCTGTGGCCGGCGGTGACGGGTCGTGGCACGGGGGCGCAACGACTCGAGGCGATGCTCGTTGCGGTCTGCGAGGTGACGGAGAATCACCTTTCGTTCCTGGTGGCACTCGACGAGGAGTCCGACAGGCTGTTCTTCCACGAGTCCGACGGCGAGGTGCGCTCCCGCGAGGGATACATCGACCCGATCGAGCGACTGCTCGCAGACGGGATCGCGGACGGCTCGGTCAGGCCGGTCGAGGTAGAGGAGGCGGCAACCGTCCTCGTCAACGTGATCGACCGAACCTACCGCCATCTTCGTCGTGCACACGCCTGGGACGCCGCCCGCTCACGGGCCGTGTTGATCGACCTCGTCCTGCGTGGCCTCCTGCCCGCGTAAAGCGGGGTCAGGTCTGCTTCATGCCACGTCGATCAACGCTCGCGGCTGCTTCGACCGCTCAAGGAGCGGAACGAAGAAGACCTGACCCCGGCGGCGAAGCGTAGACCCCATCCTCGAGCGCCGCCGGATCGGGTGCCGGTGCCTGCTCCGCCTCGATGAGGCCTGCGTCCACCTCGGCAAGGGCGGCATCCCGCATCTCCTGCACCGCCTCCTCATCGAAGCCGTCGAGTATGAGTCGCGCCGCAAGCCGTTCCACCGGGTCGTAGCGCTCGGCGAACTCCTCGCGCATTCCGGCGGGTACGTAGCGTGCGTCGTCGTGGGCTGCGTGGCCGTGCATCCGCACCGAGAGGGCCTCGACCGCCTGGGGGCCATTGCCGTTACGCGCCCGCTCGACGGCGGCGCGAACGGTGTCCAGCACGGCCAGGGCATCAGTGCCGTCCACCCGCTCGGCCGGGATCGACCAGCCTCCGTAGATGCGCTGCGAAATGTTCGTATTGACCATCTGCTTGGCCACGGGCGTCGAGTAGGAATAGCGGTTCGACTGGATCACGAAGACGGCGGGAACCTGCCAGACCGCAGCGAGGTTGAGCCCCTCGTGGGTGTCGCCGACAGAGAATGTGCCCTCACCGAGGAAGGTCATGGCGACACGCCGCTCTCCGCGACGCTTGAAGGCGAGCGCGGCACCGGTGACGACCGGCACGAGGTCTCCGAGCATGGAGACGAGCGGAAAAATACCTCGCTCTGGTGCCCCGAAATGCATGTTGCCGTCGCGTCCGAATGTCGGTCCCGTTCCCTTGCCCAGGAAGTTGCGGAATGCGTCGGCAGGCGTCGTGCCGCGCGCGAAGTGGCACGCAAGTTCCCGGTTGAGCGGGGCGACGACGTCGTCGGGGCCGAGTGCGAGCCCGGCTCCGGCTGCGACCGCTTCCTGTCCGTGGCCGGTGTAGACCGAGCCCACGATCCGTCCCTGGCGATACAGCGTCATCACACGGCTCTCGAAGAGGCGCTGCAGGAGGACGAGCCGGAACAGGTCGACTCGCTCTTCTGCGCCGACCGACGGCGCTTCTGCGCAGGGCTCGGTAGGCATCAGTAGGAGAGCAGCTCGTCGAGGGCGGCCACCGTTGACGCGACGGAAGGCATGTACGCGTCCTCGAGTTCCGGGGCGAACGGCACAGGCGTGTCTGGTGGAGCGTGGAGGGCGGGAGGCGCGTCGAGGTCCTCGAAGGCGTTACGGGCGATCAGGGAGAGAACGAGCCCTGCGGCACCGATCGAGCGGGAAGCTTCCTGCAGCACGAGCACGCGCGACGTCTTCACGACCGATGCGAGAATCGTCTCCTCGTCGAGTGGCCAGACGGTGCGGAGATCGACGATCTCGACGTCTCCGTGTACCACGTCAGCGGCAGCGAGCGCGGTGGAGACGCCCGAGCCGTAGGTCACCACGGTCACGTCCGATCCTGCGCGCGCGATCGCCGCCGGGCCGATCGGCGTGCGGTGCCCCTCCGCTGCCGGAGCTGCTCGCAGCGTGCGATAGAGCCGCTTGTGCTCGAAGAAGAGAACCGGGTCGGGGTCGTCGATAGCAGCTCGGAGGAGTCCGTAGGCGTCCTCGACCGTGCCGGGACAGACGATCTTGAGGCCCGCTGTCCCGACAAACCAGCCCTCGGGGGAGCTAGCGTGGAACGGGCCACCACGCACCCCGCCACCCGTCGGGCAGCGGATCGTGATCGGGATGCTCTGGCCCGACCTCCAGTGCGTCTTCGCGGCGACCGTGACGATCGGGTCGAACGCGCAGCTGAGGAAGTCGGCGAACTGGAACTCGACGACGGGGCGCTCGCCCATCCAGGCGGCGCCGATTGCTGCACCGACGAAACCCTCCTCCGCGATCGGCGTGTCGATCACGCGGGCCTCGCCGAACGTGTCGAGGAGGCCGGTCGTGACTCCGAAGGCACCCCCGAACGCGCCGATGTCCTCGCCGAGGAGAAAGACGCGGTCGTCCTCGCGCATGGCATCGCCCAGCGCGGCGCGGATCGCCTCGAGGTAGGTAACCGTTCCGGTGGGAGCCGTGTCGTCCTCTGTGCCGGGTGCTTCCAGGTGGCCGACGCTCGTCACAGTCGAGAGCCTATTCGATGCACGGTCATCCCGGGCGGCCGAAGGTCATCCGCATCCGTCGAGCCCCCCGTGAGAGCGGGCCTCGCCTATCGTCCGGTGCATGACACGCGACGAAGCGCTCGCACGCCTCCGGGCAACACTCGCAGCCGGCCGGCCTATCATCGGTGCGGGTGCCGGCACAGGGCTCTCTGCCAGGTGCGAGGAGGAGGGCGGGGTCGACCTGATCATCGTCTATAACTCGGGCCGCTACAGGATGGCTGGACGCGGCTCCGCGGCGGGGCTCCTCGCCTATGGCGATGCGAACGCAATCGTCGTCGAGATGGCAGCGGAGGTGTTGCCGGTCGTCCGTCACACGCCCGTCCTTGCGGGCGTCAACGGGACCGACCCGTTCCGCTCGATGCCACGCTTCCTCCGCGAGCTTCAGGAGCTCGGCTTCTCCGGCGTGCAGAACTTTCCCACGGTTGGTGTGATCGACGGCAACTTCAGGCAGGTGCTCGAGGAGACCGGGATGAGCTTCGCACTCGAGGTAGAGATGATCCGGGTCGCGCACGAACTCGGCCTGTTGACGACGCCCTATGCGTTCGACCCGCAGGAGGCCCGCCGGCTCGCGGACGTAGGTGCTGACATCGTCGTGGCGCACATGAACACGACCACGAAGGGGCTGGTCGGCGTGATGAGCGCTCCCTCGCTCGACGAGTCCGTCGAGCGCGTACAGGCAATCGCCGATGCCGCCAACGACGTGAACCCGGACGTGCTCGTGCTCTGCCACGGGGGCCCGATCGCAGAGCCGGAGGACGCGCAGTACGTGCTCGACCGGACAATCGGCGTGGTCGGCTTCTACGGTGCCTCGAGCATGGAGCGCTTGCCGGTGGAACGAGCGATCACGGACACGGCGCGCCGCTTCAAGGAGCTTTCCTTCACGCCGCGTTGAGCGCCATCATCGGGTCGAATTCGACGTCGTATCACGGTAACGATGTTGACGGAATTCGATGACGAGGAGATTGCAGCCGAGGTGACGCTGCGGAGCCGGCAGGAGCGCGAGATCGCGCTCGGGCATGCGCTTCTGACCGCGGAGCACGATCTCGCACATGAGGCGTTTGTGCTCGGGCGGACTCTCGAGCAGGCAGGGATCGCCTTCGACCCGCTCACCTTCATAGCCGTGCGCATCATCGAGGGGAGCCGCTCCGAGCACGTAGACCCGGTGGACTGTCTCACCGTGCTTCTCGCATTCGGTTTCCTCGAGCGGTCGGTTGCGCTGGCGGTCGGCCTGCTCGAAGAGGCTGACTGACGGGTCGTTTACTGCACCGTGCGCCGCGGAGGTGAACAAACCAGGAGCGGTATGAGTGGTGTTCGAATAGCTGTTATTTGCCGCAGCAGCGGGGTATGATTGCCAATGTGGGCGCCGCTTTACTGTTCCGTCATTTCCACGAGACGATCCTGCGGAAGAGCGTGTTCGCAGAGAGCCCCTGGACATCCGGGTCTCCATCGGCGCCCTGATGTCCCTGCCGTGCGTCGTGCTCGGGGGCAGTATCACGGCGCTCGGGGTCGTTCGGAGTCTGGGCCGAGCGGGGCTCACGCCGATCGTCGTCTCTCCACGTGGTGACCTCGCGTCCCGGTCTCGATGGGCCGAGCGTCATATCGCCGACATTCCCGAAACCGACAATCCCGAGACCGTCGTACGCGCGCTGACGGAGCACGGCCTCGCCAGAGCCGTCCTGTTCCCTTGCTCGGACACGTGGGCCCAGGCCGTGGCGCGGATGTCCGATGCGGCCCGGGAGCGCTATCCGGCAAGTATTTCGGGGCCGGACGTTCTGGACACGCTGGTCGATAAGGCGCTGTTTCATGCTGCTGCCGTCCGCTTGGACATTCCCGTCCCTCCGACACGGATAATCGTTTCTGCGAGCGAGATCGAGCCCTCGGAGTACAACGGCTTCTTTCTCAAGCCGAGTAACTCCCAGCGCTTTAACGCCCTGTTCTCCGACAAGGCATTCACATTCTCTAACGAAGCCGAGGCCCGCGAGGGCCTGCGGTTGATGGCTGCGGCCGGCGTGGATGCTCTCCTCCAGGAGTACATCCCGGGCCCGCCGACAGAGCACTACTTCATCGACGGGTATCTCGATCGCGAGGAAATTCTGCGGGCTCTCTTCGTCAGGCAGAGGACACGCATGTTCCCGGTCGCCTACGGCAACAGCACGCACATGGTCACCGTTGCTCCCGGGGCAGCCGAGCAAGCAGTGACAGACATCACCCGGTTTCTCCGCGGGCTCGGCTTCTACGGGACGTTCAGCGCCGAGTTCAAGCGTGATCCTCGTGATGGGACGTTCAGGATCCTTGAGGTCAACGGGCGGCCCTGGTGGTACATAGGCTTCGCTGCTGACTGTGGGCTCGATATCGTCCAGCTCTCCTACCGGGAGGCGCTCGGTCTCGAGCTCCAGACGGTCGAGACGTATCGGACAGGTGTTCGGTGCGTGCTGCTCCACCTCGACGTGCGTGCCTTTCTCTACGAGCGCCGTGAGCGCGGCCTGACGTTCGGGGCGTGGCTCAGATCCGTCGTCGGTGTTCGATCGGCGGTGTTCGCGTGGAGTGACCCGCGACCGGCACTGTATTTCGTCGTCGGCGGCACGAAGAACCACCTGCGAGCCGCTATTTCCACAGAGGTGCGAAAGCTCTTGCATCGTGGCATCTGACACGTTTCTCGAGGTCAGCGATCTCGAGGCTGCCGATCGCGCGGATTGGGAGGCGTTCGTTCGTAATTCCGCATACGGGAGCGCCTACAGCCTCCCCGCCTACCTCGACGTGCTCGGCGATGCGATCGGGGAAACAGCTCGGACGATCGTCGTGCGACGCGGAGGAACGCTTGTCGGGGGCATCGGCTTTCTCGAACGGGCCGCGCCCCTTGGCTCGTTCGTCGCACCCACACTTCTCCTCTACTACAACGGCTTCGTTCTCCCCGACTACGACACGAAGTACCCTTCGCACCGCGTCGCGCGACACAACGAGGTCGTAGCCGCTCTCGCCCTGCATCTCGTCGGCCGCGGCTACGGACGGCTCGAGATCCGTTCGCGAAGCCCTTTTTCGGACGTTCGTCAACTGACGTCCACGGGCTGGAGCGCGGCTCCGTCCTATTCCTACGTTGTGGCGCTCGACGATCTGGAGCACCTGTGGAGCACCACGGATCCGAACATTCGGCGGCTCGTCGGCCGAGCTCGAGGTCTCGGGCTCGAGTTGGCCGTCAACGAGGACTTCAGTGCGTTCTACGATCTGCACGCCTCGACCGGGGAGCGCAAGGCCGCTCCCGTCTACCTTCCGCGCGAGGCGTTCGCCACCTATTACGAGCGGCTCGCCGCGCTCGGACTGTGCGCGCTCTTCCACGCGCGCACAGCAGATGGGGCGGTCGTGGCCTCGCAGCTGGTCTTGCTCGGGCACGCGGTCACCCACACCGTGAGCGCCGCTGCTGACGCTACGTGGCAGAAGAACGGCGCCAACCCGTTCCTGCGGTGGAGTGTCTTCGAGTACCTGGCCGAACACGGTTACGTGGCGAACGACCTCACGGACGCGACCCCCGGGCCCGTGGCACGGTTCAAGAGCCAACTCGGCGGAGATCTCGCGCTGTCGTTCGTGACGACCCGGCCGGCATCGTTCGCCTATCGGGCTCAGCGAACGGCAGCCCGCGGCGCTCGCCGTGCCCGATCACTCGGGCGAGGTACGACGTGAGAGGCAGCGGCGCCGAGATTCTCTGCTCGGAGCTCCAGAGGGCAGGGGTCAGGCACATCTTCGGCGTCCCCGGGTCGGCGCTCGTCGACGTGTGGGACGCTGTCCGCCGTGAGCCGCAGATGCGTGTCGTTCGCTCCACGAGCGAGCTCATGTCGTCGTTCATGGCGAATGGGCATGCGAGGGCGACCGGAAAGCCAGCCGTGCTCTGCGCCATTGCGGGCCCGGGTCTGACGTACACGGTGAGCGGTATCGCGGAGGCGCTACTCGATTCCATTCCGCTCGTTTTCGTCGTGGACGCCGGCGCGGGCGTGCGCGCCGACGGCGCTCCCGGGCTTCAGGTGATTCAGCAGGTCGATGTCCTCAAGCCGCTCGTAAAATGCGTCTTCGAGGTCGAGTCGGCGGATGACGTCGCCCTCGCAACAAGGGAAGCGCTCGCAGTGGCATGCCGCGGCGAGCCAGGCCCGGTGCTGCTTCAGCTCACGGCCCACGCTCTTCGGGGCTCGTCGTCGGTGGCGGAGCCCGAGAAGGTCGCACCTGCACTCGAGCCCGACATCGGATCGATAGCGGAGCGGTTGAGCGGTGCCTGTCGGCCACTGCTGCTTCTTGGCCAGGGAGCAGCGGACGCTGCTGCGGACGTTGAGCGACTGGCAGAGTGGCTTCGGTCGCCCGTGATCGCCACGACCTCCGGTCGAGGCGTTGTCTCGGAACGCCATGAGCTGAGCCTCGCCTCCGACGTGGCTGGCGGATCTGCCAGTGTCCTGAACGAGCTCGTCGAGCATGCGGACCTCGTGCTTGCGCTCGGCTGCAAGTTGTCCCACAACGGCAGCCGTGGCTATTCGCTCGTCCTTCCACCCGAGCGCCTGATCCGGGTGGACACGTCCGAGGAGGTGCTCCGGCTGACGTATCCCTCGAGCCAGACGGTCGAAGCAGACGTTGCGTCCTTCGTCGCTGCTCTCAGGGGCCAGATCGACGAACGGTCGCCCGCGAGCGAATGGAGTGTCGAGGAGATCGCAACGTGGCGTACGAGACTCGCCGCCGAGCGCCCCGCCCGTTTCAATCCGCAGCTCGGGCCCGGATCCGCGAACGACCTCTTCGCCGCTCTCCGGCGGCACCTTCCCGATCGTGGGATCGTCGCAACGGACTCGGGGCTGCACCAGTACATCGTTCGAGCGCACCTTGCGGTTCTCGAGCCTCGGACGCTCCTCGTGCCCACCGGCTTCCAGTCGATGGGCTACGGCGTGCCAGCGGCGATCGGCGGAAGCCTTGCAACCGGTGAGCGAGCCGTAGCGGTCACCGGCGATGGAGGACTCAACATCGTGGGTCTAGAGCTTCTGACCGCGGTGCGCGAGAAGGTTCCTCTTACCGTGATCGTCATCGTCGACGGATACCTTGGCCTGATTCGACTCACGCAGCTCGCGCGTACCGGTCTCGAGACGGGTGTCGATGTCGTGACCCCGCAACTCGACCTCTTTGCGCAGTCTCTGGGTGCGGAATACGCACGGCTCGACAGGTCGGCTGATATGGACGCGGTGTTGCGGGCTGCGATCGAGTCGGATGCCGTGACGATCGTCGAGGTCCCGATGCTCGAACCCCCGGGTATCGGTCGGCTCAGGGCGCGAGGACGGGCGCTGTCGACGATGCGAGGCGCTGTCGGGGAGCACGCGGTCGATCGGTTCCGGCGCATCGTGCGCCGCGGCTGAGGCGACAGTGTGCGCGCAGCACGTGCGCGTGGCGCTACCCTGACCCGATGAGCGCATTTCGCACAATCGACGATCTCGAGGGCGCCCTCCAGGCCGCCGATTACCTGCCCGATCGTGGCCTCTCAACGGCGCTCTTCCTCTCCCTCGCGCTCGAGAAGCCGCTTCTGCTCGAGGGTGAGGCAGGCGTCGGCAAGACGGAGGCCGCCAAGTCCCTCGCGATCGCCACCGGATCACGGCTGATCCGGCTGCAGTGTTACGAGGGCCTCGATGTCGCACACGCCGTCTACGAGTGGAACTATCCGCGCCAGCTGCTCCACATCCGTGCAGCGCAGGAGGGCACTGTCTCCGAGGACGAGCTATTCGGGCCCGAGTTCCTGATCCGCAGACCTCTCCTCGAGGCGATCGACTCCGACGAGCCCGTCGTTCTCCTGATCGACGAGATCGACCGTGCCGACGAGGAGTTCGAGGCGTTCTTGCTCGAGGTGCTCTCGGACTTCCAGATCACGATCCCGGAGCTGGGCACGATCCGGGCGCGCCGCAAGCCTGCGGTGATCCTCACCTCCAACCGGACACGTGAGCTGCACGATGCCCTCAAGCGCCGTGCGCTCTTCCACTGGATCGGCCACCCGTCGATCGACCGCGAGATCGAGATCGTCAAGATCCGCGTTCCCGGCGTCTCCGAGCGGCTTGCGGCCGAGGCAGCGGCATTCGTGCGCGAGCTGCGCGGCCTGGATCTGGCTAAACCTCCCGGGGTCGCGGAGACGATCGACTGGACGATGGCACTCAACGCGCTCGGCCGCCAGGAGATCGACGCGAACGTGGTCGAGCAGACGCTCGGATCGGTACTCAAGTACCGCGAGGACATCGAGACCGTGCGCGACGAGACGCTCGCGCAGCTCGTAGACACTGCCCGCGCGACTGCGGCCCGGTAAACGCAGGTGGCCGATGCGGTCGTCCGCCACGTCGTCACCTTCGGGCGTGTTCTGCGCGAGGTGGGCCTCGAGGTCGGCCCTGGTCGGGTTGCGGATGCGCTGCGCAGTCTCGACGTGGTTGACCTGACGCGCCAGGAGGATGTCTACTTCGCGCTACGCCAGACGCTCGTTGCGCGACAGGACGAGCTCGACCTGTTCGACCGCGCGTTCAACGCCTGGTTCCTGCGCGCGCCCGTGGTGCCGCCGGTACGGACGAGAGAGTTGCCGGTCGAGCAGCAGAAGGTCGGCGAGTCGCTCTCGGACGCCTCGGGTGGCGCTGAGGACGAGGAGATGGGCGATCCGCTCGAGCTGGGAGCGTCGGGTCACGAGCTCCTTCGCGACAAGGACTTCGCCGAGATGACGCCCGACGAGTACCGGCGCGTGAGACGCCTGATCGCAGTCATCGCTGGAAGCCGTCCGTTGCGCGCTTCGCGGCGCCGTCGCCCCAACCCACGCGGTGATCGCCTCGATATGCGTCGTCTGATCAGAGCGTCGTTGCGCACGGGCGGCGATCCGGTAGACCGCCCCTACCGTGCCCGGAAGAGGGTGCCACGCAAGCTCGTCGTCCTCTGTGACGTCTCTGGCTCGATGGATGCCTACGCCAGGGCGCTCGTACTCTTTTTGCACGCCGCCGTCGGCTCGGGGCCGGGAGTGGAGGCGTTCGCGTTCGGTACCCGGCTGTCACGCCTGACGCCCGAGCTCGGTACGCGCGACCCGGAGTCGGCTCTCGAAAAGTGCACCGAGGCCGTCACGGACTGGGGGAGTGGCACGCGGATTGGCGCCTCGCTGAAGGAGTTCAACGATCTCTACGGCAAGCGGGCGCTGTCGCGTGGGGCCGTGATCGTAATCGTCTCCGATGGCTGGGAGCGTCAGGATCCGGAGCTCGTCGGGCGCGAGATGGAGCGGCTTGCCCGCGCCGCCTATGCGGTTGTGTGGGTCAATCCGCTGATGGGGAATCCGGAGTACCAGCCGCTCGCCGGTGGCATGCGCGCTGCGTTGCCGTTCATCGACCGGTTCCTTTCCGGCCATAATCTGAGAAGTCTGGAAGAGCTGGCAGCAGTGCTCGCCGGCATCGAGAGGAGGCACGCAGCATGAGGGAGATCCTGAACGAGGTGGAGCGCTGGCGCGAAGCCGGTGAGAAGGTCGTTGTCGCAACCGTCGTTGCGACACGTCGGTCGGCGCCGCGCCCGGTGGGCACGAGTCTCGCGGTTTCGGAGTCCGGCAAGATGTGCGGATCCGTCTCCGGCGGTTGTGTCGAGAGCGACGTCGTCGAGCATGCGATGGCCGTGATGCAGTCGGGTGAGGCAAAGCTCCTCAGCTATGGAATCACAGACGAGATGGCCTGGGGTGTCGGTCTGCCCTGCGGCGGCGAGATCGACGTGTTCGTGGAGCCCGTCGAATGAGCTTGCTCGCGCGGCTGTCGGAGTTGAACACGACGGGTGAGCGCGGCGTGCTATTCACCATCGTCGAGGGCGAAGGCATAGGGGCGAAGGAGCTCGTGCTCGAGTCGGGCGAACATGTCGGTGGTGGAGTGCCCGCCGAGGCGATGGTCGAGTTCGACGATCTCGTTCGCCGCGGACGCAACAGGCTGCTCGCACTCGACGGCGGCACGAGGGTGTTTGCCGAGTGGTACGGACCTCCACCGCGCATCTTCGTCTACGGGGCTGTCGATACCGCAGAGTCGCTCTGCCGGGCCGCGAAGCTCCTGGGTTGGACGACGATCGTGGGAGACGCCCGTGGCATGTTCCTGACGCCGGAGCGCATGCCTTCGGCCGACGTGCTGATCCAGAAGTGGCCAGAGGAAGCGGTCGCCGAACTTGCACCGGATAACCAGACCGCCGTGGTCGTTCTGACCCATGACGACAAGTTCGACGAGCCGGCGCTCAAGGCAGCGCTCGCATCCGAGGCGTTCTACGTTGGCGCACTGGGCTCACGCAAGACGACGGAGCGTCGCCGGGGCCGCCTGCTCGAGGCGGGTGTGTCGGAGGAGCAGCTTGCGCGGATCATGGGGCCATGTGGCCTCGACATCGGTGCCGACACGCAGGAGGAGACCGCGGTCGCGATCCTCGCAGAGATCGTGGCGGTGCGTTCGGGCCGGGGTGGCGGGCCGTTGCGCGAGTCGAAGAACCGTATCCATGTCGAGGTGGCGTAGGGGCGGGGCCGCTCCCGCCCTCCAGCGTCCGACTGGGGCCCCGTGTGCTGTCTACGGGCGCCGCGACGCCAGGAGCTGCGCGGGCAGGAGCGCCCAGAGGGCCAGCTCCCGCAGGCTGGCGCGCAGGTCACGAGCCTCCGGTGGGAAAGCTGCGACGACGCGCACTCCGCTGCCCCGGAGCAACAGACGGAATGCCGCCTTCGCCCGCGGTGCATGCCACCGGGATGTCACAACGACGACCTCGCCTGCTTTGACGCGGCGAATATCGTCGAGTGCGTTCCTGGCATTGCCGACCGTCGTGCGGGCGTCGGGGTCGACGACGAGCTCACGGGAGCTCCCGTGCCATGCGGCCGCCATCAGATCGGCCTCCGAGCGGGTTCCCCGGATGCGCGCCCAGCCAGAGAGCACGACAACATCCCGTCCCGTCGCAACCTCGGCTGCCCGGGCGAGCCGCGCGGCACCGACCGGATGCAGTGCGCCTCGACCCCCGTCCGAGTAGCCGAGCACGACGATGATGCGCGTTTGCCGGGAGCTCACGAGCCGCGGCGGCGCAGCCAGCCGAAGAAGACGAGCGTTCCGATGACCGTCAGCACGAGCTTGACGGCCTTTGTCCCCTGTAGCTTCGACTCGCCGCTTGCCCGTTCACGCATCTCCACGGCGACCTCCTCGACTCTCAGCCCCTCGGCCTGCAGCCGCAGCAGCGCCTCCACCTCGGGCGCGCCACTCACGTAGGGCTCGGCCATCACGAGCATCGCCTTTGCGTTGACCGCGGCCATGCCACTCGTCGGGTCGTGGAACGGACGGCCGAGTCTGAGATGCATCGCCTTCTGCAGGAGTCCAATCCCAAAACGGCGGCCCGGAGAAGGAACGTAGCGCTCGTTGTCGTAGCCTTCTCCGGCTGCGAACCGCGAGCCGACAGCGACATCGCAGACGTCTGACCGGACGAGCTCGAGCAGTCGCGCGAGCTCTGCGACCGGATGCTGCCCGTCTGCATCGACGCGACCGCAGAATGCATATCCCCGTTCTGCGGCCTCGCGGTACCCGGCGGCGATACCGGCACGCAGGCCGCGGTTCTCGCCGAAGGAGACGACGGCTGCTCCCGCTGCGCGCGCGACGTCGGCCGTTGCATCCGTCGAGCCGTCGTTGATCACGAGCACGTCTGCGCTCGGCAGAACCGTGGAGAGCTCCGCCAGGACGGCCGGGAGGTTTGCCTCCTCGTTCCAGGCGGGTACGAAGACGACGGTATCGTTCATGCGTGGCATTTCGGGGAGGGTACCGCGCGACGGGTGTCAGGTCGTGTTAGCGTCGTGGCGACACAGTCCGACAGGAAGGGAGACGTTTGGTGGGTATTTCTGCGAAGTCGCACGCGATCTACGATCTCGTCGAGGAGGGCTCCGAGGTCGAGCAGCTCGCGACCGGGTTCACGTTCACCGAGGGCCCCGTGTGGCATCCCTCGGAGCAGGTGCTCTATTTCTCCGATATGCCGGCGGACATCCGTCGCAAGGTCACGCTCGACGGCACGGTCACCGAGGTCAGGAACCCGTCCTTCAAGTGCAACGGGATGGTTCTCGACCACGATCTCAACCTGATCGTCTGTGAGCACGTGACGAGCTCGCTCGTGCGGGAGCGCACGGACGGGGTGCGCGAGACGCTCGCGTTCCACTGGCAGGGCAAGTATCTGAACAGCCCCAACGACGTGACTATTCGATCGGACGGCACGATCTACTTCAGCGACCCGTGGTACGGGCGGTTTCCGGGCTTCGGAATCGAGCGGGCGCGTGACCTCGGCTGGCAGGGTGTTTTCCGGATTCCCCCGGGGGGCGGCCAGGCAGAGCTCGATCTCGCAGCTCCCGAGGACGAGTTCGAGATGCCAAACGGCCTCTGTTTCTCGCCCGACGAGTCGTTGCTCTACGTCAACGACACCCCTCGCGCCCACATCAAGGTGTTCGACGTCAACGCGGACGGCACGCTCGCGAACGGCCGGCTGTTCTTCGAGGGAATCGGCACGGGCGTGATCGAGGAGGGCATTCCCGACGGAATGAAGGTGGACGAGCTCGGAAACGTCTGGGTGACCGGGCCGCAGGGTATCTGGATCGTCACGCCAGAGGGCGAGCACCTCGGCACGATCGAGGTACCGGAGAGCGTTGGGAACCACACCTGGGGTGGGCCGGACTGGCACACGCTGTATATCCCGTCATCGTCTTCGGTGTACACGATTCGCACCAAAGTCGGCCCGCGGCGCGAGCCGTACATGAGATAGGAGAATGCGATGTCTGAAGAACTGACGCTCGATCCTGGTCGGTGCGCGCTGATCATCCAGGACATGCAGAACGACGTTGTCATCGAAGGGGGCGCCTTTGCGGAGACCGGATCGCCCGTGCACGCGAAGGAGCAGAACGTCATCGCCAACATCGCCGGCCTCGCCGCGACATGCCGGGCCAGAGGCGTCCCCGTGATTCACATCTGGTACATCGTAGAGGCGGGTGCATTGGGTCTGAAGCTCAACGCACCGCTCTTCAACGGCGTCAAGGACACGGGTGCGCTCGTCCGTGGCACGTGGGGCGTGGCTCCGGTCGATGGCCTCGAGGCGCAGGACGGCGACTTCGTCGTCGAGAAGATGAGGATGAGCGGCTGGCAGGGCACGAAGCTCCAGAACCTCCTCGACGGCCTCGGCCGCGACACGGTCATCGTCACGGGGGCGTGGACGAACATGTCGATCGAGCACACCTCGCGCACCGGCGCCGACATGGGCTACGAGATGGTCGTGCCCGAGGACGGATGCTCGACGATGAATGCCGACTGGCACAACGCGTCGATCAACTACGCGCTCCAGAATGTCTCCACGGTGACGGACTGTGCCACGGTGACGAGCGCGTTGGAAGCGTGAAGACGCGGGCCGGGCTCTTCCGGGCGGTCGGCGAGCCTCTCGAGGTCGTCGAGCTCGACCTGGCAGAGCCCGGCCCAGACGACGTTGTCGTCCGCATCGTCGCGGCCGGGATCTGCGGCACTGACCTCCATCAGGTGAAGGGCGAGTGGCAGAGGCCGACGCCGATGGTGCTCGGGCACGAGGGTGCGGGCATCGTCGAGCATGTGGGTGACGCGGTGGACTCGGTGCGTGTCGGTGACGAGGTCGTGTTGTCGTGGGCGCCGTCGTGTGGACACTGTGCCGACTGCGCCCGCGCCCGCCCGGCCGCGTGTGTCCCACTCCACCGTGCAATCGGCAACGGCACGCTCGTGGACGGGACGACCGGGATGTCACTCGACGGTGCCACCGTCTACCGCGGGACGGCGACGGGTGCCTGGGCCGAACACGTTGTCGTCTCCTCGCAGGTTGCGCTCCCCACCCACGGTGCCGTGCCGCTGCGCGATGCAGCGCTGCTCGGGTGTGCGGCACTCACGGGCGTCGGTGCGGTGCTGTTTGCGGCCCGCGCAACACCGGGCGGGGTTGCTCTGGTGATCGGCGCCGGCGGTGTCGGGCAGTTCGTCGTCCAGGGTGCGCGGATCGCCGGCGCCGAGGCGATCGTCGTCGTCGATCCCGTGGAGGCACGGCGCGAGCAGGTGCTCCGGCTCGGTGCGACGCACGCCGTTCATCCCGACGATCTCAAGGAGACGATGGCGCGGGTCTCCCCCGAGGGGGCGGACTACGGGTTCGACGCCGTGGGCTACCCGGAGACGAGCGCGACCGCCCTGCGCTTCACGCGCAGCGGAGGGACGACGGTGATGGTGGGGCTACCGCCCACGGGTCAGCGGCTCGACCTCGACCCCGGAGAGTTCCTGCGCCGCGAGAAGTTCCTGACCGGCACGATGTACGGGTCGGAGGATCCCGCTGTGGCGCTGCCGATTCTGCTCGAGCACGTAGCTGCGGGCCGTCTCGAACTGGCACCACTTCTCGGCGAGGTGTTCTCGCTCGACGCGATCGACGATGCGGTGCAGTTGAGCCTCGAGCTCCCGGCCGGACGCGTGCTCATCGAGCCCTGAGCGCGGCTGTCCGACCGCTCGGGTGCGGGCGTGGCGCCGCGGGGTCTGTTACCGGAAGGCCTGGGTGCCCGTGAGCGCGCCTCCGACAACGAGCGTGTGCACCTCGTGCGTGCCCTCGTAGGTGAGCACCGACTCGAGGTTGTTCATGTGTCGGATCACCGGGTATTCGAGCGTGATCCCGTTACCGCCGAGGATCGTCCGGGCGCTGCGGCACACCTCGATTGCTCCGCGAACGTTGCCCATCTTGCCGAGGCTGACATGCTCGGAGCGGAGCGTACCGGCGTCCTTCATCCGCCCGATGTGAAGTGCCATCAGCGTCGCCCGGTTGATCTCGAGCGCCATCTCTGCGAGCTTCTGCTGGGTGAGCTGGTAGGCCGAGATGGGCTTGTCGAAGACGATCCGCTCCTTCGAGTATGCGAGTGCCTCCTCGAAGCAGGCACGCGCAGCGCCGACCGCGCCGAAGACGATCCCGAACCGGGCCTCGTTGAGGCACGAGAGAGGCCCCTTCAGCGACGATGCGCCGGGGAGCATGCTGTCGGCAGGAACGCGGACGTCGTCGAGCACGAGCTCTGAGGTCACCGAGGCCCGAAGCGAGAGCTTCTTGTGGATCTCGGGAGCAGTGAATCCCGGGGTTCCCTTCTCGACGACGAACCCGCGGATCTCGTCGTCCTCGGTGCGCGCCCACACGACTGCGATGTCGGCGATCGACCCGTTCGTGATCCACATCTTGGTTCCGTTGAGGATCCAGTCAGACCCGTCGCGGTGTGCGTGCGTGCGCATCGTGCCCGGGTCGGAGCCCGCGTCGGGCTCCGTCAGGCCGAAGCACCCGATCACCTCGCCGGCGTGCATCGCGGGAAGCCACTGTTCCTTCTGCTCCTCCGATCCCCACTTCCAGATCGCGAACATCGCGAGTGACCCCTGCACCGAGACGACGCTGCGGATCCCCGAGTCACCCGCTTCGAGCTCGAGGCACGTCAGGCCATAGGCGACGGCGCTCGCTCCTGGCAGGCCGTAGCCGTCCAGGTGCATTCCGAAGAGCCCGAGCTTCGCAAGCTCCGCGATCACCTCGCGGGGGAGGATGCCTTGCTCGAACCAGTCACCGACGTACGGCACGACCTGCTCGCGGACGAACTGCCGCACCGTGTCGCGGATCGCCTTCTCCTCGTTGTCGAGCAGCCCGTCGATCGCGAGAAAATCGTGGGGATCGATAGCGGGGAGTACGGCTGTCTGGTTCACGGTCACACCTCCGGTGTCGTTGCGTCTGCCGAACAAGACGATCAGGTCGAGGACGTGCGAGGCCGACCTCTATCCTGCGGTTGCCGTCCAACGATTGCCCCGACGACTGGCGGCGATCGGAATTCCGAAACACGCGGTCAGTTGTCGGTCGGTCAGCGTCTCGTCCACGGGGCCCGCAGCAAGAACGATACCGTCACGGAGCAGGAGTGCGTGGGTCGTGGAGCCGTGGAGCTCCTCGAGGTGGTGTGTCGTCACGATCATCGTCAGCAACGGATCGACGTCGGCCAGCCGCGCAAGCGAACCGAGCAGGATCTCGCGGCCCGGAAGGTCGAGGCCGGCACCGGGCTCGTCGAGGAGCAGGAGGCGCGGCCGTCCGACGAGTGCCCGGGCGATGAGGACACGCTTGCGCTCTCCCTGCGAGCAGTCGCCGAAGCGGCGCTCGGCGAGTGGGCCGAGGCCGAACGTGCCGAGCAGCGTGTCGGCGCGGTCTACGTCGAGCATCCCCAGCCGTTGCTCGAAGTACCCGATCGTACCCGTCGCACCTGTGCGTATCACCTCGCGGACGCTGAGCATCGGTGCAAATCGATCACCGTCGCGCGCATCGACGAATCCGATCTGTTGCCGGAGCCGGGCAGCGTCGGTCTTTCCCATGGTCTCGCCCATGATCTCGACGGTGCCGCTGCTCGGAAACCCGGCGGCGGCAGCGAGTGTGAGAAGGGTTGTCTTGCCGGCCCCGTTCGGGCCGA
Source organism: Thermoleophilia bacterium (assembly GCA_037139935.1). Lineage (GTDB taxonomy): Bacteria > Actinomycetota > Thermoleophilia > Gaiellales > Gaiellaceae > Gaiella. The sequence goes on along the minus strand of JBAXFL010000003.1, from coordinate 99,288 downwards.
GCAGCGCCCAGCGCTCCCCGGTGCGAACCGTCCACGAGACGTCGTCGAGCAGGGGCTTGCGCGTGGCACTCGCCTGATGCCACCGCCACACGCGAACGTCCGTGCAGCGGAGGGCAAGAGGGGGATGACCCGGGTCTGTAGTCTTAGCAGGAGTAGTCATGAGCATCACGTCCGCGGGGATGTCTCCCGCAGGGCAGTCGTAGGAGCGGAGTATGACGATCACCGAGAGCAGCACAGCAGGCGGTGTCTCGTTCGGCCTGAACGACGAGCAGCGGGAGTTGAGGGCGCTCGCGCGGGCGTTTGCGGAGAAGGAGATCCGGCCGCACGCAGCCGCGTTCGACGAGAAGCAGGCTCATGCCACCGACATCATCACCAGGGCGCACGAAGTCGGCCTGATGAACGTGCATCTCCCCCGGTCGGTTGGCGGCCCCGAACTGCCCTGCTTCGAAGGCATCCTCGTGGCGGAGGAGTTGAACTGGGGTTGCTCGGGAATCGGCACGTCGATCTGCGTGAATGGCCTCGCTGCCCGACCGATCGTGATCGCAGGCGACGAGGAACAACAGAAGCGATGGCTGCTCCCTCTCGTTGCTGCACCGATCCTCGGATGCTTCGGGCTGACGGAGCCCGGGGCCGGATCCGATGTCTCCGGCATCCAGACGACGGCGGTGCGTCGGGGCAACGAGTACGTCGTCAACGGGTCGAAGATGTTCATCTCGAATGCCGGCCACGCCTCCTGGATGGTCTGCTTCGCCTCGACCGACCCGGGGAAGGGGAGCAGGGGCCTTTCGGCCTTCGTCATCCCGATGGACGCTGCCGGCGTCACCGTGGAACGGCACCTCGACAAGATGGGGCAACGATCGACGGATACATCGGCGGTGGCCTTCGACGACGTCGTCGTTGCGGCAGCCGATCGGCTTGGAAAGGAGGGCGACGGTTTCGAGATAGCGATGCAGGCCCTCGACTTTACCCGGCCGAGCATTGCCGTCGGTGCAGTCGGGGTTGCGCAGGCTGCGTTCGAGCTCTCTGTCGCGTACGCGAGGGAGCGTACCCAGTTCGGGCTTCCGATTGCCACAAACCAGGGAGTGAGCTTCATCATTGCCGACATGGCGACCGAGATCGAGGCCGCGCGGCTGCTGTGCTGGCAGGCGGCCTGGATGATCGACCAGGGACGTGGGCGCAAGGCGACGAAGTACTCGTCGTTTGCGAAGCTCTTCTCCGCCGACATGGCGATGAAGGTCACGACGGACGCAGTCCAGGTCTTCGGCGGTTACGGCTATATGAAGGAATATCCGGTCGAGAAGCTGATGCGCGACGCGAAGCTGTTTCAGATCTACGAGGGCACCTCGCAGATCCAGCGGATCGTGATCGCGAAGGAGATCGACCGGGAATAGGCCCTCTGCGCTAGAATTTCGTTCCGGTGCGCACCGACTCTACGATCGACCGTTCCCGTGTGCGCCGGCGACGGTCATCGCGTCGGAACGCGCTGCGCCGGGCCATCGTGGTCACGGCCTCTGTCGCCCTGGTTGTCGTGCTCGTCGGGTTCGCGTTCGCGGGGTCGCAGTCCGCACTTGCGGCCGGAACGACGATTGCGGGTGTCGATGTAGGTGGTCTGTCGGAGCGCCAGGCAGTGCGCGTGCTCACAGCCCGAGCAACCGTCGTGGAGCAGACGCCGGTCGTCTTTACGGCCAAAGGAGAGACGTTCGCGTTGTCGGCATCCCAACTCGGCGTCGCAGCGGACTGGCAGGTGGCCGTCAGGGAGGCCAGAGAAGCCGGGGGTGGGATCGGGCCTGTCCGGGGCTTCAGGCGTCTTCATGCCCGGTTTTTTGGAATCCAAGCGTCGCCGCCGGTCGGTGCCTACGACGCGGCAGTGAACTACAAAGTGGACAGGATCGTGCAGGAGGTGTCACGCAGCGGCGTCGATGCCAGCCTCGTGCGCAAGGGACTGGGAGTGCAGGTGGTCGAGGGGCGTTCGGGTCGTACGCTCGACCACGCCGCCGCGACTGCGGTCATCCTGCAGTCACTTGGTCGGCTCGAACGTGGCACCCCGGTTGCGCTCCCACTCAAAGCGACGGCACCGAGGGTCGGTGCTGCCGACCTCGCGAACGCGGCCCGGAAGGCGCATATCGCGTTGTCGGCGCCGATCCAACTCACCTACGGTGAGACGCGCTGGCGCGTTCCGCGCTGGAAGATCGCGTCGCTGCTCCGGTTGCCGGTTGCCGGGGCAACGACGGTCACCGTCGCCGGGCGCGGAGCCGAGGAGTACTTGCAGCTGCTTTCCGACTCCATCTCCCGTACACCACAGGATGCCCGCTTCCAGGTCACGGCCACGGGCAAGATCGCCGTTCGGCCGTCGGCGCCGGGACTGCTGCTCGACATTCCGGCGACAGCGCGAGCCATTGCAGCCGCGGCCTTCTCTGCCGACAGGCGCACGGCCAGCCTGACCGTCAGGGTGGCCGAGGCGGCCCGCACGACGGAGGACGCGAAGAAGATGGGCATCACGGGAGTCGTTGCCTCGTACACGACGACCTACGGGGGCACACCCGGTCGCCTCAACAACGTGCAGGTCGTGGCCGAGATGATCGACGGCACGCTGATCCAGCCGGGAGGGACGTTTTCCTTCAACGGTACGACGGGTGAGCGGACCGTCGAGAAGGGGTTCCAGGAGGCTCCGGTGATCATCAACGGGGAGCTGAAGAACGGTATCGGCGGTGGCATCTGCCAGGTCTCGACGACCGTTTTCAACGCTGCGTTCGACAGCGGCCTACCGATTACCGCCCGGGCGAACCATGCGCTCTACATCAGCCACTACCCGCTCGGTCGCGACGCAACGGTGAACTATCCCGATCTCGACCTCCGGTTTGTCAACGACACCGGTCACTGGCTTCTGCTCCGCACCTTCGTGGGCGCGGGATCGTTGACCGTCAACCTCTACGGTACGCCGGTAAACCGGCGCGTCGAGAGCACGACCGAGCCGCTTGCAGTGACCGGCCCGGTGCCGGTGCTCGAGATCGACGACCCGACTCTCGCGAAGGGCAAGCGGGTCATCGACGAGCTTGGGTCGCCGCCCCGTCAGACGAGCGTGCATCGCCTCGTCTATGACACCAACGGCACCACGCTGTACGACACCACGTGGCGGTCGTTCTATGTCGGTGAGCCATCGCTCGTTCGCGTGGGCTCGAAGAAGCCGGTCAAGAAGCCGGTCAAGAAGCCGACCGATCCGAAGAACGTGCCAAAGGACGGCACTTCACCGACAACCGGGATCCCGGGGGAAGGGGCGGCGACCCCCGAGCCGGCCACTACGCTGCCTGCTCGGCCCTAGCGACGGCCTCCACGAACCACGGAGGCATTCTCGTGGGGAGATGCGTCGTTGCATCGACCGTGGCGTGGAGCGTCTCGGCGGTTGCGATGAGCTGGCCTTCACGCTCGACGCGGTACTCGTACCGGAAGCGAGCACCCCGGATATCGACGCACTGCAGGCGGATCGTGAGAACGTCGTCGAAGACCGCGGTGGCGAGATAGTCAACGCGCACGCCGGTGGTCAGCGCCTCGATCCCCTGCTCCCGGAGCGCGCGGTAGCCACGCGCGTGGTCGGCGAGGTAGGAGACGCGCGCGACCTCGAGCCACACGACGAACGAGGCATGGTGGGCGATGCCCTGTGCATCGGTCTCGGCAAACCGAACGCGGATGTCGTACGCGCTTCTGAACCCGTCCACGGCTCAACAATAGACCCACACCGCTCCGTTGTCGCCCAGGGAGTACTATGACTCCACGATGAAAGAAGCGAAAAAGACCTCGAAGGACGGCGGCGACGCGATTGGACGCCTCGCGAGCCGCGGTGAGCAGACGATGGCCAGGCTTGCCGACCTCCCGGGTGCGGTGAAGGCGCTCGGGGCTGTCAACGACCTACGCGGTCGGGTGGACGAGCTGGGCAAGAAGGTGCGCGGCATCGACGATCTCGAGAAGCGGGTGGCGAAGCTCGAGAAGGAGATCACGATGCTCAGGCGTGCTCAGAAGCCGAAGACCTCTGCTGCTGCGCCTTCGCGGAAGGCCTCCGAGTAGAACCATGTCTGTTGGTGGCAGCGAGCTCCGCTGTCACTCTGCTGTCACTGGCAGGAGTTCCTCGTGGGTAGACCTGTCGGCACGCGGTAGGCGACACCGCCTCGGGCGTCGTGGGCCCCGAGCGCAGGTAGGAATTGATCAGCCGGCGGTTGCCGCCGGCACGCGAAGGTGTAACGCACCCGGCAGCACCTCGAACCGCGCGGGCGTTGTGCCGGGTTGTTCTCCATCGAGCTCCACGGGAACCGGTTTCTCGGTCTCGACCGTGACAACCCGTCCACGGAGCGCCTCGGCCTTCGGGTGCGGCAGGTGGGTGCCGCGGTAGATCTTCGGCATGGTCTGGAGTAGGTCGCGCTTCGTCACGTCGCCGATCGTGACGACGTCCAACTGTCCGTCGTCAGGCATCGCCTCGGGACACATCTGCATGCCTCCGCCGAAGTACCGTCCATTCGCGACGACTACGTCGAACATCTTGCCGCTCCGATGCTCATCGTCCACCGTGAGGTTCATCTCGACGGCAGACCAGCCCACGAACACGGCGATTGTGGCCCAAAGATACGACGCCCTGGCGCCGAGCGCCTTCGACGTGTCGTTTGCTCGCCGGGCGATCGCACCGCTCATTCCCGCACTCGCCACGTTCGCGAACAGGGAGGTTGTTTCGGTGCCGTCCCACGCGCGATAGGTGACCCGGCCGAGGTCAACTGCCCGGGTAGAGCCCGCGAGTGCGACCCGGGCCGCGGCTTCGACATCGCCCGGAATCCCGAACGTCCGTACGAAGTCGCCGCCTGTTCCACGGGGTATCACGGCCACTGGTGGTGCGTTGTCGAGTCCCGAGAGCCCGTTGACGACCTCGTTCACCGCACCGTCACCCCCGACGACAACGAGTAGCCGAGCCCCCCCTGTGGCGGCCTCCCGCGCAAGAAGGCCCAGGTGACCGGGGCGCTCGCTGATGAGCGCGTCACCTTCGAGACCAACACCTGCCGCCTTCCGCGCGATCTCCGGCCAGCGGCGTCCGGTGGAGCCGTTTGCCGATGCCGGGTTGACGAGGAAGACGGTCTCGCTCACCGGCGTCCGCCGTTATGCCGTGACGGTGTGAAGAGCGAGCTCGGTCATCTCGTCCACAGCCTTCGACATCTCCTCGTCGCTGATCCGGAGGAACTCGCCCTCGACGATCACGTCGCTGACGATCAGGAGGCATCCTGCCTGGATCTTCCGGAGTGCTCCGAGCGTGAACAGCACAGCAGCCTCCATCTCGACAGCCAGGATTCCCCGCTCCGACCAGCGGGCGGGCAAGCCCGGATCGGGCTGGTAGAAAATGTCGGTCGTCACGACGGGGCCGACACGAACAGGCTTCCCCAGGTGCTTTGCCTTGTGGACTGCCTCGTGGACGAGAGAGAAGTCCGCGGTGGGAGAGTGTGGTTCGCCGAGCACGTAGTGCGATGACGTCGTGTCGGCTGCGGTTGCGGAGACGGCAATGATGAGATCTCCCATCGAGAGGTCGGCCTGGAGCCCGCCGCACGTCCCGACACGCATGATCCGGTTGACGCCGAGCTGGACGAGTTCCTCGACGACGATTGCTGCTGAGGGGCATCCCATCCCGCTCGACTGCACGGACACCGGCCTGTCGTTGAAGGTTCCGGTAAAACCGAGCATTCCGCGTTCTCCGTTGACCTGTTTGACGTCGGCGAGGAACGTTTCTGCGATGTACTGCGCACGGAGCGGGTCTCCGGGGAGGAGGCAGGCTTCGGCGTAGTCGCCGGGATCTGCTCGAAGGTGAATTGGCATGATCCGATACTACCAGCGCAGGTTTTGCCGATCCCGAAATAGAGTGTGGCTGTGCGTTCCCGCGTGATCGAGCCGACGACCGAGCAGATCCTTCGCTTCTGTGCCGCCGAACCGGTGGAGCGCGTTTTTGTCGAGGATGTAGCGCGTCGCCGCCAGGGCAGATTTGCCGCAGTCGCCGACAGGGAGGGGGAGCTGACTGCGCTTTGCCACCTCGGCAGCAACCTGGTTCCCTCTGGCGTGGGTTGCGATGCATTTTCCGGCCTTGCGGTCAAGGCGGGTGCGCGGATGCTGATCGGGGAAACGGGGGCGGTGACCGATCTCTGGGAGGCGGTGCGCCGGAAGCTTCCACCGCCCCGGCTTGACCGCCCCGGTCAACCCGTCTTTGCGATCACCAAGATGCCACAGGCGGGTGGCACGAATCTCCGGCTGGCGACCGAGGTCGATCTCGACCTTCTCGTTCCCGCCTGCGCGGCTGCTCACTTCGAGGAGATCGCCGTCGATCCGCTGCGGCATGATCCCGGCGGCTTTCGCTGGCGAACCAGGGCGCAGATTGATGAGGGGCGGTCGTGGCTCTGGGTCGAGGACGGCGTGATCAGGTTCAAGGCCGAGGTGTCCGCCTGGACGGACACGGCGGTTCAGCTCCAGCAGGTCTGGGCCGATCCTCCCGCCCGGAGCCAGGGCTACGCAACACGTGCGCTGCGGGATCTGATCCGGATCCTGCTCGTTGACACACCTATCGTATGTCTGTTTGTCCGGGCAGAGAACGCCGTCGCGATCCGGCTCTACGAGTCGGTCGGAATGTCGCACGTGCTGGATTACCGCTCGATTCTCCTGTGAACACGCTCATCCTCGTGCGTCACGCGCACGCCGAGTCGAACGCGGGAGCAGTCGTCAACTCGACGCCTCCCGGCGGGGGGCTCTCCGAGGATGGTAGGAAGGAGGCGCGGCGGCTGGCAGAGCTCGTGGCCTCGGGCCCGATCGATGCCGGCTTCAGCTCTCGTTTCCTGCGGTCGCAGCAGACGCTTGGCCTTGCGCTCGCTGGCCGCACCGTCCCACAGGTCGTGGAGTCGCTTCTCGATGAGATCGACTTCGGCTCCTTCGACGGCGGGCCACTCGCGACCTATCGTGAATGGGCCTGGGGGCACGATCCTGTCGCACCCTGCCCGGGCGGTGGCGAGAGTAGGGCGGCGGCGGCGCTGCGCTCTGCGGATGCCCTCGCAGTTCTTCTCGCGCGACCCGAGGAGACGCTGCTCGCAGTGAGCCACGCCCTTCTCGTCCGGTACGTCCTCGACGCCGCCGACGGCCGCTTTCCCGCCGCGCGCGTCGTGCAGGTGCCGCACGCGACCCCGTTCCGGCTCGGCCGCGATGCAGTAGCCCTTGCGGCCGAGACACTTCGAGGCTGGGCCGAGGTGCCACGGTTTGCTGATCCCCCGTCTGATTGATCACGTTCTTTCTCACGCAATCTGGTGGAGTGAACCTGTTTGTATGTAGCGCTCCTTTTACGGGTGTAGCAATCGCGCCGGGAGCGTTCCTGGATCTGCTGTTGGGTCAGCCTGCGACGGATACGCATTACACGGGCGCCTTGGCCGCCTCCTTCTATCAGGGGCTCGGGATCAGCTGTGGTGCGCTTCCCGGATACAGAAGCACGGGTGTGTCTGTCGGGTCGGGTGGTGCTGGTGACCCTGGCATCTACCCGTATATGGCGAAGAGCTGAGCGGCTGTGTGTGTCGGGACGTGCCCGTGTCGGCGTGTGGGGCCTGACAGCGTGGTGGGCAGCGGGACACCCGTAGCCTGCAGCAGCTGCGGAGCGCCCGGGTAGCCGCGGGTAGCCGTTAGATCACTCCAAACGCTCTCGCGGGAGCTCCTTTTCGGTCAGGGCGGCGATAGCGGCCGACGAAAACGCCGCAGGGCTAGACTTGCCGCCGATGGCTCGGGCACAGATTCTCTCGCGCGATCTTGGGCTTCCCTTCGACCTGCAACTCCCCCGTGTCGGTGCCGTTGACGCCGTCGCGCTCGAACTGCGGGCCGGAGAGCTCGCGCAGCGGTCGATCAAGAAGGGCTCGAAGCTCGCAGCTCTTGACCTTGCGATTCGCATGATTGATCTGACGACGCTCGAGGGGGCCGATACCCCGGGCAAGGTTGCGGCGCTCTGCGCAAAGGCGATGCACCCTGATGCGGGAGACCCCACGATCCCGTCCGTTGCAGCCGTCTGCGTCTATCCGAACCTCGTTGCCGTCGCGAAGCGCCGGCTCACTGGCTCAGGCGTTCGCGTCGCGGCGGTTGCGACGGCGTTCCCCTCGGGTCAGTCGCCGATCGGCGTGAAGCTCTCCGACGTTCGCGAGGCCCTTGCGTTCGGTGCCGACGAGATCGACATGGTGATCGACCGCGGCGCATTTCTCTCGGGGCGGTATGCGAAGGTCATGGATGAGATCGTCCGCGTCAAGGAGGCCTGCGGGTCAGCACACCTGAAGGTGATCCTCGAGACCGGTGAGCTTGGCACCTACGACAACGTGCGCCGCGCCTCTCTACTCGCGATTGCCGCCGGCGCCGACTTCATCAAGACTTCGACGGGGAAAGTGAGCCCCGCGGCGACGCTCTCCGTGACACTCTGCATGCTCGAGGTGATCCGCGATGTCCACGACGAAACGGGGCGCGTGATCGGCATGAAGCCCGCGGGAGGGATCCGAACAGCGAAGCAGGCAATCCAGTACCTCTGCGTCCTCCACGAGACGCTGGGCATGGCCTGGATGACGCCGGACCTCTTTCGCTTTGGAGCCTCCTCGCTCCTCAACGATGTGCTGATGCAGATCCGCAAGCAGCGAACCGGTACCTATCAGTCCGGCGACTACTTCACGATCGACTGATGGCCGCGAATGTCCCCGCCACTCGCGCCCGTCCCTCCCCGCTCGAGTGGGACTACGCCCCTGCCCCCGAGGCGCGGGACATCCTCTCCCTGGAGGAGCGCTACGGCCTCTATATCGGCGGCCAGCAGGTAGCACCCCGTTCGCGCAAGTGGTTCTCCACGATCTCGCCCTCGACCGAGGAGCATCTTGCCGAGATCGCCCTCGCCGGGCCACGCGATGTCGATCTTGCCGTCCAGGCTGCTCGCGGAGCCTTCGACGGAGAGTGGTCGGCGCTGCGTCCGGCAGAGCGTGCCAAGTATCTGTTCCGGATCGCCCGCCTGATTCAGGAGCGATCGCGCGAGCTCGCGGTTGCCGAGTCGCTCGACGGCGGCAAGCCGATCAAGGAGTCGCGCGACGTTGACATCCCGCTCGCGGCCGCACACTTTTTTTACTACGCGGGCTGGGCGGACAAGCTCGAGTACGCATTCCCGAACCGCAAGCCCCGCCCACTTGGCGTCGCCGGACAGATCATTCCGTGGAACTTCCCGCTGCTGATGCTCGCCTGGAAGATTGCCCCGGCGCTCGCCTGCGGGAACACCGTGGTGCTGAAGCCCGCCGAGACGACACCGCTGACGGCGCTCATCTTCACCGACATCTGCCGCCAGGCGAAGTTGCCTGCGGGTGTCGTCAATATCGTCACCGGCGACGGGTCGACAGGCGCACACCTTGTCAGGCATCCGGACCTCGACAAGGTCGCCTTCACCGGCTCGACCGAGGTCGGCAAGGCGATCCGCCGCGAGCTCGCAGGGACTGGTGTGAAGCTCACTCTCGAGCTCGGCGGCAAGGCCGCCAACATCGTCTTCGACGACTGCGCCCTCGACCAGGCCGTCGAGGGGATCGTCAACGGGATCTACTTCAACCAGGGTCACGTCTGCTGCGCGGGCTCGCGCCTGCTCGTGCAGGAATCGATCTACGAGCCGCTCGTCGCCAAGTTGAAGCGGCGCCTGCGCACGATCCGCGTCGGCGACCCACTCGACAAGAACACCGACCTCGGCGCGATCAACTCCCGGCTGCAGCTCGACCGGATTCGCGAGCTCGTCGCGAGTGGGGAGGCGGAGGGCGCCGAGATGTACCAGCCGCCGTGCCGCCTGCCCGAGAAGGGCTACTGGTTCGCGCCGACCATGTTCACAGGCGTGGCGCAGAGCTCGCGCATCGCGCAGGAGGAGATCTTCGGCCCCGTCCTCTCGGTGCTCACGTTTCGTACTCCCGAGGAGGCCGTCGAGAAGGCGAACAACACGCCGTATGGACTTTCCGCAGGCGTCTGGACGGAGAAGGGTTCGCGCGCTCTCTGGATGGCGGAGCGCCTCCGTGCCGGTGTTGTCTGGGCTAACACCTTCAACCGCTTCGACCCGACCTCACCGTTTGGCGGCTACAAGGAGTCCGGCTTCGGCCGCGAGGGCGGCCTGCACGGTCTCGAGCCGTACCTGAGGTTCGACCGATGAGCCGCATCGCCGTTCGTAAGACCTACAAGCTCTATATCGGAGGCAAGTTCTCACGCTCGGAGTCGGGCCGCACGTACGAGGCCGAGGGGCAGAACGTCGCCTACGCCTCGCGGAAGGATGCGCGCAACGCCGTGCAGGCAGCCCGCGCTGCTTTTCCGAAGTGGGCCGGCGCGACGCCGTACAACCGCGGCCAGGTGCTGTATCGCCTCGCTGAGATGATGGAAACGCGGACCGCGGATCTGGCGCGTGCCTGCTCGGGTCGGCGCGAGGTGGAGCGTGCGATCGATCGTGTCGTCTGGTACGCGGGATGGGCCGACAAGCTGTCCCAGGTTCTCGGTGGTTCGAACCCCGTCGCCGGGCCGTACTTCAACTTCACCGTGCCGGAGCCCACAGGGGTTGTCGCGGTTCTCGCACCTGAACTGCCGCCGCTCGAAGGGCTCGTCTCGCGGATCGCTCCGGTGATCGTGAGTGGCAACGCCGCGGTCGTGATCACGTCGGAGACGCGGCCGCTCGCTGCACTTGAGCTCGCGGAGGCAATCGCAACCTCCGATTTTCCGGGCGGTGTCGTCAATCTACTGACGGGCTCCCGCTCGGAGCTGGCCCCGATCCTCGCCGCGCACATGGACGTAAACGCAATCGACGTCACGGGCGCGGGCGACGTCAGCGCAGAGCTCGAGGCTCTTGCCGCCGACAACGTCAAAAGAGTCGTCAAAGCCGGTAGCGAGCAAAGCCCATGGGAGATCTCCGCCTTCCTCGAGCTCAAGACCGTGTGGCACCCTGTCGGACTCTGAGCATCCGCAATGGAAGAGCGTGTCGCTGATGCCCGGGTACCGACAGCGTGCTTTTTTTCTGCATGAGTCGCGTGATCCTGAAGGGCCCTGCTCGCGGGTTCGCCGAAAGTGGGCGGGCAGCACTGCTCGTGGCAGGCTTCAGCCGGTCTCCCGGGTGTGCCCGAGCTTGTCGCTGAGTCCCGCAATTCCCGACGGCCCGACGCCGCAGCAGCCACCGAGATACCGGGCGCCGAGCGCGACCCATCTCGCGACGTCGCCTCCAGAGAAGCCCTCTGCCGGGCCCTCCCATACCCTCGCCTCCGCATCCCAGCTCTGACCTCCGTTGGGGTAGGCAACGAGTGGAAGGTCGGTGACCCGCCCGATCCGCTCGAGCAGAGGTGCGACGTTGGCGGGAGCCGTGCAGTTGACACCGACCGCGATCACCGAACTGCCTGCAAGAGCGGTGGCGATTGCAGTCTCGATCGGGTCGCCACCCCAGGTCGTCGCACCGTCGATACAGGTGAACGTGATCCAAGCGGGGATCGGCGGCAACCCGTCGAGCGCGGTGAGGATTGCGTGCGCCTCCCGGGCCGATGAGATCGTCTCGATCGCCAGGAGGTCGGGCCGCGTGTCGACGAGGAGTTGCAGCCGTCGGGTGTGGAATGCGACCAGCGCGGCTTCATCCACAACCGGCGCACGGTACTCGGAGCCGTCACCGAGCGTCGCTCCGTACGGGCCGATCGAGGCGGCGACGAGGACGCTTGCGGCGCTCTCGGGATCCTCCACGGCAAACTGCCCCCGTGCCTGCGCGGCAAGCGTGGTCGTCAATCGAAGTGCCGCCGCCGCCTCCTCCGGTGCGAGGCCCGCTGCGGTGAGACCATCCTCGCTCGCCTGATAGCTCGACGTGATCAGCACTCGCGCGCCCGCACGCAGGAACGCGAGGTGCGCCGCGACGATCGCCCCGGGATCATCGATCAGGAGTCGCGCCGTCCAGAGCCGGTCGTCGAGTCGGTGCCCCGCCTCCTCGAGCGCTGTCGAGAGGCCGCCGTCCACGACCCGCACCTTCATCTCCGCTTCAGCTACCCTCAGAGGAAGCGATCGACGGCGCGTCGGCTTGCAAGCAGACGGCCCTCGCGCGACCCCTCGAGCTCGACCCAGGGCGAGCCGCTTGCTTGCGCACGTTCGAGATAGCGCTCGTGCATCCACTCCCGCTGGCTGTCGAACTCTCTGATGCCGTCGTGCCGCCACGGCACGTCGAGGCCGCAGACGAGAAAGAGGTCGTAGTTGCGTCCGGCCAGGTCGTCAAACGCATCGGTCGGGGTCCCGAGGTACACCTGGTGGAAGAGCTTCGTCGTGAACGCGTCCGTGTCACAGAACAGCACCTTGCGCGCGGATGCGGCGAGGCAGTCCTCGTACCAGCACTGGATCCTGGCGATGTGGGTGAACTCGGCGCTGACCCACGGCGCGTCGGGGTCTCGTCCGCTCTCGGTGTAGGCCCGGCCGTACTCCGGGTTCCACACGGTGCCGTACGCGGCTGCGAGCGCTCGCGCCAGCGTGGTCTTCCCGGTCGATTCACTACCGAGCAGACAGATGCGATTGACTGACCCGGGCACCGCTGCAGCCTACGGGATTCGCTCTCTGTCCGACACGGCGACGACGACTCCGAGTAGGATGGTCGTCGGTGGACGGTGCAAGGCGGCTCAGTCAGGCGATCGCAGAGGGCGATGGGATCTCCGTGCTCGTCGAGGTCTCGAACATCGAGGGCGCCCGGGCTGCGACGGAGCAGGGCGCCGAGGGCCTCGTCGTCCGTCACCACGCCGGGGTGATCCGGGAGATTTCTAGCCTGCCGCTGCTCGGGTTCGGCAGCGCCGATGACCTCGGCGCTATCGACGCCGTGGTCGTGGATGTCTTGAAGGTCAGGGACTCCCTGCGCGAAGTGGTAGCTGCCGCGCACGACAGAGGGCTCGAGTGTGTGCTGCGGGTGAGTGAGGCGGATGACCTCGAAGCGGTTCTGGAGCTCGTTGACCCCGAGATCATCCTGCTTTCGGCCGAAGAGGCAGACGACGGGCAATCGGCTCTGGATCGTCTTCTCGAGCTGCTTCCCGACATCCCCGCCGGCAAGCTCGCAATTGCGGAGCTCTTCGGAGCAAGTCGTGCGGCGGTCATCGAGCTCGAACGGGCCGGAGTTGACGCCGTGATCGTCTCGGGTAGCGACACCGGGTCGCTCGTGGGTGACACGCTTCCCGATCTCTGATCGGAGGGTCGCCCTCGTGGCGATCCTCGGTCTTGCCGCCGTGCTTCGGCTCGTCGGGATCGGCTACGGGCTTCCGCTCACCGTCCTCGACCCGGATGAGGCGAGCATCGTGCCGCGTGCGTGGCGCATGGGGCAGGGGCATCTCGATCCGGGGTGGTACGACTACCCGTCGCTGCTGATGGGCCTGCTGGCGCCGGTGCAGTCGTTCTTCGGTGGCCCGTCCCTCGGCGCAGCACGCGGCGTGGCCGTGCTGCTCGGGCTCTGCGGTGTCGGCGCCACGTGGTGGCTCGGCAGGCGGGCCTATGGCACGGGTGCCGCAGTCGTGGGTGCGGCAGCCGTAGCGGTCTCGACGACGCACGTTGCGTACTCACGCGTAGCAGTGACGGACGTGCTCCTGACGCTCGCCGTGACGTGTGCGCTTGCGCTCGCCGTCGAGGGGCGCATCGAGTGGGCTGGGCTGGCTGTCGGACTCGCGGCGTCGGCCAAGTATCCAGGTGTGCTCGCGGCCGTTCCCGTGGTAGTCGCGGGGTGGGGGAGATGGCGCTCCCTGGGGCGTGCCGCGGCACTCGCGGTAGCGAGCTTTGTGTTGACGAGCCCGTTCGTGCTGATCCACGCAGGCGCTTCGTGGGGCGATATCTCGCGGGTACAGCGTCTTGCCCGCGCCGGATGGCTCGGTTTCGAGAACGACCCGGCTGCACCCGTTGCGTACATCGATCGTCTGTGGGCGGCGGTCGGGCCACTGCTGCTCGTCGCCGCGGTCGGCCTGGTTGCCGCTCTCGCACGGCGCAGCCGTATCGACCTCGTCCTCCTCTCGTTCGTGGGTGCCTACTGGCTGACGCTGATGCCGCAGGCGGCGCACTTCGACCGCTACGTCATTCCTCTCGTCCCGGTGCTTGCCGTGTTCGCGGGAAGCATCAGAGCCATCGTGCCGGTTGCCCTCGTGGCTCTCCTCGTGCCTCTTGCATGGAGCGTCTCCGACGCGCGCGAGCTCACCCGCACCGACACCCGTCTCCGTGCCGGGGCCTGGGTTGGCGCGAACGTCCCTCTGGCCGACGCGATCGCTGCCGATCCCTCGACGCTGCCACTCTCGGGCAGACCGGTGGTGCGTCTCGATCTTCCCGGACCGGGCCGCCCGTCCGATCCGGAACGCGACCTCGAGAGGCTTCGCCGGGAGGGCGTCAAGTGGGTGATCATTTCCGGTGCCGTCACCGACCGTGTGCTGGCCGCGCCCGACCGCTATCCCCGGGAGGCGCTGTTCTACGAGGCGCTCCTCGGCCGCGGCCTTGATCCGGCGTTTGCCGCTGCTCCGGGCGAGCCAGGCCTCGCTGGCCCATGGGTGCGCGTCTACCGGCTGGAGCAAGACGTGCACGCCTCGGAGTGAGTCCGTGGAGGCTGGTGGCCGTCAGGGGGTTAAAAAAAGAGGGCACAGCTACGATTGGCGTCATGCGAATCGTCGTCGGGGCTCTTCTCGGTGCGGCACTCGTTGCTGTTCCCTGGGCCTTCGCCGCCGGGGCGACGGAGGCCGGCACGGCTTCCCCACGCTGCGCGCAACTTGGTGGCTGGCAGCGTCTTGCCAACAGGATTGACACGGCGGTGTACTGCCCGAGTTGGATGCCCGATCCACTCGTGCCGCAGATCGGCAACCACTGGAACAACATCGACTCGGTTGACCCCGACCGAAGTTACCTCCAGAGCTTTGCGTGGCGGGAGGCTGCGGGGCTCAACACGCAGGAGATCCACGTCAACCTGCGCGGCTATCCCGGGAAGGTGCGGATCCCACGGACGTGTCAGAGCGTCTCGACCGTCAACGGTAAGACGTTTCGCAAGAAGATCCCTTGCTTCCAGGACGAGAGGGGAGCCTGGCGTTCGACGAACGGGCTCATGGTGAAGATGTACACGGTCAATCACGGCGCCGACTCCTGGCACGTGCTGTTTGCCTGGCGCTACGGCGGCTCGCTCTACACGATCAGCGAGCACGTTGCGCCTCCGCTCTCGTTTTCGAAGGTCGTTGCCAACCTGAAACGGATGACGAACGGGCTCGTGCTCGTTCCACCGCGCTAATGCGTCTCACCCGTCGCCAGGCGCTCGCGGGTACCGCGGGTGCGATAGCCGGCGCGGCGGGGATCTATGCGCTTGTCGACGGCCACGCTGACCTGCCGGCGCGCCCCCCGGCGACCTCGCCGCTCCCGCCCGAACAGCACCTGCTAGAGGGCGTTCAGATCATGACCGACAACGGCGTCGAGATACTCGTGCCGCCTCTGCATCACGAGGTTGTGACCGCCACGTTGGCGACCGACGATCTCGGTGCGGCGCGTCACGGCCTCGAGAGCGTTCTCACAGAGCTGGAAGCCCGCTATCCCACGACACCCGCGGGTCTCGGGATCACCGTGGCCTGGGGTCTGCCGTACTTCCGACGCTATGTTCCCACCCGGTGGGCGCGGTTACAGCCGACCGATCTCCGGGCGCAGAAGCCCGCTCTGCTCGATGCCGTCCGCTTCTCGAGCGATCCAGAGGACACCGAGCTCGAGCAGAACGACGTAGCGGTGCTCCTGCGCAGCGACAGCCAACAGGCGATCGCGACGGCCGAGAAGATGCTCTTCGACGACCTCGACGTATTCACGAAGACGACGATCAGGAGAGGCTTCGCGGGAGGTGGCTTGCCGCGAAGACTTGCACGTGCCGCAGGCGTTCCCGGGGCCGACCTGATCCCCCTCGATGCAGAGCTCTTCTTCGGCTTCACCTCGACGCTGCGTGAGAACCTCGGCCCGTCGAGGATCGCGAACCTCGAGACGCTCGGCCTCGCTCGGATCCCGCAGGGCTACTTCACCCACGGGACGCATATGCATCTTTCCCATATCCGCGAGAACCTCGAGGCCTGGTACGTCAATACGGCGTATGCGGAACGCGTGCAGACGATGTTCCGGCCCGGCCTCGAGGTGCCGGTCGGGACGCTCACCCTGCCCCAGGGCTCGGGTGGGGCCTCGACCGCAGCCGATGTGCGCCGTGGCTATCGCGTGCACGGCGCGATCGGCCACAGTGGAGCTCTTCAGACCGCTTCCCGTCTCTCGCGCCGCCACGTCGGGCCCGACGGCACGGTGTACCCGGCAGGCATTGCGATTCCCCAGCGTGCCGACTTCAACACGCTCGACAATCCGTTTCACTGGAGCGCGACGGACACCGGCTCGGCCGGGCCGGCTGCAGGTGTCCACTTCGTCATCTTCAATCCGACGAGCGACGACTTCCATCGTGTCCGGAACGCGATGGACGGCGTGCTGTCGGACGGGACGACGCTTCCTTTCAATCCACGCGCGGAGGGGCAGGGCATCAACGAGTACCTCCGTACGACGAGGCGTCAGAACTTTCTCGTGCCGCCACGCGCCCACCGGTCGTTTCCGCTGTCCGAGATCCCGGCCTGACGCTCTGCGCTCCCGCCCGTCCGGGCGGTACGATCCGGGAGAAGGCCGAAGTGGCGGAACTGGTAGACGCACCGGACTCAAAATCCGGCGCCCGAAAGGGTGTGGGGGTTCGATTCCCCCCTTCGGCATGGCTCGCCGGCGGTTAGGTTTCAGCGGCGGCCACGCCGCCGGGAGGTTGTGCTCGTCCAAGGGGCTCTCGTCGGCTGGGCTGCCCGGCGTCGCCGGCATCGGAGAGATTGCGTTCAGTCGTGCGCCAACATGCGCAATATTGTAAAGTCGCCAGGGCCACCCGGGACGATGCGTTTTCCACCAGCAGCGGATAGCCGGCGGTCCGTAAGTATTTTTTCATTTTAATTCCCGGAAGGGGCATTTCATGTTGGGAAAGAAAGGTATGGCTTTTCTGATCGTAGGGGCTGCGTTCTTCGCGGTCATTGCGGCCGGCTGCGGCGGGAGTAGTGGAGGAAGCGCACCGGAGGCGTTGCCGTCATCGTCGTGCACGGCTATCGAGTACGAGGGAGAAGGGAATCCCGACTATCTGGTCACCTCCGACCTGCCGATGCAGGGTGCCTTTTCCCCCCAGGCAGTGCAGATGGTTGACGCAATCCGCTACGAACTCAAGGCGAGGAACTTCAAGGCCGGGAATTACAACATCGGCTTCCAGGTCTGTGACGGCTCGACCGCGCAGGCCGGGAAGTGGGACTCGGGCAAGTGCAGCCAGAACGCCAGGGCCTATGCCGCGAACGACAAGGTGATCGGCGTCATAGGCACCTTCAACTCCGGCTGTGCCGCGATCGAGATCCCCATCCTGAATGAGGCACCAAACGGCGGGATTGCGATGATCTCAGAGGGCAACACGTATGTGTGTCTGACCCAGGGTGGTCCGGGGTGTGAGACGACGGAGCCGGAAAAGTACTATCCGTCAGGGAAGCGCAACTATGCCCGCGTCGTCGCGAACGACGCCTACCAGGGTGCCGCGGACGCGGAGTTCGCACAGTCGATCGGCCTCAAGAACGTCTACGTCCTCAACGATAAGGAGGCATACGGCGTCGGCGTCGCGACGAACTTCCAGAAGGCAGCGGAGTCGCTCGGCATCAAGATCGCGGGCTTCGAAGCCTACGATCCGAAGGCGTCATCCTACGAGGCCCTCTTCAAGAAGGTGCAGGCAAGCGGTGCCGATGGGATCTTCGTCGGAGGCCTTATCTGCGAGAACGGTGCCCAGTTGATCAAGGACAAGGTTGCCGTACTCGGGCCCAATGACGGCCCGGTCAGGCTGATCACGCCTGACGGCTTTGCGCTGCAGCAGACGATCGACGATGCCGGCGCGGCATCCGCCGGCATGTTCATGTCGGTCGCCGGCCAGCCGATCGACCAGTTCAAGGGTGCTGCCAAGGAGTTCGCGGACACTTTCTCCAAGGACTACCTCAAGGGTGCGCCAATCGAGCCGTACGCGATCTACTCGGCCCAGGCGGCCCAGGTGCTGTTCGATGCGATCGGTGCCTCGGACGGCTCACGCGCAGACGTGATTGCGAAGATGTTCGAGACGAAGGTCGATCAGGGACTCCTCGGATCGTTCTCCATCGGCGCAAACGGCGATCCCGAGGATGCAAGTGGAGCAGTCACGGCGATCGTTGTCTACAAGGCGACCGACAAGCTCGAGACGGTAAAGGTCATCTCACCCTCTCAGGCGGCGGTTGACGCAGCACTCGGAAAGTAGACAGACACCGGAGTAGCGAACTGACTCAGCCGACGGGAGGGCGACCCCCTCCCGTCGGCGGTCGTATCGGCTTGTATCGTTTACGGGAGAGATGTTGGCCAGACTTCGCGACGCTAGTGTCTTCGACCGAATCGGACTGGTACTTCTGGGGCTCCTTCTCGTCTGGCTTGCGGTCAACTTTGTCAAGGGGCCGGCGGCCTTCATCGACATCGGCCTGATTGGACTTACGAACGGAACCATCTACGGTGTCGTCGCACTCGGCTACACGCTGGTGTACGGCATTCTGCAGCTGATCAACTTTGCGCACGGCGATGTCTTTGCCCTATCGGGCCTTGTCGCAAGCACCGTGATCGTGAGCGTCCTTGGACTCGATGAGGGTTCGAGTGCGCTCGTCATCATCGGCGGCCTCGCGGTCACGCTCCTCGTGATCATGGTCGGGTTCTCGTTGTTCAATGCCTCGATCGAACGTGTCGCCTATCGGCCGTTGCGGAACGCTCCGAGGCTCGCGCCGTTGATCACCGCCGTCGGTATGTCGTTCGTCGTCGAGAATATTTCTCTCGCCCTCTACGGTGCCAACTACCGGACAGTGCCAAACCTGATCTCGCGTTCGGACGTGATCCACATTGGCGGTATTACCTACTCGTGGAGCAAGGCCTCGGTGCTGATCATCGTGATCCCGCTCCTCGTCGCGCTCTCCTGGTTTGTTCGGTCAACGAAACAGGGAAAGGCGATGCGGGCGGTAGCCCAGGACAGCGAGGCATCGGCGATGATGGGGATCGATGTAGACCGCACGATCGCCGTCACGTTCCTGATCGCGGGTGCGCTCGCAGGTGCCGCGGGCATCATCTACCTGATGCAGTTCAACATGCGCTTCGACACCGGGTTCGAGCTCGGACTGATCGCCTTCACGGCGGCAGTGCTCGGGGGGATAGGCAACCTTAGCGGCGCTGTTCTCGGCGCGCTATGCATCGGGTTCATCCAGGCGTTCAACGAGGGTCTGGGATGGTTCGCGCCGGGCAGTGACTGGACGCGTTCGATGGTCTTCGGGATCCTGATCCTGGTTCTCGTCTTCCGGCCCGAGGGCATACTCGGAGAACAGACGCCGGAGGGGGCATGACAGGCCTGCGCCACCGCGCACGTTCAGCGGCCGGCAACCGTAGCACCGTTGCCGTCGTGGTGCTCCTCGTTCTCGCACTCATCTACCCGACGATCGTGGGCTCGCTCCAGCTCATTCCGGTGATCGGCGACTTCATTCCCAGGACGGACTCCATGGTGGTGATGGTCGTCTTCACGACGATGGCGACAGGGCTCAACATGGTCGTCGGCTACGCGGGCCTTCTCGACCTCGGCTACGTCGCTTTCTATGCGGTCGGTGCGTACACCGCGGGCTGGTTCGCCTCCGAGCAGTTCAGCCAGGTCTCCATCAACTTCGGTGCAGCCGGAATTCCTGACGGGCTCTCCGGGATCCATATCTCGATGTGGCTCATACTCCCCGTAGCAGGCGCGCTGACGATGCTCGCCGGCACTGCCATCGGCATACCGACACTCCGACTGCGCGGCGACTACCTCGCGATCGTGACGCTCGGGTTCGGCGAGATCGTGCCACAGTTCGTGCGGAACGCCGACAACGTGTACGGATTTGACCTCACGCACGGCACCTTCGGAATCACCCCTATCGACTCGCTCGGCTTCGGTGCCGTCGGGGTCGCACTCGGACTACCCGAGAGCTTTCGGCAGTCCTCCAACAGGGCGGAGTGGTATTTCTGGTTTGCGGTCGTGATCCTCCTCATCACCGTGTTCTGCAGCGTGCGCCTACGAGACTCCCGTCTGGGACGCGCCTGGATCGCAATCCGCGAAGACGAGACTGCCGCCGCTGCAATGGGTGTTCCGCTGATGCGAACGAAGACCTGGGCGTACGCGCTCGGAGCGTTTTTCGGCGGTGTCGCCGGTGCCTTCTACGCCAGTTTCAAGGGCGGAGCATTCCCGGCCGATTTCTACTTCAACATCTCCGTGTTCCTTCTCTGCATGGTCATTCTCGGTGGCTTAGGCAGCGTCTGGGGTGTGATTCTCGGAGGCATGTTGCTCAGCTATCTCAACGTTGAGGGCCTCGCCAACATCGGTTCCAAGATCCAGAATACCGGGCTCGCGTTCGATCCTACGAAGTACCAGTTCGGGATCTACGGGATCATCATCGTCCTGATGATGCTCTTCCGACCCGCCGGCCTGATTCCCGAGCGGCGGCACAGGATCGAGATGGAAGAAGGCGTGCACGACACGCCGTTCTACGACGTGCAGCACGAGGGAACGCTCACCGATCGGGACGGCTCCGATGACTGACTATCTCGTCGAGGTCACGCAACTCCACAAGGACTTCGGCGGTCTCGTGGCAACGAACGACATCGACTTCACCGTCGAGCGTGGCTCGATCGTCTCGCTGATCGGCCCGAACGGTGCTGGCAAGACGACGTTCTTCAACCAGCTCACCGGCGTCTACCAGCCGACCTCGGGCTCGATCCTCTTCGACGGCGTAGAGGTGGTGGGCATGCCTCCCCACGCGATCACGGCTCTCGGGATCGGACGCACGTTTCAGAACATTCGCCTCTTCGCCCAGATGACCGCGCTCGAGAACGTGCTCGTCGGCATGCACAGTCGCCTGCACGGGCGCGTTCTCGGCTCGATCTTCCGTACCCCGAAGGTGCGGCGTGAGGAGGCGGCCGCCCGTGAGAAGGCGCGCGAACTGCTCGTCTACAGCGGCCTTCCGAAGCGGCACGAGGAGCAGGCAGGCTCCTTGCCCTACGGCGACCAGCGGCGCCTCGAGGTCGCCCGCGCGCTTGCGACCGACCCGAAGCTGTTGTTGCTCGATGAGCCGACCGCCGGGATGAATCCGCAGGAAACCGCTGCCTTCATCGCCTTTGTCCGCCGCGTCCGCGACGAGAAGGAGCTGACGGTGCTGCTGATCGAGCACGACATGAAGGTTGTGATGGGAGTCTCCGAGCGCTGCACCGTGCTCGAGTACGGTGAGAAGATCGCCGAGGGGACGCCGGCGGAGATCCAGTCGAACGAGCGCGTGATCGAGGCGTACCTGGGCAAGGGGTTGGTCGGATGAGCGCCCCGGAAGGCTCTGTTCTCGAACTCAATGAGATCCATACCTACTACGGCTCGATCCACGCGCTCAAAGGCGTGTCACTCCGGGTGGGCGCCGGCGAGATCGTGACGCTGATCGGCGCAAACGGTGCGGGTAAGTCCACGACGCTCCGGTCGATCAACGGCCTCAACCATCCGCGCAACGGCACGATCGTGTTCCAGGGCGAGGACATCACGAATGCCCCGCCACACCTGATCGTCAAGAATGGCATTGCCCAGAGCCCCGAGGGGCGGCGACTGTTCCCCCGGATGTCGGTAATGGAGAACCTGGAGATGGGGGCGTTTCAGCGAACCGACAGGGAGAACTTCAAGGAAGATATGGACAGGGTCTTCGAGCTTTTTCCGCGGTTGTTCGAGCGGAAGGCGCAGAAGGCGGGGACGATGTCGGGCGGTGAGCAGCAGATGTGCGCGATGGGCAGAGCGCTGATGGCTCGTCCGAAGCTGCTGCTTCTCGATGAGCCCTCGATGGGCCTCGCTCCGGTCTTCGTCGAGAGGATCTTCGAGATCGTGATCGAGATCAATCGGCAGGGGACGCCGGTGCTGCTCATCGAGCAGAACGCACTGATGGCGCTCGACATCGCGGACCGCGGCTATGTGCTCGAGACAGGCAAGGTCGCGCTGGAAGGGCCCGCCGCCGAGCTGAAGGTGAACGATCAGGTACGCAAGACCTATCTCGGCGAAGGGTAAGTTCGCTCGCGCAAGGGTAGGCCGCAGACCGATCCGGCATAGACTCGACGGATGGCCCCAAAGACGATCACGGGCGCGGAGCTCGACCTCGACGACGGTCCTGCACGCGGGGCCGAGCTGTTTCTCGTGGATGGCAACAACCTTGCCTATCGCGCGTTCTACGCGCTCCCGGAGGAGCTCGCGACGAGTGACGGCCTGCCGACGAACGCCCTCCTTGGGTTCGGGAACATGCTGTTCAAGTTGCTCGCCGACTATCGCCCCCGAGGTGTTGCGGTCGCGTGGGACACGAGGCCCGTCCACCGCGCCACCATCGCCGAAGCGGTTGACGTCGTCTACAAGGATGGCCGCAAGCCGATGCCCGAGCTGCTGCGTGAGCAGTTCCCGTACTTCCAGCCGATCGTCGAGGCTTTCGGCTACCGCAACCTCGAGTTCGAGGGCTGGGAGGCAGACGACGTGATCGCGACGATCGCGACGCTCGCCGACGAGGCGGGGGTGAAGACCTGCGTCGTCTCGACCGATCGCGACGCATTCCAGCTCTGCTCCGCGAACGTGACCCTGATGATGACGCCACGCGGCATCTCGGACGTGAGCGTCTATACGCCGGAGCGCGTCGAGTTGCGCTATGGCGTCCGGCCGGATCAGGTGCCGGACTTCATCGGCCTGAAGGGTGATACGTCGGACAACATCCCGGGCATTCCCGGAATCGGCGATAAGACTGCGGGACAGCTGATCGCCCAGTACGGATCGCTGGAGGAGGTGATCGCTCGAGCCGACGAGCTCTCACCGGCGCGCGGGAAGGCTGTGCGCGAGCATGCCGATCAGGCTCGCGTGTCGAAGGACCTCGCGACAATGCGCCGTGATCTCCCGCTCGATGTCGATCCGACGGCGCTCGTGTCCGGAGCCCCCGACCGCTCGCAGCTCAAGGAGATGTTCCGTCGCTTCGAGTTCCGCAATCTGCTCAACCGGGTGGACGAGCTCGACGAGGCCGTGCCTGCACAGCAGCGAGAGAAGATCGAGGGTCAGGCGGTCGGTTGGAGCGAAGGCCCGCTGCAGGCGGTTCGCGGTCTCGTCGGCGTTGCAATCGAGAGCGGCCGCATTGCCGTTGCCGGCGACGATGGTGTGGTCGTCAGCGACTGGGATCCGGCGCAGGAGTCGCTCCTGTGCGATGCCGGGATCGTGGCCCACGATGGGAAGGCCCTGCGACTGCCGTTTGCCTCCGTGGACGACACGATGCTTGCGGCATATCTGATCGAGCCGGGCCGTTCGGCCTATCTGATCGAGGATCTCGCGGCCGAGTACGGCGTCGAGGTCGAGCCACAGCCACCGGCCGGAGAGGCAACTGCAATGCTCGTGCGACACGCTGAGGCGGCCCGCCGTCTTGCCGCCCCGATGCGCGAGCGGCTTGCCGAGCGCGGCTCTCTCGACCTGTACGAGCGGATCGAGCTTCCGCTGACCGCCGTGCTCGCCGCGATGGAGAACACCGGCGTCAGGATCGACACGTATCGCATGGGTGAGATCACGGCACGGCTCCGTGACAGGGTGGAAGAGCTCGAGGCGCGGGCGACGGACCTCGCGGGCGAGGAGTTCATGCTCGGTTCCACCCAGCAGGTAGCACGCATCCTGTTCGAGAAGCTCGGCCTCGAGCCCGGCAGGAAAGGAAAGACCGGATATTCGACCGACAGCAGGGTTCTGCGCGGACTGCGGGAGGCGCATGGCCTCGTTCCGGTGATCGAGGAGTGGCGCGAGTATTCGAAGCTCCTGAACACCTACCTCCTGCCACTCCCGTCGCTTATCTCCGATCACGACGGGCGACTCCACACGACCTTCAACCAGGCAGTCGCGGCAACCGGAAGGCTTTCGACCTCCAACCCGAACCTTCAGTCGATCCCGGTGCGCACCGACATCGGGCGTCAGATTCGCTCGTCCTTCATCGCCGAAGACGGCCACCGGTTGCTCTCCGCCGACTACAGCCAGGTCGAGCTGCGGATTCTCGCGCACGTCTCCGGTGAGCCCGTCCTGCGCGAGGCGTTCGAGCGGGGGGAGGACATCCACGCGCGCACCGCGGCGGAGGTGCTTGGAAAAGACGCTGCGGTGCTCACCCGGTCAGAGCGTGACATTGCGAAGATGGTCAACTTCGGGATCATCTACGGGATCTCGTCGTTCGGGCTTGCGGAAAACCTCGAGATCCCGAGAGACGAGGCGCAGGCCTATATCGACACCTATCTGGCGCGGTTCCCGCGGGTGCAGGAGTTCATTGCGCGGACGATCGCGCAGGCCGCGGCCGACGGGTACGTGACGACCTTGCTCGGGAGACGTCGCCCGATCCCGGAGCTCCGCGCCTCGAACCGCCAGACACGGTCGCTCGGCGAGCGACTCGCGGTGAACACGGTGATGCAGGGAACAGCCGCCGATGTGATCAAGGTTGCGATGATTCGCACCCACGATCGTCTGCGGGCCGAGGGTAGAGGCGCCCGCCTCGTCCTGCAGGTGCACGACGAGCTTCTGCTCGAGGTCCCGGACACGGAGGTCGGCGCAGTGCGCGACCTCGTGCGCGAGGAGATGATTGGGGCCTATCCACTCGATCCGCCCCTCGCAGTTGACGTGGGTGCAGGCGAGAACTGGGCCGACGCGAAGGCCTGACGCTCCTCCTGCTCGGCATCCCTGGCCGCTGACCGACAAGCATCGGAAATTCGACTATTCCTCGCTATACTCTCCGTTCGCCCATGGCCAACCAACCTACCGAGAGCACCCACATGTCCACTATCGAAATTCCCGTCCTCGAAGACGGTGTCTGGATCGTCGGCCCCGATGGGGAGCTGATTCCCGACTACGACGCAACCTTCCCGACCATCAACGAGGGCGAGGTCGTGCACGGCACGGTCGTGCGCGTTGACAAGGACGAGGTGCTCGTTGACATCGGCTACAAGTCCGAGGGCGTCATCCCGCTCGCCGAGCTGTCGATCAGGCGCGCGGTCAACCCGGCCGACGAGGTGTCGTTGGGCGAGGAGATCGACGCGCTCGTGATGACGAAGGAAGATGCCGACGGGCGGCTCATTCTCTCCAAGAAGCGCGCGCGCTTCGAGCTCGCCTGGAAGGCGATCGAGGCAGCCGCAGAGAGTGGAGAGGCCGTCAACGGTCGCGTGATCGAGGTCGTGAAGGGTGGTCTCATCCTCGACCTCGGGGTGCGCGGATTCCTGCCTGCATCGCTCATCGACATCCGGCGTGTCCAGGACCTCGACGAGTTCACGGGCCAGGAGCTCCGCTGCAAGGTGATCGAGCTCAACCGTTCGCGTAACAACGTCGTGCTCTCCCGCCGCGCGATCCTCGAGGACGAGCGCAAGGACATGCGCCAAGGCATTCTCGACGGGCTGAACCCGGGTGACGTCGTTGACGGTCAGATCTCGAATATCGTGGACTTCGGCGCCTTTGTGGATCTCGACGGGATGGACGGCCTTATTCATATTTCGGAACTTTCGTGGAGCCACGTCAACCACCCGTCCGAGATTCTCGAAATCGGTCAGACGGTCAAGGTCAAGGTGCTCGACATCGACCGCGAGCGCCAGCGGATCTCACTCGGCCTCAAGCAGACCCAGTCCGATCCATGGCAGCAGGTGCTCGAGAGCTACCACGAGGAGGATGTCGTCGAAGGTCGCGTTACGAAGGTCGTCACGTTCGGTGCCTTCGTCGAGATCCTGCCCGGCGTGGAGGGTCTCGTTCACATCTCCGAGCTTGCCCAGCATCATGTCGAGAACCCGAGGGAGGTCGTCTCGCAGGGCGATCCGGTCAACGTGTTGATCCTCGAGATCGACGGCGACCGGCGGCGGCTCTCGTTGTCGCTGAAGCGCGTCGAGGAAGGTGCGGAACCACTTCCGCGTGCCGACGGTGGCGAATCTGTCCACCTGACACCAAATCTGCGGCTCTCGGAGGACGTGTTTCCTGGGGAAGCCGATGGTCATGACGAACGAGCTGAAGGAGAAGCGATGAGTGATACGGAGAACGAGGTAGTGGAGCTGGCCGAGGCAGCCCTGGCGCTCGATGCGGACGCAGAGGACAGGCTTGTTGCGGCCGTCGTGGCGGAGGAGATCGCGATCGAGTTGGCCGAGGAGGCCGTGATCGTCGAGGCCGTTGCCATCGAGTTGGCCGAGGAGGCCGTCGTGGCGGAGGAGATCGCGATCGAGTTGGCCGAGGAGGCCGTGATCGTCGAGGCCGTTGCGATCGAGTTGGCCGAGGAGGCCGTCTTAGCAGATGCAGTGGCCCAGGAGCTTGCCATTGAGGCGCTCGAGGCCGACGCAGCCGGTGATACCGAGGCAGCCGTCGAGCTCGCCGAGGAGGCAATCCTCGTCGAGGAGATCGCGATCGAGCTTGCCGAGGAGGCAATCGTCGCGGACGCTGTTGCGATCGAGCTTGCCGAGGAGGCAATCGTCGCGGACGCTGTTGCGATCGAGCTCGCCGAGGAGGCAATCGTCGCGGACGCTGTTGCGATCGAGCTTGCCGAGGAGGCAATCGTCGCGGACGCTGTTGCGATCGAGCTCGCCGAGGAGGCAATCGTCGAGGAAGTGGTCGCGGAGGAGCTCGCCGAGGAAGCTCTGGCAATCGCCGGCGAAGACCCGGCCGCCTGAGTCAATCGTCTAGACCATTGTCGCACCCGGTCGCAGTCGCGATCACCGGTGGTATCGGCGCTGGCAAGAGCACCGTGCTCGCGGCCTTTCGCGGGTGCGGTGCTGCCACCGTCTCGAGCGACGAGATCGTTCACCACCTGCTTCGCTCTGATCTCGTGGTGCGAGCAGCACTCGTCGAGCGTCTCGGTGAGGGGATCCTCGACGAGGAGGGGATCCCCGACAGGGCGGCTATTGCCGCAATCGTGTTCGCCGATGCCGACGCACTGGCGTTTCTCGAGGGCCTGCTGCACCCGCTCGTCTCTTTGGAATATCTGACGTGGTACGAACAGCTCGGCCGACTCGACGAGCCGCCACTCGTCTGTGCCACCGAGGTTCCTCTGCTGTACGAGTCAGGGGGTGAGAGCCGCTTCGACCGCGTTGTGGTCGTCACCGCGCCGCGGCAACTGCGCGAGCAGCGGCGTCATGCGCCACAGGACAGTCGTGAGAATCGGCTCCTCGATGACGGCGAGAAGGTTGCCAGGGCCGACTTTCACTACGTCAACACCGGAACATTCGAGGACCTAGAGACCTGGGTCGAGGGCGTCATGGCGGAACTGACGAACCAGAGGCCCGATGTGGACTAGGCGCACGCGCGGCTTCCTGCGTGCGGAAGCTACGGGACGCGGTTGCGTCAGGCCCCGCTCCGCCCGGAGACGCGCGGTCATCGTTCCCACCATGGTCGTGGTCGTCGGAATCGTGTCGGCCACGCTCGGCTGCGGCGCGCCCGAAGTGATCGATCGCCTCCTCTACCCGTTGCGCTACGAGCAGATCGTGCGTGGCCACGCGCGAAACTACGATCTCGACCCGGCGCTCCTCGCCGCTGTGATCTACAGCGAGAGTCGCTTCAATACCCGTGCCGAATCCAGTGCAGGAGCGATCGGGCTCATGCAACTCCTGCCAACGACCGCACGCGCAATCGCCGTCCGGACGGGTGGGCACGCCTTTGTCGTCGGCGACCTCTACGTGCCGGAGATCAACATCCGCTACGGCGCGTGGTACCTGCGGAACCTGATCGACCGGTACGGCGACGAGCGCACGGCCCTCGCTGCGTATCACGCGGGGCCGGGCAACGTAGACCGGTGGAAGAAACGGGGAGTCGGGATCCAGTTCCCCGAGACGCGGGCCTACGTCGCCGACGTCGAGCACGCGAAAACCATCTACGCCGACACGTATGCCGACGAGCTGGGGCTGCGCTAGCCTGTCTCTTGTGGCCGACCCCCGCGACCGTGACTACGCGGAGCTCATCGTAGAGGACTGTCTCGGTGTTCAGCCCGGCTGGCAGGTTCTCGTGGGCGGGAACCCGCAGGCACGCCCCCTGCTCGAAGAGGTGTGCGGCGCCGTCGCCCGACGCGGTGCGTATGCCTTGCTGCGCGTCTCGTTCGAGGGATTCCTGGCCCAGTCGTTGAGCTGGGTCAAGGATGCACCGCCGGAGCTGCTCGCTCGGCCTGCCTCGCTCGTCGTCCACGAGCTGACCACCGTTGACGCATTGTTGTTCGTTGCAGCGCCGGACAACACACGGGCTTCGGCCGCTATCGAGAGCGAGCGCATGGGCGCGCTCCAGGCGGCCTACAGACCTGCCCGCAAGCGGATGATGAACCATGATGTCCCGTGGGTTGCGTGCCAGTATCCGACGGCGGCACTCGCCCAGGAGGCCGGCCTCGGCACCGATGAGTTCGCGGAGCTGCTCTACGGCTCTGTCCTGCTCGACTGGGCTGCCGAGGGTGAGCGAATGCGCGCCATCTCGGGCCATTTCGATGCCGCCTCGGAGGTACGGATCGTCGGTGAGGGCACGGATCTGCGCCTCTCGCTCGAGGGGCGGTCGATGAAGGTTGACGCTCTCGGGGCCAATCTGCCCGGCGGCGAGTTCTTCGGCGCCCCGATCGAGGATTCTGCCGAGGGCGTGATCTCGTTCACGGACTTCCCGGCGATCTACCTTGGCCGGGAGATCATGGGGATCCGCCTCGTCTTTGCAGGAGGGTGTGTGACCGATGCTTCCGCGGACACGCACGAGGCGTACCTGATCGAGACGCTCGATACCGACGAGGGCGCCCGCCGTCTCGGTGAGCTGGGGGTTGGCTGCAACCCCGGGATCACCCGGTACATGAAGAACACGCTCTTCGATGAAAAGATGAACGGGACGGTACATCTCGCCCTCGGGAACAGCTACACGGATGTGGGTGGACTCAACGAGTCGGCCATCCACTGGGATCTCGTCAAGGATCTTCGTCCTGCCGGATCGAGGCTCGAGCTCGACGGAGTCGTCGTCCAGCGCGACGGTCGCTGGCTCGTATCCTGAGGTAGGCGATCTGTCTACGCGCTACGCGAGATCGTGAAGCCGGGGAAACCTCCGGATCCCTGCTCGCGGTCACGGAGGGGGCGCGACCGTCTTGGCCGACTCAGGGGCGGGGAGATCTGCCAGCATGTGGTTCCAGAGGTTCTCGAGCATACGGGTGATCGGCCACGCCGTCGCCACGCCGCCGAAGTCGAGCGTGCCGGCCGAGAAGACACGGGAGCCGGCGGGCGTCTCGTAGTATGTCATCTCGCCGCTGCGGCCCGGCCCGAACAGATCCGGAACATGCGCCAGCACCGTTGTACCGGGAGGCGAGTCAGGAGTCGTGGCGTCGATCTCGATCCCGAATCCACCCACCGTCTCGCCAAACGTCGATCCGGTCACGAGTCCGGTCGAGGCGAAGAGCCACGGCGCGGATTCAGCTGCGACGACGATGTACGGCCCCTGTCGTGTGCCGTCGTCGTTGGCGCGGTACTGGACGCCGCAGAGGCTTGCCTCGGGACGACCATCGTCACGCCAGAGCTTGACCCGGCGCAGCGTTGACCCGTTGGTCTCGACCTTCCAGAAGAAGTTGTTTGCGGAGAGAAACACGAGCCTGCCACCGAGGTCGCGGTAGCGCGTGATGACGTCGTAGGCATGGGCGGTCATGTATTCGCTGTGCCCCGGGAAGACGACGAGGTCGTACGCCGCGCGTAATACGTCGCCCGTTGCGAAGGTCTCGAGGTCGTCGTCGGCGGCGAAGTCGGGGGTCTTGCCGGTGCGTGCGAGCCAGCGCAGGAAAGCCCGGTCGTAGCTCTTGAACCGGGGCGGCACGCCGCGGTCACGGTAGGGGCGGTCGAGTTCGACGGCCTGGGTTCCTCCCGCATACCAGGTGTCGCCCCAACCGTCGCCGTTCCTGTCGTAGAAGTTGTAGGCCTGCCAGGTATTGGTCGGCATCACGATGAGTTGCCGTGGGATATTCGGCAGCGCTGCCCGCAGCACGAAGGGGGCAAATCCGATGCGGCCATCCTCGGCTGTCAGTCGGGCCGCATAGACGCCCGGCGGCCAGCCTCCGGTTTGAACGGTGATAGTCACGGGCCCCGAGCGCTTGCCCGCCCAGTCGATCGACACCGGGTCGCCCCTGGGCACGCCGGAGAGCTCATCGTTGCGTTCCGTGCTCACCATCTCCGGTCCCAGGC
This sequence comes from Thermoleophilia bacterium, assembly GCA_037139935.1. GTDB lineage: Bacteria > Actinomycetota > Thermoleophilia > Gaiellales > Gaiellaceae > Gaiella. The sequence goes on along the minus strand of JBAXFL010000003.1, from coordinate 68,991 downwards.
GGAGGAACTGGAGGCTCAGAGCCGGTACGTCGGCCGTGATCCGCAACTCCATTAGCTCGCCGGGCAGGTACGAGCGGCGGAGAAACGCGGCCTCGACGCCGAGCACGCGAACCGCGGGCGCCTGCTGCCGGGCGACCGAGGCGGGACGCGTGTCTCCGAGCACGGTCGCATTCCCGTTCTGCGGCATGATCAGCAGCCGCATGACGTACGAGCCGACGGGGGTATCGAGCTCGGGCGTCCATTTCACTTCCTGCTGGCCCGGGCGGAGCTTCGCCGTTGTCTCCCAGATCGCCTTGCTGTTGCGACGCGCCGTGCGGACTGCTTCGATTCTGACAGTTGAAGGCCGTCCGAGCCGGAATCGGATGACGGCTGTATCTCTGCCGGGAACCCCGGGCGAGACGGTGGCAAACAGCGTGCGGTCACCGACATAGCGGCGGCCGACATTCCTGGCGGTCAGGCGCAGTGCGGCATGCGTGCGCCGCACCCCCGCGACTGCCGTCCCTGCCGGAGCGATCCCGAGTGCGAGGAGAGCACTCGCGCCCCTGCGCAGGAGGCGGGCGCGGTTGATGCTCTCGACCGTCATGGCTCCACCGTAGATGAGAGAGATGATCGATCTGTATGCGGGTGTCATCTCTCGGTCGGGCAGCCGCGATACGACGGGTGGGAGCGTGATGGTTCCGGGGAGCCAGGGTGCGCCGTCACGACGAACGGGTGTTCGTGCTGCTGATAGGTTGAGGGACCGTGCCCGAGCTTCGCGTCACCGCCGACTACTCGCCGACCGGCGATCAGCCGCGTGCGATAGCCGAGCTGACGGCCTCGCTCGAGGCGGGCAATCGCTTCCAGACGCTCCTTGGAGCAACGGGCACCGGCAAGACGGCGACGATGGCGTGGCTGATCGAGAAGCTGCAACGGCCCGCCCTCGTCATCGCACACAACAAGACGCTTGCGGCCCAGCTCTGTAACGAGTTTCGCGAGTTCTTCCCCGAGAGCGCCGTCGAATACTTCGTCTCGTACTACGACTATTACCAGCCCGAGGCCTACGTCCCGCAGGCCGATCTCTACATCGAGAAGGATTCGTCGCGCAACGACGACATCGACCGCCTGCGCCATGCCGCCACGGCGTCCCTCCTCTCGCGCCGTGACACGGTGATCGTTGCCTCCGTCTCGTGCATCTACGGCCTCGGCTCACCCGAGGAGTATCAGAAGCGCCTGATCCACCTGACAGTCGGCGAGCAGCACGACCGTGACGTCCTGTTGCGCAAGCTGATCGACACCCAGTACGTCCGCAACGACACCCTGCTCGGCCGGGGGCGTTTCCGCGCGAGGGGCGACGTGATCGAGGTGCAGCCCGCCTCCTCCGAGACCGCCTATCGGATCTCGCTCTACGGAGACGAGGTCGAGCAGATAACGCACTTCGACCCTCTGACCGGTGAGGTCTACGCGAAGCTCGACAACCTGACAATCTTCCCGGCCACCCAGTACGTGACCTCGAAACCCACGATCGAGGCCGCGATGGGGGGGATACGCGCTGAGCTCGATTCGCAGACCCGCCGGTTCGAGGCCGAGGGCAAGCTGCTCGAGGCACATCGCATCCGCCAGCGCACCGAATACGACATGGAGATGATGAAGGAGCTCGGCTTCTGCAACGGGATCGAGAACTACTCGCGTATCCTCGAAGGGCGGCCCGCCGGCTCTCCACCACACACGCTGCTTGACTACTTCCCTTCCGACTTCCTCTGTTTCATCGACGAATCGCACCAGTCGGTGCCGCAGATCGGCGGAATGTACGAGGGCGACCGCTCGCGGAAGCAGACGCTTGTGGACTTCGGCTTCCGGCTACCGTCGGCGCTCGACAACCGCCCGCTGCGCTTCGACGAGTTCCTCCAGCGTGTCGGTCAGACGATCTTCGTCTCGGCGACGCCCGGCTCCTACGAGCTGGGCAACTCGACGGTCATCAGCGAGCAGTTGATCCGGCCGACGGGCATCATCGACCCTGTCGTCGAGCTCCGCGCCACCACGAACCAGATCGACGACCTGCTCGGTGAGATCCGCAGCCGTTCCGACCTGGGCGAGCGCGTCCTCGTGACGACGCTGACGAAGAAGATGTCCGAGGATCTGACGGACTACCTGCTCGAGGCAGGCGTGAAGGCGCGATACCTCCACTCCGAGATCGACACACTCGAGCGCATCCAGATCATCAGGGAGCTCCGCCTCGGCGAGTACGACGTACTCGTGGGCGTCAACCTGTTGCGCGAGGGGCTCGATCTTCCGGAGGTGTCGCTCGTCGCCGTGCTCGACGCCGACAAGGAGGGATTTCTGCGCGGCAAGACGGCCCTCATCCAGACGATCGGCCGCGCTGCCCGGAACGTCAACGGCCGGGTGCTGCTCTACGGCGACAGGGTGACCGAGGCGATCGCCTTCGCGGTGGACGAGACGAACCGCCGTCGGGCCAAACAGATCGCCTACAACGAGGAGCACGGGATCACACCCGAGAACATCGTCAAGGGCGTCTCCGACATCGCCGAGTTCCTGTCGCTCGACTCGCCGACGGTGCCGGGCCGTAGGCGGCGGGGCAAGGAGAAGATCGAGGGCCTCGACCAGGCCGAACTGGAGAAGCTCGCGATCACGCTCGAGGAGGAGATGTTCGTGGCGGCCGAGGAGTTGCGGTTCGAGTACGCGGCAAAACTGCGAGACGAGATCAAGCAGTTACGGCGCGAGTTACAGGCGTTCGCGGAGGCCTGAACGGTGCGCGTGGTATTCCCCGCAGGGCAAAAAACGAGCGGAATCCCAGATTCTGCTCTCGATCAGGATATCGTCGGGCGTCCAGCGGACGACATGCAGGCCTTGTGCCTCACCGGGTCGGTGGGGGCGCGGTCGGCCAAAGCCCGGAGCCGTCGAGAGCATGACGGAGCTGCGGCCGTCGGCGTCGAGGGCCTCGAACTGATGTCGTCCGACGGCGGTGCTCTGGTGGATATGGCCGCCGAGAATCAGCTCCGCTCCGGCGGCTGCGAGCGAGCGCAACACGTTGTTACGGTGCTTGAGGGGGAGCTTGCGCGAGGCACGCCAGGGCGCGCCGGCGAGATGATGATGGAGAACGACGACGCGGAGTGCGCCGGAGGGTGCATCGCGCAGAGCGTCGGCCGCGGCCGAGAGGCGTGAGGCGCCGAGCCGGCCACCCTGGTGCCGCCACGGGCGGGCGGAGTTGAGGCCACACACGACCGCGTGGTCGGTGCGCAGGACGGGATCCGTCGTCCCGAACACGGCAGTGAACCTATCCCAGGTGCTTGTGAAACGTGCCGGCACGGTGTACGGAAGGTCGTGATTGCCCGGCACGACGAGCGTGGGAGCGGGAAGCCTGTGGAGCAGTGCCTTGACCTGCTCGAACTCCGCCGTCCGGCCACGGTTTGCCAGATCACCGCTTGCGATTACGAGCTCGGGCGAGAGCTCGTCACAGAGAGCGAGAAGCGCGTCGTCGAGTTCGGGCACCTCGTGGGTTCCACGGTGAAGGTCGGAAATATGGATGAGACAGCCTGTCACCGCCGACTCAGGCTATACACTGGACGCATGTCCGAACAGTCGCCCGAGATCTTCGACGATCTCTATCTCGGCCTTCAGGCCGGAGGTGCTCTGCGGAAGCAGCGCCGCGGCGAGGAGTTGACGGAGCAGGAGGAAGCGGCCCTCGGCCACTGGCAGAGGCTCTCTGTCTGGCGCAAGGCCCTCGCGGTGGGTGCGTTTTCGCTCGGCACGTTCGGGCTCGGTTTCACGCTCGGCGGCCTCATCTTCGGTCGCCGGCGAGCGACGTAACGCTCGCGCCTCTTTTTGTACGGCGCGCTCGGCACTCGAATCGAAATCATGCCCCGGCGGCACGGGGCTTTTCCGCACCGTTGCCCTCATGCGCGGCTTCTGCATCGACGCTGTCCGGTCACCTGACCTTTATCGCCTCGAGTTCGACGGCGTTCGAGTGCTCGGCCCGGTCGTGCCCGCCCGACCTGCGGAGGCTCGCCGGAATCCCCGCGGCCGCTGCGTCCGTCACACTGGTGCGATGGCGAATCCTCTGACATCCCGCATCGAGGCCTTCATTCGCGCCCGTGAGCTCGTGCCTCCGGGCGGAGCCGTGACCTGCCTCGTCTCCGGCGGAGCCGACTCGACGTGCCTCTGGCACGCGCTTGGCACCCTCGGCTACGCCGTCTCGGCGGTGCACGTGCATCACGGCGTACGGGGCGCAGATGCCGATGCCGATGCCGGGCACTGCGCGACGGCGATGGGCGCGCGCGTGATGCACGTCGAGGCCGTCCCGACCGAGGCTGCAATGCGTGAGCTCCGCTACGCCGTCACGGAGAGCTGCGGCCTGCGCGCCACCGGGCACACGGCGTCGGATCAGATCGAGACCGTCCTCTACCGGATCGTCTCGAGCGGTTCGACGCGCGGGATCAAGGTTTGGCGGGAAGATGGCGTCGTGCGTCCGCTGCTTTGTCTGACACGCGAAGAAACAGCCGCCTACTGCGCGGAGCACGGCCTGCACGTGCGGATCGACGCGACAAACCCGGAAACCACGCGTGGGCTGATCCGGGATCAGATTCTGCCGCTGCTCCGCCGCCTGCACCCTGGCGCGGACGCGAATCTGCAAGCCCTCGGTGAAGAGCGCCCTTCGCTCCCGCGTGCCCTCGAGGACTCGCTCGTGGAACTGCTCTCCTCCCGGGCCGGTTCACAGTCCGCCGACCTCGGCAACGGCGTTCGCGCAGTCCGCGAGTACGAGACGCTGAGACTCGAGGGCACCGTCGAATGGGGCCCCTGGACGCTCGAGTCTGCAAGAGACGGCCTCGAGGTGAGGACGCGCCGCCCGGGAGATCATCTGGCGGGACGCCGCAAGAAAGTGCAGGATCTCCTCGTGGACGCAAAGGTGCCAAGGGCGCAGCGGGACACGTGGCCGGTCGTGGTCTATGGTGACGCCGTCGTTGCCGTACCCGGTATTGCAGTTGCTCCCGGATGGGCCGGCGTCGTCGAGGTACGGAGGGCTCGGTGAGCGAGGTAGATCATGGTGTGGGTGAGATCCTGATCGACGAGGCGTCGATTCAGGATCGCGTCGCCGCCCTCGGGGCCGAGATCTCGGCCGACTACGAGGGCCGTGATCTGCTGCTCGTCGGCGTGCTCAAGGGCGCAGTGTTCTTCATGGCCGACCTGATGCGCGAGATATCTATTCCCTGCGAGATCGACTTCATGGCAATTTCGAGCTACGGCGCCGCGACCGACTCCTCGGGTGTCGTACGGATCCTCAAGGACCTCGACATCAACATCGCCGGCCGCAACGTGGTCGTCGTCGAGGACATCATCGACTCCGGGCTGACGCTCTCGTACCTGATGCGGAACCTCAGGGTGCGAGAGCCCACCACCCTCGAGGTGTGCACGTTGCTGACAAAACCCGAGCGGCGCGAGATCGAGGTTCCGATCCGCTACGTCGGCTTCGAGATTCCCAACCGGTTTGTGATCGGTTACGGACTGGATTTCGCCGAGAAGTACCGAAATCTGCCGTATATCGGTGTTTTGCGCACTGATCTCGTCCCGGGCGCACCACAGTAGGAAGTGATGAAGACAAGTGAGCAGTGGCGGTGTGCGAGACCACGCTGCTACCCTCATCCGTACCGTGAGCCGTTTTTTCCGTAGCGCCCTGTTCCCTCTCGTCGTCATCGTCGTGCTCGTGTATCTCGCGAGTCAGACGCTGATGCCCAAGCATGACAACGCGGCCAGGCTCACGTACTCACAGCTGATCACCCAGGCCAAGCAAGGGAACGTCAGCGAGGTGAAGTTCAACCCGAACCGTCAGTCGATCGAAGCGAAGCTCGACTCGGGTCAAAAGGTGAAGGTGAACTACCCGACGCCGCAGTCTGCAACCGATTTCCAGAACGTCCTCGAGAAGCAGAACGTCAAGTTCGACTCGAAGGGCACCGGCGCTTCGACCTGGGTCTCACTCCTCACCGGACTGCTGCCGATCCTGCTTCTCGTCGGCTTCTGGATCTTCCTGATGAACCAGATGCAGGGTGGTGGCTCGAAGGTGATGAGCTTCGGCAAGAGTCGCGCCAAGCGTATGTCGCCGGATTCGCCGAAGGTCACCTACAAGGACGTGGCCGGGGCAGACGAGGCCGTCGAGGAGCTTCAGGAGATCAAGGAGTTCCTCGAGAACCCGAAGAAGTTCCAGGCGCTCGGGGCACGGATCCCCAAGGGCGTCCTGCTCTACGGGCCTCCGGGCACCGGCAAGACCCTGCTCGCGCGGGCGACGGCGGGTGAGGCCGGAGTGCCGTTCTTCTCCATCTCCGGCTCCGACTTCGTCGAGATGTTCGTGGGCGTTGGCGCCTCGCGCGTGCGTGACCTCTTCGAGCAGGCAAAGCAGGCGAGCCCGTGCATCATCTTCATCGACGAGATCGACGCCGTCGGCCGTCATCGTGGCGCCGGAATGGGTGGCGGTCACGACGAGCGGGAGCAGACGCTCAACCAGCTGCTCGTCGAGATGGACGGTTTCGAGCAGAAGGACAACGTGATCCTGATCGCCGCGACGAACCGCCCGGACATCCTTGACCCCGCGCTCCTGCGTCCCGGCCGCTTCGACCGCCAGATCGTCGTAGACCGTCCCGACCGCAAGGGGCGGCGCGACATCCTCGAGGTGCACTCGAAGGGCAAGCCGCTCGGTAAGGAGCTCGACCTCGACGTTCTCGCAGCACAGACGCCGGGCTTCACGGGCGCCGACCTCGCGAACGTGATCAACGAGTCGGCCCTGCTCGCGGCCCGCCGGGGCGAGAAGACGATCGGCCAGAGCGAGCTCGAGGAAGGGATCATGCGCGTGATCGCCGGGCCCGAGAAGAAGTCGCGCCTGTTCTCGGAGAAGGAGCGGAGGATCACCGCCTACCACGAGATGGGGCACGCCCTCGTCGGGTACTACCTCGAGGGAACCGACGACGTGCACAAGATTTCGATCGTCAGCCGTGGGCAGGCTCTCGGGTACACGATCTCGCTGCCGAGCGAGGATAGGTACCTGACGACGAAGGGCACCCTGATGTCGATCATGGCCATGACGCTCGGTGGCCGGGCGGCCGAGGAGCTCGTGTTTCACGAGGTCACAACCGGTGCCGCGAACGACCTCGAAAAGGTCACACATTCGGCCAAGCAGATGATCATGCGCTTCGGCATGAGCGAGAAGCTCGGCCCGCGTGTGCTCGGCCGTGACAACGACATGCCGTTCCTCGGCCGTGACATGGGATCGGCGCCCGACTACTCCGAGGAGATCGCCCGCGAGATCGACGACGAGATCAGGCGCGTGATCGAGGAGGCGCACGATTCCGCGACGCGCGTGCTCCGCGAGCACATGGATGAGCTCCATCATCTCTCGCTCGTCCTGATCGAGCGCGAGACGGTAGACAAGGATCAGTTCGAGCGCCTGCTCGCGGGAGAGCCCGAGTCAACGGTCTTCCCGGAAGAGGTCGCTCCCGTCGTTGCGCCCGCCCCGGAGGACGTACCGGAGAAGAAGCCGGTTCTGCGGCCGTCGCCGCGTGTAGTCCCCGGAGCCGCGATGCAGCCGCCGACAGAGGGTGCGGCCGGCTAGACGATCGATCTGCCGGCGCCTCGCTTCTTGGCGCCGAAGTACTCACCTTCCATGACACCCTCTCGGGTGAGGTCGTGCGGCCGCCGGGGGTCGTGCATCTCTCGCCGACGTGGGCCGCTCACATCGCTACCCTCCGTCGTCTCGTGCATCGTTCTCCGCTTGCTGCGTTTTGGCCGCGTCCCGCGGTGATGGGCGTCGTCAACGTCACGAGCGACAGCTTCTCGGATGGAGGCGACAATGCCGGGCCGATCGCCGCTGTCGAGACAGCTCTACGCCTGTTTGCCGAAGGTGCGGCCCTCGTTGACATCGGTGGTGAGTCAACACGGCCCGGTGCGTCGCCGGTGCCACTCGACGAGGAGCTCCGGCGTGTCCTGCCGGTGCTCGAGGGTCTGGCCGGTACACCCATGTCCGTTGACACCTCGAAGGCCGAAGTCGCGCGCCGGGCACTCGAACTCGGTGTCGTGCTCGTCAATGACGTCAGCGCCCTGCGCACCGAGCCGGACATCGCGGGCGTGATCGCCGATGCCGGCGCGTACGTTTGCCTGATGCACATGCAGGGAGAGCCTCGGACGATGCAGGTCGCACCGCGATACGAGGACGTCGTCGGGGAGGTCGTGGGGTTTCTCGAGGAGCGCCTTGCCGTAGCAGTCGCAGCAGGGATCCCCGAGGACAACGTGTGTCTCGATCCCGGAATCGGATTCGGCAAGACGGACGAACAGAACCTTGCGCTCGTGCGGGAGCTCGGGCGAATCTGCGCGATCGGCCGTCCGGTACTCGTCGGCCTCTCACGCAAGAGCACGCTTGCACGCGTGCTCGGAGACCCGGCCGGCCGCGTGGGTAGCGATGCGGCGTCTGTGGGCGCCGCAGTCGCCGCCTTCGACCGCGGCGCCACGCTGTTTCGCGTGCACGACGTCGCGGCCCACGTAGACGCGCTCGCCGTCGCCGCGGCCATCGAGCAGGGTACGTCGTCGTGACGATCGAGCTCCATGGCATCATCCTGCACGGCTACCACGGTGTCCTCGAGGAGGAGCGCCGCGACGGGCAGAGATTCGTCGTGGACGTCGATCTCGATCTCGATCTCGAGGGTGAGCGGGCTGCGCATACCGACCTGATCGAGGATGCCGTTGACTACCGCGAAGTGGTCGAGCAGGTGCGGCAGATCTCCGATGGCCGGGCCTATCACCTGCTCGAGGCGTTCGCCGCAGCGATTGCGGACGGGTTGCTCGCGGACTGGCCGGTGTCTGCCGTGCGGGTTCGCGTCTGCAAGCCCGATGTCGTCCTCGATCCACCGGTCGAGGTCGTGGCGGTGTCGGTCGAGCGCCGGAGACACCGGGGGTAGCGTTGAGCCCGTCAGCCGAGGCGCAGGCGGTAGGTCGCCTCCCTCACGCCTCTGGACGGAGCCACTGCGAGGAAGGCGAAGCGCCCTGGCCCCTGGTTGTAGAACGTCAATCGGGTGGACAGGCCACGAGCCGTTGCGCGAGCGAGCCGGTCGGTACCCAAAAGCCGCTCGACAACGCTCACGGCATCCTGCTTCCAGAGGCTCAGATCGACGCTCGCAGTCGTTGTCACGGTAGCTGTCACGCGACTGTTCTTCGGCAGCCAGACGCGGTAGACATCGCGAGGATCCTCGACCCGGTCAAGCCGTGCCCGGATGGTGGCCATGCGCCCGGCAGGCGTTGTCAGGGCCGGGAGAGAGGTGTCATAGAGCCCTCCCGGACGGACGAACTCGATATCGTCATTTGGCTCGGACGGATCGCGAGGAGGGGTTGGATACGCGAGTGCCGCGGGGACGTTGAGCAGGCCGTAGCCTGCCGCATCGTCTCTGCCCGGCAGACCGATGTCCACCGCGGAACGGCGCATGATCTCGAACAACTGGCTGGCATCGATCCCGGGACGCACCGTCCAGACCCATGCGCTTGCACCCGAGACGAGGGGTGCCGCAAAGCTTGTGCCCTCACCGGTTCTCCACCCCTTCCCGATCGCCGTCGCGATGGGCATAGCGACGCCCGGTGCGGCGAGGTCGAGAAACGGCGACCTGCTCGAGAAGGTCGCGATCCGATTTGCCCGGTCGCTCGCGCCGACGGTCAGGACGTGGGGGATGCTCGCCGGATACCCGAGCGGGTTGCCGGTGTCGCCGTCGTTCCCGGAGGCGGCGACGACAAGGATTCCCTTGCTGACCGCCTCGTAGATCGCCTGCTCGATCGCCAGTTCCTTGCCGCCGGAGCCGAGGCTGAGGTTGACGACGCCCGGGCCGAGGTTCGCCGCAGCGAGAATGCCCTGCACGATATCGACCGTGTCGAGGGCCGTGCCTGCACCACGCGCGGCATCCCAGGAGCGGACGAGTGCCTCGGGATAGATGCCGACGAGGCCGAGCCCGTTCACCGGCGCTGCAATGAGCGAGACAACCGCAGTGCCGTGCTCACCACCGATGCCCACTGGCTCCTGGGGGTTGAGTATTTCGGTGTTGGCACGCCCGAGGAACTCCGGGTGCGAGACGTCGATTCCCGAGTCCACGGCCGTGACGGCCCGCCCCGCAGGCGGCGGCGTCAGCGTGTCAACCCCCACCGCTGCCCGCCACCATTCCGTCGGGACGAGAGGGTCGGCGAAATCCACGACTGCAAGCGAGCCCACAATCCGGTTGGGGGCGCTGAAGCGGAGGGCTCCGTGCAGCCGCAGGGTGGAGACGACCCGTGCCGCGACGGTGTTCGGGACGCGGTAGAGGTTGAGTGACGATGCGACGAGCGTTCCTCCGGCGTTGGCAAGAAAAACGGCTTCGCTACAGCGGGCGGCGGGGCGCAGCTCGATGATCGTCGACCCGGAGGCGGGCGGTGTTGCGGTGGCGGGCGAAACAAGGATTGCTGCCGTGGCAAGGAGAAGAACTGCCGCGGCAGCTGGTTTCGTGCAACGCATAGTCCGGAGTTGTACGCAATGAATATTTTTCCGGTTGTAAGGGGTTGTTTAAGCTTGGGTTGTGGGTCGTGCCTACGTGGGGCTCGGATCGAACCTCGGAGACCGGGGTGGCACACTCGCGCGCGCTGTCGGCCTGCTCGGTGAGAGACCCGGGGTCGAGGTAGTCGCGACCTCTTCGATCCTCGAGACCGATCCCGTCGGCTACCTCGAGCAACCGGCATTCCTCAACGCTGTTGTCGCCGTGGAGACATCGCTCTCCCCCGCCGAGATTCTCGCCGCCCTGCTCGACATCGAGCGAGAGCTCGGTCGTACGCGGGAGGGGCCACGGTACGGCCCGCGCACGATCGACCTCGACCTGTTGCTCGTGGTCGGCGTGACGATCGACGAGCCGGGGCTCACGCTTCCCCACCCGCGCCTGCACGAGCGAGCGTTCGCGCTCGAGCCGCTCGCCGAGCTCGATCCGCTGCTCGTCGTGCCGGGCCACGGGCCGGTACGGGAGCTCCTCGATGCGCTTCGGCCTCTCGACGACCGATTCCGTCTAGAATCCTCTCCATGAGTCATCTCGATGAGCTGGACGAGTTCGAGGCAAAGCTCGAGATCGAGCTGAAGCGTGAATACACCGCCGTCTTTGGTCTCTTCCGCTACTGCATCCTGACCCAGGATGCGACATATCTCTGTAACCGGCTCGATCTCAAGGTCGAGCCCCAGGCGAGTTATCCGTTCTTCCACCTGCAGATGGAGGATGTGTGGGTGTGGGACAAGAATCGCCCCACCCGGATGATTCCGAGAGCCGAGGTGTACACGTCGGGGGACATGACCGTCGAGGAGTTGCGGGGCGAGGGCGACGAGCCAAAGCTCACCGCACAGTCGCTTGCGGATCGGATCGGCGAGTCCTTGCCGGGTGAAGAGGAATCCGTCTAGCGCGTTGCGCGGGAGTACGGAGATCAGATGCTGCTCGCTGTTGACGTAGGCAACACCCAGACAGCCCTTGGGCTCTACGACGACGGCGGCCTTCGTGACGACTGGCGGCTTGCGACGGAGCGCACGCGCACGGGAGACGAGCTCGGTGTTCTGCTCGGCGGGATGATCGATCTCGAGGACGTGGACGGCATCTGTCTCAGCTCGACGGTGCCGACGCTTGTCCGGGAGTGGGAGCGGATGGCCGAGCGCTGGGCGCACGCGCCGATCGTCGTCGTCGGTCCAGGTGTGAAGACGGGCATCCCGATCCGCTATGACGATCCGCGGGAGGTCGGGCCCGACCGGATCGTCAACGCGGTCGCTGCCAGGGAACGCTACGGGCCGCCGGTCATCGTCGTGGACTTCGGCACGTCCACGAACTTCGATGTCGTCTCTCCTGACGGTGAGTACGTGGGCGGTGTCCTCGCGCCCGGGATCGAGACGTCGATGGAGGCTCTCTTCGCGCGGGCGGCCCGGCTCGTCAAAGTGGATTACGTCGAGCCGCCGTCCGTGATCGGCAAGACGACGGTCGGGGGCCTCCAGTCGGGGCTGATCTACGGCTTCGCCGGGCAGGTGGACGGTATCGTCACGGCGATCCGCGGCGAGCTCGGTGTCGAAGCCCGCGTGATCGCCACGGGGGGGCTGGCTGACCTCGTAGCGCCCCATTCGACCACGATCGAGAGCGTGGACGAGCATCTGACGCTCGACGGCCTTCGTCTGGTCTGGAATCTCAACGCTTGATCGTGCGAGCCGCACACGCTTGCGGTCTTCTCACTCGCCGCGCTCGCAATCCTCGCCATTCCCTGTCCCGCCGTCATGTACATCGTGACCCGCAGCATCGATCAGGGGCGCGGCGCGGGTCTGGCGTCGGTCGCGGGTATTCACGTCGGCACGCTGTTCCACCTCGCCCTGGCGACGCTCGGGCTCTCGGCCATCCTTGTCTCGTCGGCGGCGGCGTTCACCGTTGTCAAAGTGGTGGGCGCGCTCTACCTGATCGTGATCGTGATCGTGATCGTGGTCGGGATCCGCACGGCCCGTCTCGCTGATTCCGGGCTATGCGGTTACGGCCTGCAGCGTGAGGGATGGAGGGAAGGAGACAACAGATGCGTCGCGGGTGCGCTTTGCCTCGTACAGCGCTCCGTCGGCGCGGTTGAGAGCGGCGTTCGGAGAGACACCGCCCTCGAGCAGCGTCCCTCCGACCGACACGGTCACCGGGACAGCCGTTGTCGAGGTTGCGATCGGTAGCTCCCGCACGAGAATCCGGATTCGCTCGGCGAACTGCTCGACCTGGCGGCGCCCACGGACACCCGGCGCGAGCACCGTGATCTCCTCACCGCCCCAGCGGGCGACGAGATCTGCTGGCCGTAGGCCGTCGCTGAGCCGGCGTACGACCTCGATCAAGACCTCATCGCCGACACGGTGCCCGAAGCGGTCGTTGATCGACTTGAACCGGTCGAGGTCGATCAGGAAGAGCCCTGCCGGCAGGCCTCCGCGGGCGATACGTGAGTGCTCGGCATCCATGGCCTCCTCGAATGCACGGCGATTTGGCGCTCCGGTGAGCTGATCGCGTCGCGCCGTCGCCTGTTCGGTCACAAGCGCGGCAGCCGTGGACTCACGGCTTCGATGTGCAATCAGGAGCGTCGCGAGGATCGACGCCGTGGTGGCCGCAACGAGGGCTGCGCTTGCACCATCGGCGATCAGCAGGACAGAGAGAAGGGGGGCAACGAGAACGGCCTCCAGGAGATCGACGCGGAGACGATGCATCCACAGGTCGAGGAGCCGGCTTCGGTGTTGCTCCAGGACGATCAGGAACCGGCAGGCCGCATTCACAGCGACGGCAGCAAGTACGGCAACGGTGGCAGTGAGCGCCGCGAGGGATCCGCCGATGAGGTGGTCTTCGAGGAGCATGAGGCCGATGACCCCGGCAGCAAGACCTTGAAGTGCCGCGACACCGCCTTCGGTACCGACCCGGCGCCAGGCTCCCCTGCAGTGGATGAACTGCGTGGCTGCGCCGGCGGCTACCCCGACCAGCGGTCCGCCCAGGAGGCCTGCAAGGACGACAACGGGAGTCGCCACCGTATACCAGCTGCGCGGGCCGAGTTGGACGACGGCCCGGCTGGCTACTGCCGCCAACGCAATCAGCATGATCGTGATCGGGAGTGAACTACTGATGGAGACGCCGACCAGCATGATGCTGAGTGCGGTTGCAAGAACAGCGGCAACAGGGAGACCGATCGCGACGCGGGTGTCGCGATAGGATCTCCCGACCTCCTCGGAGGGGTGCGGCAGGGAAACGGGTCGTCTTGCCCGACTTGTCGAAGCTGGCTCTCGCATGGCTACCGAGAGAAGTCGGGCTACTGCACGCGTTCGCGTATCCCCCGACAGGGTGACGGAGCCTTACTCGAGTCTCTCGTTACTGCTGCGGCGACCAGCTGCTGCGGTCAGCCACCGCCAAAAGCAGAGATCGGGAGCGCGAGCGTGAACTCGTCCCCCGACGGAACTTCGGCCTCGAGCATCTCGATCAGCCGCAGGGAGCCGGGCGCGGCGGCAATCAGACGCCGCTCGACCTCCTCGGTGGAGTCGAGCACGACGAGTTCCTGCTTAAAAGGCCGCGGGAAGCGGCCACGACCGAGATACCAGGCGTAGAACTTCTTCAGAAAACCGGAAGCGCGCCGTTCACCGAGCTCGCGGACGGTCTCGCGGATGAACAGCACGAGCTCGGCCACGACCTCCTCTCGACTCGGCTCGGTGGCGTCTCCGTCCACGATCTCCCGCAGTGCCCACGGGTTGCCCTGTGCGCCGCGGCCCACCATCACGGCTGCTGCCCCGGTTGTAGCGAGGACGGTCTGGGCCCTGGCTCGAGAGGTGATGTCACCGGACGCGATGACGGGAACGTTGACGAGCGACACGAGCTCAGCCGTCAATGTGTGGTCGGCGGTGCCGGTGTACATCTGTTGTGCCGAGCGCGGATGGAGGGTCAGAACGGATGCGCCGGCCTCGACGAGGAGCGGGCCGATCGTGAGACAGTCGCGTGAGCCGTCCTTCAGCCCGCGCCGCATCTTGACCGAGACCGGCATGTCCACCGCGGCAGCGACCGAGGAGACGATGCGGCAGGCAAGGTCGGGGTCGTCGAGAAGCGTTGCTCCTGCGCCGGTCTTCGTCACCTTGCGCACCGGGCAGCCGAAGTTGATGTCCACGATATCGGCGCCCGCCGCAGCCACCATGCGCGCAGCCTCGGCCATCGTGTCCGGGTTGGAGCCGAAGATCTGGATTGCCAGTGGATGCTCGTCAGAGGCCACGCGGAGGTAGCCGAGCGTCTTCTCGTTGCGGTGCTCGATCCCGGCACAGGAGACCATCTCCGAGCACACGAGCCCGGCCCCGAATCTCCGCCCCTGTCGCCGGAAGGCCTGGACGCTCACACCTGCCATGGGCGCGAGGACGAGACGTGTCGGCACGTCAACCGCACCGATCTGCCAGCGTTCCCTGAGATCGATGGGCATCTGGCGCATGGTAGTTGCTGTTTGCGCCCGGGTCACTGTTACAGCTACCCTTCACGACCGTCACGGAGCCCCTCCCGGGGTTCAGATCCCAACTCTAGCCTCCTGGAGGCCGTAATCTTGAAGGACGTACTTCTCACCCCCGAGGGCTACGAGAAGCTGACGCAGGAACTCGAGGTGCTGCGCACCGAAAAGCGCCGCGAGGTCGCCGACCGGATTCGCGTTGCGCGCGAGTTCGGCGACATCGCAGAGAACGCCGAGTATGACGACGCCAAGAACGAGCAGGCGATGCTGGAGCACAGGATCGCCCAGCTCGAGGAACGACTGCTGAGCGCGCGGGTGATCGACACCGCCCACGTCGATACGAGCGTCGTCTCGGTCGGCTCGGTCGTCCGCTTGCGCGACGTGCAGGCCAAGAAGAGTTTCGAGTATTACATCGTGGGGTCGGCAGAGGCAAATCCGGCCGAGTTCCGGCTCTCGAACGAGTCGCCGGTGGGGCGAGCGATTCTGGGCCACAGGAAGGGCGAGACGATCGAGGTTGCGACGCCCCGCGGCGGTAAGATCACGTTCAAGATCATGGCGATCACGGCAGCCTGACTGCCGCAGCCGGCGCGCGTGACGCAAACGGTCGCCGCCGCGTGTGAGCGCCCGTCTTGCACATTGGCGCGAGAAGACCTTGTCCCGTAACCCCACATCTCCCAAGCGCTTTCCCGACAGGGCCGAGATCCTGGCCGTCAGGGGGGAGTGCGAACCGCTCGAGGCGGGCCAGGTAGCCGGGCCCAGCCGTCGGATAGCGGGCAGGGCAATGGCGCGCCGCGACATGGGAAAGCTCGTCTTTCTCGATGTCGTTGACCGTACGGGACGGATCCAGGTCATCTGCGAGGCGGCGAAGACCGGCGAGATCGACGTTCTCCTCGGCGATGTCGTTGGCATCACGGGGCACCCGGCAAGAGCCCGTCGGGGCGAGCCCTCGATCATCGCCGAATCCCTCGACGTGCTCGCGCGCAACACGCAGTCGCTCCCCGACACCTTCCACGGACTGACAGACGTCGAGCTCCGGTATCGCAAGCGCTATCTCGATCTGCTCGTCAACGAGCAGACACGCGCAGACTTCGTGCTCCGGTCACGGATCGTCGCCGCGGTTCGCGCCTACCTCGACGGCGAGGGCTTCCTGGAGGTCGAGACGCCCGTGCTGCAGCCGCTCTACGGCGGCGCCTCCGCGCGGCCTTTCGTGACGCATCACAACGAGCTGGAGCGTGATCTGTACCTGCGTATCGCGACGGAGCTCTATCTCAAACGGCTCATCGTCGGTGGCCTCGAACGGGTCTACGAGATCGGTAAGGACTTCCGCAACGAAGGTGTCTCGTTCAAGCACAATCCCGAGTTCACGATGCTCGAGTGGTATGAGGCGTACGCCGACTACCGTGACACGATGGTGCGGGCCGAGACGCTCGTCGAGGAGGTGGCGCGGCAGACGATCGGCACCACCACCGTGCAGTTTCGTGGCCACGACATCGACCTGAAGGCCCCGTGGGTGCGGGTGCGGTTCACCGAGGCGCTCGAGGCCAAGGGGCTCTGGACGCGCGACGAGAACGAGCTCCGTGCGTCGCTCACGGAGCGTGGGGTAGACACGGAGGCCGACGGGGACTGGTCGCAGCTCATCGACAAGGCATTCAGTCACTTCGTCGAGCCGGAGCTCGTCCGGCCGACGATCGTCTACGACTACCCCGTCGAGATTTCGCCGTTTGCACGGGAGACCGATGACGACCCGACGTTGACCGAGCGCTTCGAGTTCTTCGTCGCCGGGATGGAGCTCGGTAACGCTTTCTCCGAGATCAACGACGCTGCGACGCAGCAGGAGCGTTTCGACCAGCAGGCGCAGCAGTTCGAGGGCGAGCCCGGCGACCCCGACTACATCGAGGCTCTGTCGTACGGGATGCCGCCGACCGGCGGTCTCGGTCTCGGAATCGATCGTCTCGTGATGCTCCTGACCGGCCGCGAGACAATCCGTGACGTCGTGCTCTTCCCTGCGCTGCGCTCATCCCCCGCGTAGGGGCGAGACCCGTCCCGCCCGTTGTGTGTGACCGCGGCTCCCGCCTTTGCCCGGTCCCGCTCCTACGTCTGGCCTGCGCGTTGCCGCTCGAAGGCGACGACGTCGTCCAGGATGTTCTCGAGCGACCGTTCGGGCTCCCAGCCGATCGCCGCCCGGATCTTGTCGGTCGAGGGGATCCGGTGCAGCATGTCCTCGATGCCGTGCTCGTACACCTGCGCGTAGGGGATGTGCCTGATCGTCGAGGACGATTCGGTGAGCTCTAGCACGCGGTCGGCGAGCGCCGAGATCGAGATGCGATTCGTGGCACCGACGTTGTAGATCTCTCCTGACACCGTGTCGTCCATCAGCCCCTGGAGCGCGCGAATCGTGTCATCCACGTGGCAGAAGCAGCGCGTCTGCTCGCCATCGCCGTGGATCTCGAGTGGGCGGCCTTCGAGCGCCCGCTGGACGAAGGTCGGGATGACCATGCCGTACTGACCGCTCTGGCGTGGGCCGACGGTGTTGAAGAGGCGGGCGATCGTGCAGTCGAGGCCGTGTTCGGAGACGTGGGCCAGTGCGAGGAACTCGTCCATCGCCTTCGAGTCCGCATACGCCCAGCGACGCTGCGTGGTCGGGCCGTAGATCCGGCGTGCAGTCTCCTCGAGCGGTGTCTCCTCCCGGTGGTCGCCGTAGACCTCGGAGGTGGAGGCAACGAGGACACGTTTTCCGAACCGGTGGCAGTGTTCCAGCACGATCTCGGTGCCACGGAGGTTCGTGACGAGCGTCTGTACCGGCTGTTCCACGATGAGGCGCACACCGACCGCAGCGGCGAGGTGATAGACGACGTCACACTTGTAGACGAGCTCATTGACGCTCGTTGACTGCAGGACGCTGTCCACGACGAGGTGAAACCCCGGGCGGTGTCGTAGGTGCTCGACGTTTTCGAGAGATCCCGTTGAGAGGTCGTCGAGGGACCACACCTCCCAGTCGTCGTCGAGCAGCCGCCCGGCGAGATGACTGCCGATGAATCCTGCACCGCCTGTGATGAGGGCCTTGCGAGCCATAGTCGGTGAGGGTACCGACCGGTGCGGCCGAGGGTGTCGGTAGTGCCTGTCACTGCGCACGCAGCCGGGTGAGCTGTGCCGACCCGTGCGTACGGTACAATCGATGTTCTCACATCGAGAGCCTGCGAGCGGCGCAGGCCTCGAATCAACGCGGAAAGGTGGGCCGGCCATTGTTCGAGCGATTTACCGAACGGGCACGTCAGGTCGTCGTCCTCGCCCAGGACGAGGCCCGGGCCCTGAAGCACAACTACATCGGCACGGAGCACATCCTGCTCGGTCTGCTGCGCGAGGAAGAAGGCCTCGCAGCGCGGGTTCTCGAGTCGCTCGACATCACCGTGGAAGAGGTGCGGGCCCAGGTTGCGCGCATCGTCGGCCAGGGTGACGAGGTCACGACGGGCCAGATCCCGTTTACGCCGCGCGCAAAGAAGGTGCTCGAGCTTGCACTGCGCGAGGCGCTGTCGCTCGGTCATAACTACATCGGCACGGAGCACATCCTGCTTGGCCTCGTGCGCGAGAACGAGGGCGTCGCCGCCCGCATTCTGCTCGACTTCGATGCCGACGCAGAGAAGATTCGTAACGAGATCATCCGTATGTTGTCAGGGCCGGGGCGCCGTCAGGCGGGCGCCGCCACAGCACCCGGTGGCGAGAAGACGAAAAACTCGAAGCTGCTCGACCAGTTTGGCCGCAACCTCACGAAGATGGCGACCGAGGGCAAGCTCGACCCGGTCGTGGGGCGCCAGACCGAGATCGAGCGCGTGATGCAGATCCTCTCGCGCCGCCAGAAAAACAACCCGGTGCTGATCGGCGAGCCAGGTGTCGGCAAGACCGCAGTCGTCGAGGGCCTCGCCTCTCGCATCGCGGCGAACCAGGTGCCCGAGCTCCTGAAGAACAAGCAGATCTACACGCTCGACCTCGCCTCCCTCGTGGCAGGCTCCAAGTATCGAGGGGAGTTCGAGGAACGTCTCAAGAAGGTGATGAAGGAGATCACCCAGCGGGGCGACATCATTCTCTTCATCGACGAGCTCCACAACCTTGTCGGGGCGGGAGCCGCCGAGGGCGCGATCGACGCAGCCTCAATCCTCAAGCCTGCCCTTGCCCGCGGTGAGATGCAGACGATCGGCGCGACGACGCTCGACGAGTACCGCAAATATCTCGAGCGTGATGCCGCGCTCGAGCGGCGCTTCCAGCAGGTGCGGGTCGAGGAGCCCTCGATCGACGACACCGTGCAGATCCTCCGCGGCCTGCGCGACCGCTACGAGGCCCATCACCGTTGCAAGATCTCCGACGAAGCACTGCGTGCCGCCGCGGTGCTTGCCGACCGCTACATCCAGGACAGGCAGCTACCGGATAAGGCGATCGACCTGATCGACGAGGCCGGCTCGCGCCTGCGTATTCGCACGATGTCGGCTCCGCCCCACTACCGGGAACTCGAGGAGGAGATCGAGAAGGTACGGGCCGACAAGGAGGACGCGATCGAGGCGCAGGAGTTCGAGAAGGCGGCCGCGCTGCGCGACAAGGAGCGCAAGCTGACCCAGAAGAAGAAGGAGCTCGAAGAGAACTGGCGCAATGACGCCGACGAGGAGCAGCCCGAGGTGGGTGAGGACGAGATTGCCGACATTGTCTCGATGTGGACGGGCATTCCGGTGTTCAAGCTCACCGAGGCCGAGTCGCAGAAGCTGATCAGGATGGAGGAGGAGCTGCACAAGCGCGTGATCGGCCAGCAGCCCGCGATCGTGGCGGTCTCGAAGGCAATCCGCCGTGCGCGCGCGGGGATCAAGGATCCCAAGCGCCCCACCGGATCGTTCATCTTCCTCGGCCCGTCCGGTGTCGGCAAGACGGAGCTCGCCCGCACGCTGGCGGAGTTCCTCTTTGGCGACGAGGAGGCAATGATCCAGATCGACATGAGCGAGTACATGGAGAAGCACTCCGTCTCGCGCCTCGTCGGCTCGCCTCCCGGCTATGTCGGCTACGACGAGGGTGGTCAGCTCACCGAGGCCGTTCGCCGCAAGCCCTATTCGGTGCTTCTTCTCGACGAGGTCGAGAAGGCCCATCCGGACGTATTCAACATCCTGCTCCAGATTCTCGAGGACGGGAAGTTGACGGATGCGCAGGGTCGCAAGGTGGACTTCCGCAACACCATCGTGATCATGACGTCGAACATCGGTGCGGCCCAGATATCCAAGAACCAGTCGCTCGGTTTCACGCTGGGCGACGAGGCGGGCCTCAGCTACGACGACATGAAGGGTCGCGTGATGGGGGAGCTGAAGAAGGTCTTCCGCCCCGAGTTGCTGAACCGCATCGACGAGGTCATCGTCTTCCACAAGCTCGAGAAGAGCGAGATCCTGCAGATCGTTGACCTGATGATGAAGAGACTCCGTCACCAGATGGCAGTCCACGGAGCGACGATCGAGCTCACCGATGAGGCGAAGGAACTGCTCGTCGAGCAGGGCTACGACCCTGCAATGGGCGCCCGTCCGTTGCGTCGCTCGATCCAGCGGCTGATCGAGGATCCGCTCGCCGACTTCGTGCTCGGGCAGGAGCTTATCGAGGGCTCGACGATTCTCGTTGACCGCAAGAAGGAGCTGGCAGGGCTCGAGGGCGAATCGCTCGTCGAGATCACGATCATCGAGGGGCAGGCCAAGCCCGAGCCCGAGCCTGTGACGGTGCCGCCGGATGCTCCGGCCGCTGCGGCTGCCGACGACGAGTCGCTGTCCGGGAACGATCTGAACTGATCTGAACTGAGCTTGGTGACGCGGCGGTAGCGGCAGAGAAGTGATCTACGTGTCTCCACCTGTCTCCCGAGGGTCGTGTTTCACGGGGATGCGCAGCTCTCGACCGCGTGCCCGCTGATTGGGACTACGGTATGGCGGCCGCCGTGCGAGCACGAAGCACCGAGGGGTCATGCGCTGTCGGAGCCTTCTGTGCGGCACGCTGGTTCGTCCCCGGTGGCCTTGCGCCCTCTCGCACCACAAGGCCCGGCGCGTCCTCGAGCCGTGCGCGCGCATTACGCCCCGTGTCCAGACCTCTTCTCGGGAGCGTGCATCCAGTTGTCCATACAGACGACATGTCGTCCGGTCACTCCCGTATCATCCTTCTATGGCAAAGGTTATCGTCCAGCATGTTTGCTCCGAGTGCGGCACGGCCACGGGCCGTTGGCTCGGCAAGTGTCCCGGCTGCGGTGTCTTCGGATCTCTCGTCGAGGAGCTGACGAGCCAGGCGGCGCCGGGGAAGAGCCGTGCCGCCGCCGCCCGCACGCCCGAGCGTCTGGCCGACGTTCGTGCAGAGGAGGCAGCGAGGATCGGGACAGGTGTTCCGGAACTCGACCGCGTCCTCGGAGGCGGCCTCGTACCCGCATCGCTCGTCCTCGTTGGAGGTGAGCCGGGTGTCGGGAAGTCCACACTGCTGTTAGCCGCTCTCGGCAACATAGCCCGGGGCGGCAGACGTTCTCTCCTCGTTACGGGGGAGGAATCGGTTGCGCAGGTCAAGCTGAGGTCCGACCGACTCGGTGGGTCGGACCAGGTCGAGATTCTCGCCGAGACGGAACTCGAGTCGGTGTGTGCCACGCTCGAGCGGGAACGTCCCGACGTGTGCGTGATCGACTCGATCCAGACGCTCTACTCCGCCGATCTCGGCTCGTCACCCGGGTCGGTAGGGCAGGTGCGGGAAGCTGCCGGACGGCTTCTTCGGGTTGCGAAGGAACAGGGGGTTGCCACGATTCTCGTCGGCCACGTGACAAAGGACGGGTCGGTGGCGGGGCCGCGTGTCCTCGAGCATCTCGTTGACTGCGTCCTCCAGTTCGAGGGTGACCGCTATCACGCCCACAGAATCCTGCGGGCGGTAAAGAACCGGTTCGGTTCGACCAACGAGCTCGGGGTCTTCGAGATGACGAGCGGGGGGCTCGTCGGTGTTCCGAACCCCTCAGAGCTGTTCGGACGCACGCACTCTGGCGAGGTCGGCGCCGCGGTTGCCTGCGCGCTCGAAGGGACGAGGCCAATCCTGCTCGAGATCCAGTCGCTCGTCTCGCGTAGCGACCTGGCGATGCCGCGCAGGGTGGCAACCGGGGTCGATCCCCGGCGTCTCGCGATGATCGTTGCCGTCCTTTCACGTCACGCGGGCATAGCTCTAGGTTCCGCAGACGTCTTCGTGAACGTCGCAGGCGGGGTGCGGATCGACGAGCCCGGTGCCGACCTCGCGGTGGCGCTCGCGATTGCTTCCGCAGCCCGGGGCGTACCGGTACGGGACAGCGTCGCCGTGTTTGGTGAGATAGGGCTTACCGGTCGCCTGAGGCCGGCCGCCCAGGCCGAGCGTCGTCTGGAGGAGTGCGCGAAGCTCGGCGTGGCTACGGTGATCGCCCCCGACGGCACCACGAGTCGTGGTGGCCCGAGGATCACCCGTGCCGAGACTCTCCGACAGGCGATCGCCGCCGGACTCGACAGCTCGGCGGCATCTGGCAGTTCGGGGTCGTTCGACAGTGCGGCGGCTTCCGACGAGGGTTGATCGCCCTGGGCGTTTCCCGGCGGTTTCCGTGGTCTGCTCCGGCCGTCTCGGACTGTCCGCCCGCCTCCTGGTGGCCCGTCTGACGGCCCCTGACGGAGACTCCGCGATCGGCTGTGTGAGTGTCCTCATCCCAACCTCTCTGGCGCCCCTGACAAACCTTTGATATCGCCTCTGACAGCCCTCTGGTAGCCACGGCCCTCCCACGGCCCTTCACGGCCCTCCCACGGCCCTTCACGGCCCTTCTCGGCCCTGCACACGGCCCTTCACGGCCCTTCACGGCCCTCCCACGGCCCTTCACGTCCCTGCACACGGACCTTCATGGCCCTCCCACGGCCCTTCACGGCCCTCCGCGGCTTCAGAACACCGTCTGCGGCCTCTGCGGGCGGCTCGACATGCGTCCCCCCTGCATCATCCAGGCCTCGGAAAGCCGAGAAACGGCGCTCTATCCCCGCGGAAGACGTGTCTCAATCAGTCCTCGGCCGTGCGGAATTCTCAGCTAGAATGTCACTCCCCGGCAGGCTGCCTCTTGGCGCCGGCGGTTTGGTGAAAATGGGCGGATAACGGGAGGTTCTGCGTGTTTGACGTCGGCGACAATGTGGTGTATCCCCACCATGGAGCAGGAACGGTCGTGAGCAAGGACACGCGTGTCGTTCTCGGACAGGATTGCGAATACCTCACCATCAAGATTCTGCACAACGACATGACCGTCAACGTGCCGACGGAGAACGCCGAGAAGGTCGGCCTTCGCTGGGTGATCGGACTCGAAGCGGTGGAGGTCGTCGTCAAGGCGCTCTCGGGCGACTCGACCGAGATGCCGAAGAACTGGAACCGCCGTTTCAAGCACAACCGTGACAAGATGAAGACGGGTGACATCCTCGAGGTTGCCGAGGTCGTCAGGAACCTTGCGCTCCGTGACCACGAGAAGGGGCTCTCCACGGGCGAGAAGCAGATGTATGTCAAGGCGAAGAAAATCCTCGCCTCGGAGTTCATGTACGCGAAGGACATGAGCGAGGACGACGCTGCTGTGTGGCTCGACGAGGTGCTCGCGAACCCCGCGGGCGGCGCCAAGAAGGTCAAGCCCAGAGCCAAGGTCGCTGCCGCAAGCGCGTGAGGCAGTGTCGCTGTGGTCGCATGAGGGGAGGGCCGCACCCTGGCAGGTGATGTGACCGACTGCACGACGTGGGCGATTCTCGTCGCCGCCGGTTCCGGTGAGCGGCTCGGTGCCGACCGGCCCAAGGCGTTCGTTGCGCTCGGTGAGCGTGTCCTTTTGGCCGAGAGCCTGGAACGTCTCGACGCGAGCGCCTGGATCGATGCCGTCGTCGTCGCCGTCCCTCCCGCGTGGGAGGAGGCCGCGATCGTGCTCGCGGAGGAACTCGTTGCCTCGAAGGTTGCGGCAGTCGTGCCGGGCGGTGTGACGCGTGCCGCATCGGTTCGTGCCGCCCTGGCCGAGATCCCTGACGATGCGCTCGTCGTGATCGTTCACGACGCTGCGCGCCCTCTCGTCGACGATGCCGTGATCGAGCGTGTCCTCGGGCCTCTCGCCGAGGGCTACGACGGAGTCGTGCCGGGGCTCCCTCTCGCCGACACGGTCAAGCGGGTCGAGCGCGGCCTCGTCGTCGAGACGCTCGATCGTTCAGGTCTCGTCGCCGTGCAGACGCCGCAGGCCTTCACCGCGACCGCCCTGCGCTCGGCGTACGCCGGCCCCGATCCCGCGGGTGCAACCGACTGTGCCTCTTTCGTGGAGGCGCGGGGAGGCCGAATACGCGTGGTGGCAGGGGCTACGAGGCTGCTCAAGATCACGACGGGAGCCGATCTCGCGCTCGTCGAGTCGTGGCTCGGAGATCCTCCGTCGGAATGAAACGTGAGACGCCCGAACGTGCCGGATGGCTATCAGCGTGGCGACCGAGCGGGGCTGCAGGGCACGCAGCACTCCTTGCCTCTTCCGGTATCGGGAGGCCGGCAGAGCGGTTTCGGATA
This sequence comes from Thermoleophilia bacterium, assembly GCA_037139935.1. Classification (GTDB taxonomy): domain Bacteria; phylum Actinomycetota; class Thermoleophilia; order Gaiellales; family Gaiellaceae; genus Gaiella. The sequence continues at coordinate 44,466 of JBAXFL010000003.1, read as the reverse complement.
CGACTCCGGCGCGCGCACCACGGCAGCTGCCGGGCTCATCACGGGCAACGTTCCCCGTGGCCCCTGGTCGCCTTCAGCAGACATCGCCGCAGGCGACCGCCATCGATGACCTCGCGTTGCTCCCCGAAACGCTAGCCTCGCTTCTATGAGTGGCCTCCGGATCGGAATCGGGATCGACGCGCACGCATTCGAGGACGGCGTGCCGCTGGTTCTGGGCGGTGTCTCGATCGACTATTCCCGTGGCCTCGCAGGGCATTCCGACGGCGATGTGATCGCCCATGCGCTGACAGACGCACTCCTCGGAGCGGCGTCCCTCGCTGATATCGGGGCGTTGTTTCCGTCGAGTGATGAGCGCTATCGCGGAGCCGATTCGCTTGATCTGCTGACCGAGGCCTATCGTCAGGTGCGGGAGACCGGCTTCGTCCTCGTCAACGCCGACTGCGTCCTGATCGGCCAGGAGCCGCGGATTGCGTCACACCGACAGGCGATGGGCGACCGTCTAGCTCGGGCGCTCGGCGTCGAACCCGAGTGTGTGGGTGTGCGGGCGACGACGACGGACTTCCTCGGTTTTACGGGTCGTGGCGAAGGACTCGCAGCACAGGCCGTCGCTCTGCTCGAGCGCGTTGAGTCTCGCTAGCCTTCTCTGCACCCGCGAGGAGCGCCGCGGCTTTCGTTGACGCAAGCCCTCGCCCGAATAGCAAGCTATTGCCCTGGTAGCTAGCGGTAGTAAGCGGTGCCGGCGATCGTGATTGCGCCGTTCTGGCCGTTGGTCGTATCGGTCATCAGGAAGCTCAGGCCGCTGCCTCTGATGCCGCGGAAGTCGCCGGTGCCGCTGATAACCCTGAGGGTGCCGGTCAGCGTGATGACGGAGGTTGCGCTGTCGATCGTGAATGTGATGCCGGCTTTGCCCTTGATCAACCCGGATCCGCAGCTGATCGTGAGCGTCCCCACGCCGGTTTTCTTGGCCGGATCCAGAACCCAGTCGATCACGATCTTGCCCGATCCGACGGGTGCTCCGGTGATGGATCCGGTGTCGGTGAACCTGAACGTCTTACTGTTTTTGGTCTGCTTTGTGGCTGCGCTCAGCGAGAGCGACTGCGTGGTGCCCGGCGTCGGCCCGAGGCGCGTCTTCTCGACGCGAGCAAGCTTGGCCTTCAGCCGTGTGTACTCGCGCTTCTCGAGCGGCGTGCGACGATGGCGAGGTGCTGCCAGGTTCCGGAACTCATCCGGGTCGCGTTTGAGGTCGTACATCTCCCACTCCGCCTTCTCGATCCCCCGAGGGTCGCTGTAGCGCGCGATCTTCCAGCGCTCTTCACGGATCCCGACGATGTGGTTTGGCTCCGGAACATACGGCCCCTGTGACTGGCCGCTCTGCCAGTCGTCATAGGTGAACATCACATAATCCTGGGCAGCACGGGCCGTGGGATTGACGATCAGCTTCGAGTAGTCAACGCCCTGCCAACGGGACATCGCCGATTTCGGGGCGCCAAAGAGGTTTGCGATCGTCGGCAGGAAATCGACATGGGAGACGAGTGCCTGGCTCGTGCGCGCCTTCGGAAAGAGCTTCGGGTTCGAGTAGATCAGCGGAACCCGGATGGTTTCCTCGTAGAAGTTGAAGTTCTTCTGGCGTGAGGTGCCATGGGCGGTACCCATTTCGCCGTGGTCGGAGGTGCGGATAACCACGGTGTCGTCGAGAAGGCCCGTGGTCTTGAGGAGGTCGAGGACCTGTCCGAGATACGCATCGGCCTTCTTCAGCAGGTTGCCGTAGAAGTTGATGTACTCGCGTTTCTGGGCATCTGTCTTGAGCTTGCCCAGGCCGACGTTGGAGATCACGTTGAACGCGGCCTGTGCCCGCGGCTTTGTCGTCAGGCGTTCGTTGACCGTCGCCGGCAGGCCGATGGTGCCCGCGAGGTCGCTGTCGGGATAGCCGTTCACCTCGTTCATTGTGGGATAGAAGAGGACGTCGTGAGGGTTGACCAGTGAGATGACCATGAAGAACGGTTGCTGGGTCGCGGCGACAGAGCCGAGGTATGCGAGTGCCCCTTCTTTCCCGGCCGCGACATCGCCGCTGTCGTCCATGAAGCGCTCGTCATTTGCCCCCCCGGTGTACGGGACAGCAGGGTTCGCGAAGGTGTTGCCTCCACCCTGGTCAGGATTCTGATTGGCGCCGGCGTCCTTGGGGTTCCAGCGCTGGAACCCGTACTGGCCGACGTCGTTTGGGACGAAGGTTTCGACGACGTTGCCTGTGGCCGGGTCGGTCACCATCTGACCTTTGGTCAGATGCCACTTGCCCTTCCAGATCACCGTGTATCCGGCTGCCGACATCACCGAGGCGATATTCGCGATCTCGGTCGAGAGCGGAATCTGCGGATACGACGTCTCGGGCATGGGGCCCTCAAGGGTGTGGCGCACCTGATGCTGGGCGGGCATGAGGCCCGTGAGGAGCGTTGCGCGGGCCGGGGAGCACATGCAGGCATTGGTGCATGCGTTCTCGAAGACGAGGCCGTTGTCGAGTAGGCGCTGGCGGTTCTTGAGGTTCGTTGCCGCCCAGCCCCGGGGGAAATGCTGGATCGCGCGTTCCTGGTCGGTGATGAACATCACCACGTTCTTGCCTTTGAAGTCGGCAGCGGCTGCCTTGGCATCGGAGCCTCCGGCGGCAAGCGCCTCCCGGCTGCCTGGGCCGAGCATCAGGGCGGCAGTCGATGCAGCTGCACCTTTGAGAAGGTTGTTACGTGTCAGATCGCCGGTCATTTGCAACGTGCAGGATAGCGCACCTAAATGCCGGATTCAGGGGAGGCCGACGGTGCCGTTCGGGAGGACGACGACGAGGCCGTCCTTTGCCAGAGCCTCGACCGCCTCCTGGTCGAGGCGAGCGCCGGGTGTGTCGGCGACCGAGACGAGCCGCAGTGTGGTCGCCCGGCGCTGGCGGAACGATCCTTCGAAGCGGCTCTGCTTGCGGGCCGGCGGGTCACGCGTTCCCTTCGACGGACAGGCGGCCGCGAGTGGACAGACGTCGCACCGCGGAATCCGGGCGAGACACACAGTGGCCCCGAGATCCATCAGCGCCTGCGCTGCAGCGCCGGTGAAGCCGTGGCCCGTGCGACGCTCTACGCGATCGACGTTAACGTCGTGCGGGAGGATGTCTATGTCGCCGAAGGCGAAGTTGCGGAGCGCTGCCGCGGTGTACGGCCCGACGCCGGGCAGCACCGTCAGGTCAGCGGGCCAGCCGTCTTGGGCAATCATCTGGGCGGCCCGGTGCAGCGCAAGGGCGCGACGGTTGTACCCGAGTCCCTGCCAGGCGCGGATCACATCGCCCGCCGACGCAGCCGCCAGTTGCTTGGCCGTGGGCCAGCGTTCCAGCCAGGCGAGATAGCTCGGTACGACGCGATCGACCTGCGTCTGCTGCAGCATCACCTCGCTGACGAGGATCGCGTACGGATCACGAGTCGCCCGCCAGGGCAGATCCCGCTTGTTCAAGAGGTACCATGCGAGTAGGAGCTCCTCCATAGCCCCGATCCTAGGTGGCAGCCGCAAGCGTTCGCGGCGAACGCCGCGCGAACAGAAGCCTGTCTGCTCCTGTCGCTTGCAGAACCGCCGCTTTCGCCAAGGTCCCAAACAAGCGCACCACCGTCGGGCGACACACCGAAGCAACAAGACTCGCCTACCAGCAGGGGCTATGCGAAGCCCCGGGCCAGCGAGGCGAAGGGTGGGGTGTCAAGTCTCGCGTTGCCGCACCCTGCCGAGGTGCCGCCGGTCGAATCGGTGATGGTGATGCGGGAGCGAGGCCGCACTGCGATGACGTGCTCGGAGCAAGCACGATCGCTCCCGACGTTGCGCTTCTGCAAGGCAAGGCCTGACACCCGGATCTCCAGGGCGCGTCACCACGATGAGCGTGCGTGTGCGAGAGTGGGCGGATGCTCATCTCCACCTCGGGCCTGTTGGCCAATGACGGCAGGGTGCTGCTCCTCGCGGCCCACCCAGGTCTGCCGCTCCCTCTCCACGAGTCCGGTGCGCATCCGGACATCCGGGCGTCGCTTTGCCGTGATAGCGGCGAGGCCGACCAGGTTGTGGCCGACGTATGAGATCCCCGGTTCGCGTCCGTTTCGCGCCGAGCCCGACAGGGTCGCTTCACCTTGGCAATGCTCTCAGCGCCGTCGCCAACCGCGTGTTTGCCGACGAGTGCCGTGGGGTCTTGCTCCTGCGGATCGATGACACCGATCCCGAACGCAGCGTCCCCGGCGGTGAGGAGGCAATCCTCTCCGACCTCGGTTGGCTTGGTGTCTCCTGGGACGAGGGACCGATCCGGCAGAGCGCAAGGGCGGCGCGACACGCCGAGGCGGCAGCGCTCGCGCTCGACGCAGGAGCTATCCGCGACGCGGATGGGTCGATCCGGCTTGCAGGTACGACACTTGCTCGCTCCGATGGCACGGCGACCTATCAGCTTGCAACCGTCGTGGACGATCTCGATCTCGGGATCACGCACATCATCCGCGGCTCGGATCACCGGCCCAACGAAGAGGTGCAGCAGCGCATCGCCCGGGCGCTCGGTGGCGCGTTACCGGAGGTGATCCATCACGGTCTCCTGCTCGGGGATGACGGCAAGAAGCTCTCCAAGCGCGCCGAGCATGCATCGGTCGGCGATCTTCGTGACGAGGGCATTCCCGCCGCAGCCGTTCGCGCCTACCTCGACGAGCTCGGCCTTCCGCGGCACGACGTTCACCTCGATCTGTCGCGCGTTCATCGTCTCGCAATCGACGCGATCGCAGGCATGAGCGATGCCGACCTCGCGGCGGCGGCGGGGGCTCCGGTCGACCTCGCCCGTGCCCTGCGTGGCGCACGCACGCTCGTGGAGGCACGCGAGATCACGCAGCAGATCCTGGAACCGGAAACGGTCTCCCTCGGCGACGAGGCGCGTCTGACGATCGAGCGCTTCGTGGAGCTCCGTGAAGGCGGATCGGAGCGGCTCGACGAGGATGATGCCCGGGCGATCGTGCGGGAGCTGAAGGCTGTCGGCGGCAACCTGAAGCTGCTCAGACGCGCGCTTACCGGTGCCGAGCGCGGCCCGGAGCTGTGGACCGTGGTGGCCGCAGTACCGCGAGACGAGGCTCTCCGGCGCGCCGCCGCCGCTATAACACCGCGATGACCGTTCGCCTCTACGACACCGCGACGAAGGCACTCGTCGAGCTTCCTCCTGCGCCGGCACACGTCGGAATGTACGTCTGCGGACCGACGGTGTATCAGCGCGCCCATATCGGAAACGCTGTGCCGTTCGTCATCTTCGCCTGGCTGCGTAACTGGCTACGCGAGCGCGGGTACGACGTCACCTACGTCCACAACATCACCGATGTAAACGACAAGATTTACGAAGTGGCACCCGGTGCGAGCGCGATACGGGCACGGGAAGCGACAGCCTGGTACCTCGAGGACACCGCGTCGTTCGGGCTCGAGATGCCTGACGAGCAGCCGCTTGCGACGGAGACGATCCCCGAGATCATCACGCTGATCGAGAAGCTGGTAGAGAGCGGTCACGCGTACGAGGCGGGCGGCGACGTCTACTTTCGGGTTTCCAGCTTTGCAACCTACGGTGCGCTCTCGGGCCATCGACCCGATCAGGTCGAGGAGCAGGAGACGAGTGCGCTGAAGGAGGATCCGCGCGACTTCGCCCTCTGGAAGGCGACGAAGAAGGGGGAGGACACATCGTGGGCCTCACCGTGGGGCCTCGGCAGGCCCGGGTGGCACATCGAGTGCTCGGCGATGGCAGAGAAGACGCTCGGGCCGGCGTTCCTGATCCACGGTGGCGGCCTCGACCTTGTCTTTCCCCACCACGAGAACGAGCGCGCTCAGTCCCTGGCCGTCGGGCACCCCTTCGCAAAGATCTGGATGCACAACGGCCTTCTGCGCTTTGTCGGCGAGAAGATGTCGAAGTCGGTCGGGAACGTCGCGACGATCCAGGAGGTGGTCACGGAGTGGGGGCGAGAGGCGGCGTTGCTCTTCCTGCTGACGGGCCACTGGCGCAAGCCGCTCGAGTTCTCGCGGGAGGCGATGACGGCTGCGAGCGTGCAGGTCGAGAGCCTGCGCAACGCGCTTCGCGGCGAGACAAGGGCTGTCGGGGACTGGGACGCATTCGCCTCCGCTCTCGACGAGGACTTCAACACACCCGCCGCTCTCGCGCTCCTCCACCGCTGGGCCCGCGAGGGCGCTCTCGACGAGCTGCGGCGAGGCCTCGCGCTCTTCGGGCTCGGTGATCTCGGCGACACAATTGAGGCGCCGGCGGAGGTGATCGCACTGGCGCAGGCACGTGTCGAGGCACGTCTGGCCCGCGATTTTGCGGCGTCGGACAGCCTGCGTGACGAGATTGCGCGGGAGGGATGGGAGGTGCGAGACGTCCCGGCCGGCTTCGAGCTCGTGCCGCTGTCGTGACCCGGGAAATCGTCTTCGGACGGAACGCCGTCCGTGAGGCCCTGCGCGGACGACGCGAGGTGCTCGATCTGTGGGTTTCGGAACGGGCGGCCGCAGCGCTCGACTGGCTCGGAGAGGGTCCTCGACTGCGGGTCGTCAGGGAGGAGGAGCTGACGGAGGCGGCGGAGAGCCCCGATCATCAGGGTGTCGTTGCCTGGGCGCAACCGTACCCGTACGCCGACCCGTGGGCGCTCGCCTCGCTCGAGAAGCCATTGCTCGCCTGTCTCGACCAGGTTACCGACCCGCGGAATCTCGGAGCGGTGATCCGATCGGCCGCAGGGGCAGGTGCCACGGGCGTGATCGTGCCCGCCCACGGTGCGGCCCGGGTGACGCCGGCCGTGTGCCGATCCTCGGCAGGGGCGGTCGAACACCTGCCGGTCGCCGTCGTACCGAACCTTGCGCGCTACCTGGCCGAGATCAAGCGGGACGACCTCTGGTCGTACGCGGCCGACGCAGACGCGACGCAGACGATGTGGCAGACAGACCTGACGGGAGGCGTTGCGCTCGTCTTCGGGGCCGAGGGCAAGGGTGTGCGGCCGCTCGTCCGCAAGACCTGTGACGCGACCGTCTCGATCCCACTCGCTCCCGGTGTCGAGTCGCTGAACGTCAGCGTCGCGGCTGCCGTGCTGCTGTACGAGGCCCGTCGGCAGCGAACCCCGTAGGCCGTTGCGGTGGCAGGCTTCGGTCTGTCTCCGAGTTTTCAGCCGGCTTTCGCCCTACGATGCTTGCATGCCCGAGCCCACTCTCTACCTCTTCGACGGTCACAACCTGCTGCACGCTGGCGGGTACACGGATGTCCGTGAGCTCACCGACGAGCTTGCGAGCTTCGTCGCCGTGAACGGTGCGCGCGGAGTCGTCGTCTTCGACGGTGCCGGCGAGGAGTCCGAGATAGGGCCGCTCTCGGTGCGCTACGCGCCTCACGCCGACACGCTGCTCGAGCGCCTCGCAGCCGAGCATCGGCACAGGGAGCGCGTCTGCCTGATCTCCTCGGATGCTGCCATCCGCGGAACCTCCGGTCAGGAGGTACGCAACATCTCCTCGGGTGCGTTCCTGCGTGAGCTCGAGAGCCCGACGCACGTCGAGGACGAGGCATCACGCCTTCGGGATCGGATCGACCCGGAGACGCGGGCCCGACTCGAACAGCTCCGCCGCGGGCTCTGAAGCACCAACTGCCTCGATTGAGCCGGCGGGACGGGAAAGGGACTTCCTGTTGATACGAACGTATGTTCTTATCACAGAGCAAAATCTGCAAAGGGGTTGTAACGCGCGCAAGAACGTGCTACGTTCTTCCTCAAGTTCAGGGTGAGACTTTGCTTCACCGTGATGCGTAAAACCTCGGAAAACGCTTAGACAAGGGAGAAACGATGTCCGCCCGTACGGCCTTTGCCCCGAAGACCCCACAGAAGCTTCAACGTGAACTTGAGGATTTGCAACTCGTCCTCAAGGCACGGAACGGCAACCAGGCGGCGCTCGATCAGCTGATGCGGCGCTACCACGGCTTCGTCCGCCTGAAGGCGAGCAGCTACTTCCTCGCAGGCGGTGACGCGGACGACCTGATCCAGGAAGGCATGATCGGTCTGTACAAGGCGATGCGTGATTTCAGGCATGACAAGGAGACGTCGTTCCGCTCGTTCGCGGAGTTGTGTGTGACGCGGCAGATCATCACGGCGATCAAGACAGCGACGCGGTTCAAGCACTCGCCTCTGAATCAGTACATCTCGTTCAGCCACACCCCGGCGGGGTACGACAAGGAAGGGGACTGCACGCTGGGTGACGCTCTCCCCGGCCCCGGCACGGACGATCCCGCTAGTTGCGTGATCTCCACCGAGGAGCTCCAGAGTCTCGTCGGCTGTCTCGGTACGACGTTGTCGCCACTCGAGTCCGACGCGTTGCGCCTCTACCTCGACGGCAAGTCGTACGACATGATGGCGGTCGAGCTCGAGTGCGATACGAAGACGATCGATAATGCGCTGCAGCGGGTGAAGCGCAAGATCGTGCAGCATCAGGCAACGCGTGCCGTGCCCGCCTAGGACGGGCACGGTCACGGCCCCCTAAACGGCTATCGGGGGTTGAACCGCTCCGGCAATGTTGCAGGCACCAGTCCCTGAGAAGATGGATTCATGTCAGCGGCATCGAGAAGGTATTCCCGGAGGTTCGAGCGAGGGTAGGGCGGCTGGTGTCGGAGTACTCTTTCGAGTATCCGTGGGAGTGGGCGGCGATGGACTACTGCCATCGAGTACAAGGTCGTAGGGCGCGTTCGCGCCGCATGGTCGTGAGGCGGACAGCCGGTTCGGGTGGCGCGAGCACGATGGCAGGCGTTATGCGATCGCCAGCATCCTTTGCATGCCTCGTGAGGGCATGCACCACCGTTGCCGTGCGAGACGCCATTTGCCGTCGGGAAGCATATGGCTGGACGGGACGGAATAGAGCCGAAGAAGGGATTCGAACCCTTGACCCCCGCTTTACAAGAGCGGTGCTCTGACCAGCTGAGCTACTTCGGCGACTCCACCATCGTAGACGCGGCCGTGCCTCGGACGACGCGGGACATAGCGACCGACCGACCCTGACCTGCGTCATGTGAGGAGAGCAACGAGAACGCCGTCAAGATCGCCCGCTCGGCGCAGGCCGTCCCGGCGTCGTCGTCTTCGACAATGTGCTCGCGAGGCTGCAACGTACGTCGCTTTCGTTCGAGGAGGCGTCCGCCGACCTCGGAGCCGATTCGATCCAGACGTTCAGGCTGGTCACGCTGCCCACGCTCGGGACGGCATTACTCGCTGGCGGCCTGCTGGCGTTCGGCCTCTCCTTCGACGAGGTGATCGTCACCGTCTTCACCGCTGGTTCCGACCAGACGCTGCCGATCTGGATCTTCACGAACCTCGCTCGGCCCAATCAGCTTCCGACCATAAACGTCGTCGCGCTCGTCGTGATCGTGATCTCGATCATTCCCGTCTGGGCCGCACAGAAGCTCGCGGGCCCGGTCGAGGGCGACGAGATGAGGACGGTTGGCATCGCCGAGCCATAGGCTTGACGGTGGCGGTGACGGAGACGGGGGACGTTTCGGACTGACGGCCGGTCGGGCGCGACTGCTATTCGCTCAGCCCGTGACGGCGGTGCCGACCGGGCAGGAAACGCCGGTGCCGCCGATCCCGCAGTAGCCGCGCGGGTTCCGGGCGAGGTACTGCTGATGGTAGGTCTCGGCGTAGTAGAACGCACCGGCCTTTGCAAGCTCCGTCGTGATCGCGCTGCCGTGCCCTGCCCCGGCAAGCGCCATCGCGTAGCGCGCTCTGGAGGCGAGAGCGGCCTCTTGCTGGGCATCCGTCGTCCAGTAGAGCGCCGAGCGGTACTGCGAGCCTCGGTCATTTCCCTGCCGCATCCCCTGGGTCGGGTCGTGGCCCTCCCAGAAGGTTTTCAGGAGGTCGTCGTACGAGATCTGTGTGGGGTCGTAGGCGATGAGAACGACCTCGGTATGGCCCGTGCTTCCCGAGCACGTCTCCTCGTAGCTCGGGTTGGGCGTCGTGCCACCGGCATAGCCGACAGCGGTCGTAAAGACGCCGGGAAGCTGCCAGAAGAGGCGCTCGGCCCCCCAGAAACAGCCCATTCCGAAGATCGTCGTCTCGGTTCCCTCGGGAAACGGCGGCTCGATCGAGGTGCCGAGCACGACGTGTCTCTCCGTGATCGGCATGGCACCCGGGCGATCGGAGAGCGTGTCCTCGGGGGCGGTCCTGTCGTTGGAGGTGCGTGAGAACAGCATCTCTCGAGTGTAGCGACGGAGGGTGAGTCGTTCGACGGCCGGGGCCGGAGGGAGCCTCGGCTGATCGTTATCCAACGACCATGGTCGTAGAGCAACGTTCACGTTCGGACAGGGCCGGAGCCGTCAGACCCGTGCGAGTGCCTGCTCGAGATCCGACCAGAGTATCTCGGTGTCCTCGAGGCCGACCGACAGTCGCAAGAGTCCCTCGGGGCACCGGTCACCCTCCCAGCGGCGCCGCGACTCCATCTTCGTGTGAACACTGCCGAGGCTCGTCGCGTTCCTGATCGTCTCCGTCGCCGTCTCGACGCGGCGGGCCGCCGCACCGTCGGCGACGTCGAAGGAGATGACAAATCCGAGGCCGGGGTAGCGGGCCGTCGTCACCGCCGGGTGCCTGGCGAGGCGCCCGGCAAGGATTCGCGCCGTTGCCTCCATCCGGTCGATCCGTACCTCGACCGTCTGGAGTCCCCGCTCGAGGAGCCACGCCGTGTCGGCCGAGGCGACGAGGCCCGTCAGGTGACGGGTCATGTGGAGGCGGTCGTAAAGGGCGTCGTCCGTGACGCTCGCGACTCCTGCCAGCAGGTCGTCGTGTCCCGCGAGAACCTTCGTGGCGCTGTGCAGCGAGACCTCACAGCCAAGCTCGAGGGGGCGCAGCCGGAGGGGCGAGGCGAGCGTCGCATCGCAGATGACGGCCGCGCGATGTGCGGAGGCTGCCTCGAAGTCGGGCATCGTCAACATCGGATTCGACGGAGCCTCGATCACGATCAGGTCGGCACCGTCGGGGGGTGCCCCTGTCTGGTCGTACTCGACCGCGTTGACGCCCCACGGGCGCAGGTGGTCGAAGAGTTGCCCGTGGCCGTAGTACGCGCCCTCGGCTACAGCGATCGTGCCACCCGGCGGCAACATCGTCAGCACGACGGCCGTGACCGCACCCATGCCGGAAGGGAAGAGGAGCGACCGTCCCCCCTCGAGCGCGCCGATCGTGTTTTCGACGGAGACGGCATTGGGTTGCTCGTCTCGCGCGTAGACGTACGGGGCCGGATCGCCTGCGGTGTCGTAGGGCCAGCTGGCAGAGCGGTCGAGGGGAGCGGACACGCAACGACTCTACTGCGGATGGACGGGCGATCTCGCTGTCTTCTACACGCGTCGCGAGACGTCACCCGACGACCCGGGCCTCGCCGACGAGTTGGAGGCCGGCGCGCCTCTGGCGCACCCCCTGTTTCCCGTCGTCTGGGAGCGCAAAGCTCGCACCGGAAGATAGTCTCACCAGATGATGGCTATCGACGGGAGTTCCGGAATGACGCACGACACGACCGAGGAGAAGCTTGCCTGGCTCGCGGAGCTGCGCGATGCCGCGGCACACGCCGGTAACGAGGACGCTGTCGGCCGCCAGCACGAGAGAGGCAAGCTGCTTGCTCGCGAGCGCCTCGATCTGCTGCTCGACCCGGGATCCTTTGTGGAGCTCGACCGATTCGTGCGCCACCGGGAGACCGAGTTCGGGATGCAAGAGAGGCGCCCCCTCGGTGATGCCGTCGTGACGGGGTACGGAACCGTGCTCGGGCGGCCGGTCTGCGTGTTCTCTCAGGACTTCACCGTGTTCGGCGGATCGTTGAGCGAGGTCTTCGCGGAGAAGATCTGCAAGGTGATGGACATGGCCGTGAAGGTCGGCTGCCCCGTGATCGGAATCAATGACTCTGGCGGAGCGCGGATTCAAGAGGGTGTCGTCTCGCTCGCCGGATATGCGGAGATCTTCTGGCGCAACGTGCAGGCCTCGGGCGTGGTGCCGCAGATCTCTCTCGTCCTCGGGCCGTGCGCCGGCGGTGCGGTCTACTCCCCGGCAATCACCGACTTCGTGCTGATGGCCGAGGGGACGTCGTACATGTTCATCACGGGCCCCGACGTGGTGAAGACCGTGACCGGCGAGGACGTGACCCAGGAGGAGCTCGGCGGTGCAGCGACGCACGCAGCGAAGTCCGGCGTTGCACACCTCGTGGCGGTGGGCGAGGAGGCGGTGATCGAGGATGCGCGCTACCTGCTCTCGTTTCTGCCGCAGAACAACCTCGAACCACCCCCCTACGCAGCCCCGGCCGATCCTGTCGATCGCGAAGCGCCCGAGCTTGACACTCTCGTGCCGGACTCGCCGAACAGGCCGTACGACATCAAGAGCGTGATCCGTGCCGTGGTAGACGACGCCGACTTCCTCGAGTTGCAGGCCGTGTATGCGCAGAACATCGTGTGCGGCTTCGCGCGACTCGGCGGCCATGCGGTCGGGATCGTCGCGAACCAGCCGAACGCGCTCGCCGGCGTGCTCGACATCGACGCGTCGGTCAAGGCCGCGCGATTCGTGCGGACGTGCGACGCATTCAACATCCCGCTCGTCACCTTCGTTGACGTGCCCGGGTTCCTGCCGGGAACCGAGCAGGAGTGGGGCGGAATCATCCGGCACGGCGCGAAGCTCCTCTACGCCTATGCCGAGGCGACCGTGCCCAAGCTGACCGTGATCACACGCAAGGCCTACGGCGGAGCCTACGACGTGATGAGCTCCAAGCACATCCGGGCCGACGTCAACGTGGCCTGGCCCACGGCCGAGGTAGCCGTCATGGGCCCCGAGGGCGCGGTCAACATCATCTTCCGTGGAGAGCTGGCCGGGTCAGCCGAGCCCGAGGCGCGGCGCGCAGAGCTGATAGCCGACTACAAGGAGCGCTTCGCGAACCCCTACTCTGCGGCGGAGCGCGGCTACGTGGACGATGTCATCGAGCCACGAACCACGCGCCCGTACCTGATTCGCGCGCTCGAGATGCATCTCGCCAAACGTGAACCGCCGCCGAAGCGCAAGCACGGGAACATCCCGTTGTGACAGTAGCCCGCGACGCCATTCCGGCTGATCGTAGATGGGGCGAGGAGAGTGTCTTCGCAACCACGGCAGACTGGGAGGTGGAACTCGAGGCAGTACGGGCGAGCCTGCCGGCGGTCGCAGCGTTTCGGGGCCGGGTCGGTGAGGGCGCCGCATTGCTCGTCGAGGCGCTGCATGCCATCGACGCAGTCGCGCGGCGGGTGGGCCGGATCGTTACGTATGCCGATCTCGGCTACTCCGTCGAGACCTCTGACGCACGGGCCGTGGCGCGCTACGCCCGTGCCCGGTCGCTCGTAGGCGAAGTGGACGCTGCAACGGCCTTCATCGACCCGGAGGTGCTTGCCATCGATCGAGCGCTCCTTACGTCGTGGGCAGTCACCGAGCCGGCGCTCGGTCTCTACCAGCACCATCTCGACGATCTCTTCCGTCGCGCGGCGCATACGCGCTCTGTGGAGGTCGAGGAGGTTCTCGGACTCGCGAGTGACGCTTTCTCTGGCCCGTACACCATCTACAGCGCTCTCGTGGACAGTGATCTCTGCTTCACACAAGCGGTCGGGGCAGACGGCGAATCCGTCGAGGTCACGCAGGGAACGATCGATGCGATTCTCTCGCAGCCAGATCGCTCCCTGCGGCAAAGCGGCTGGGAGAGCTACGCCGACGGGTACCTCGGAGTGCGTAACGTCCTCGCTGCAACGCTCGCCACGACCGTCAAGCAGACGGTGTTCTCGTCGCGTGTACGCCGACACATCTCGCCGCTCTCGGCCGCGCTCTTCGTCTCGAACATCCCGATCGAGGTTCTGGACAATCTCATCGCGGTCTTCGAGGTGAACCTGCCGACGTGGCATCGGTACTGGCGGCTTCGCGGCGACGCACTCGGCGTCGAGCGGCTTGCGCCCTACGACGTCGCGGCCCCTCTCGGGCTCACGGCGCCCGTGTTCTCCTACGAACAGTGTGTCGAATGGGTCTGCGACTCTCTCGCGCCGCTCGGCACCTCCTACGTCGAGACGGTCAGGCGTGGCTGCCTCGAGGAGCGGTGGGTGGATGTCTACCCGACCGTCGGCAAGATGGGGAACGCATTCTCCGCGGGCGCACCCGGAACAGCGCCCTTCATCGTGATGAACTTCGACGGGACGGCGGTCAGCCTCGGGACGCTCGCGCACGAGCTGGGTCACTCCATGCACTCGTATCTGACGTGGCAGGCCCAACCGCAGGTCTCCACCTACTACTCGACGTTCGTCGCAGAGGTCGCCTCGAACTTCCATCAGGCGCTGCTGCGTGCCCACATGCTCGAGACGGTCGCCGACCCCGTGATCCAGCTGGCGGTGCTCGACGAGGCGATGGCCAACTTCCATCGGTACTTCTTCGTCATGCCGACCCTTGCACGCCTCGAACGCGAGATCCATGATCGGGTTGCGAGAGGTGAGGGACTGACGGCGGAACTGCTCGGCGAGCGTACGGCCGACCTGTTCGCGGAGGGGTTCGGACCTGATGTCGAGATCGATCGGGAACGGGTGGGGATCACCTGGGCCCAGTTTGGGCATCTGTACGAGCCGTTCTACGTCTTTCAGTATGCGACCGGAATCTCGGCGGCGAATGCACTCGCGGGCGGGATTCTTGCGGGGAAGCCGGGTGCGGTCGAGAGCTATCTCGCATTTCTTTCCACGGGAGACTCTCTGTATCCACTCGACGCACTTCGCCTCGCGGGCGTCGATCTGACCTCGACGGCACCGGTCGAGGATGCCTTCGCAGTCCTTTCCTCGCTCGTTGACCGAATCGAGCAGCTCTCCTAGCGTCGGGCTCGGGCATCGCCCTCGGCGCGAGGGGCCATGCCTGCGTGATCCGGCCTCGACCCGGCGTACCCGTGCCGTTCAGACCCGAGGCTAGATCTCTCCCCGAGGCCGTTCGATGCCCGGGCGCATGTGGGCATCAGTCATGTACCGATGCTGCGAGCACGGGGCATGGCCGCCAGATCGGCCCGGGAAAGCCGTTTTCCAGTTGCTGGAGGGACGCCTCGAGTGCCTGCGGCTGGACGTGCGCGAAGTTGCCGGAGAAGGGGTGGTCTAGCTCGTCGAGGGCCGCCACGATGACAACGAGCACGAGCGTGACTGCGACGATCGCTACGAGACGCATCCGCGGACTGGAGGCAAGGTGGAACTCCAGGAGAGCTATGAAGACGAATATCCCGACGGCGATGACGAGCCAGATAGACGCGGGTATCTCGGCCAGGCCCAGGGACTGCCGGAGCTGCCGGTCGCGATCGAGGTTGAGGGAAGATTCTGTCACGAAGTAGTGGTTGGACGCCCGGGTGTCGGTGTTCTGCAGGAGGCCCTCGACGCCGGCCTGCACGCGTGCTGCCCAGGCAGTGGTGTTCTCTGCCCCGGTCAGATCGCGTGCCCTCGCGGCAGCCCAGTCGTCGTTGGCCGTCGAGCGCATCAGACAGACCACCGAGCGCCGAACGTCATCTCTCTGCACAGCCGGGTAGGGCCCGGCCGCGTGAAACAGGACGATTGCGTCGCCGGCCTCGGCACGCGCGGCGACCCTCGCGTCGTCGAAATGCTGGGATGCGGAGACCAGAAGGAGGCCGAGGATGATCCCGAGAGCGCCACCGACGAAGGCGAGCGATTCGCTCAGGCGATCGATCTCGTGCTTGCCGTCGCTTTCGCTGCCACCACCGGAGCCGCGCAGCGTCCAGCGGCGAGCCAGCGCGCCAGCGGTGACACCGAGTCCGACACAGAGCACGAGGAGGATCTCTCTAGACAGTCAACGGCTCCATCGTCCATCAGCATAGTGGAGGTGCCGGTCACGTTTCGAGTGCCGACCGAAGCCGGCCGGACGCGACCGGATAACCCGTGCTCGCGCCGGGTGTGGAAGTGTGGTGTCGGTGGTGTCGGTGGTGTCGGTGGTGTCGGTGGTGTCCGTGGTGTCCGTGGTGTCGGAGGGGAATGCGACCGATGAGCGACTCGGGGTGGGAGGTCTGCGGCCCGAGGACTGGGGGATCACGATTGGCCGGTTGCCGGCTGTCTTCGCTGCCGTTCGTGGCCCGCGCTCTTGCCGTGTACTGCGGCCGTGCACTGCGTTCTTGTGCTGCGTTCTTGTGCTGCGTTCTTGTGCTGCGTTCTTGCACTGCCACCTTGCACTGCGGCCCTGCGCACCGACGGTGCTCGCCCGTCTATCCTGCTCTCGTGTCTCTTTCGACTGCCCGGGCCGTGGGCCCGTTCGTCGCGGAGCAGGTTGCCGCCTTCCTCGACGATGCGGTGATCCCGCTGCGGCTTGCGGCCGTCGCTCCTTCGGGTTGGCCCGTCGTTGTCTCGCTCTGGTTTGTACGACGCGACGAGGAGATCGTCTGTGCCACCCAGGAATCGAGCTCGCTGGTCCGGGTGCTCACGCACGAGCCACGATGTGCGTTCGAGGTGTCGGGTGAGGCGCTGCCATATCGCGGAGTTCGTGGCCGTGCGCGGGTGACGATCGAGCCCGACGAGAATCTCGCCACGCTCGGTGAGCTGATCGTCCGGTATACCGGAACCATCGAGAGCCCCTTCGCGCGCGCGTTACTTGCCCGCACGACCCCCGAGGTCATCCTACGGCTCGACCCGGTCGAGGTTTCGAGTTGGGACTTTGCGCGACGCATGAAGAGCGCCTAGAACGCCGTCCTCGAACAGCGCACCGGGAACACCGTAGGGGAAGACGGCGCAGCCTCCCGCGGGCGCACGCATGGCGACCACCGGCGTCAGGGGCCAACAGGCCTACCGGGGTGAGAGATCACCACCGGACACCTCGTGGCGCGGCTCTGGCTCGCCTGGAGGGAGGAGCGGTAGCGAGGTCGAAGCAGGCGCGACTTTTTGCATCTTCGACCCGGGTCACGATGCTCGCCGGCCCCGGCCCACTGCCGGTAGCGGTGCCATGCGCCGCTGACGACCACCTTTCGGGCCAGTTCGGGAACGAGAGAACCAGGGCTGACCGACGCGGAGGCTGCCAGGCTCCGTGGTGCGTACCGGCCCGTTGGTAGGGAATGCCTCTGACGAGTGACCTCTCGCTGAGGCCGGGAGTCCGGGGGATGGTTGTGCTATCTTACATAGGTAATGCCTATGCGTTTTATGTCTGCGGGACAGGCCAGCCGGATGCTCGGGATCAGTCTCGACACCCTGCGGCGCTGGGATCGTGAGGGGAAGATCGAAGTTGCTCGTGACGCTGCCAACCGGCGTGTCGTCTCGCTCGAGGAGGTCGAGCGCCTTCGGGGTGTCGAGGGACGGCAGGAGCTTTCGGCCCGCAACCGCTTCCGGGGAGTTGTACGGTCGGTCGAAGTGGACGGCCTGCTCGCCCGGGTCGAGATCGACGTGACCGAGCCGTCGCGCGTCGTCGCGATCATCACGCGCGAGTCGGCAGAAGAGCTCGGCCTCAGGGCGGGGATGAGCGCTGCGGGAGTCGTGAAGTCAACGAGCGTGATGGTCGAGAAGTGAGACTGCGCTCCGGTCTGACCCGGGAGCTGTCGGGCGCGGTTGCAGATCTCGGCGTTCTCATCCCGATTGCGGTGGCGCTCATCGTCAAGAACGGGCTCTCGGCGACCGCTGTGCTTCTTCCAGCCGGTGGCCTGCTCCTCGTCGTCGCGGCGGTCTACCGACTTCCCGTACCGGTGCAGCCTTTGAAGGCGCTCGGTGCGATCGCGATTGCGCAGGGCCTCGGGGCAAACGAGATCGCCGCCGCTGCCATCCTGATGGGGATAATCTTCCTGGTCGTCGGGTGCACGGGCCTCGTCGATCTTGCCGGCCGGGCATTCCCGAAGCCGCTGATCCGGGGCGTGCAACTCACGGTCGGGCTGCTGTTTCTGAAGATTGCCTGGGGACTCGTATCCGATCCGCCATCGTCGTTTTCGGCGTATGCGCTTGCTCCGGCGTGGGCGGTACCGCTCGGGATTCTCGTCGTGGTGCTCGCGGTGCTCCTGCGGCGGCGACCGGTGACGCTTGTGCTCGTTGGCATCGGACTCGTGGCGATGCTCGCGCGGGCCGGCGGGGGGCTCGTGGCCGGCCCGTCCGTGATCGCACTTCCGTCTCTCGACACGGCGACGTTCTGGACGGCCTTCACGGTGCTCGTGATCCCGCAGTTGCCACTGACGTTTGCGAACTCGTGCCTCGCGACCGCCGATGCGGCCCGCTCGTACTTCGGGGCTGCCGCCGAGCGCGTCAGGCCCGGCCGGCTCGCGATCACGCTCGGGTCGGCCAACATCTTCGCCGGTGCAATCTCGGGAATGCCCGTGTGTCATGGTGCCGGGGGCCTCACGGCCCACTACGCGTTCGGTGCTCGTACGTGGCGCGCACCCGCGGCGCTCGGGGCGGCCCTCGTCGTCGTCGCTCTCGGAGTCGGCGCGGGGTTGGCCGCCGTGCTTCCGGCGTTTCCGCTGCCGATTCTCGCCGGACTGCTCGCCGTTGCAGGACTCCTGCACATTGGCCTGCTGCGCGACCTCCGCGGCGTTCACGGATGGGCAGTAGCACTCCTCATCGGTGGCCTCGGCTTCGAGGTCAACCTCCTCGTCGGTCTCGCCGTGGGCCTCGCCGTGTGGTGGATTCCCGTCGGCCTGGCGCGACTCACCCGGAGGGCGAGGGCCCGCCGCCGTCTAGCATAGACCCATGAGCGATTGCCCTGACGTCGTTTTTCCTGAGGTCGCCCCCCTTCGCAACGTTGATCTCCTTCTCGATCCCGAGCCCACCCCTGCCGAGCGCGACGCCGTGAGGGCGGCGCTCGCAGCGCTGAGGGCGGCCGGCGTGATCGGTGAGCGGTCCGTTTCGGCGTGGTACGGGGCCGGACTACAGGAGTCGGTGGCTCGCGATCCTCAGGATGCGTCCCCGCGCAGTAGCCGCGGAACAGAGCGGGCGTAGTCGAGTCCCGAGATCCACGTCAACGCAACAGCGACGAGCAGAGCCCACCAGGCAAGCTCTTCGCTCCACGCCCCGGCTGCCGCCATCCCTCCGACGGTGACAGCGATCGCCTGTGCCCACGTCTTCAGCTTTCCGAGATCACGGACAGCGATCACCACGCCCTTCTCGATCGCCGTCAGGCGGAGCCCGGAGACGAGGAACTCGCGTGCGAGGATCGCAGCCACCATCCACGCTGGCGCAACGCCCTCGGCGATCAACATCGCAAACGCCGCCATGACCAGCACCTTGTCGGCGATCGGATCGAGGAGCGACCCGAAAGAGGATGTCTGGTTCCAGCGGCGTGCCAGCCAGCCGTCGATCTGGTCGGTCGCCATCGCGACGACGAAGACGGCGGTCGCCCAGGTGTCGTGAGCGGGGAAGTCCCAGGCGAAAAGCACGACGACAACGGGGACGGCCAGAGCTCGGCCGAGCGTTAACTGATCGGGAATAGTCACGCTTGAGGGAGAATACCCGGCACGTATGTCGTCCTTTGCCAAAGTGCTCGTTGCAAACCGGGGGGAGATCGCCGTGCGGATCTTCCGGACACTGCGCGAACTGGGGATCGGAGCGGTCGCTGTGTACTCCGATGCCGACCGCGTTGCGCTCCACACCCGCGTTGCCGACGAGGCATTTCGGATCGGGCCCGGCCCGGCAGACGAGAGCTACCTGCGAGGCGACGTGATCATCGAGACGGCGCTTCGGGCGGGAGTCTGCGCCATTCATCCAGGCTATGGGTTCCTCGCCGAGAACGCCCCGTTTGCGCGCGCGGTGGAGGAGGCAGGGATCACGTGGATTGGCCCCCCTCCAGCGGCAATCGAGTTGATGGGCTCGAAGACGGAGGCACGGAGAGCAATGCGGGCCGCAGGCGTGCCGATCATTCCCGGTGCTACCGAGCCCGTACGGTCTGTCGAGGAAGTCGTTGCACTCGGTGAGGAGATCGGCTACCCGCTGATCATCAAGGCCGCAGCCGGTGGCGGTGGCAAGGGGATGGAGATGGTCGCCGACCCTGGAGGTGCCGCACGGGCATTCGAGGCAGCGCAGCGGCAGGGGCTGAAGTACTTCGCAAACGACACGGTCTACGTAGAGCGATACCTGGAGGAACCACGGCACGTCGAGGCGCAGATTCTCGCCGACGGTCACGGCACGGTGCTCTTTCTCGGGGAGCGCGACTGCACCATCCAGCGGCGCCATCAGAAGCTTGTCGAGGAGACGCCATCGCCCGCGGTCGGGGACGCATTGCGTGCGAGGATCGGCGAGATCGCCGTCAATGCCGCCCGTGCGGCCGGGTACAGGTCTGCGGGCACGATCGAGGGACTGCTGACGCGTGACGGGTCGTACTACTTCATGGAGATGAACACACGGATCCAGGTTGAGCACACCGTGACCGAGCTTGTGACAGGCATCGACCTCATCCGGGAGCAGGTTCTGATTGCCCAGGGTGAGCCTTTGTCGTTGCGACAGGAGGACGTGGTGCTGCGCGGGCACGCGATCGAGTGCCGGATCAACGCCGAGGATGTAGGGAAGGGTTTTCTTCCGGCGCCGGGTGTGATCACGGCGTACGAGGAGCCGTCGGGGCCCGGGGTGCGCGTGGACTCGGGGGTGTGTGCGGGCGATGAGATCTCGGGCCTCTACGACCCGATGATCGCAAAGCTGATCGTGCACGACACGAACCGCGAAACGGCCCGGAGGCGCATGCTTCGCTGTCTGGCCGAGTTCAGGATCGAGGGGCCACCAACGCTGCTCGGGTTCCATGCGGCGCTTCTCACCGAGCCCCGCTTTGTTGAGGGCGACGGGTGCCACGGCCTTGTCGAGTCGCAGGAGCTTGCGCAGCGAGCGCAGGAGATGACAGATACGTTTTCTCATAAGACAACAAAGATACTGAAGCGGTCGGACGATACGGAGACCCGTGCGCGAGTGGTGGCTGTCGAGGTAGACGGCCGGTCGTTTGATGTGCGGGTGCATACCATCGATCCTCCCTGGACGGCTCTCGGTCGGCGGCGGCGTGAGCGTTCCGGCACAGCGGGTGACGCGACCACGGGCGCTGTTGTCAGTCCAATGCAGGGCACGGTTCTTTCGGTGGCGGTTGCAGAAGGTGACGTGGTCGCCGCCGGGCACGTGATCTGCGTCGTCGAGGCGATGAAGATGGAGAACGAGGTCACGACCCAGCACGCGGGGACGGTGGGGGCTCTCGCCGTCGCGCAGGGCGCGAGCGTTACAAGTGGACAGTTGATCTGTGTGATCGGCGAGGGCGAGTGACGCTCGACGACGACGCCGACGTCCATGCGCTGGTGCGACGACTGGTGACCGAGGGCGCTCTCACGGGCGCGACCCTGAGCCGGCCGCGGCGGAGCGATCCATCTCGGCCCTCCCGGATAACCGTCGCGCCGGTCGAGGTCGGCAACGCGCTGAGGTATCGATTTACGGCACATCAGGTAACGCGCACGACCGACGAGAATCTGATGCCCGATGCAACGGTGCTCCGGCTCGTCGGCCTCCTCGAGACCGACTTCCGGCAAGGCCTCTTTCAGGCTGTAGACGCCGACTGGCAGGTGCTCACCGGCCGGGGGAAGCCGACGATCCTGCGCCGTGCTCCGAGTCGGCCGGCGACAACGCTCGTGCACGACCGCACGAAGCGTCGCGTGCTGCCCGAGGGCACGCCGGTGCCCTTTCTCGTCGAGCTCGGTGTGATGACGCCGGCGGGCAAGGTGCGCGCGTCACGCTACGACAAGTTCCGCCAGGTGAACCGGTTTCTCGAGCTGGTCGAGGACATCCTCCCCTCGCTCCCGCCGGGCCGGCTGGGGATTGTCGATTTCGGCTCCGGCAGGTCGTATCTCACCTTCGCGCTCCATCATCTCCTTACCGAGATCCACGGGCGCGCGGTCGAGATCGTCGGCCTCGACCTCAGAGCTGATGTGGTTGACGAATGCGAGCAGCTCGCGCGGCGCGTGGGTGCGGATGGTCTCCGCTTCGAGGTGGGTGACATCGCGGGGTACGCGGCGCTCGCCGGGACAGACCTCGTCGTGAGCCTGCATGCCTGCGACACGGCAACCGACGACGCTCTCGATCGCGCCGTGCGCGCGGCCGTTCCCGTCATCCTCGCAGTCCCCTGCTGCCAGCACGAGCTGATGCCCCAGCTCGAGAACGAGGCGCTGCGTCCGCTCCTGCGACACGGGATCCTGAGGGAGCGACTGGCGGCGGAGGTGACAGATGCGGCGCGGGCGCACCTCCTCGGAGCCGTCGGCTACGACGTCCAGGTCGTCGAGTTCATCGAGCTCGAGCACACGTCCAAGAACGTTCTTCTGCGTGCCGTCTTGCGTCCGGGGCGCGACCGTGGCAAGGCATTCGCGGAGTACCGTGCATTTGCAGCCGCGCTCGGGATCGATCCGGCGCTCGGCCGCCTGCTTGCGGACAGATTGCCGCAGTGAGCCAGATCACGGGTTGCTCTGATCTCTCGCTCGCCGCTCACGAGCCGCTTGCGGGAACGGCGACCCAGGGCTCGGACTGGCTGCTCGTAGAGGTGCGGGGAGCGTGGGGTGGAGATGCGATCAGGGAAAGCGGTCTTCCGGCGGCCCTGCGTGACGACTTGAGCGCCTATCCGGGGAAGGTGATCCTGATTCGCCGACCCGACCGCCGGGTGGGTGGCACCGTCATCAGGGCGGTGGTGCGGGAGGACGGGGGCGATGTTCTGCGCTGGGATCTCGATGCGCTCCGACACCCTTCCGTCACCGATCTTTCCGGGGGAGACGTGGTTCACGACCCCGTTCTCCTCGTCTGCACGCACGGCCGGCGTGACGCCTGCTGTGCGCGCCTCGGAGCTCCGCTCTACGAGGCTCTTGCCCCCCACGTCGCTCCCGAGCAGCTCTGGCAGGCATCCCATCTCGGCGGCCACCGGTTTGCCCCCAACGTCGTCGTGCTCCCTTACGGGATCCAGCTTGGTCGGATTCCACTCGACCGTGCCCGCGAGGTCGTGGACGCCGTGATGGACGGCCGGATCCCGCTCGACCTCTACCGGGGCCGCACGCTCTACACCCCGTGGGTGCAGGCTGCAGAGGTCGCTGTGCGCAGAGCCAGCGGATGTGACGAGGTGGATGGTCTGACGCTCGTCTCGGACGACGGCGAGCGGGTCACGTTTGCAACCCCGGCCGGTGTGATCTCGGCTCGTGTCGAGCAGCAGGAGGGAAAAGCGGCCCCGTTGAGTTGCGGCGCAGAGTACGAGCCGACCACCGGATGGATCGCAGCGCTCGAGAGGTGACCGTGTAGCGGGGCGGCCGTGAAAAAACCTGTCGCTGGCTCTCGCCGCCGCCGACTTCGAGGTATGCGAGGTATCGCTCGGCTGGCTCACGGGGCGTGCCTTTCCGCAGCGATGGCATCGACGCCACGGCGCTCGGCGGGCATGCGACCGGTGGGTCGCCGAGCCACTCGAGCCAGAACTCATCGAGCCCGGTGTATTCCCCTGGCTCCATCGTGGCACCGATGCGGAAAGCGAGACGGTGCACACGGAAGAGAATCGGGGCTCTTTCCTCATCTCTCTCCCGGGTGAATGACGTGTACACGATCGGGCATTACCACCTTCCTGGATGGAGTAGCATGCCGCCCGATACTTCGCGCTTGCGCTTTCTCGTTCACCATCATCTCGGTCTTGGCAGTCATGCTCACCGGCTGCTCGGGAAGCGACACGACGACGTTCACCCTGGAGCAGAAGGCGCCGCGTCTGGTGAGCCAGGACTTCGCGCCGGCCGGCAAGTCGGTGGGTGATGTGGTCTCGTTTGCTCCGCCGGTCAGCCGCGACGGGAAGGTCGTAGGCCTCGTGATAGGAGCGCTGACGACGGCGATACTCCCCGATGAGGGGCTTCTGGCCGAAGAGGTCGAACAGCGTATCGCCTTGGTGGTGTTTCGGCTTGGCCCCGACGACACAATTTCCGTTCTGTCCGACAGCGTCTATCCGGTTGACCAGCGTGAGATGAAGCCTGGTGACCCGCACGTTCGGGCGGTCGTGGGCGGTACCGGTGAGTACATCGGGGCTCGCGGGCAGGTCACCACGACGCGTAACTCCAACGGCACCTACATCCACGAGTTCGAGCTGCTGAAGTAGGCGGGCGCAGGGTGCGGCCGTTTCGAAGAGCACCGTGTGCTATCTCCGTCGGTGAGCACGGGGGGCACCGCTCCGCAGAGGCCATTGCAACGAGGGCCACGGACAGCAGCAGCGCTAGCGCCGTCCTCGCGCGTCGGCGGCGTAGACACCATCGGCGATCAGCGTTACGGTGACCGGGAACGGCTCGTGGTGGGCGGTCTCTCCTTCCGCAATGGTGCGTTCGGCGATCGCCTCGATCAGGCCGGGATCGTGCTCGCTCAGACCGACCTGCGCGAGGGTGACGGGCAGGCCCACGGATCGGCTGAATGCCACGACCTCGTCGATCTCGGATTCCGGCCGTCCTTCCACGATCAACTGCACGAGCAGTCC
The DNA here is from genome assembly GCA_037139935.1 of Thermoleophilia bacterium. Lineage (GTDB taxonomy): Bacteria > Actinomycetota > Thermoleophilia > Gaiellales > Gaiellaceae > Gaiella. The sequence goes on along the minus strand of JBAXFL010000003.1, from coordinate 20,035 downwards.
AAAAGCGACCTTCTCGCCGTGCAGTGAGGCGTGGGTTCCGGCCGCGACGCTCAACCCGTTGCTGACGGAGTGGGCGATTGCGAGACCCCCGGACTCGAACCCCAGGCCCGACAACAGTGTGTTGGCTTCCACGATCCGGTCGAGTGCCGGAGTGACCGAGCGGGCTTCTACGGCCGTCTTCGCCGCAAGGCCGTCGGCTATCAGCGTCTCGTAACAGAGTCGAGCGAGGGCACCCGCCGTGAGGGTGGGCGCACCACCGAGCTGGTTTGCTCCCTGCGCCTCGATGACTGTCCGTGCCTCGAACCACGTGGCGAGCGCATCGCCCATACCGGAGACGAGGTAGCGGACAGGAGCCCGGGCGACGACGCTGGTGTCCACGAGAACGAGGTCGGGATTGCGACGGTAGAAAAAGTAGCGGTCAAACACGCCCGACTCCGTATAGACGACAGACAGCGCGCTACAAGGGGCATCGCTCGAGGCGAGCGACGGGCAGTTCACGACCGGCAGGTCGAGGGCACTCGCAACGGCTCTTGCCGCGTCCAGACACTTGCCACCACCGGCGCCCACGATCACCCTGGCACCGCGGTCGGTTGCGTCGTGCATGCCCGCGTCGATCTCGCTCTGCGAGCATTCTCCGCCGAAGATGCGAATCGAGAAGTCGATCTTTGCGGCCCCCAGGGTCGCCCGCCATCGCCCCTCGAGCTCCTGCGTCACCGTTGCACCCGCAATCAGGAGTGCCGGCCCTTCGAGTCCCAGGTGGAGCATTTCGGAACCGAGAGCATCGGTCGCATCGCGGCCCTGCACGTACCGGGCCGGTGCGCAAAAGAGGTTGAGCATCCGGTTCACCGTACCTGACTCCTTCTCCGGTGTCGGGCAGGGCAGGCCCCTGCCTCCGGGCGGTGCGATGGTCGCGAGTCCGCAGCTAGGCCGGTTCGGCTGCGACCTGTTCGAGCCTCAGCGCGTGATCTGTGAACCAGACAACCAGTGCTGCGGCTCCTTCGGGTGGCTTACCGACACTGATGAAGGGCCCGAAGGAGAGTCTGATCCAGAGGCCCCCTGCGAGCGCGCCCGGGGCGGCAATCGTCCCCTTCCACGTTTTGTCCGGCCCGAGCACGAGTGGGAGCGCGGGGTTGTAGCTCGTCGCGGCGCGGATCGCGGGAAGGTCGCCGCCGCGGCTGCGACGCTCGAGCGCGCCCAGATCGTCGTCGGGAAAGAGCAGCACGCCGAAAGCCGGCTCTCCCGCTTTCATATCGCCCACCTTCCAGCCGACACTCGACCTGTTCTCGACCGAGATGTCGGCTTCCCATCCCTCGCGGGTGATCGCGAACCGCGTAACGCCGAAGACGAGCGCGGGCGCAACGGCCGGGTAGGGCTCCTTCCAGTGGGGGCGCGCCGTCTGCGGCGGCGCCTTGACGCTGGCAGGTACGACGATCGTTGCCGAGGCGCAACCGGCGACTCCGAGGGCAAGGAGCGCGAGCAAGACGAGTCTTCGCATCTGCCTCATGGTCGCACATTCGGTGAGGTAGGCTCTTTGGTAATGGATCTCTACGAGTACCAGGGCAAAGAGTTGTTCCGGCAGGTCGGGATTCCGGTCTCGGACGGAAGGCTGGCGCTCACCTCAAAGGAGGCCCGCGCGGCGGCAGAGGAGCTCGGCGGTCAGGTTGTCGTCAAGGCGCAGGTGCTGACGGGCGGGCGCGGAAAGGCAGGCGGTGTCAAGCTTGCAGACACACCCGACGAGGCCGAGGCGCACGCCGACACCATTCTCGGCCTGGACATCAGGGGACACGTCGTCAAGCGACTCTGGATCGAGCTGGCATCGGACATCACGAAGGAGTACTACCTCTCGCTGACCTTCGACCGCGGCGTCAAGAAGCCCCTCTTCATGTTCACGACCCAGGGCGGCGTCGAGATCGAGCAGGTCGCCGCCGAGAGCCCCGATGCGCTCGTCAGGCTCCATGTCGATCCCCTCGAGGGCTTCCAGCCGTGGCAGGCGCGTCGGCTCGTCTACGGCGCCGGTGTCACCGACCCGTCCGAGCAGAAGCAGATCGCGAAGATCGTCGCGCAACTCTACGACGCCTTCGTGCGCTTCGACGCGATGCTCTGTGAGATCAACCCGCTCATCGTCACCCCTGACGGACTCGTCAAGGCCCTCGACTCGAAGTTCACGGTAGACGACAACGCGCTCCACCGTCATCCGGCGATCGCCGAGATGCGCGATGCGGAGGCAGCCGACCCGCTCGAGGCTCTCGCCCGCGAGAAGCACGTGACGTACGTGAAGCTCGACGGCGATGTCGGCGTGTGCGGGAACGGTGCGGGGCTGACGATGTCCACCGTCGATCTGGTCACCTTCGCGGGCGGCCGTCCCGCGAATTTCTGCGATCTCGGCGGCGGCGGCAACGCCCAGGGTGTGGTTGACGCCTTGTCGGTCGTCACGAGCGACCCGCAGGTGAAGGCGATCTTTTTCAATATCTTCGGCGGCATCACGCGCTGCGACGAGGTAGCGCGCGGCATCCTGCAGGCGCTCGTCGAGATGGGTCTCGACCTGCCGATCGTCGTGCGTCTCGACGGCACCAACGCCGAGGAGGGCCGGCGGATTCTCGCCGAGGCGGCTCCTGCGAACCTTCACGTCTCTCCGACGATGCTCGAGGCCGCGAAGCTCGCCGTGGAGCTTGCCGCGTGACCGATGTCTGGAGCGAGCGCGCCGAGATGTACCAGACGAGCGATGCCCACCGGGAGGGCCCCGATCTCGACCTGCTCGTCCGGTGGGCTGCGGGTGCGCGGACGGCACTGGATGTGGCAACCGGAGGCGGTCATGTTGCAGGGCGCCTGCGCGAGGCCGGCATCGAGGTCGTGAGCTGTGATCCCGCTCCCGGCATGCACCCGGATGTGATCTGCCGCGCCGAACACCTCCCGTTTGCCGACAGCAGCTTCGATGTCGTCGCCACGCGTGTTGCCGCACACCACTACGACGACGTCGAGCAGGCGGTGGCGGAGATGGCACGCGTTGCAGCAGACGCGGTGCTGATCGTGGACGGCCTCTTCATGGGTGATGATGTCGAGGAGGCGGAGAAGCTGCGCGATCCCTCCCACGGGTGCAACTACAGCGAGGCCGAGTGGCGTGCGTTCGTCACGCAGGCGGGCCTGCGCGTCGAGGAGGTGCGCCTGTTCGCGAAGCCGATCGCGTTCCAGCCCTGGCTCGACCGATGCGGCTGCGAGGGCGACGACGCCGGGCGGGCAACGGCCCTGCTCGGCGACCGTGTCAACGGTGGGTTTGTGACGCTCGACCGGATCGCGCTCCTGGCGGTGCACGGCTGAGATGGCGATCATCGTAGACAACGACACGCGCCTCGTCGTCCAGGGCCTCACCGGGTCGGAGGGCCGCTTTCACGGTCTGCGCAACCGCTCCTACGGGACGAACCTCGTCGCCGGCGTGACGCCGGGCAAGGGCGGACAGGATGTTGAAGGGGTGCCGGTCTACCACACGGTCGCCGACGCCGTCTCGGAGCAGGGCGCGAACACGGCAATGATCTTCGTGCCCGCAGCCTTTGCCGCCGACGCCGTCTACGAGGCGGTCGATGCCGGGATAGGCACCGTGATCTGCATCACGGAGGGCGTGCCCGCACATGACATGTTGCGGATCCACACCTACATCCAGGGCCGTGGAGTGACGCTGATAGGCCCGAACTGCCCGGGGGTTCTCTCGCCGGGCAAGGCGAATGTCGGCATCATGCCGGCCGAGATCTTCACTGCCGGCACTATCGGCCTCATCTCCCGCTCCGGTACGCTCACCTATCAGATCGGCCATGAGTTGACGCAGATGGGCCTTGGCAACTCGACGATCGTCGGCATCGGCGGCGACCCGATCGTGGGTTCGTCGTTCATCGACATCCTGGCGAAGTTTCAGGCAGATCCGGAGACGGAGTACGTGGTCATGGTCGGTGAGATCGGTGGCGACGAGGAGGAGAAGGCTGCGGCCTTCATCGAAGCCGAGTTGACCAAGCCCGTCGTGGCCTATATCGCCGGCTTCACCGCGCCGCCGGGGAAGACGATGGGGCACGCCGGGGCGATCATCTCGGGCTCGTCCGGTACGGCCGAGGGCAAGAAGGCCGCGCTCGAGGCCAGGGGCATCCGGGTCGCGAGGACGCCGACCGAGACGGCCGAGATCGTCGCCGAGATCGCGCGGAACTAGGTCGCTACGGCTTCTGGGTCGCAGGGTGGTGCCCGTGACGACCTCGATATGCGCGGTGCGCCCCCATCACCGAAGGCAGAGAGAGGAGGCAATGGAATGAGGTTCTTCCTGTTGCTGTTCGATCGTGGCGAAAACCTGGCGGGCGGCATCTACGGAACGATTCTTGTCACGTCGATCGTGGCCGCGTCTGACACATCCCACACGGTGTGGCGCTCGCTCTCCATCGTGACGGTCACCGTTTGCGTCTTCTGGCTCGCGCACGTGTACGCGGGACTGCTTGCCTGGAGTATCGCAAGTGACGAGCCGATCTCGCGCCGACAGGTTCGGGTGTTCTCACTCCGCGAATGGCCACTCCTGCAGGCGTTGGTCGTTCCCGCTCTTGCACTGATCGCAGGGGGCATCGGTCTCATTCCATCCCGTGCTGCGTTCGCGATCGCGATCGGCTACGGCGCCGCATCGCTCGTCTGGTGGGGTCTGCTCTATGCACGCAAGGAACGCCTCGGGCGAAGAGCGACGTTCGCGGTCGTGGTCGTCAACGCCTTATTCGGCCTCTGCATCGTCGTCCTGAAGTGGTTCGTCGGCCACTGAGTCGTCCCGAAGAGCCACCAAGGCCCACCTGGACGGGCGTTCGGCTGTCACGGCGATGAGGAATGGCGGGCACGACTGGTATGCGCGCCGGCGTGCTCGGCACGGAAGCCGTTGGTACAGTGCGAGCCATGCCGCTCGGTCTAGGTATCTGGGAGATTCTCATCGTGGTGGGAGTCCTGCTGCTCCTCTTCGGAGCCAAGGGGGCCCCCGCGATGGCGCGACGCCTTGGTACCGGTGTCCGGGAGTTGAAGGACTCGGTGTCGGAGCTGGATCCCCGCTCGGTGTTCGATGCGGACGACGAGACCCGGAAGTCGGAGCCGAAGTCGAAGCCGGCCATCGAGGCTGCCAGACTGGACGTTGTGCCGTCGGTGGTCGATGTCGTGGTTGCGCCGGTGGACGCTGTTGTGCCCGAGACTGTTGTTCCGGGAGTCGGCGGCGGCGCTCCCGGCGTCTAGTGGACGTCGTCTCCTACGAGACACTCGAGCCGTTCACGACGAAGGATGGTTCGACGATCCGGGAGTTCATCCACTCGCCCGCTCAGTCCCTGGCAGAGGCGACGCTCGAGCCCGGCCAGTCAACCGTCCGACACCGTCATGCACTCAGCGAGGAGATCTACCTGCTCACCGGCGGTGGTGGCACGATGGAGCTCGACGGAGAGGTGCGAGAGGTGCGGGAGGGCGATGCGATCGTGATTTCGCCCGGTGCGTGGCATGCGTTACGCGCGGGCCGGGATGGTGCACGGCTTCTCTGCTGCTGCGTGCCGGCGTACAGCCATGACGACACGTACTTCGAGTAGCGCGGGCGAGAGGCGCGTGCCGGCGACCGGCCGAGGCCGGCCACCGGGCGCCAGAGGCGGAAGTTGCTTGCCCTCTAGATCTTGCGGCGAGCCCGGGTGGGGCCCCACTTTGAGCCGCGCTTGCGACCCGAATAGAGAAGCTTCGGGGCGGCCGACTTCATGCCGGTCTCCTCCCAGGCATCCGACTGGCCGTTCATGCGCGCAACCCGGCTGACCTCGGCCTGCTGGTCGGGGAGTACGAGCGTGACGCCCGTGCCCGACCGGCCTGCGCGACCCGTGCGGCCGACGCGGTGGGTGTAGGCCTTCTCGTCCTCGGGCGGATCGAAGTTGATCACGTGGGTGATGTCCGACAGGTCGAGGCCCCGGGCAGCGACATCCGTGGCGATGAGTGTCGTTACCTTGCCCGCCTCGAAGTGCGCCAGAGCCTTCTCTCGTGCGGCCTGCGTCTTGTCTCCGTGCATGGCGACCGCGCGCACCTGATGGCGCTCGAGGCGTTGGGCAAGGCGGTCAGCACCCCGTTTGGTGCGGACGAAGACGAGTGCGAGGCCACGCTCCTCCTGAAGGAGCTCTACGAGCTTCTCGACCTTGTTCTCGGCGGTCACGGAGACGAACTGGTGGTCGATCTCACCGGGCTGCTGCTCGCTCGGCAGCTCGGCCGCGATCCTGGCCGGCTGGTGTGTGTACTCGCGGGCAAGCTCACCGACGGCACCGTCGAGTGTCGCCGAGAAGAACATCGTCTGGCGGCTGTTGGAGACGCGGCGCAGGATCTTGTCCACCTGCGGCTTGAAGCCCATGTCAAGCATTCGATCGGCCTCGTCGAGCACGAGGATCGTCACGGCGTCGAGGTTGACCATACGCCGATCCATCAGGTCCTGGAGACGACCCGGGGTCGCGACGAGGACGTGGGCCTTCTTGGCCTTTGCGGCTTGGGCCGGGATGGGGACGCCGCCGTAGACGGATGCCACCTCGAGCCCCTTGAACTTGCCGAGGCCGGCAATCACATCGGTGACCTGGACGGCGAGCTCGCGGGTGGGCACGAGCACAAGCGCGGCGGGCCGTCCGTCGCCGGGCGCGGTGCGCTCGACGATGGGGATTGCAAACGCGAGCGTCTTGCCCGAGCCCGTGGGGGCCTTTGCAAGCACGTCCTGACCCGCAAGTGCTGCCGGGATGGCGCGCGTCTGGATCTGGAACGGCGAGTGGATGCCCTGTGAGGTGAGGACGCGGACGATGTCCGTGCTCAGCCCGATAGAGGCGAAGGTTGAATCTGGCATTCGGTATGTACTCCTTGGATTGTGTTCGAGACCATCCACCCTCGAACTACCTAATCCTCGAAGTTCCGAGCCTAGAGTCGAAAGAAGCTGATCTCCCGGGGCGGCACAGCGCCGATTCCCTGTCTTGAACGATAGCAGTCATCCCTGGTTCGCCGCCGACACCGGTTCTCATTCAGCAAAAGACCCTGGCCGGGTACGCTTTCGGTGTGGCTGCAATCTCGTTTGCCCGCGGTGCCCCGGCACCCGAATGTCTCGATCAGGCACTGATCGCCGACTGCGCGCGCGCCGCGCTCGAGCGTGACGGGACGACCATCCTCTCGTATGGCACGGGCGGCGGGTACGGGCCCTTGCGAGATGTCCTTGCGGAGCAGCACGAGGTTGCTGCGAACCGGGTCTTCGTCACGACGGGCGGCCTACAGGGATTCGTTTTCTACGCGGCCGTTCAGCTTGCACTCCGACCAGGCCGGGTACTTGTCGAGGGGCCGACCTACGATCGCCCGCTGAAGATTCTCGCGCGCGACGGGGTAGACGTCGTTCCAATCCTGATGGACGACGAGGGCCTCGACCTCGACGCCCTCGAGGCGGAACTCGAGCGCGGAGGCGACATCTCGTTCCTCTACACGATCCCCACCTTCCAGAACCCCTCGGGCCGCACGCTCGGGACGGAGCGCCGCCGCCGGCTCGTCGAGATGGCAGTGCACTATGATCTCCCGATTCTCGAGGACGACCCGTATGGCCGCGTTCGCTACGACGGCGACCCGGTTCCCTCGCTGCACGAGCTCGAGGGAGGGCAGCGCGTCACGTTTACGTCCTCGTTCTCGAAGACGGTGGCACCCGGCCTGCGGATCGGGTACTTCGTCGTGCCGGAGGGGCTCGTGGCCGCCTATGACGACCGCGCGGTCTCGACCTACATCTCCCCGAGCCTCCTGCCGCAGGCGACGGTATTCGAGCTCATCGACCGTGGGGCGTTCGTGCCGAATCTCGATCGGGTGCGCGGGCTTCTCAAAGCGCGCAAGGATGCGATGCTCGCAGCCCTCGCGGCCGAGATGCCTGCCGGCACGATCTGGAGCGCGCCGGAGGGCGGGTACTTCCTCTGGCTCGACTTCGCGGACGACGTCGATGCAGCGGCGCTTCTGACGCTGGCAACTGCTGCGGGCGTTACCTTCATTCGAGGCTCGGACTTCTTCCCGCAGGCCTCTGCAGGACGATCGTCGGCCCGTCTCGCCTTCAGCTACGAGTCGCCCGAGCGGATTGCAGAGGGCGTCGCCCTCCTCGCTTCTCTGCTGTAGGGCGGGGTGTACCACGCCGCTCGAGAGGGTCGGCCTACGAGGTCATCCGGTTGCGCCTGCGGCGGTCGCGGACGTCGTCAAAGAGCCAGCCTCCGAGGAAGCCGAGTCCGATCGCGAGGAGCAGAACCACGAAGAGTGACGCCTCTGTCTTGAAGAAGACGAAGTTGACCGCGACGGTGTTGCGGTTTACGAGCACGAGCAAGAGGACGTAGGCGAGAACGACACCGAGGATGATGCGTCGGAGCGTCCAGGGGCTTCGTCGTTTTGCTCCCTCCAGGGTGGGCTTCGCGGACACTAGAGGCCGGGGGAAGCGACGAGTGGCATCGTCGGGCGGATCACGAGCCGTGCCTGGCGCGGCGGCTGGAGTCGGCCACTCGCCGCGAGTGCACGGAAGGTGGGACAGGGCGTCTCGCCGGGGAGTGCACAGAGTCCCGCGTTGCGGAAGTAGCAGTCCTTGCATGTTGTTTTGGCCGACATCCAGGCACCCTCTGTCGCGTGATTGCGTCCCTTGTGGACGGGTCTATTGTGGCCGAGACACACGCCTCTTGCAAGGGTCGGCTACTGAAAAGTCCCGCAACGTGCGCGTGTTGTCCGCAGCGGCAAAGACCTGGAAAAGAGCTACTTTGTCTCCTCTTTCGCCAATGCTGACAACGCCTGTTGAAAACTCTTCACCGGGATGATGCGAAGGTTCCCTGCATAGCGCCTTGCCTCGGCAGCGTTATCCCCAGCCGGGACGAGAAATACGTCCGCTCCTGCCCTGCGCGCGCCGTAGGTCTTCTGTTTCATCCCGCCGACCGGGCCAATGGTTCCGTCGAGGCCGATCTCGCCCGTTGCGACCACGCGTTTGCCATGATCGACGTTCGTGCCGAGCTCCTGGAGGATGTCGAGCGCGAATGGCAACCCGGCCGACGGCCCGCCGACGGTACCGAGGTCGATGTCAACCTTGAGTGGCAGCTTGATCCTGGCGGCCTGCGTGCAGCGAATCCCGATGACCGCGTGTCCCGGCTCCCGGGGAGAATCGATCGTCCTCACCGTGACCGTCTTCATCACCCGGTCTCGCTTGATCTGGAGCACCACCTCGTCACCCGGGTGGACGTCGGCGAGCGAGCGACGAAGTGCGTTCGGCGTGAGCGTCCGGGTGGTTCCTACTTCGAGAATCACGTCTCCCGCGTGGAGGACCTTCGCTGCCGGCGCGTCCATCGCGACTCCTTCGACGAGTGCGCCGAGCGGCGTTACGACAACGTCATACCCAGCCTGCTTGAGGGCGACGGCGGCAGCGGTCTGCTCCGAGAGAGCCATAGCGCGTAGCCCTTCGGCGCGGCGTTCCTCGAACGACGACCCGTGTGGCACGACCGTGTCCCGTGGTACGAGCGTAGAACCGTCTGGGCGGAGAAACGGCAGCACCGACTCCAACCAGGTGGCCGGTCGTACGGAGACGTCAACGTAGTAGATGGCTCCACCCTTTCCGCCGCCGGAGCGCTCGCCCTCGACCTTCACCTTGTTGCTGACCGGACTGGCCCTGTTCGGGGCGTAGAGGTAGTCGCGCGAGGGAGCAAACAAGGAGAATGCGACAGCCACTGCAGCAATCGTGGCGACGCCCCAGAGGAGAACGTGTAGCCACCGTCGAGTCACTCTAGAACAGGCCGTTCAGCATGCCACCGTCTACCGGGATGACCACGCCGCTGACGTACGCGGCCTGCTCGGACGCCAGAAAACAGACCGCTGCAGCGATCTCGGCAGGTGATCCGACGCGTCGCGCCGGAATCAGCGCGAGCACCTCCGGAGGTGGCCCGCCGGGGCCGTAGAGAGCGTGGAGCCGTTCGGTGTCGATCCGTCCCGGGGCAATCGTGTTGACGGTGATCCCGTCGGGCCCGAGCTCGCGCGCGAGCGTCTTCAACCAGCCGGTGACGCCCGGGCGAACCGCGTTGGACAGTGCGAGGTTCGCGATCGGTTCCTTCACCGACGTGGACTCGATTGCCACGATGCGGCCACGGCCGCTTTTGCGGAGATGCGAGAGGCACAGGCCGACGAGCCTGACGTGGGGCACGAGCAGCAGTTCGACCGCGGCGATGACGTCGGCTGCGGTCATCGATGTGGCGAGGCCGGGGGGTGGGCCTCCACCGTTCAGGATCACGATGTCGATGCCGCCGAACGTGGCGAGCGTCTCGGTCACGAGTCGGTCGAGGTCGCCGGCGTTCGTCAGGTCGCCCGCGACGGCGAGGCCACCGACTCTCGCCGCCTCGCGCTCGATCACATCGGCGCGGCGCGAGAACATCGCCACATTCGCCCCCTCCGCGGCCAGCCCTTCCGATATCGCGAGGCCCATCCCCTGTGAGGCTCCGAGCACGATTGCGGTTCGCCCGCTAAGGCCGAGGTCCATGGAAGGCTAGCCTAGCCTGAGGGAGTGTTCAGAACGTGCAAAGCCGGATGGTCGAGCGTGCTCAGCGGCTCTTGAGCACACCGACGACCTCGCGGACGGCAGCGGCCGAGGCTCTGAGCATCCGCTTCTCGTCTGTCGTCAGCCTGAGCTTCACGATCTCCTCCACACCCTTCGCGCCGAGCTTGACGGGGACACCGAGGTAGAGGCCGTCGATGCCGTACTCACCTTCGAGGTAGGCAGTGCAGGGCAGCACGCGCTTCTCGTCGAGGCAGATCGCATCGACCATCTGCGCAGCCGCGGCGCCAGGGGCGTACCACGCCGAGGTGCCGAGGAGGTTCACGAGCTCACCACCGCCCTTGCGCGTGCGCTCGACCATCTTCGAGATCCGGCCCCGGGGAGCGAGTTGCTCGAGCGGCACACCACCGACCGTGGTCGCCGAGACGACGGGAACCATCTGGTCACCGTGGCCACCGAGCACCATCGCCGTGACGTCCTTCACCGACATTCCGGTCTCCCAGGCGATCGACGCGGCGAAGCGGGCCGTATCGAGGATTCCCGCCATCCCGATGACGCGCTCTCTCGGGAACTTCGAGGCCGACCTCGCGACGTGGCACATGGCATCGAGTGGATTCGAGACGACGACGATGATCGAGCGGGGTGAGCGCTTGACAATCTCCTTTGTGACGGAGCCGACGATGGCTTCGTTGGTTGCCACGAGATCGTCGCGGCTCATGCCCGGGCGTCGTGGCAGGCCGGCCGTGATGACGACGACATCCGAGCCTGAGGTCTCGTCGTACCCGTTCGTCCCGATCACGTTCGGCTCGTACCCGAGCACCGACCCGGCCTGGTTGATATCGAGCGCCTTGCCCTGCGGAAAGTTCGGCTTGATGTCAACGAGGATGATGTCTGCGTAGTCGCGCCGCGCGAGCTCCTGCGCGCACGTCGCTCCGACATTGCCTGCGCCGACGACGGTGATTTTCTTTCTCACAGCTTGTGCTCCTTGGTCTCTGGACGCCGCGTGACGCGGCTCGCGTTGTCGGTCGAAAGGCAGTTTCTCCGAACCTTCCCGTGAGCATAGTCGTCCGGTCGATGCTGACCCATCAGGTAGCGTCTACCTCACTGTGTTCCCGTAGTCCGAGGAGAGCGATGACCGAATACAAGTCGGGTCTCGAGGGTGTCGTCGCATTTGAGACGGAGATCGCCGAGCCCGACCGTGACGGTGGGGCGCTCCGCTACCGCGGCGTTGACATCGAGGACATTGTCGGCAGTCTGTCGTTCGAGAACGTCTGGGGCCTGCTTGTCGATGACGACCCGGAGCCCGGTCTCGCCCCCGCTGCACGGTACGACGCTCGCAATCTCAGCGGCAACGCGCCATCCGATCTGCAGTCGGTCACAGCGGGTCTCGCCGGTGAGTGGAGCCTTGGCCAGCTCATCGACATCTCCGACGAACAGGCCCGCGACGACCTCGCCAGGTTGTCCGGGACGATGCTCTCGGTCGTGGCGCAGTCGGCCCGTCACGCCGACGGGATAACGGCGCGCGCCGATCTGGATCTCGTTGCAAGTGGGCGGACGGCGGCGGAGCGCTTCCTGCTCGAGTGGCGCGGGGAGGCCGATCCGAAGCACGTTCAGGCAATCGACACCTACTGGGTTTGCACCGCCGAGCACGGCCTCAACTCGTCCACGTTCACAGCTCGTGTCGTCGCTTCGACGGGTGCCGATTGTGCAGCTTCGCTTTCGTCGGCGGTGGGAGCTCTGTCGGGGCCGCTCCACGGCGGTGCGCCGGCACGTGTACTGCCGATGCTCGACGGTGCCGCTGCGGCCGATTCGATCGAGGACTACGTCGGCGAACTCCTCGACGGTGGCGACCGGTTGATGGGCTTCGGCCATCGCATCTACCGGGCAGAGGATCCGAGGTCGCGCATACTGCGCCGTACGGCTCGTGCGCTCGGCTCGCCCCGGTACGAGGTTGCCGAGGAGCTCGAGCGAGCCGCGCTCGCCGAGTTACAGGCCCGCAAGCCCGACCGCGTTCTTGCGACCAACGTCGAGTTCTGGTCGGCAGTCGTGCTGGATGTCGCCGATGTTCCGGCGAGGCTCGCACCTGCCATGTTTGCGTGCTCTCGTACGGCAGGCTGGTCGGCCCATATCATGGAGCAGAAGCGCCTCGGCCGCCTGGTTCGTCCCGCTGCGAGGTACGTTGGGCCTGGCCCTCGACCGCTTCCGGGTAGCTAGTGGATCTCTCCGGGGCAGCAGCGCTCGCCGACGAGTACGCCCGAGATGGGCGTGAGCCGGAGCTTGCCACCCTCCGGAGCGAGTGGGCCGACGAGATCGAGGCCTCGGCTCGTAGCGACGACTACCGGGTGCGTGCCGTGGCCTACCGTGCCATCGCCCATTTCAGGTTCCGTCAGAAGCTCGAGCTGCTTCGCCGGGGGCTCGAGGACGAGAGCCCGGCCGTGCGGGGATCGGCGCTGATCGCACTCGAGGGGCTCTCGCGAGCACACCCCGGCGATATCAACGCCTACAGGCCGCTTCTCCACGACCTTGCGACGCGGGACTCGAATGTCGCGGTGCGGCGGCTCGCGATCGTCTGTTTCAAGAACGGCACTCCGGCACCGCAGACGATCGTGATCCTCGACGCCATCGCGCAGGACGACGAGACGGACGCGGAGGTGCGAAAGACGGCGAAGTCGGTCTCTCTCCTGCTCGTGAAGAAGGCGAATCGGAAGTAGCGCGCATGGCCGACGTCCCCCTCATCGGTTTGATCATGGGCAGCCGCTCCGACTGGGAGACGATGCAGCACTGTGCCACAACGCTGACGACTCTCGAGATTCCTTTCGAGCAGCGTGTCGTCTCGGCACACCGCACGCCCGATCTCCTGACGGAGTACGCGACTGCCGCCGAGGCACGGGGGCTTCAGGTGCTGATAGCGGGGGCCGGAGGGGCAGCCCATCTTCCCGGCATGGCTGCCGCCAAGACAGCGTTGCCGGTGCTCGGCGTCCCGGTCGAGTCGAAGACGCTGCAGGGAATGGACTCGCTGCTTTCGATCGTGCAGATGCCCGCCGGAATCCCTGTCGGGACGCTGGCTATCGGGCGGGCCGGAGCGGTCAACGCGGCGTTGCTTGCGGCAGCGATCCTGGCGCTGGGAGATACCGGCATCCGGGAGCGACTCGCGGCCTACCGCGCGGCGCAGACCCTGGCCGTGCTCGACGGGCCCGACCCGGCTGCATGAGATTGCTGCGGTGACGCTCGTCGGCTGTATCGGGGGAGGGCAACTCGGCCGGATGCTCGGCCTCGCGGGGCTGCCACTCGGGCTCCGCTTCCGGTTTCTCGACCCGTCACCGTCCGCACCGGCCGCCGATGTCGGCGAACTCGTCGTGGGGGCCTTCGACGACCCTGTGGCCCTTGCCCGGCTCGGGGACGGAGCGGATGTCGTGACCTACGAGTTCGAGAACGTCGCGGTAGCCTCCGTCGTGCAGGTCGGCGCCCTGCCCCCGTACCGTGCGCTCGAGCTGGGCCAGGATCGCCTTGTCGAGAAGGAGTTGTTCCGGCGGCTCGGAATCCCCACCGCGCGTTTCGGCTCTCTCGCAGAGACGGGGCTACCCGCGATCGTGAAGTCGCGGCGGCTCGGATACGACGGCAAGGGCCAGCGTCGTCTCGACGTAGACGCGGTGATCGCCGATCACGAGCTGGCGGAGGAGATCGTCGCGTTTGACCGCGAGCTCTCGATCATTGGTGTGAGGGGCAACGACGGCGAGACACGCTTCTGGCCGCTCGCGGAGAACATCCATCGCGACGGCATTCTCCGGGTCTCTCGCTCGCCGATGCGGGGGGCACCACAGGCGGAGGCCGAGGAGCTTGCCGGGCGGCTGCTCGACGACCTCGGCTACGTCGGCGTTCTCGCGCTCGAGCTCTTCGACGTGGGAGGCAGGCTGCTTGCAAACGAGTTTGCGCCGCGCGTCCACAATACGGGCCACTGGACGATCGAGGGGGCCGCGACGAGCCAGTTCGAGAATCATCTACGGGCGATCCTCGGCCTGCCGCTCGGTGCGACCGGAGCGGTCGCGCCGTCGGTGATGCTCAACCTGATCGGTGGAGCACCGCCGACGGAACAGCTGCTCGGGCTTCCGGGCGCGCACCTCCACCTCTACGGGAAGGAGCCGCGCCGCGGACGCAAAATCGGACATCTGACCCTGGTCGGTGCGCAGGAGGAAACGGTGGCCGAGGCACGCGCCCTGGTCGAGAGCGCGGCAGACGGCTAGTCGGAGCTTGGGCGCGCGTACCGGACGATCGGAACGACCCGGCCCAGCTACACCATCACCTCGATCGGCGAACAAGCTCGCTCTCGGCCGTTGACGCGACACGTCACGACGCTCGCCCGAACCAGTCGCTCCCGTACGTGGCTAGGCCGTGTCGTCTCTGATCGGGATGGGCTGTCGGGCGTGGGGGTGTGCCGAGAAGTACGTTTCGCGCCTGCGGCGATCCGAGACGTGGGTGTATCGCTCCGTCGTCGAGAGGTCGGCGTGTCCGAGCATCTCCTGCACCGAACGGAGGTCGGCCCCGCCCTCGAGTAGGTGGGTCGCGAAGGAGTGCCGCAGGAGATGTGGGTGCACCCGCTCCGGTTCGAGCCCCGCCTTCTCGGCGAGCTTTCGCAGGATCATGAACGCCCCGGCCCGCGTCAGCGCGCCACCGCGTGCATTCAGGAAGAGGTCGGGCCGATGCCGGCGGTCGAGTTGCGATCTTCCGAGCGCGAGGTAGCGGCGCACCGCCTCGGCTGCAGGCCGGCCCAGCGGGACGATCCTCTCTTTGCCACCCTTTCCGAGTACCCGGACGATGCGCGCTTCGATGTCCACCGAGGTACGCGCGAGCCCTACGGTCTCGGAGACGCGGAGCCCGGCGCCGTACATGAGCTCGACGAGAGCGCGATCGCGCAGCGACCGGGGCGTGGAGCCGTTGGCAGCGTCGATCAGGCGCTCTGCCTCGGAAGCGGAGAGCGTGCGTGGCAGCTTGCTCGTGCGCCGCGGTGTCGCCACGTCGGCCGCCGGGTTGTCATGGCGCTTGCCGAGCAGTAGTTGGTGGCGGTAGTAGGAGCGCACCGCAGCAACCCGGCGGGCGATCGTGGAGGAGGCGAGTGCGCGTGCCCGCATCTCGGCGACCCAGCGGTCGAGATCACTCGTCGTTGCCGTCCCGATCGGGAAGCCGAGGAACGCGGCGGTTGCCGCGAGATCTCGACTGTAGGCATCCACCGTGCGTGGGGAGCGCTGGGCAGAGAGCAGGAGCAGATAGCGCTCTACCTCAGGGTCGGATCTCTGCAGGGCGGGAGTCGTCATGCGGCTGGACACGATTCGGCGTGCGCTTCGTGGCTCCTGCGCGCGGAGCCGGGTCTGTATTCGTCCCTCATGAGCGCGGATGGCTGGAGTCGTAGACGCGGCGCAGTCTGCGGGCATCGACATGGCTATAGATCTGTGTCGTCGAAAGGGATGCATGGCCGAGTAGTTCCTGGATCGTGCGCAGGTCTGCCCCGCCTTCGAGCAGATGCGTCGCGTAGGCATGCCGGAGGCGGTGCGGATTCTGCATCAGGCGGCGCAGGGTAGACGTGTCGAGGTCGCGACCCCGCACCGAGAGGAAGAGCGTATTGTTGGCTCCCCGGGCCAGAGTGGGCCGGGCCTCTCGAAGGTAGACGGCGACGGCGTACGCTGCCTGTTCCCCGAGTGGAACCACGCGCTCCTTGCCTCCCTTGCCTCGGACGTGGACTGCCTCCTGATCGAAGTCGATGTCGGCGAGTCTCAGACCCACCACCTCGGCGCTGCGCAGGCCGCAGGAGTAGGTGATCTCGAGGATTGCCGTGTTGCGGAGTGCAAGGGGTGCATCACCCTTGACCGATGCGATCACCGCCTCGACGTCGGCGAGCTTCGGTGCATCGGGCAGTCGCCGCCGCCTGCGTGGAGGCAGCGCGATCTCCGGGACATGCGCGGCTCCGAGGGTGAAGCGCATGAACGACCTCACCGCAGCAAGCCGGCGGGCAATCGTCGAGGGAGAAAGGTTGCGGCGGCCGCGACCGAGTTCTGCCGTGTAGTCCGCGAGTACCTGTACGTCCACGTCGGAGACGGTGTGGCCGGCGAGACCGAGCCAGCCGGTGAAGTCCGCTAGGTCGCCTGCGTAGGCACGTCGGGTATCCTCCGAGAGACCGGGGCTGCTGAGGAACCGATCGATCGACGCACTCACCTCCATCTGTTCCGGATTCGCCCTCAGTAGCCTCCTGCCTCCCCCATGCGCCCCACTTCTTTCTTTGCAGTGCTCCTCGTCGTCCTGGCCGGGGCGGCGCTTCTTGTCGCCCGCAACGACCGGCCGCCTCGAGCTCCTCACGGGACGGTCACCCTCTTCGGCGACTCTCTCAACAAGGGTGTCGAGCGCTATGTTCTCGATGCACTGCCGGGGTGGAAGATGGTTACGAACGATCAGGTCGGACGTTTGACGTCCGGGGGCATCGTGGAGCTCGAGGCAGGACGGCCTGCCCTCTCCCGCACCGTTGTGGTCAGCCTCGGAACGAACGACTCGCCAACCGGGGAGACGGCGTTTCGCAGGGATGCCTCGCGTATCCTCGCCCTCATCGGCCCGAACCGCTGTGTCCTCTGGGCCACGATCTGGCGCAACGGTGCACCGAACGAGGCCTTCAACGGCATCCTCCGCGAGTTGGCCAGAGCGAACCGGCGCGTGAAGCTCGTCGAATGGGCCGACATGGTCGAGCGTCATCCGGAGTGGCTGGCCGCAGACGGTCTGCACGGGAACGATGAGGGCTACCGCCAGCGTGCGCTGGCGGTCGTCGCGGCGGTGAAGACCTGTATGCCGGGACAGACGGCGAGCCAGGGATGACCGGGGTCGTGCGACTCCCGACGGGGGCCGATGCACGCATCTGTAATCACTTGGCACCGCTTGCGGTCGTTCTCGTCAACGGAGGCTCGGCGCGAGCGGTGCCGGGAACATGGAGCGCGACGAGTGAGCTGCTGACGAGGGAGTTGGCACCCCTCTTTCCGGGACTGGCCTTCGTCGAGGTGCGGTATCGGATCAAGACGTGGAACGAGCTCGACTCGTGCATGGCCGACGCGCGGGCTGCTCTCGATCTCGTCGATCGGCCCGCCCTGTTCGTTGGCTTCTCGATGGGGGGAGCCGTTTCGATCGGAGCCTGCGGACACGCTCTCGCCGCCGGCGTGCTCGGTCTCGCCCCGTGGATGCCCGAGCGACTCTCGCTCGACGGCCTCCGTGGCAAGCGGCTCGACGTCATCCATGGCTCGTGGGATCGCTATCTGCCAGGGATTCCGGGAGTCAGTGCCTCGAGCTCGAAGCGCGGGTTCGACCGCGCGCGTACCCTGGGTATCGAGGGCACCTACACGCTGATCGCACGAGGCCTGCACGGTCCTGCGCTGCGGAGCCGGTCGGGCTCCATCGTGAAGCTCCCGCGTGCGAGGGCCTGGATCGACGGAGTTGCAGAGCGCCTGGCTCTGTTTCAGGCGGAGCGAGTCGCGGCCTGAGCCACCGGCACGCGCGGAGTCGCAGCAGGATTGACGGAGGATGTCGGGCTCGTCGCCGTCCCGATGCGTTCTCGATCGACCGGCTAGCGGCCGCCCGTGACATCGAGGATGCTGCCGGTGCAGTACGACGCTTCCTCGCCGAGAAACCAGAGAATCGCTGCCGCTACCTCGTCGGCCTCACCCGCCCGACCGAGAGGCAGTAACGGCGTCAGTCGTGCGACGCGGTCCGGCTGGCCGCCGGAGGCGTGGATCTCCGTGTCGATCACGCCGGGGCGTACGACGTTGACCCGGATTCCCTCGCCGGCCACCTCGCGGGCGAGTCCGATGCCCAGTGTGTCCACTGCGCCTTTGGACGCTGCATAGTCCACGTACTCGCCTGCCCCTCCGAGCCGACTCGCCGCAGAGGAGACGAGCACGATGGCGCCGCCGCTGCCGCCGTGGTGCGTGGAAAGCCGCTTCACTGCCTCGCGGCAACAGATGATGGTTCCCAGCACGTTGACTGCAAGGACTCGCTCGAGGCGTTCGACGGACAGTTCGTCTACACGCGATTTCGTACCGACGATACCGGCGTTGGCGACGAGCCCCGCGAGGGGGCCGAGTCGCTCGGCGGCCGCAAAGGCCGTGAGCACGTCGGCCTCGCTGGCAATGTCCGCCGCGACGGCGGCAGCGACACCCCCGGCGGCCTCGATGTCGGCCACGACCGTGGCCGCCGCAGTCACGTCGTCGCGATAGGTGAGGCACACGGCCCAACCGGCCGCTGCAGCGGCGCGCGCGACGGATGCGCCGATGCCGCGACTTCCACCTGTGACGAGTACGACTCCACGATCCACGCCGTGATCGTAGATAATCCACAACCCGTCTGCGTCAACGGTGGCGCGTGATCGTGAGACGTTCGCCTGGGAGCATCCAGATGTATCGGCGTGGGGCTGCTCGGAGCGGTGTCCCGTCGGTTCCTCTTGCGCGCAGAGCTCCGAAGCGCGACGATCCCCCGTGTGCGCTCTTCTCTGAACCACGTCAGCGTCCAGGTCTCCGACCTCGAGGTGGCGATTCGCTTCTACGAGAATCTGTTTGGCCTCGAGCGGCTTGTTGCTCCCGCGTTCGACGCCCCGGTCGCGTGGCTTCGTGCCGGCGCTCTCCAGGTGCATCTCTACGAGAAGGCAGGAGGTGAAGAGCGCCCGGGCCACTTTGCCCTACAGGTGGACGACCTCGGCTCCGTCTACCGCCGTGCGATAGAGGAGGGTGTTCTCGTCCGCGACGACCAGGGCCACGCCGTCTACGTGCATCCGAGCGGTGAAGTGCAGCTGTACGTGATGGACCCGAGCGGCAACCGCGTCGAGGTCGATCATCCCGATGCGGAGAGATGGAGGAGCGAGATCCCGGAGATGATCGCGCTTGCACGTCTCTACCCGCAGGCGGCGGCAGCGGCAGCGGCCACGCTCTTTCTTCGCGGCCGGTGACAGTCGCCGCAGTCACTCTCTCTTCTCCGAAGGCCTGAGGAAGTCGATCTTCCATATTCTCCATATTCTGTCTCGTTTTTAGGAGAGCGACGACGACGGAGTTGCGAAACGAGGGGTTCTGTGAGGGTTTACCGGTTTTTCGTCTGCACGCTGGTCTGGTGTGGTCGCAGTGAAACCTTTGCCGCATAGGACGCCCGGGCGGCGGTGAGACTGCCCGACTTTCTGCCGCACCGTGTGTACTCTTCCTTCGACGACAACTGCCGTGTCGTCCTCATCTGTCACTGAGCCGAAAAGGGGGTCAGCCAATGCGAAGCGCACCGATGTGGGTCAAGGCATTGGCTGTTGTGGGTGCCCTCAGCCTTGTATTTGGCGTTGTCGTACTCGGCGTCAAGGGCGTCGGCAAGTTGCAGGGGAGTGACGACCGTGTGACCGCACCGGATGGTTCGACGACCGGCGCGCCGGTCGTCGAGTCGCCGTCATCGACTTCGAAGAATGAGTCGGAGGGTGCCAACCAGTCCACTGGCACCGTGGAAACTGGCACC
>JBAXFL010000002.1:0-156185 GCA_037139935.1 Thermoleophilia bacterium | reverse complement strand
GGCGTGCTCGGCGCAGCCGACGCGCTCCTACTCGGCCAGCGCCTCGCCGGAGCCGCCGAGCTCCGCGGGGAAGTCCTTGAGCTTCGGCAGTCCGTCCTTCATCGGCAGCACCGTCGACTCGTAGTTGACGTGCACGCCGGGCGTGAACGGATATGACGGAATCGTGGCCGCATAGACGTCGGTCAGATCCCACAGCGGGTGCCGGGTCAGGAGGTGGCCGCCGCAGGCCGTGCACCACTGGCGGTAGCTCCGTTCGTTCGCGTTGTACTCGCCGATCAGATCAGCACCCTGCGTCACCTCGACAGCGCCGGTCGGCCAGAGCGTGAACGCGTTGACCGGGCCGGCCGACCAGCTCCTGCACGACGCGCAGTGGCAGTAGCCCTGGCCCACCGCCGCGCCCGTGACGACGATCTTGACGGCACCGCAGTAACACTGTCCTTCGTGGGTTTCATCACTCTGGCTCATTGTGCCTCCCTCGCTTAGTCTGCACGACAGCTCTGGATCGTGAGACTACTACCCACGAAGAAACCAGGCAACTCCAGAGCCCTGTCGGAGCTCTCGGACTGAATACCGAAGCAGGGGAGGCCACCCTGGCTGAACCGGGGCGTTTCACGCGAGACTCCCGGAAGACAACACGGTGACGCGCCCTCGCGGCCGGGCTAGGGTTCCGGCTCGATGTTGGCGTTACGCCGGAAGAGGTTGTCAGGATCGAGTCGCTGCTTCAGCTGCGCAAGCCGGGTGGAGTTCCCACCAACGCTTGCGCGCACGAGCGATTGGCCTTCCTCGAGGAAGCCGGGGAAGTTCAGCTAGGCACCACCGCTCGCATGCGTCTCGACAGACGCGAGAACGTCCCTCGCCCGCGCGAGGTTGGCGTCATCGTCGCCTGCATCCTCCCAGTTCGCCTCGGGGTTGATCACGTACAGGCCGTCACGCGCCGAGATGGCGGTCGCGTCGTCGGCGACGCGGGAGATCGCGCCGCCGTTGAGCCGGATGTCGACCGTCGAGTGCTGGGACGGCGCGCGCCGGGCCTGCCCGACGAGAGCGTCCACAGCCTCGCCCGGGAGCGCCGGCAGGTTCGTCGCCTTCCCGTAGTAGCGGTGTCCTGCCGGGTAGTCCGCGTCGTAGATCTGCTGTGCATCGACGTATTGCATTCGCTCCGAGAAGCCGGCGAGCGGATCGGCGAGCTCGCGCAGCGGTTGCAAGACCTGCTCACCCTCATCGGCTGGGCCGGCATACATGCCGAGGAGCGCAGCGAAGAGCGCGCCATGGATGTCTGTCGAGAAGCCGTCGATCGGCGGGATTTGGCCGAGGACTGCAACGACGCTGATGCGCCAGCAGCTCGAGCTCGTCCGCCGGTACATCGGGATGCTGTTCGGGGTCTCCTCCGCCTGAACGCGCGCGCCACCACACCGACGCTCCGAGGCAAGCAGAAGACGCGGGCCGACCGCAGGACACATCGCAAAGAGTGTTGTCCGAAGCCGTCGGGTCGTAGCACGACCCGCCCGCGGGCCCCTTCAGGATCGCGCGAAGCGCGCAGAAGGGATGCCTCGGTACGCTTTTCCCACCGCGACATCCCCTCCTGCACGTATCCTGAAGGGTTGTGTTTGCACCCGAGCTCATAGATGCCGAACCCGCTCTCGAACGTGCGACGCTCGAGATCCTCTGGCAACAGGACGTCAGCGCCACCGTGCTCGTGCGGGCCGAAGACGGCTCGCTCTCGTCGGGCGGACTGGAGCTCGGGATCCCCGCAGTCTCCGACCTGACCGAGCTCGGGCACGGGACGACAGCGCGACGCATCGGGCTCGCCGAGCTGATCCGCATGGCAACGGAGCCGCCCCTCGGACTCGAGCTCGGTGGCTCTGCGCGTGCGACGCTCACGGTGATCGACCTCGCATCGCGGTCGGTGACCGAGGGGCTCCTCCACCCGCAACTCGAGCACGGCGGTCGAACCTGGCTCGCCCACTGGGGCGCCACGATCGACGAGTCGGTGCAGGAGGCGCTCGACGCCATCGCGGCAGCTCTGCCTTCGATGTGTGCCAACGCGTTCGACGGCGACCGCGACGCGTTCGTGTACGACCTCTATGTCTGCGCTGTAGACCAGATCGCCCGAGACCGACTCGGCGCAGCGGGCGTGCGGCTCGGCAACCGGCTGATGCGCACCCGGCCGAGCGCGCCCGAGCTCTTCCTCGCCGGCCTTGCCTCGCCTGACCCGGAGCTGGCACCTCACGCCGGGCTCGGTGCGCTCGAGCGGAGACTCACCGACTGGGTCGATCGCGGCCTGGAGCGGCGCTCCAGCGCACCCTGGCTCCTGAGTCTGCGCCTCGACGAGCGCGCCGAGCCGTCAGCCGACGGCTCCACCCCTCTTGTGCTCGAGCTGTGGCTGCAGGCGGCAGACGATCCGACGCTCTCGCTTCCCGTATCGCTTTTGCAGGACGGCGGCGACGCGGTGTTCGGGTTCCTCCGTTCGGCCGACCCGCGGATCGCAGTGCAACGCCAGCTCGGGCTGATCGAGCCCGTGCTCGCCGCGGGAGGTCTGGCATTCGACGCGGTCGCATCCGCTTCGATCGAGTTGACCGATGACGATGTTCGGTTTGTTCTCCGCACGGCGATTCCCCACCTCGAGGCCTTGGGCGTTCCAGTTCTGCTGCCGCGGAACTGGGTTACGTCGTCCAGCAAGCTCCGTGTCAATCTCACGGCCACGAGCGTCGGGAGCCGCTCGAGTGGCCTGCTCGGTACCGACGCGCTCGCACGGTTCGACTGGAAGCTCGCTGTCGGCGACACGACCCTCACCGAGGAGGAGCTCGTCGAGCTCGCCGCCGCCAAGGAGCCGCTGATCAGGATCCAGGGTCGCTGGCACGCCCTGCGCCGATCCGAGGTCGAGCGTGCCCTGAAGTTCCTCGAGCGCCGTCGCGAGGGCTCCGTGGTCGATCTCGTTCGCGCCGTCGCGGGGCTGGATCTCGAGGAGGCCGGGCTCGAGCTCGGAGAGGTCACTCTCGACGAGAGCCTCGGTGCCTTGCTCACAGGTGGAGACGATCGTGCGTACGAGCCGATCGGCACCCCCGCGACGATGACGCTGCCGCTGTTCCCGTTTCAGGAGCGCGGCCACGGGTGGCTGCGGATGCTCGGCGACCTCGGGATCGGCGCAATCCTCGCCGACGACATGGGCCTCGGGAAGACCGTCCAGGCGATCGCGATGCTCGCCTCGGAGCGGGAGCAGTTCGGTGCCGATGCGTTCGGGCCCACCCTCGTCATCTGCCCGATGAGCGTCACCCGCCAGTGGGCCCGCGAGATCGAGCGATTCGCTCCCACGCTGCGCGTCTACGTCCACCACGGCAGCGAGCGACTGAGCGGTGAGCCGCTCGTGCAGGTGGCTCTCGCGAGCGACGTCGTGATCACGTCGTACGACATCGCCACGCGCGACATCGAAGCGCTGGTCGGCGTTGCCTGGGACAGGCTTATTCTCGACGAGGCACAGGACGTGAAGAACCCGGCGACGAAGCGGGCCCGCGCGCTCCGCCGGCTCAATGCCCGCCGCATGCTCGCGATGACCGGCACGCCGATCGAAAACCGCCTCGACGAGCTCTGGGCGATCATGGACATCGTCAATCCTGGCCTCCTCGGCTCGCGCGAACGGTTCCAGCGGTCGTTTGCGAGGCCGATCGAGGCTCAAGGCGACTCACAGGCTCTCGAACGGCTGCGGGGAATGGTGCAGCCGTTCCTCCTGCGCCGCCCCAAGGACAGCCCCGAGGTCGAGCTGGAGCTACCCGCGATCACCTACACCAAGGAGTACTGCCAGCTCACCGTCGAGCAGGCGAGCCTCTATCGCGCCACCGTCGATCGCTGGATGCCGCGCATCGAAGAGCACGCACGCAGTTTCGGCCGGCGCGGCGCCGTGCTCGCGATGCTGAGCCAGCTCAAGCAGGTCTGCAACCACCCCGAGATGGTGCTTGCCACCGGTCGCCCGCTCGCGGGCCGCTCGGGCAAGCTGGAGCGCCTCGTCGAGTTGCTGGAGGCGATGCCGGCCGACGACAAGGCACTCGTCTTCACGCAGTACCCTGGATTCGATCGGCTCGTACCCCACCTGCACGAGCGGCTCGGCCGCAAGATCGGCTTCTTTCACGGTGGACTTCCCGCCCGGCAACGTGACGAGCTCGTGGCATCGTTCTCCGATCCGGCCGGACCCTCGGTGCTCGTGATCTCGATCAGGGCAGGAGGCCGTGGGCTCAACCTTCCGGCTGCAAATCATGTCTTTCACTTCGACCGCTGGTGGAACCCCGCCGTCGAGCAACAGGCGACCGACCGCGCGTATCGCTTCGGCCAGCACAAGGATGTCTTCGTCCACAGCCTCATCTGCACGGCGACGCTCGAGGAGCGGATCGACGAGTTGCTCGAGTCGAAGCGCGAACTGGCGGAGAAGGTGGTCGCCGGTCGCGCCGACGACTGGCTCGGCGACCTCGACCTCGAGGCAATCCGTGCTGCTGTCGCGCTGTCGCCGGCAGCGGTCGAGGAGGCCGCATGACACTGCTGAATGACGGTCTGCCCGTTCACGTGGAGAGTGGCAGCGACGGTGA
The DNA here is from genome assembly GCA_037139935.1 of Thermoleophilia bacterium. Classification (GTDB taxonomy): domain Bacteria; phylum Actinomycetota; class Thermoleophilia; order Gaiellales; family Gaiellaceae; genus Gaiella. The sequence continues at coordinate 151,614 of JBAXFL010000002.1, read as the reverse complement.
GCAGATCGGGCGCGGGCCCTGGGCCCGCTGGCTGGCGACCGCCGTCGTGCCCGACGAGGGATCGACGAGGGCCGAGCGTGGCCGCATCCTCGCCCGTACGGGAAACGTCCACGGCGTCTCGGTTGTGAAGGCGGAGATCACCGCCCTCGTGATCGGCTCCACCGGCACCGAATACCGGGTCGGCCTCGCATCCGACCCCGTAGCGCCTCGCGTATGGGCCGCCGTGATGGGATCGCCACGCGCCAGGGTGCTGTTCGAGCCCGCGTCCGTCGGCTGCCTGCAGTCTCTGCAGCTCGCGCACATGATGACGGTTGACTGGGAGGAGCCGCTCGTGCCTCTCGCACGGTCGATTCGCCGCTCGTGCACCTGCCCCGACAACGATCGAAGCGGCGGGTGCAAGCACGTGATTGCCCTCGCCTATGTCATTGCGGCGGCGATCGACGAAAATCCAGCCGTCCTCCTCGAGTGGCGTGGCTGCACCACCGAGGAGCCGCAGGAGGAGCCACGGGCCGAACGCCTACGACCTCTGGCCGACGCCTGGGCCGCCGGGCCTCTCCCCTCACTCGATGCACCCCGGCCGCTGCCGGTCGGATCGGTGCTCAAGCGGCTGGGCGCAAGTGGGCTCGTCGTTGACGGAGTCGATCTCCGTGAGATCCTCGAACCGGCCTACGCCGCGTTCGCGGGCCAACGCTCGTAGGGTTTGCGGTGGCGCAGGGCGCCGATGCACCCCTTGCCACCGCAAACCACTCTCTGGAGGAGCAGGCAGAGTAGGAGCTGTGGCCTACGACTACCTGCCTGCAGGCGGGCTGGCGCCGGGGGGAGGACCGAAGCCCATCTCTCCGCCATTCGGACCACCCATACCGCGTTGGCCGGGCCCACCGTGCCCGGGACCATGATGACCGTGCCCGCCGGCACCGAAGCCGGGGAACCTGGCGCCCGCGATCTTCGCCTTCATCTCGGCCGCTGCCGCTGCCGTGATCTTCCCGTCCTTGAGCGCCTGATCTATACGGGCCGTGATCTGCGCCTTGACGGCGGAGCTCACAGCGTCGTTCAGCCGGGTGACCGTGACGTCGAGTTGCTTCGCCACTCCGGCCGCCGTCGCGAGCCTCATCGCAGGGATGGAGCCATCCGTGAGCGCTGCGTTCAACGTCTCGGCCTCGGCTGCCGTGATCCTGTCGGCCGCGAGTGCCGCGGCGATGTTCGCCCTTGCGGAGGCCTTGACAGCCGCTCTGAGCTTCGCTTCTGTCGTACCGAGAGTGTCTGCGACCGCGGCCCCCAAGGCCGCTCTCTGCGAGATGTGCGCTGCGGTCTGTTTCAGATCGCCACCGCCACCAGTGGGCCCTGCGACTGCTGCACCGGCGCCCACCGTCGCAGCGAGCACCGCCGCCAGTGCAAAGACCATTCGTCCATTTGTGCGTTTCATGGTTCCTTCTCCTTTCAGGAGCTATCGAGGTACACCCATGGAAGCGTCGCCTGCTGGGAATACCCTGTGAATCAGGTAGGAACGTCGTGGGAGTCCAGAGTGGGGACGTCGGTGGTCGGCGGCAGTGTGTCGGCCCCTACGAGACGAAGTTCACGGCACGAGCCGCGACGATCAACACGGTGGCAGCGGCGACGACCGACTCCAGGCCCATGAACAGCTTTGCGCGCGAGCTCAGGGGCATCGCATCGGTGGGGCTGAAGGCGACCGAGTTGGTCAGCGACACGTACAGGTAGTCCGTCAGTCGCGGAACCCAGCCGTCGCCCGAGACAGCGGGAGTTTCGTCCTGTGGAAAACGGAAATCGGGATTCATGCGATTCCCGGCGACCGCGCGCGCGATCGGACCGCCGCAATCCACCTCCCAGAAGATGAGCGCAAACGTGATCATGTTGACGGTGAGGACGACGGTGGAGGTCGCCAGAAGCTGTCCTCCCGTCAGGCCGTCATGCCCTCCGAGCACCGCTCCGAGTACGAGGCTTATGCCGACGAGGTTCGAGATGGCAAGTATCGCGAGCAGGACGAGCGCGAAGCTGCGCCGGTGCTCATTGCTCGGGCCGCGCCGGCCGAAGCCGAGTGCGAAGATGACGGCGAGGATGACGGTGGGTAATGCAAGCACGAGCCACACCCACCAGTCGCCTGCCCGGAACAGAGACCAGTTGTGCCGCGCGCTCATCACTGCGAGAGCCACGTCAGCGGCTGCGGCGGCGAGGATGAACGGAGCGGCCTCACGTCGTGCATCCCACTGCGCCTGCTCAAGCTGACTTCTTTGCACCCCTGACTGTTCGCCATCCCGATGTTGCTCCCTTCGAGGATTTCGGTCATCGTCGTCGGCACACGCCTACCTGTTGTATGACCCCCTTCACCGGTTGCCGGGACGATCCCGTAGGATCGTTCTGATGGAGGAACGCGCCCTCGGGGCCAGTGGTGTCTCGATCACCCGGATCATCCTGGGTTGCGGAAACTTCGGCGGAATCGGATCCTCTCCCGCCTTCTTCGGCCGTGGAACCTCGAAAGGCGACGCATTTCGGCTAATGGACACGGCGTGGGACGGGGGTGTGACGAGCTTCGACACTGCGGACGCCTACGGTGGCGGGCGTAGCGAGAGGTTCATCGGCGAGTGGCTCACGACAAAGGGGGCGCATGTGCGCGACCGCATCGTGATCGCGACCAAGACGTTCAATCCGATGGCCGGCGGCGCCGACCAAGGCCTCGGCCGGGCACGTATCCAGCGTCAGATCGACGCGAGCCTGCAGCGCCTCGGCGTGGAGAGGGTGGCCCTCTACCTCGCCCATGAATTCGACCCGGAGACGCCGCAGGAGGAGACGCTCGAGGCGTTCGCAGACGGTATCCGCGCCGGAAAGATCGGTGCCGTCGGCGCCTCGAACTTCGGAGCCGAACAACTGGCCGAGGCTCTCGAGTTGTCGCAGCTCGAAGGGCTGCCGCGCTACGACTGGGTGCAGAACGGCTTCTCCCTGCTCGAGCGCGGAGACACCGAGACCGTCTTCCCGCTCCTGCGCGAGCACGCACTGGGCTATACGCCGTTCAGCCCTCTCGCAGGTGGCTGGCTCACCGGGAAGTACCGGCGCAACGAGCCACCACCCGCCGGATCGAGGATGACCCTCAGGCCGGAACCCTACGCAGGCTACGCATCCGACCGGGTCTTTACTGCACTCGAGGAGCTGGAGCGAGAGGCGGCCGGCCGGAGTGTCTCGATGGCCGCCCTGGCGCTCGCCTGGGCGCTCTCGCTCCCCGAGGTGACGGGGGTCGTCGTCGGCCCCGGCTGCGCCGAGCACCTGGCACCGGCCTTCGAGGCGCTCGAGATCGATCTCTCCCGCACCGCCTGCAACCATCTGATGGAGGTCTTCGCTTGAGCGTCCTCATTCTTTCCGATCACGACGTGCGCGAACTGCTCGACATGGAGTCCTGCGTTCTGGCAATGGAGGACGTCCTCGCGCGTAGTGCCCGCGACGAGCTGACGAACCCGCTGCGGTCGCTGATGAGCCCTCCCGGAGGGGTGGCGATGGGGCTGATGCCCGCTTACTCGGGCGGCGAAGCGCCGGTCTTTGCGCTCAAGGAGATCGTCGTTGCTCCGGCGAACCCCGGGCGCGGGCTCGACGCGCATCAGGGCTCCGTGATCCTCCATGACGGTACGACGGGGCAGCTGATCGCCGTTCTCAACGCCTCGCCGATCACGGAGATCCGGACGGCCGCGGTCTCGGCGGTCGCCACGAAGTTGCTCGCACGCCAGGGCTCCCGTACCGTCGCGGTTCTCGGCTCGGGCGTACAGGGCCGCTCTCATGTCGATGCGATGCAGACCGTGCTCGACGATCCGATCATCCGTATCTGGAGCCGCAACCCTGCTCACGCAGAGGCGCTCGCGCTCGAGACCCACTCGCTCGTCGCACATTCCGTCGAGGAGGCGCTCGACGGCGCCGACATCGTCTGTACCGCGACTGCGGCACGCCAGCCGATCGTCGAGCTCGGCTGGATTGCGCCGGGTGCTCATATCAATGCGGCAGGGGCCATTCCCAACGGCAAGGCGAGGGAGCTCAGCTCGGAGACGGTCGCCGCCTCACGGTTCTTCGTTGACCGACGGGAGTCCACGCTCAACGAGGCTGGCGACTACCTCGTCGCTGCCGCTGAGCTCGGGTTCGGTCCGGAGCACATCGTCGGCGAGCTGGGCGAGCTGCTGAACGGCACCGTGGCGGGCCGCCGCTCGAACGACGAGCTGACGGTGTTCAAGTCGATGGGTATCGCCGTAGAGGATCTCGCTGCTGCACAGCTCTGCGTGACTCGGGCGCGCGAGCGCGGTATCGGTGTCGAGGTCGAGTTCTGATCCCGCTCGCCGACATCGAGGCTGCACGCGTACGTATCGCCGACGTGGCGATCCGTACGCCGCTCGTACGCTTGCAGGCGCCGGAGTCGCCTGCGGAGATCTGGTTGAAGCTCGAGTGCCTGCAGCCAATCGGCTCGTTCAAGATCCGGGGTGCCGCGAACGCCATCCGCAGCGCTCCCCCCGGCGCGATCGCGGGGGGTGTTCTGACGACGAGCGCGGGAAACATGGCCCAGGGTGTCGCCTGGATCGCGCGCGAGGAAGGTGTGCCCGCCACTGTCGTCGCGCCCGATCATGCTCCGCAGACGAAGCTCGATGCGATCGCGCGGCTCGGAGGGACGGTGATCACGGTGCCGTTCGAGCGCTGGTGGGAGACGATGGAAGCCGGGGCCTATCCGGGCGTCGAGGGCTATTTCGTCCATCCCGTCCTCGATAACGCCGTGATGGCGGGGAACGGCACGATCGGCCTCGAGCTGGTCGAGGAACTCGACGACATCGACACGGTGCTCGTACCGTGGGGCGGGGGCGGCCTGACGACGGGAATCGCAAGTGCGCTTGCGGAGCTCAGCCCGCAGACACGGGTGCTCGCCTGCGAGCCCGAGACCGGTGCGCCCCTCGCTGCCTCTCTGGCGGCCGGCGAGCCCGTCGGCGTTGACTACACGGCATCGTTCGTGGACGGTGCCGGTGGCAAGGCGCTGCTTCCCGCGATGTGGGAGCGGGCGAGGCCACTCGTCTCGGGTGCGGTGACGCTGACGCTCGAGGAAACGGCCTCCGCGGTACGGCTCCTTGCCGACCGGGCGAGCGTCGTTGCGGAAGGAGCGGGAGCACTCTCCGTTGCCGCTGCGGTCTCGGGCCGCGCCGGTGACGGACGCATCGTCTGCATTGTCTCGGGAGGGAACATCGACGCCGTCCGGCTCGCAGCCATCCTCGAGGGCCGAACCCACGGATGAGAGTCGTGTCCTCTGGCTGCGTGCGCGGCCTTCGGCCCGGGGCGAGAATGCGAGCGTGAGAGCTCTTTCCCTCACCGCACTCCGTCGCATCGTGATCGCTGCACAGGGATATGCCACCCGCTCGCGCACGGGAACGACACGCGAGGTCGAGGCCGCGGTACGCAGGCTCTCGTGCGTGCAACTCGACTCGATCTCGGCTGTCGAGCGCAGCCACCGCATTGCACTGACCTCCCGCGTCGGCACCTACCGGCCCGGCACCGTCGGGCGGCTTCTCTCGCAGGGGCAGATGTTCGAGTACTGGGCGCACGAGGCATGCCTGCTGCCCGTAGACGACTGGCCGCTCTTCGCAGCCCAGATGCAGCAGGGAGGGCGCCGTTGGTACGGCGACGTGGGCGAAACCCACCCTCATCTCGCAGAGGAGATCCTGGCGGAGATCCGAGAGCGTGGCCCGCTCGGCTCGCGCCACTTCGAGGGAACGAGCGCGGGGGGGATGTGGAGCTGGAAGCCCGCCAAGGCAATGCTCGACCGGCTCTGGAACCACGGCGAGCTCGTGATCGCGGGGCGCCAGGGGTTCCAACGGCTCTACGACCTGCCGGAGCGTGTGATCCCGAAGGCGTTGCTCGATTCCCCTCTGCCGGACGAGACCGTCAGGCTACGGGCGCTCGCACAGAGAGCGGTTGTAGCGCGCGGAGCGTTGACCGAGGCAGGGGTCGTCGAGCACTGGAGGCTGCGGGGTGGGGTGGCGCGCATCCGGCCGGTTGTCGATGCGCTCGTTGCAGACGGGCTCGTCGAACGCGTGCTCGTCGAGGACGGAGGTGCTCCCGTCCTCGTGCCGGCAGGGGCCGATCTCGAACCGGCTGTGCCCACGGCTGCGGTCCTGCTCTCTCCGTTCGACAACCTCCTCTGGGACCGCCCGTTCGCGCGGCGCGTGCTCGGCTTCGACCACCTGATCGAGGTCTACAAGAAGGAGCACGAGCGCCGCTACGGCTACTACGTCCTGCCGTTCCTGCGGGGCGACCGCATCGTCGGCCGCGCCGACCTGAAGTCGGAGCGCGGCGAGGGCTTGCTCGTCCTCAGGGCGTTCCATCGCGAGCCCGGCGTTCGCGCGTCGGCCGCTCTCGACGACGCACTCGACCGTGCGCTCGACCGGCTGCGGCGCGCCTGCGGCCTCGACTCGGTGCACCGCTGAGCAGCGGGCGACTACGATCCGGGCCATGGACTTCGAAACGCGCGCAATCCATGTGGGTCAGGAGCCCGACCCGACAACGGGAGCGGTGACAACCCCCATCTACCAGACCTCCACCTACGCGCAGGAGGCGGTCGGCGTGCACAAGGGCTACGACTACGCCCGCGTCGCGAACCCCACCCGCACGGCACTCGAGGAGTGCCTCGCCTCGCTCGAGGGAGCGACGTATGGTCATGCGTTCTCATCGGGCCTCGGAGCAGCGACCACGATCATGCACCTCGTTGATCCGGGCCAGCGTCTCGTCTGCGTGAACGACGTGTACGGCGGGATGTACCGCATGTTCTCCGAGGTGTACGAGCCCAAGGGCTACTCGTTCGACTACATCACGCCCCACGAGGTCTCGACAAACCTCTCTGCGCACCTCGATGACCGAACCCGCATCGTCTGGATCGAGTCGCCGACGAACCCTCTTCTCAACATCGTGGACATCCGTGCGGCCGCCGACGCCGCCCACGCAGCAGGTGCGCTGCTCGTGGTGGACAACACCTTCGCGACCCCCTACCTGCAGCAGCCGCTCGAGCTCGGCGCGGACATCGTCGTTCACTCGACGACGAAGTACCTCGGTGGCCACTCCGACGTCGTCGGCGGCTTCACCGGTACGAACGACCCGGCGATCTCGGAGCGGCTCCGCTTCCTGCAGAAGTCTCTCGGTGCGGTACCCGGCCCCTTCGATGCGTGGCTCGTGCTCCGTGGCCTGAAGACGCTCGCCGTGCGGATGCGGCAGCACTGCGAGAACGCCCGTGCAGTCGTCGCCTTCCTCCAGGAGCACCCTGCTGTGACGGACGTGCTCTATCCGGGGTTGGCCGACCACCCGGGCCACGAGATCGCCGCCCGCCAGATGCGTGACTTCGGCGGCATGGTCTCCTTCCTCCTCGAATCGGAGGAAGAGGCGGTCGCAATGGTCGCTCGTACCAAGGTGTGGACACTGGCCGAGAGCCTTGGTGGTGTGGAGAGCCTGATCGAGCACCCCTACCGGATGACGCACGCCGCGACCGCGAGCGGCCCGTTCGCGTCACCGCGGAACCTTGTGCGGCTGTCCACCGGCATCGAGTCGGTGGATGACCTCATCGAGGATCTCGCGCAGGCACTGGCGCCGATTCGCTCCCGGGCGCAGGAGTGAAGGGCTGCGCAGCGGTGAAGGGCAGTACGGCGGTGCCAGGCTCTCGCCTGCCGATCGGGGTGCACCGCGCGTGGAGGTGCACGCCCGCATGAATCCTTCACTCCGAGCACCCATCGATCTTCTGCACCAGGGTGTCGAGAGGAGCGTCGGCTGTTATCTCGTCGAGACCGACGACGGTCTCGCCCTCTTCGACTGCGGCCCCACGACGACGCTCCCGGCTCTGAGGGACGGCCTTGCCGAGCGAGGGTACGAGCTTGGCGAGATCCGACATCTCCTGCTATCCCATATCCACTTCGACCACGCAGGGGCTGCGGGCGCGCTCGTCCGCGAGCACCCGTCCCTGCAGGTTCACGTCTCGGTGATCGGGGCACCGCATCTGATCGACCCAGCGAGGCTCGAAGCGAGCGCGCGCAGGCTGTACGGCGACACGTTCGACAGTCTCTGGGGTGAGCTCGTCCCCGTGCCGGAGGGGAACATCCACATCGTGGGCGAGCGCGTCGTCGGGCTCGAGTGCTTTCCGAGCCCGGGCCACGCGAGTCATCACGTCTCGATGTTGCACGACGACGGCACGCTGTACGTGGGCGACTCGGTCGGTGTGCGGATAGCGCCGGCACGCTTCGTCGTGGCTCCGACCCCTCCTCCCGACATCGATCTCGAAGCATGGAGTGAGACGATCGCGGCGACCGAGAGTCGGGCGCCTGCACGCCTTGCACTCACCCACTTCGGTGTCTTCGACGACGTCCAGGAGCACCTTGCCCGGCTCCGCGAAACGCTGCGGGTCTGGAGCGAGCGCGTCGCCCACGGGATGGATGAGCAGGCCTTCTCGGCGGCTGCCTGCGCCGACGTCCTCGCGTCCGATCCCGAGATGGCCGAGAGGTACGACAGCCCCGCGCCGTACTGGCAGTGCTACGCAGGCCTCGAGCGTTACTGGCGCAAACAGCGCGAATCAGCGACATAGCGTTCGGGGCAGAACAGGGAACGGCCGCGTCCGAATCGGGTTGGGCACGATTGGCGACATGCAAGCCCGGCCCCGTGCTGCGGCATCATTCGTAGCCGGTGACGAGCCACTGCCGCCGCAGGAAGCGGCCTCCCATCAGAGCGAGGCGCGCGACGATGAGCACCGTGAATGCACCCCATACGCCGCGCACGCCCCAGTCGGCCCACGCGGCCACGGCTAGAGCGCCCGCGAAGATGACGAAAGCGACAGCCATCGACAGCGCCAGGTACAGGCCGTCGCTTGCGCCGATCAGGATGCCGTCGAGTGCGAAGACCGCGCCGTTCAGCGGCTGCATGAGCGCGAAGAGCGGCCACAGGAGCGCACACTGGGCGAGCACCTCGGCGTCGGAGGTGAATATCCGAGGAATCACGTCACCGAGACCGAGAAAGACGAACGCGAACGCCGTGCCGACGACGACCGACAGCCCGATCATCCGAACACTCGCGGCAAACGCAGCGTCGGGGCGGGTTGCCCCGAGCTCCTGACCGACGATGATCTGGCCGGCAATCGCGACTGCATCGAGTATGAGCGCGAGGAGGACCCATAGCTGAAATGCGACCTGGTGGGCCGCAAGCGGTGCATCTCCGAGTCGTGCCACGACGACACCGGCAAGCGCGAACGAAGCCAGGAGGAAAGCCGTGCGCACGAAGATGAACTTGCCGAGCGACAGCAACCGTCTCGCAAGCTCGGGCCGCAGGCCCGCCTGCTCGAGACCGACGCGCCGCAGGATTGCAGCGGCCATCGCAACGCCCATCCCGGTCTGGGCGACAACCGTGCCCCACGCCGAGCCCTCGATCCCGAGGTCGAGGCCATAGACGAGCACCACCTCGAGAATCACGTTGACGACGTTCCCCGCGATCACGATCACAAGTGGTGTCCGCAGGTCGGAGACACCCCGGAGGAACCCCTGGCCGCCGATGGCAATGAATGCGGACGGAACCCCGAGCGCGGCGATGCGTAGGTAGGTGACCGCGTACGTCGCAGTCTGTCCCTCGACGCCGATCGCGTGTACGACAGGCGCGGCCAGAACGGCGACCGTCAGAGCGACGAGGCAACCGAACGCGAGCGAGAGCCACAGGCACTGCGCACCGAGACGGGCTGCAGTCAGGTTCTCCCCGGCACCCGTTGCGCGGGCAACCTGCGCTGTCGTCCCGTACTGGAGGAAGTTGAACATCGCGAGAACCGAGAGCACCGTCGCCGCGAGCCCGAGCGCGGCGAGCTGGGAGCGTCCGAGATGTCCCACGACTGCCGTGTCAACGAGGACGTACAGCGGCTCGGCCGCGAGCGCACCGAGAGCCGGGATGGCGAGACGGATGATCCGCCGGTCGTACTCCGACCGAAAACGCAACGGGGTCAGAGTGTCCGGCGCACGATGTTCCCACCCGACGACTGTGCGATCGCCTTGATCACGATCTCGTCGAGGTTCACGTGCGCAGGGCGCGAGAGCGCGAACATGACGCAGTCGGCCACCTCGTCCGGTGTCACCGGGTCGAGGCCTTCGTACACCTTGTCGGCAGCCTCCTGGTCGCCACGGAACCGGACGAGCGAGAACTCGGTCTCGACGAGGCCCGCGTCAACCGTCGTGATCCCGATCGGCCGGCCGAGCAGGTCTTCACGCAACGCGTAGGAAAACCCACGGACAGCGAACTTCGCGGCGATGTACGAGGCGCCGCCGGGGTACGCCTGCCGTCCGGCGATCGAGCCCATGAAGACGATGTGGCCCCCGTCGCGAATGTGCGGCAACGTGAGCCGTGTGATCCGCATCACCCCGTCAACGTTCGTGTGGAGGACACGTGCCTCGTCGGCCTCGGTTGACTCCGTAAAGGGAGCGCGCCCGAGCGCGAGGCCCGCGTTGTTGAAGAGGATGTCCACCCCACCGAGGGCGGTGACTGCAGCCTCGACGAACGCCGCCGAACTGGACTCGTCGCTGACGTCGAGGTCGAGCGCTACGTCGGCGTCGATCCGCTCGACCCGTCGTGCACCGGCAGCGACGGTGACGCCCGCCTCGCGCAGCTTGCGTACAGTCGCCGCGCCTATCCCGGACGAGCCACCGGTGACGATCGCGGTCTTGCCACTCAGATCCATAAGCGGAGCCTAACGGGCTGCGCCCACTTCGTGAAAATCGGCCTGCCTCCGGGTGCGTGGTCGCCCGCGAACCCTGGAGACAGGGCCGAGCATCTTCCGGCTAGGTGATCTCGACGCTGTCGAGCGTGACCGGCGTCGTCGGGCGGTCGCGGCCGTCGCGATCGACGAGCTGGATCCGATCGACGACGTCCTGCCCTGCGGTCACCTGGCCAAAGGCAGTGTGCTTGCCGTCGAGCCAGGGCGTCGCCTCGGCGGTGACGATGAAGAACTGCGAGCCGTTCGTGTTTGGCCCGGAGTTCGCCATCGCAAGCGTGCCCTTGACGACCTTGTGGTCGTTGAACTCGTCCTCGAACGTGTAGCCGGGGCCACCCGTGCCGATGCCCTCGGGACACCCGCCCTGGATCATGAAGTCGGGGATCACGCGATGAAAGATGAGCCCGTCGTAGAAACCGTCCTCCGCGAGCTTCGTGAAGTTGGCGACCGTCTTCGGCGCCTCTTCGGGGAAGAGCTCGATCTCGATCGACCCTTCGCTTGTATGGAGCGTTGCCTGTGTCATGAGCTTGACGCTAGCAGGAGCGTGGGGGCTTAACAGCGGTTGAACATCTGACAGCGCTGTCCCCCGTACACTCCCGTGATGACGACCACGGTGCCGGACACAACTCTTCCGACCAGCCAGGGCTCACAGGAGCTCGCCCGCTCGTGGCGCCGCCTGACGCGCGTGGCAACGGTCGTCGCCGTGATGACGGCGCCGGCACTCTTTGTCTGGTTCACGCAGCAGAACGGTTGGAGCTGGTGGGTCTCGCTCCTTGCCGCGCTCGCCGTCGTGATCGTCTTCCGCGGCTTTGCCGACCTGCTCTTTCGCCGGCTGATCCCGTGGCCGAGCCTCTTCGGGGTCGAGAGCGCACAGCTGCGCGAAGCAGATGTCGTCGGCAGGCGCCGTGCGTGGTTCTGGCGCTTCTGGTTCAAGCTCGCGCTCCTCGTCTCGATCTCCATCACCATCGGCTGGATCTTCATCGGCGGTACGTGGTGGGGTGCAGCCGGGACGATGTGGGACAGCATCGTGGGCATCCTCACCTCGCCGCAGCTTTGGATGCAGGCGGTCTTCGTGTTCTTTCTCTTCTTTGCGAACTTCGCGATCATGTTCGGCCCGCTGCTGCTGATGAACCTGTCACAGATGAACTCCTTCGAGCCGGGCGACGCCGAGTGGGGCGTGAAGCTCGACGATGTCCGCGGCCAGTTGGAGGCGAAGGAAGAGGTGCGCCGCGTCGTAGATATCTGGCAGTCGGGCGACCACTTCGAGCGAGCCGGCGGGAAGCGCGAGCGCGGCCTGCTCCTCTTCGGCGCTCCGGGTACCGGCAAGACGATGCTCGCCAAGGCGATCGCCACCGGCTTCAACTCGCCCTTCATCTCGATGCCCGGCTCCGGCTTCGCAGCCACGTTCATTGGTATCGACGCGATCGTCGTTCGCGTGCTCGCTCGACGCGCCAAGAAGCTCGCGCGCAAGTGGGGCGGCCAGTGCATTGTCTTCATCGACGAGATCGACGCAGTCGGGATGCGGCGGCAGTCGCTCGGAGCAGGCGTGCAGGGGTTCGAGCCGCTCGTGTCGGGTAATGCGGAGGAGCTCCTGTTCTTCGGCCCCCTCGGGTCGCGCGACCCCTCGGGCGACCTCATCGTGGAGACCCGTGCGTGGCGCGACAGGCTCTTCGACTCCCGGGCGCCGCAACCCGTCGGCGTCTCCGGCTTCCAGCTGCGGATGGCCAGCTTCTACAACTTTATGATGCCGGGTGGAATGGGCGGAATGGGCGGTGGGATGGCACTCAACCAGCTGCTCGTCGTGATGGACGGCATCGACAACCCGCCGTTCATGCGCCGCTTCACGACGAGCAAGCTCAACACGCTGCTCGACGCGATGTTCATCGTGCCGCGGTCGGTGGGCAAGGTGCGCCTCCGGCTGCCCGCGGCCCGGCCGCGCAACGACCAGATCTATTTCATCGGTGCCACGAACGTGCCGATCGACCGCCTCGACCCGGCCCTGATCCGCCCCGGGCGCATGGGCCGGCACGTCTGGTTCAGGACGCCGAACAAGCAGGATCGCCTCGACATCCTCGACCTCTACATCGGGAAGGTGTCCCACAGCAGCGAGCTCGACTCACCGGTACGCCGTGACGAGATCGCGCGGATCATGAGCGGATACTCGCCTGCGATGATCGAGCAGGCGATCTCGATGGCGCTGACGATCGCGCACCACACGGGTCACGTGGCGTTCGAGTGGGCCGACCTCGTCGAGGCGGTGACGACGCTCGATGCCGGCACGGCAGTCGGGTCGGAGTACATCCCGATGGAGCGGCGCGCCGTCGCGATTCACGAGGCCGGCCACGCCGTTGCCGGTCACGTGTATCTGACCGACCGCGAGTCCACCCGTCTGACGATCAAGAAGCGTGGCGACCAGGGTGTGGGCGGCCATCACTGGATGATCGAGAAGGAAGAGCGCCTGTTCTCGTTCCAGCACGAGATGTTCTACGACATCGTCTGGGGCCTCGGTGCGATGGCAGCAGAGCGCGTCGTCTACGGCGAGAACTCGAACGGTGTCGGCGGAGACGTGGCGGGTGTCACGGGACGCGCGGCCCTGATGGTCGGGCGCGCCGCGATGGGCCCGCAGCCGTTCCATGTGACGCCGCGGAACGACGAGACCGAGGAGCAGGCGCGCAGGCAGGTGCTCGACCGCTTCGAGAAGATCGGGCTTCAGATCATGTCCCGTGCCGGTGGCGGCGGGCCGTTCGACTCCGACCCGATTGCGGGTGTCCTCGGCGATCCCGCCAAGCGCACGACCGCGGCGCAGATTCTCGGCCAGGCGTATGTCGCGGCCCATAACCTCGCCGTCGTGAACCGCTCAGGCATCGAGCTGATCGCCGATGCCCTCGAGGACAAGCGCGAGATCATGGGCGACGAGTTGTTGGCCCTGCTTGAGTCGGCCCGGATCACGATCCCCGAGATCGACCTCGCCGACGACTCCGTGTGGCCTCCACTCGAGTTCTCGGCGGCGATCGGCTGGGGCCCCTCGCCGCTCGGCCCCGGCGCGCCCGGCGGAGTGAAGACATGAGCGAGCCAACCGGCCCCGTGGCAGGCGAAGACGCTCCGGCGTTCATCGAGGCCGAGACGGCGCACCCGCTCGGCGGGCCCGGGCAGGCCACTCGCACGGATCGCGCACGCAGCAGCGCCTACCGCTCCCGTTTTTCGATCATCTACGTCGCTCTCGTGCTCCTTGCCGCATTGGGCGTGGGCGCACTCGTCACCCTGGTCGGCAGGCCCGAGCCCGGGCCCCCTGCGAAGTGGTCAACGTGGCAGCCGGTGGGAAGCGAAACGGCCCGGGCCAGGCAGATTGCAGATCGCGTTGCGAAGAGCTATCGCCTGCAGGGTGGCCAGCAGCTCGCAGCGGTGCTCGCGAGCGCACCCAAGGTCAGCGGCGCCCAGGGAGACGTGTCGGTCAGCGCGATTGCTCTCCGCCCGGATACCTCAACCGGGAAGAAGGAAGAGAGTCAGATCGACGTCATCCCGACCGAGAACAGCCTGCAATACATCCTCTGTGGCCTCGGGAAGAACTGCTCGATAAAGGGCGGCAAGGCCTCGGTGGCTCGCCATGCTCTCCTCCGTCGCGAAGCACTCGAGCTCGCGCTCTACAGCTTCAAGTACGTGGACGGTGTCAAATCGGTCTCGGTCTTCCTCCCTCCACGACCCGATGGAGCGGCCCCCGGCACGGCAGTGTTCCTCAAGCGCAGCGATGTCGAGGCCGAGCTGGGCAAGCCGCTCCTGCAGTCGGTCGGTGCGACCGCACCGGAGATCGGCAAGATGACGAAGCCGGAGCTCGCACTCGTCGATCACCTCACGGCACCCCGGCTCTACACCTATGAGTACCAGGGCGCACAGGACGGTGGCGCTGTGCTCATCTATACGCCCGTCGTCCCCGGCACCTAGGGGCAGAAACCGTCCGGGCGCGCGCCGTACATCCCCGCCTGACAGACGCTCGCACACGGCTCGATCGCCTGGACTGGTGGCCGACGCCCGTTCGCACCGAAGGGGTTCGGCTCTGGAATGCGCCCTGGTTCTTCCGGCTGCCCTGGCTGAGTCGCTTCGACGGCTATGCCTTCCATCGGGTCATTCTCGTGCGGTCAGCCGATGTCTCGGACGACCTCATCACCCACGAGCTCTGTCACGTATGGCAGATGCAGCATCGGCCGTTCCAGATGCCGTTGAGCTATCTCGCGACAGGGTACTCCGCGAACCCCTACGAGCGACAGGCGCGCGCTGCCGCGGCTGCAACCCGGTCAGCGGAGGAAGGGTAGAGTAGGGCCGGTCAGTAGAGCGGTACGACGAGATCGCCGACACGCACCCGGCCAGGCTGCTCGACACGTCCCCAGACGCCGATCGGGAGCGGCTCCTCGCCGCCGGTGGGCCGGTAGCGCTCGAGGATACGGAGCGTGTCGAGGTCGGGCACGCCCGTGTCGGGATCCTGTGTCGTCACCGCGCACCTCCCGACGACCTCCTGCAGCCTGACGATGGCATCGCCAATCGCCACCGAGCGGCCGAGCCAACCGTCTTCCTCGTGGGCCTCGACTCCGGTGATGTCGAAGAGCATCCGGAAGCGCCGGCCGTCGATTTTCTCCTTCCCGGCCTCCCCGGCAAGCCGGTCGAGCGTGCCGCTCGAGACGAGAGAGACGCTCCCTTCGATACCGCGGTCGGAACCGGCGCCGGGCTCATCCGCGCGCACGAGCCTGAGCTGCCGACCGGCGAATGTCGAGATCGCCTCGGAGAATGCTCCCTCGACAAGCCGACCTGCAACCGGCCTGCCCCACATGTCCGTCTCGACACCTGCGCCCTGATCGACTGAGCCCTCGAGCACGGCTCCGTCAGGGAAGCGCAGCGAGAGCCAGGTGCCGTCGGGATCGGTCGTCGCAGCGACCTGCACGAGCTTGCCTGCCACCTTGCCGTTGACGAGCCTGCCGTCGTCTGTGATCAGGTGGAAGCGGCGGTTGTCGCGCACGCCCGCGAGCTCGAGCTCGACCTCCTCGTGGAAGGAGAGAGCCAATCCCTTGACCGGGGAGTATGAAATGGTGGTCACCGTGCAGGCATTCATCTGCTGCACAGTATCGACGGACTACCGACTCTCTGTCAGCCCATCTCGATCTCGGGGCGCAGCCCGAGTCGGCCCATCTCGCGCAGGTGGAGGAAATGCGACCGAAGGGCACGTCCGAGCGAGGGGTGGGACGAGTAGCGGACGCCGTGCTTGAGGCAGTTGCGCCGCACGATCTCCGCGATCTTTGGATAGTGCGTGTGCGGGACTTTCGGAAACAGATGGTGCTCGATCTGGAAGTTGAGCCCACCGAGCATCCAGGTCAGAACGACGTTGTGCGGGCAGAAGTCCACCGTGGTCTCTACCTCGTGCACGGCCCAGATCCGGCGCTCGGCGCGGATCTCCTCGGCCGAGGCGAAGGACGCCTCCTCCACGCAGTGGGCGAGCTGGAAGGTCGTCGCCATGATCAGGCTCGTGATCAGGCTGAACACGGCGTAGGCACCGAGGACGGCCCACCACGGGTAGACGAGCAACGGGATCACGATCGCCCAGGTGATGAAGAACGCTTTACCGATGATGACACCGACGAGGTTCCAGCCGCGTGGAGCACGCAGCGCGCTCTTGCCAATCGATCCCCGGGAGAATGCTGCGAGGTCTCCAACGGTCTGCCAGCGCAGACCCATCAGGGTGTACATCGGCCAGATGTAGTACTGCTGGAAGCGGTACCAGGGTCGAACGGGCTGGGACGGGGTGAAACGCGCAAACGGCGTCTGGGTGGCGTCGTCGTCGAATCCGTCAACGTTCGTGTAGGTGTGGTGGGCGACGTTGTGCTTCACGCGCCAGGCGTAGCTCGAGAAACCGAGCAGGAGATCTGCCGACCAGCCGACGAGGTGGTTGTAGCGCCGCCTGCGAAAGTAGGCACCGTGGTTTGCATCGTGCTGGACGCAGAACGCGGTCAGCACCGCGCCGACCATGAGGCCGAGGAGGCAGAGAAGCGCCACGAGGAGGCCGGGCTGGACAAAAATCAGCACCGACCACGAGACCGCAGTCAGGAGAAGAGCGACTGGCGCCTTCACGTAGAGCTGAGCAGCGCCCCTGAGTCGGGTGCCACGGCGCGCCAGGTACTGCTCGACATCCCGGCGCGTCTCCTGGATGAACGCCCCTCCATTGTCGAACGCGAGCTTCGGTGCGGCGGCGGCCACAGGCATCTCCCTCTGCGAAAAGACAGGGACGCAGAGGGCGCCACCGAAGTCTCGTCCTCGTGTGGCGCCAGACTAGCGACAGGAACGGTCTGGCTCGCAAGCGACCACTGACTCGGCTCCCCGGTCGTCCGAGCGAGCAGCTCGAAAGCTCCCGCAACAGGCGGCAGTTCCGGGCCGGTGCGCGGGACGACGTGCTATCCCGGAACCGGTATCGCGCGCTCCCACGAAGGCCGTCGAGGAATCCCCGGGATCGTCCCGGGTGCCCGGTCGAGCGCGGCAGAGTGCCGGCCGGTGTGGTGGTGATCGCGCACGAGAGGCACGGGCTCGCGTACGAACCGACCGCCCGGAGGAAGATACTTCCGCTGTGCACCTGCTTGGCAGCCATGTTCTGCTCTCACCCTCCGACCTGACGGCCTATCTCGCGTGCGAGCACCTGACGGGCCTGTCGCTTCAGGTGGCACGCCACGAGATCGTCAAGCCGGACGTCGCGGACGACCAGCTCGAACTGCTCTTCCGGAAGGGACGCGACCACGAGGATGCCTACCTGCAGTCGCTGATCGGTCAGGGCCTGAGCTGGCAGAGGATCGACGTCCTGCCCGATCACGACTGGGATCGCGCGGCACGCGAGACGGTCGAAGCGATGGAGGCCGGCGTTGGCTTCGTCTACCAGGGCGTGCTGATGAGCGACGGCTGGCGTGGTCAGGCCGACTTCCTGATGCGCGTCGAGACGCCGTCCGACCTCGGGCCGTGGAGCTACGAGGCGCTCGACACGAAGCTCGCCCGCCACGCGAAGCCCGCCTACATCCTGCAGCTCTGCTTCTACAGCGAGCAACTCCAACGCATTCAGGGTGTCGAGCCGGCCCACATCGGCGTCGTCCTCGGCAACCAGATGACGGAGGAGTACGCCCTCCGCGACTTCACCGCCTACTACCGGCGGGTGTGCCACCGGCTGCAGGAGTTCGTCGCCGACCCGCCGCCGACCGAGGCGCTCCCCTGCAGCCACTGTTCTGTCTGCGGGTTCAGGACGAGGTGCGAGGAGTACTGGGAGGCGATCGACCACCTCAGCGGCGTCGCCGGCATCAGTCGCCGCCAGATCGAGAAGCTCGAAGCAACCGGCATCTCCACGCTCGCCGACCTCGGAGCCGCAACCCCTGCACAGCGGCCACCGGGCATCGTGGACAAGACGTTCGAGAAGTTGTGCGAGCAGGCCGCGCTCCAGGCCGACGCGCGTAAAAACCGCAAGGACGACTACCGGATCCTGCCTCCGGTGGCCGCTTCGGGCTTCTCGCTGCTCCCCGATGCCTCCCCCGGTGATCTCTTCTTCGACTTCGAGGGAAACCCCTTCTGGGACGCAGACGGCAGTCTCGAATACCTGTGGGGCATCACCGACGCCGACGATGTGTTCACCGCCCTTTGGGCCGCGAGCCGCGAGGAGGAGCAGGCCGCGTTCGAGCAGTTCATCGACCTCGTGCGGGCGCGGCTCGAGGAGCACCCGGACATGCACGTGTACCACTACTCGCAGTACGAGATAACGGCCTTGCGGCGCATCATGGGCCGCTACGGAACGCGCGAGGCGGAACTCGACGACCTGCTTCGCGGCGGTGTCTTCAGCGACCTCTTCAAGGTCGTCACCGGAGGCCTGCGTGTCTCACGGCCCGGGTACGGACTCAAGGAGATGGAGCACTTTCTCTCCTTCGAGCGCGATGCCGAGATCAGGGACGGTGGTACGTCGATCGTCGAGTTCGAGCGCTGGATGATCGAGCACGACAAGGCGATCCTCGACGGGATAGCCGCGTACAACACAGAGGACTGCATCTCGACGCGTCTCCTGCGTGACTGGCTGCTCGAACGCCGCACCGAAGCGCTCGCCAAGTTCGGCCCGTTCCCGCTCCCCGAGCCAGTAGAGCCGAGGCCGATCACGCCCGAGAGGGCCGAGGAGGCGGCACGGAAGGAGGTTTTGCGGGCTGCGCTGCTCGCAACCGACGACGGGGCGCACGCTCTTGCGGCGCACCTCCTCGACTATCACCGTCGCGAGCGCAAGCCCGTCTACTGGGCGCTGTTCGACAAGGCAGACTTCACGGAGGAGCAGTTACTCGAGGATTCGACGGCAATCGCGGGTCTCGAGCGAGCGGGGAAACCTCGGCCCGAGAAGCGCTCGGTCGTCTACACGTTCACCTACCCGGCACAGGAGCAGAAGGTCAGCGACAAGCCCTACGACCACGCCACGCTCAGGAGCGCCGGCAAGCTCATCAGCCACGACCGTGACGCACGCAGTCTCGAGCTGAAGCGCGGCCCCAGCCTCGAAGGTACGCCTCTGCCGCAGGCCCTGCTCCCCGGCGGGCCGTACCAGACCAGGGCGCAGGAGAGTGCGCTCGAGCGAATCGGCCGTTCTCTTCTTGCTGCCGACGGCCGGTATGCCGCGATCGGGTCGGTGTTGCGCCGCGACCCGTTCGGCCGCGATGTCCAGACCAACGACATCGACGAGATGGCAGAGCTGCTGCTCTCTCTCGACGGGCGGCACCTTGTCATCCAGGGGCCTCCGGGCTCGGGGAAGACCTACACGTCGGGGCGCCTGATTGCGCGGCTGATCGAGGCGGGCAAGCGCGTGGGGGTCGCATCCACGAGCCACCGTGCCATCCACAAGCTGCTTGCCGAGGTCGAAGAGGGCGCTCTCGAGCGCGGCGTCGCCTTTCACGGGCGCAAGAAGGCGACCAGCGACAATGCCGAATCCCTGTATCCGGGCGACGGGATCAGAAACGTCTTCTCCAACGCCGACGCTGACGGCGGCGATCTCCTCGGCGGCACCGCGTGGCTCTTCTCGGACGCGCAGCACGACGGGATGCTCGACTACCTCTTCATCGACGAGGCCGGCCAGGTGTCGCTCGCCGATGCCCTCGCGATGGGCACGTGTGCCCGGAACCTCGTGCTCATCGGTGATCCACAGCAGCTCGGCCAGGTACTGCAGGGATCCCATCCGGTGGGCAGCGACGCCTCCGTGCTCGGGCATCTTCTCGACGGAAAGGCGACGATTGCCGCCGACCGGGGGATCTTCCTGGAGAAGACGTACCGACTCCATCCCGACGTCTGCGGCTTCATCTCCGAGGAGTTCTACGAGGGGCGCCTGCATCCCGACCCGGCCACGTCCACCAGAACGACTCCCCTGGGCACCGGCTTGCGCTGGGCCGCCGTCGAGCACGAAGGCAACCGACAGGAGTCTGTCGAGGAAGTGGAGGCTGTGCGGGCCGAGATCGAGGCACTCGAGCGGGCCGGCGTAGCGCTCGAGGAAATCAAGGTCGTGGCCCCGTACAACGCTCAGGTAGAGCTGCTCCGCAGCGCCCTCCCCGACGCCGTCGAGGTGGGAACGGTGGACAAGTTCCAGGGCCAGCAGGCGCGGGTCGTCTTCTACTCGATGGCAAGCTCGAGCGGGGAAGACGTCCCGCGAGGGCTCGACTTTCTCTTCTCGCGCAACCGCTTCAACGTCGCGATCTCGCGCGCGGAGTGCCTCGCCTACCTCGTCTGCTCACCGCGGTTACTGGAGGTGGACTGCCGGACGATCGAGCATATGCGGCTCGCGAATGCGTTGTGCCGATTCGTGGAGATCAGCACGCCAGCGGACGGTTCATAGCAACCGTTGTCACCGGCCGGATGGCCTTGTCGGGAGAAGGACGTGTGCGAGTCGGAATCGCGCGTGACGATGAGCTGGCTCGTGGTGGACGGTGACGCGCTCCGCGATGTCGTGACCTCGGGTGGCCCGTGGCGACAGACCGTCGATCGGGTGACATACAGGTGAAGGATGTGCATTGCGCGTCCTGCAGGACGGTGCGGTCAGGTCGTAGCGGTCCTACGCACGATCTCAGTCAGCGTGCATGCGTCTGCGGAGCTGGGTGGAGGCGTTCACTCTGGCGCGGGCATGAGGACGACGCCGTCCTCATCCGCGTAGGCGAGATCACCTGGGCGACAGGGTACGCCGCGAAAGACGAGTTCGTCACCTGCCGTTCCCTGCCCCGCACGCGCGGGGCGCTGCGGACAGGTGGTGATCGCCATTACGCCGAGCGACAGCGCGGCAAGATTTGCAGAGTCACGCACGCATCCATCGATGATGATGCCCGCCCAGCCGTTGGCAACGGCTTCAGCACCAACGACGTCACCGACCAGCGCCGTGACCAGGCCGCCGCCGCCGTCGACGATCAGCACGCGGCCCTCGCCCGGCGTGTTGACGAGCTCCTTGACGCGTGTGTTGTCCGCGTCGCAGCGCACCGTCATCACCGGGCCACTGAAATGCGTGGTGCCGCCGAAGTGGCGTAGCCCTGGGAGGGGGACACGAATCACACCGGGATTGTCATCGCAGAGATCACAGGTATTCCAGTCGCTCATGTGCGCACTATGCCAGCGTCGGCACGCTGAGGAGAAGAAGTTTTTTCCGACAACAAGACCGGGGTCAGGTTGAACATTCCGTTGCTCCGTTTGGTGCTGTCGTGCTCCGGATCGCCGATGGCACCTTGCGCTGGGGTTCGTGGTGCCGCAGTGGCACTGTCTCGCCCTCCTCGCGGCTGATGCTCGCGCCGTGCAAGATCCTCGACTATGTCGTCGTACATGAGATCGGCCACCTTCGCCATCTCGATCATGGATCGACGTTTTGGGCGGCTGTTGAAGAGCGCCGTCCCATATGGCGTCAGGCTCATACTCGGCTCCACCAGCATGGCTCGGAGCTACACGCGTACGACCCTGTCTTTGCCGTGCAGCCGTAGCGCATCGCTGCCTAGGCTCGGGAAACCAGCGCATCGAGTCGCCCGTGAGCGTCCTCAATATGTTGTGCAAAGAGACCCCCACGCCCGGCACCAGCCTCGCTACGGGCTGGAGGCTCGCCACCCGCCTCGTGCATCGTGACGAGTCGCTCGGAAAGCTCATACAGGCGGGCCAGTGCCGTGTCCGTCATGCTCGCTTTCATCTCTACATCTCCCGCGATCTCGGCAATCACCGGAACGGTGCTGGCTCGAATCAGATCGCGATGGACTGCCTCGGCGCACTCCTCGGTCACCCGATGCTCGGCCATCTCGTTGGCTGAAACCGTGATCGCGGTACCGGCAGCGACACGTGCCTGAACGAAGTCAATGCGGGCAGTCTCAGCAACCTCGATGTCACCTCGTCGGCACGCAAGGGCGTAGAGCCGAAGCGTCCGGGCCTGCTCGGCGAGGTCGAGCAAGACGCGATCGGCGATCGCCGGCCGCCACAGCATCATCGTGATCCCGACCAGCACAGCGGCGACCCCGGTGGCAAGCACGCGGGAGGGTATCGTATCGATCAGCGGACTGCCATCGAAGTAGAAGAGCGTCAGCGCAAACACCGTCACACCCTCCGTCGCGATCAGATAGTTCGGTGCGGCGAACGCGACAATCACTGCCGTCGAGATGCCGATGACGACCATTGCAAACGGATTGCTCCATGCCAGCGACAAGACAATCCAGACGATCGTGACCCCCACCACGGTGCCGCAGAAGCGTTGTACGAGCCTGATCGAAGAATCGTTGAGTCCTGGCTTCGTCAGCCAGGCGACCGTCATCGGCAGCCAGTAGGCATGTGGGAGTGGAAAGATCGTCTCGGCGATCAGGGTGCCGACCGTGAAGGCAACTGCGAGCCGCGCCCCATGAATGATGAACGGACGCCCGAGGGTGAGGAGTCGTTGCGGCCCGACCAGAGCATCGTGCGGGATGCGCAGCATTGGCCCGCACTCGGCCTTGCGTCCAATCGGCCAGGCACCTCGAGTCAGTGCTGCACCCTGTTCCAGATCGCGCCGAATCGAGAGGATGATAGGCCGCGATTTCTCTGGCAGGCTAGCTACCGCCAAGTCGGCAGCGCGCTGAAAGTCGGCCAAGGCCGGTGCGATTCGCCGACGCAAGAGTGGCACGTGCATCGCCCCGGCAATGCGTAGGCAGAGCGTTGATGCCGCGTGCACGAGTTCGCCGATGACGACACCTTGCGTGTCGGTGTGGAGCTCGTCTTCGGCAGTGAGCGCAAAGAAGCCGACACGCGAGTGATCGCATGCCTCGACAAGCTGCTCCAGCCACGCGCGGCTGGCACCCTCAGCACCGCTGAGGGGAATGCGTTCGCGCGCCACGTTGATGCGCGTGGCAGCCGTCAGCGCTGGAATCCCTCGTGCATCTCGTTTGAGCGAATAGCCGAGCGTACGGTAGGCGATAAAGACCTCGGAGCGGATCTCCTCCATCCGGCGAAAGAGTGTGGGGAGACACATCACGAGGACCTGGATTGAGGCGCCGATCAGAACATAGATCGTGGTCGGCACCACGTCGCCAACTGGCTCTGGCGTACCACTGAAGATGGAGAACATGACGAGCCCGACCATGCCCGCGACTCCGGCCCGCGGACCGGCAATGCCTACGTAGCCGAGCGCGAAGGCGACGAGTGCGGCAGTAGCAAGGTGCAACGGTAGCGAGTTGGACACGAGTAGGGCAACTGCGGTAATGGCAGAGATAATCAGTGCCGTCAGTGCCATCGCTCGAAAGCGGATGCCAAACGTGCCGGATGGGTCGACGAGCGCGACGAGCAGCGAACCAATCGTGATTGGCACGACAGCGGCGGGCTGCCCGATCGCGACGGCGAAGGTCATGGCGGCGACGAGTCCAGCGCGAATCGGACCAACCCACAGGACACTCGCCCAATCGACGCTTTCGGCCGCACGAAGGATGTGATTTGCGATACGGCCTCGCTGCACAGAACGATCCTACTCTTGGAGCCATCGAGCGCCTGAACATTCCCTCCAGGCACTGCCGTATCGTGGTCTGGGCTAGCCCCGCCGCGACGACGTCCGCGCTACGTTACCCACGATTTTCTGCGCTACGTCCGGCCTGGCGGCACCAACATCACCATCGAGCTCGTGCGACGAGGTGCGGCGACCCTGTTCTTCTACCGGGGCGAACGCGGGAGATATGCCGGTGAGAGGTAGAGGACTCGACCCTCACCGACTCTCAACGGTGACCGATACGGCTGCAAGGAGAGCGGCCTAGAACAGCTTGTAGCTTGCCTGCGAGATAGAGAGGCCGTGGCCGTTTTTCTTGATGCAGGCAACTCCCTTGCTCGACGAAGCGCACGTTATGCCGCCGACCGAGATCTTCTTGCCGAAAGCGAGCACCGTCTTCGGCAACGGGGTAGCCGCATCCCCGAGGTGACCCTTGGAACAACTCGCACTTGCGGTCACGTTCGCTCCGGGCAACCCAGCCGTATCGATGAGGCCAATTCCCCATCCGGCCGGACAGGCCTTTGGCGGCGCCCAGTTCATCTTCTTGGCGACACAGCTCACAAAACCAAAACTCATTCCGCCCTTGCTTCCCCCAGCCATGGCGCATGCGATGTTGCCGTCAGGGCTTCTGAACCTGATCTGCGTGGCTCCAGAGGCCGAGCCCGGGAGTGCGGCGAGTGCACAGGCCGACACCACAACCGCGAGAAAGGAGACAGTGATCTTCGACCGCTTCTTGACCATAGGCCTAGGATACCGACTGACTTCGCTCCTGTCCATCGGAACCTCGCAACCGCCGCCGCCGACGTGCGCAACTGTGCCGAGGCGTTTGCCGACGACGACCGATCACCCTTGGCTTGAACGGAGGCCGACTGCTGTCGCGTCGACCGAGCCTAGAGCGGCTCGTCCTCCGACTCGAGGACTGGAAGGAGGAACCGTCGTGCGCGCGGCGGGATATCGATCAGGCGCGCGTCGAGCTTGGCTGCCCGCGCGTCGGCCAGCATCCTGCGTAAGACGAGTGCGCTCGTGACGTCGAGGCGGCCGACGCCCGCCAGGTCGATGTCGACTTTGCGGGCCCGGGGGTGATTGGCGATCGCCACGGCGAATGCGTCCTCGATCACCTTGCTCGAAGCGAACCAGAGCACCCCCCGGGGGCGGAAGGTGAGGGTATCGCCTTCGAAGCTGACGACGATGTCGACCACCATCTCCCGAAGCAGGTGAACCAGGATCGCCATCCCGACACCGAGCAGTACCGCGTACTCGACGTGGGGGGACAGCGCCAGAGTGGCAGCGAACGTCGTCCACGCAACGGCGGCCTGCCAGCGTGAGAGCCGGATCAAACGCACGAGTGGACGTGTCCGCGCTAGCCCGAGCGCAGCGACGATCACGATGGCTGCAAGCACCGAGAGGGGCAGCGGGGCCAGAACCGTCGCGAACGGGAGGAAGCACAGGACGGCGACGCCGGTGACGGCGCCGGCCCAGCGGGTGCGGGCACCTGCCTGCCGGTTGAGCGAGCTCCGCGAGAATGACCCTCCGACCGGGAAGCCCCCGGATACGGCGGAGGCGAGGTTCGCGGCACCCTGACTGACGAGCTCCTGGCTGGCATCCCAGCGCTGCCGTTCGACCGTCGCGAACGTCCGCGCGATCGCCGAAGGCTCGGCGAAACCGACAAGCGCGATGATCAGGCCGGAGACCAGGAGCAGCGGCAGCGAGCCCGGATCGATGCCCGTCGGAAACTCCGGCAGCCCGAGTCGAATTGTCCCGACCGTCGCTCCCGAGTAGTCCGTCGCGCTCGACCAGGCAATCGACCCGATTACGGCGAGTAGAACGCCGGGAACGAGTCGGTGCAGTCGCGCCGCGCCCTTCATCAAAGCAACCGTGATTACCGCGAGCCCAATCGAAGTCCAGTCCCAGAGGGATGGATGGGCGAGCGCATCGAGGGCGTTTGCGACGATTCCATGCCCTGTCGGGGGAGTGCCCAGAGCGGCCGGGAGTTGCGAGAGGCAGATCAGGATTGCGGCGCCCGGGACGAACCCGATCAAAACCGGCTCGGAGAGGAGATACGCGACTACGCCACCATGGACGAGTCCGAGGAGCACGCGGATTGCGCCGACGACAAGCGCCAGAACGATGCCGAGCTCGATGTACTCGTCCGAGCCAGGGGTCGCGTGGATCGAGAGTGCCCCGAACGTGAGTAGCGATGTCAGTGCGACAGGGCCTGTCTGCAGATAGGGCGAGCAGGCGAAGAGCGCCGCCGCGATCGGCGGCAAAGCCGCGGCGTAAAGGCCACGCTCCGGTGGCATGCCCGCGAGGCCCGCATACGCCAGAGACTGAGGGATCAGCACCGCCGCGACGCTGAGCCCGGCGATGACGTCGCCGGGTGTCAGACGCGTGTGGCGCCTCGCGATCGCTCCGTGGTTCCGGGCCTCCGTCGGTGTCACGCCCCAGACTATGGCTGCTTCACAACCACACTGCCGGGACTGCTGCGTCTCCCCCGCCGCCGCCGGCGGGATAGGGTGCAAGCAGAGGTGTGACAAGAGCGATGTCACGCCTTCCAGTGGCGAACGAACCGATCGCGACGTGACCAGTGCCACGACCTCGGAGGGATAGGCCCGTGCGGCTGTGCCTGATGATCGAAGGCCAGGAAGGAGTGAGCTGGGAGGAGTGGCTGGCGCTCGCCCGTGCCGCCGAGGCCCACGGCCTGGACGGACTGTTCCGCTCCGATCACTACACGTCGATCATCCGACGGGGGCAGGGATCGCTTGATGCCTGGACATTGCTCGCGGCGCTCGCGGCCACGACGACGCGGATTCGGCTCGGCACGATGGTCTCTCCGGTGACGTTCCGGCACCCGACCGTCCTCGCACGGTCGGTGGTCACCGTCGATCACATCTCGAACGGACGGGTCGAGCTGGGGATGGGCGCAGGATGGTACGAGGCCGAACATCGCCGAGGAGGTTTCCCGTTTCCAGACGTCCGCACGCGCTTCGAGCAGTTCGCCGAGCAGGTGGAGATCGTCGTTCGGTCATGGACGGAGGAGCATTTCGACTTTGACGGCAAGCACTACTCCCTGGAGGGACAGACAGCGCTGCCGCGGCCACTCCAGCAACCACACCCACCCCTCGTCCTCGGCGGCAGCGCCCGCCCCCGGTCGGCCGCCCTCGCAGCACGCTTCGCCCAGGAGTACAACACGCCGTCCGCCACCCCTGACCAGTGCGCGGAACGCCGACGCTCGCTCGACCAGGCGTGTATCGAGATCGGCCGTGACCCGGCTTCGCTTCCGCTGTCGGTGATGGCGACTTGCGTGATCGGCGCGAACGAGGCAGACGTCGATCGACGGCTCAGAGCTGTCCTTCAGCGTATCGACGACCCCCGCGATGTGGACGTCGTTCGCGAGGAGAAGGCCGCCTGGCTGGTAGGAACGTGCGACGAACTGGCCGAGCGGCTCGATCAATATCGAGCGGCGGGGGTCAGCCGCGTGTTTCTCCAGCATCTCGATCACAGCGATCTCGAGGCGGTGGCTCTCGTGGGCGACTGCCTCGTACCTCTGGTGTCGTAGCGGCATGGGACGTGTCGACGCCGTGGCATCCGCCCGCTACGTGATGTTTCCGACCCACGTGTCCGAAGAGGAGGTGGGATCGTCGTGACTGCGATCATTCAGCCGGACGTGATTGGTGGAGGACGGATCGAGGCCGTGCTCACGCCCGGCGACGCTATCGAGAGGGCCGGCTACCACTGCAGGGACTCCTTCCTCGCGCGTGATCTGCCAGTCGACATCCCGCTCGGCGTTCTCGCGCACAGCACTCACGTGCGCGGTCGCGGCACCTTCGATCCCGCAACCGGACGGGAGCAGTGCCGTAGAGCGGTCACACCGGCGACCGCCATTCCGCGCGATGTCTGCGAACGCGTGAGCCTCCCTTGCGCGATCCCGCCTCGATCGACACCGCTGCTTGGGAGAGGTGAAGCGACACGCACGTCGTCCAGCGGGCCGGCGAGGTGCTGCACCGACTGGCATCTCCCGCGCATCCACGAGGTGCTCGAGTATCCATTGCTCGGGCTGACAGTTGAGATCTGTTCGGGGATTCCACGGCGCCTTCTTCGAGGTCTGGTATGTCGAAATACCCAACAGTTGCCCGTCACCGGTGTCCGACGTATAGTACGTCTATGCTCCAAAGAGATTTTCTATGATGAGAAGAATCTAACGGCCCGATGGTGATAGACGGCGAACGCCTCTGCGCGGGCGCTCAGGAACTGCGTGCGCGGCGTGCGCGCCTGGCATCATCGATCGATGATGGCCAGATTATCCTCGTCGCTTCTGCCCCGTTTCCGCGGCGATCGGTCAGGTTTCGACAGACCAACGAGTTCTACTACCTCACGGGGCTCGAGGTTCCCGGCGCGTACGTGCTGATCGACGGGCAGGAAGGCAGCACGACGGTCTATCTCCCTCATCGCGACGAGCAGCGCGAGCGTACGGATGGCCCGGCGCTCTGGGCCGAGGACGTCGATCGCGTCCGGGGTGTGAGCGGCGTCGATGCCGTCAAGTCGGTCGAGGCGATGCCGCTCGAGATTGCCCGCAGGCTCTTTCGGGGTGCGCTAATCGTCCACACGCCGTTCGCCCCGAGCGAAGGCGAGCGCCAGAGCCGCGATGGGCTTCTTGGCGGTACCGCCGCCCGCCTTTCCGATCCCCTGCGCGCTCACCCACCTGCCGCGGGCTCCCTTGGGCCGGCGCTTGCGGAGCATTTCCCCCTGGCCGAGTGCCGAGACCTGACGCCTGTGCTCGACGAGATGCGACTCATCAAGAGCCAGTCCGAGCTGTCCCTCATGCGTGAGGCGGCGCGGCTGACCGGTATCGCGGTCACCGAGGCGATGCGCTCGACCGAGCCCGGTGTACGCGAGTACGAGCTTGGCGCAGTCGCAGACTTCGTCTTCTTACAGGGCGGGGCTGCAGGCGGGTCGTACGAGGCGATCGTTGCCTCGGGGGCGAACGCATGGCACGGCCATTATGTCCAGAAGACATCGACCCTCGCCGCAGGGGAGCTCGTGCTGATGGACTACGCGCCCGACTTCAACTACTACACGAGCGATATCGGGCGCATGTGGCCCGTCTCCGGTCGGTGGGAGGACTGGCAGCTCGAACTGTACGGCTTCATCCTCCGCTACCACTATGCGCTGCTTTCGCGGATCAGCCCCGGTGGAACCGTCGCTCAGGTGCTCGATGCCGCCGCGGCCGAGATGCGCGATGTCGTGGAGGAGACAGCCTGGTCGGCACCGGAGTTCGAGGCGGCGGCCCGTGCCGCGCTCGTCTTCCGGGGGCACCTCTCGCACCCCGTCGGGATGACCGTCCACGATGTCGGCAGGTATCAGCAGCGGCCGTTCCAGGAGGGGCTGGTCTTCTCCGTCGACCCGATGCTGTGGGTGCCGGAGCGCTCGCTCTACATCCGCTGCGAGGACACGGTGGCCGTCGTTCCCGGCGGGATCGAGAATCTCACCGGCTCGGTTGCGCTCGAGCCGTCCGCGATCGAATCGACCATGGCAGAACCCGGCTTGCTTCAGTACTGGAGAGATCGGTGACCTACGGACGCTACGCGATGCTCGAAGAGCCCAAGCGCTTCGCGGTGGGTCAACGGCCGACACCCGAGCCGGGCGACGGTGAAGTCCGGGTGCGCGTCCACGACTGCGGGGTATGTGGCTCAGACCTGAAGATGTGGTCGGGAACGCATGCCTTCCTTCGGCCGCCTCTCCTCATCGGCCACGAAATCTATGGCATCGTCGAGGCGCTCGGACCGGGTGCCCAGCTCGGTATCGGCACGCCCGTCGTCGTCTTTCCTGCGCTCGGTTGCGGGCACTGCTACCACTGCCTCGCCGGCAAGCAGCAGCTCTGTGCCGACATGCGTTTCTTCGGCGGCCAGCTTCCGGGGGGCCTCGCAGAGCACGTCGTGATTCCGGAGGCGAACCTGCTCGTCGTATCGGCCGGTGTCCCCGAGACACAGCGTGTCCTCATCGAGCCGCTCGCTGTCGCGGTGCACGGCGTTGCTCGGGCCGACGTGCGTACGGGGGAGACCGCGATTGTGCTCGGCGGCGGTGCAATCGGCCTGTTCACCGCACTCGTTGCGAGAGAGCGTGGGCTCGATCCGATCCTTGTCTCCGAGCCGTCGGCGTCCCGGCGAGAACGTGCGACGGCGCTCGGCCTCCGGGCGTTCGACCCGACCATGACACCGCTCGCGGAGATTGTCGCCGAGCACATTCGCCCCGAGGGGGCCGACGTCGTATTCGAGGCTGTCGGCTCGGGTGAGACGATCGGAGCAGCGCTCGCGGCGACACGCAAGGGAGGACGTGCCGTAATCGTCGGCAATGCCCCCGCGGAGCTCGAGATCGACGGTCTGGCGCTGCAGCGGGGCGATCGATCGTTGATCGGCGTCCTGATGTACGACCTGAGCGACCTCACGGAGGCGATGCGCCTGCTGCAGGCTGGACTGCTCGCCGCGCTTCCCGATGAGTCGATCGTGCAGCCGTTCACCCTGGAGCAGGTCGGCGCCGCATTCGCGACGGCCAAGGACGGCAGCCTGGAGGCGATCCGCGCGGTCGTGCGGCCATGAAGGCACTTGTCGACGCGCTTCGCGTCGCGACGTTCTACGATGTCTCGCCGGTTATCAGCGAGCGGCTCCCGATCTTCCCGGGCCACCCTCCGGTTTCGATCGACGGCGCCAGTCGCACGCACGAGCGCGACGGATACTTCCTGCAGCACCTTTCCTTTGGCGAACACATCGGCTCGCACGTTGACGCTCCGGCGCACGCCGTTGCGGGACTGGCGCATCGGACGATTGATCAGTATGCCGTCGATCGCTTCATCCTTCCGTACGTGAAATACGACCTCGCGACGTACGAGCTCGGTCCGGGCGATCTCGTCACCCGGAGCACGCTCGAGGAGGTGGAGCGGAGAGATGGGTTCGCACCGCAGGCCGGCGAGATCGCGATCGTGCAGTTCGGCTGGGACAGGTTCCTTCAGCCGGCGAGCGACGATGTCGCCGAGCGTGAGTGGTGGATCCGCAACGCTCCGGGGCTTGCGGCGGATGCATGTGCCCACCTTGTGGAGCACGGCGTCCACGCGGTCGGCTCGGACACGGCGACATGTGATGCAGCAGTCGTCGACGGCGAGACCACGTCCGCCGTCGGTCACCTGGAGAGCTTTCTTCCACGTGAGATCCTTCTGTTCGAAGGGCTTATCGGCCTTGACGCGGCACCGGTACGCGGTCTCTTCATGGGGTTGCCCCTGAGGATCGAGGGAGGCTCCGGTTCACCGATTCGGGCCGTCCTCATAGGATGAGCCTCTCGTGACCAGCGACCTCTTCTCGCTCGCCGGACGCGTTGCGGTCGTCACCGGCGGTACGGGGGCGATTGGCGGCGCCGTTGCGGACGGTCTGGCGCGGGCGGGCGCGAACGTCGTCGTCATCGCGCGCAACGCGGAGCGGGTAGCGGACACTGCGGGCCGTCTCGTCTCCTTGGGACACGACGCAATAGGCATCGCGGCCGACGTCCTCGATCTCGATTCGCTCGAGCGGGCGCGTGACGAGGTTCTGGAGCGGTACGGCGCGGTCCATGTCCTCGTGAACTGTGCGGGCGGCAACGTAGCGGCCGCGACGTTGCACGATGGTGACGATCCCTTCGATGTCCCACTCGACGCCTTGCGCGAGGTCGTGGACTTGAATCTGCTCGGGACGCTGCTTCCGATACGGGTGCTCGGGGGTGTGATGCAACACGATTCAGGGTGCTCGATCGTCAACGTATCGTCGATGGCGGCATCCCGCGCGGTGACGAGAGTCGGCGGATATGGCGGCGCAAAGGCCGCCGTCGAGAGCATCACTCGGTGGCTCGCGGTCGAGCTCGCGCGCCGGGGGACAGGCATCCGGGTCAACGCGATTGCCCCGGGCTTCTTCGTTGGCGATCAGAATCGCGCACTCCTCATGCGGGAGGACGGCGAGCTGACCGACCGCGGAGCGACCATTGTGAGCCGGACGCCGCTCGGCCGCTTCGGTGAACCGGAGGAGCTCGTCTCGACGGTGATCTGGCTGGTCGCAGACGGCGCCCGGTTCGTCACCGGAGTGGTGGTCCCGATCGACGGTGGTTTCAGCGCCTTCTCGGGCGTGTAGGCGCCGACCTGCCCGGCCGTTAGCCGGCCGTCAGCCGGTCGTCGAATCGAGCGGCGCGCCGAGGGCCGAGACATCAACGTCGATCCCGAGCCCCGAGCCGTCGGGGGCGGATCCAAAGCCGGCCTGTGACCGCGGGTGGTGGCCGGCGACGTGCTCGTTCGTCCAGTCGTTCATGAACGACACCGTGAAGAGCGTGTCGGGTGGAGTGCTGGCAGCAAGATGCGAGACGGCCGCGGTGACGAGGTCGCCGCCCCAGGTGTCCTCGATCGTGACGCGGAGCCCGAGCTGGGCTGCGAGATCGCGCATGAGCTTCGCCTGGCTGAGGCCGCCGACCTTGGAGATCTTGAGGTTGAACGCCTCCATTGCCTTTGCCTCATAGGCGCGAAGGAGCGAGGGGACATCCGTGATGCACTCGTCCAGCACCATCGGCAGCGTGGTGCGCTCGCGAACGAGCAGGCACTCCTCCAACGTCGGGCATGGCTGCTCGAAGAAGACCCGCTCGAGGTCATCGATCGCCCGCGCGGCGACCACCGCGTCCTGGAGCCGCCAGCCGCCGTTCGCGTCGGCAACGATGACGTCCTCCGGGCCCGTTGCCTCGACCACGCTCCGTGTGCGCGCCGCATCCTCGTACGGGTCGGCGCCGAGCTTGAGCTGGAACCGGTGGATGCCTTCGGCGCGACGCGCGTGTACGTAGGCCGTCATCTCCTCGACCGACCTGAGCGGTACCGCAAAATAGAGCGGGAACGACTCGGAGAGACGTCCGCCGAGCAGGTCGCAGACAGGGAGTCCGACCGATTTCCCGAGTGCGTCCCAGCACGCGGTGTCGATAGCGCTCTTGGCATAGCCGTGTCCCATGAGGGCGCGATCCATGGCGGCATTGACTGCTCCCAGATTGTTGACGCCGATCCCGACGACCGAGGGGATGAGGACCGAGAGCGCGGCGCGGGCTCCTGCGCTGTGGGCCGGGAGGTAGGCCGGGCCAAGCGGGCACACCTCCCCGAAGCCCTCGACGCCCGCCGTCGTGGTTACCCGCACGACCGTGCTCGGGACTGACTCGATCACCCGCCCACCAGACATGACGTAGCGCCCGTGGACATACGAGAGGTCGTAGCCGAAGACGTCGACGCGGGCGATTCTCATTCGGCGCGGTCTGCCGGTATCGACGCTTCGTGGCCCAGGAGCAGGTAGTCCCAGCGATGCAAATGCGTCCGGAGGGCAAGAAGAGCCGCAGCTGAATCCCGCTGCTCGAGGGCGTCGACGATGTGCGTGTGCTCGACGACGACGTCCTGGAGGTGCTCGGGTGGCTGCGCGAGGCTGAGACGCATCAGGCGTGCGAATCCGCGCATCTGCCCGAGCAGTCGCGCGACGATCGGCAGGTTCGCCCCCCGGGCTATCTGGACATGGAACTCCTCGTCGAGAATGAGGAAACCCTCCTCGTCGTGGGCATCAGCGGCTCGTTTTTGCCGCAGGAGCGTGAGGCGAAGGAGGTCGATGTCCTCGAGTGAGATGACCTGGCACGCGGTGTCGACGGCGATCTCCTCGAGAGCTTCGCGGATCTTCAGGATCTCGTTGCGGTGGGTTGGTGTGAACCCACGGACGGCGAGTTGGCGCCGCGGCCCGATCTCGAGCAGTCCCTCCGTGCGAAGCAGTTGCAGCGCCTGCCGCACTGGTGTCTTCGAGATTCCGAGCTGGTCGGCTAACGCTGCCTCAGCGAGGATGGTGCCGACCGGAAGGTCGCCGCTGAGAATCGCCTCGCGAAGGTGATCGTACGCCCTGTCTGTCAGGCTCCGACGGTTCGTCGACTCGGTTGCATTCGGAAACTGCGCCACTCTCAGATGCTCCAATTCCGTCTCCGACACCGGCCATCACGGCAGCCGAGCGATCCCCGCTCGGTAGGGACGATCTGCTCGGTGTCTGGAGAACTAGAATACCAGCGGGGAATACATATCTCAGTTCGGAATAGAGATTTCTGTCCGGGTGCGGCGGCGTGTCGCTCGGCGGACGTCATCGGCGTGACCCTGCCGTGGGCATGGCGTGGGGCTCCACTAAACCGTTGCGCTCGAGCTCGTCCCAGAGCTCGCCGGGGATGGGTGCGTCGAACCCCGAGATGCTCTCGTCGAGCTCGGACGTTGAACGGACTCCTGTCAGGACCGAGTCGACTGCCGCATGCCTGCAGGGGAACTGGATGGCGGCAGCCGAGAGAGCAACACCGTACGAGGCGCAAATGCGGGCGAGCTGTTGTGCCCGCTCGAGCACGGCGGGTTCGGCTTCGACGTAGTCGAATCGTGCGCCGGGAACCGGATCGGCGAGGATGCCGCTGTTGAAGACGCCGCCGACGACGACTCCGACGCCCTCCCGGACACAGAGCGGGAACAGGTCACGCTGGGCGCTCTGGTCGAGCAGCGTGTATCGCCCCGCGATGAGAACGCAGTCCGGACGCGTGCTGCCGACGATGCGTGCAAGTGCCACCGGATCGTTCATCCCGGCCCCGATCGCGTGCACGAGGCCCTCGTCACGGAGCTCTGCGAGTGCCGGAAACGCCTCGGAGATCGCCTGCTCGAGAGCGTCGTCTGGGTCGTGGAGGTATGCAATGTCGACGTGGTCGAGGCCGAGCCGCTCGAGGCTCTCGGAGAGCGAGCGGCGGATACCGTCACGACTGAAGTCGAAGGCGACCTTCCTCCTGCCGGTGCCGTGCCACATCCCTTCGGGCATCCGCTCGAACTCGGCGGGGTCGTCTTTCACGAGCCGGCCGACCTTGGTCGAGATCACGTAGCTCTCCCGGGGAACGAGGGCGAGCACCTCGCCGACGAGTTGCTCGGAGCGGCCGAACCCGTACAGCGGCGCCGTGTCGATATAGCGAAGCCCACGGTCGAGCGCGGCGGCTACGGTCGCGTGAGCCTGATCTGTGCTGACGGGCGCAAAGAGCCCTCCGAGAGCAGACGTGCCGAGGGCGAGAGAGGTGACGATCGGGCCGGACCGGCCGAGCTGAGCTTCGTGCGCGTGATGCATCTAGGCGGCCGAGCGTGGGATCGATGCGATCAGCCGCCGAGTGTAGTCGTGCTCGGGACGATCGAGCACCTGCTCCGTTGAGCCCTGCTCGACGACGATTCCGCGGTGCAAGACGTAGACGCGCTCGACGACCTGTCGCACGACGGCGAGATCGTGAGTGATGAACAGGTAGCTGAGGCCGAGCTGCTCGCGAAGGTCACGGAAGAGGTTGAGGATCTGAGCCTGCACAGAGACGTCGAGCGCCGAGACGGGCTCGTCGCAGACGATCAGCTTCGGCTCGACCGCGAGTGTGCGGGCGATTGAGACACGCTGACGCTCGCCGCCCGAGAGCGCTGCCGGACGGCGCTTCGCATAGCCGGCGGGCAGGCCGACCAGGTCGAGCAGTTCGTCGATTCGTCGCTTGGTGCCGTCGCGCGGGTACCCGTTGACGACCAGAGCCACCCGGAGCGCAGCTCCGACGGTCTCCGTGCGGTCGAGCGACGAGTACGGGTCCTGGAAGACGATCTGCGCTGTCCGGCGGATCTCCGAGCGTTGGTCACGTGTCAGCGCTCGGTAGTCGCTTGCAGGGATCCCGCCGACGGAGATCGTTCCCGACGTGGGCGTTTCGAGGCCGACAACACAGCGGCCGAGCGTTGTTTTCCCCGATCCGGACTCGCCGACGAGGCCGACGCTCTCGTTGACGCCGACGTCGATCGAGACGCCGTTCAGCGCCCGTACCTCTCCGCCCCTGCCCTCGAAGATCTTGAGGAGGTTCGTGATCCGCAGGATCGGCTCGCCAGTAAACGTCGGCGTCGCGCTGCCCGCTGCCGCCCCCGGCTCGGTTGCGGCGTGGTGGGCGATGCGCATCTCGTCCCTGATCGCGTCGATTCGCACGCAGGCCGTCTCGCGGCCGCTCCCGACGACTCGCAACTCGGGCTTGCCCGCGAGGCACGGCTCCTGAACCCAGCGGCAGCGTGGCGCGAAACTGCAGCGGTCGGCGACCTCGTCGGGGCTCGGCACGGATCCCTCGATGGCCACGAGCCGGGAGAGCCGCCGGTCGGCGGAGGGCTCGGAGAGCAGGAGTCCGAGCGAGTAGGGATGGAGCGGCTCGCGCTCGAGTGCGTCGGCCCGGCTGACCTCGACGAGCGACCCGGCGTAGAGCACGTAGACCCTGTCGGCGACGGAGAATGCGACGCGCAGGTCGTGCGTGATCAGGATCAGCCCCATCCCGCGTCCCTGCTGGACGGACTGCAGGAGATCGAGGATCTCCGCCTGCGTGGTGACGTCGAGTGCGGTCGACGGCTCGTCGGCGATGAGGATCCGCGGGTCACCCGCGAGCGCCGCCGCGATTCCCACGCGCTGGCGCATGCCGCCGGAGAGCTGGAACGGATAGCGATCGGCGGCCGTCTCGTCGGTGATCCCGACCTCGGCCAGTCGCCTGACCGCCTCGCGCTTTGCCTCCGCCCGATTGCCGATCGGTGCCTCGGGGCGGATCCGCAGCACCTCCTCGATGTGCTTCGAGCAGCGAAGGAGCGGATTGAGCATCGTGAACGGATCCTGGAAGAGCATCGAGATGCTGCTGCCGCGCATCCGCGAGACCTCTCGCGGTCGAGCCTGGAGGAGATCCTTGCCATCGAAGACGACCTTCCCGGCGCTTGCCTCGACCCCCGTCGGGAGCAACCCGACGATCGCGCGGGCGCTGAGCGACTTGCCACTACCCGACTCGCCGACGATCGCGATCGTCTCGCCGCGATCGAGCGTCAGGTCGATGCCGGCTACGAGGGTGCGCCGCGTGTGTCCGGCGACGACCTCGAGGCGCAGGCCGCTGACCTCGAGCAGCGAGTGGGCAACAGGTGAGGGGTTAGCGGCCAGTTCGACCTCCGTAGGAGAATCGGTCGTAGATCCAGTCGCCGATGATCGTCACGGACGTCGCCAGGAAAACGATCGCGAGACCAGGGGAGAGGACGCCCACGGGGTTGGTGAAGAGGAGTGACTGGTTCTCCGCGAGCATCAGCCCCCACTCGGGGACGCCCGGCTGGGTGCCGAGTCCGAGGTAGGAGAGGCTCGAGAGTGCGACGAGCGCGAGAGCAAAGTCGAGGGCCGCGTTGGCAAAGACGATGGCGGAGATGTTGCGCCAGATGTGGACGTACATGATCCGCCAGCGGGGGACACCCAGCGTGCGGGCGGCTTCGACGTACGGCAACGCGCGTTGCTCGAGTGTGGCGCTGCGGATGATCCTTATCCCGCCTGCGACGTTGAGCAGCGCGAGGACGACCACTGCCATCCAGTAGCCACCCCCGGTCACACCGACGATGACGATCGCGATCAGAAGGCCGGGGAGCGCGAACATGAAATCCACGCACCGCTGGATCACCATGTCGACCGAGCCGCCGAGGTAGCCGGAGACGATACCCAGGAGGCTGGCCGCGAGCATCCCCGTGACTGCCACGAACAGAGGCCCCGTGATTGCCATGTCGGCTCCCGCGATGATGCGCGAGAGGATGTCGCGCCCGAGCGTGTCCGTCCCGAGCCAGTGCTCGCTGGACGGCGACGCTGCGACGCTCTGGAAGTCGAGCGCGTCCGGCGGGTACGGCTCGAGGGCACTGGCAAAGAGCGCCATCACGGCAACGACGCCGAGGACGAGGAACGCAACGAGGATCAGGAAGGGGGGCATCCGCCGGAGACCGCTCCAGCGGAGGAGCGAGACCCGGCTACCTTCGCGGCTGAGCGTCGACATCAGCCCATCGCCTTCTCGAACCCCACGCGCGGGTCGATGTAGATGTAGGCGATGTCGACCGCGATGTTCACCATGATGATCCAGGCGGCGATGATCAGCAGAGTGCCTTGGATCACGGGGAAGTCGCCCCCGATCACCGCATTCACGAGCAGCGTGCCGAGACCGGGCAACCCGAAGACGCTCTCGACCAGGACAGCTCCTGTCAGAAGGCCCGTGAACAGCAGTCCGGCCGCCGTCGTGATCGGGATGAGAGCGTTGCGCAGGGCGTAGCGCACGGTGATGTGGAACGACCCGAGACCGCGTGCGCGCGCGAATGCCACGTAGTCCTGCTCGAACTGCTCCAGCATCGACGCGCGTGTCAACCTCATCACGAATCCCATCCCGTGCAGCCCCAGCGTCAACGCTGGTAGCGCAAGATGGTGGGCGCGAGATGCGAACCACTCGCCGGGGCCGTAAAGGGGGAACAGACCGGCCTTGAAGCCGAGGAAGTAGAGCAGGAAGAGCGCGAGCGCGAATGCGGGTGTGCTCATCAGAAGCACGCTCACGCCGACGAGGATCCGGTCGACGAACCGCCCGCGCCGCAGTGCGGCGAGCACCCCGAGCGGCACCCCGAGGCAGATCGCGATCACGATCCCCATGCCGTTCAGAAAGAGGGTGACGTCGAAGCGGTGGCCGATCTCGTTGAGAACCGTCTCGTTGGTGAGGATCGATCGGCCGAGGTCACCTTGGAGCACGCCGGTGAACCAGTCCCAGTACTGCACCGGAAGCGGATCGTCGAGCCTGTACTTCTCCTTGATCGCCTGGATCATCTCGGGTGAGGTTGGTTGATCCTCGAGCAGTGCGGCGAGCGGCCCTCCGGGCGCGACGTGCGTCAGGGTGAACGCGGCGACGGTGACGACGAGGGCGAGCGGGATGAGGACGAGCAGTCGGCGGTAAACGTAGCGACGGATCCAGACCCGTCGCGCCGCGCGCATCTCCTTATCGGGGGTGACCATCTCGCCTGGAGCCGGCGCCGGCTCGATGGATTGCGCTTCGGTCATGCTGTCGCTGCCATCCCTGTCCAGAGATTCTCACGACTTCAAGAAATCTCAATCATTATCTGATATTTCTTTCGCGGATCGTAACGGTGGCGGTTCGGGTCGTCAAGTGTGCTCGGCAGCGTGGGGCTGTTCGCTGCCGAGCGGGCCGTCAGTCTTCGACCTCGCTATCGAGCTCGTGCGCGTGCTCGAGGAACACCCTGAGCAGCTCGATCGTCGCCTCGATGTCGTCGCGGTGACAGAGCTGGACGGTCGAGTGCATGTAGCGAACCGGTGCCCCAACCGTCGTCGCGAGCGCGCCGGTGTGCGTCCGCTGGATCGCCTCCGCATCGGTTCCTCCGCCGATGTTCGGCTGCGCGGGAATGCCGTGGCGGTCGGCCAGGTCGAAGAGGAACGCCACGAGCCGGGGGCTGCCGACGGTGCGGTTGTCGATCACGTAGATGCCCGCTCCCGCACCCATCACGGTGGTCTGATCGTGCGGCCGCGAGTAGGGATCGAGGCAGAGGCTGCCGTCGAGCGCGATTCCGATCTCCGCCTCGATCGCGTGTGCGGCGGGGACCATGCCCCTGATGCCGATCTCCTCCTGAACCGAGCTCACGGCATAGACATCGACCGCCGTCTCCCCCAGGCGGCTCATCGCCTCCAGCAGGCAGTAGGTTCCGATGCGATCGTCGAAGTTGCGACCGGTGTAGACGTCCTCGTTGAGGACGCCGAATTCCTGGGCGAACGTGATCGGATCGCCCACCGAGACGAGGCGGTGGACGTCCCCGGGCGACAGGCCGACATCGATCACCATCTCGTCGAGCGGCTGCACCTCGAGGCTCTTCGGGCTCGCGGGGAGGCCGTTCGGCACGCGTGGCACGACGACCCCCTGCACGGGCTCGCGCCCGTGGATCACGACCCGCTGCGAGACCAGCGACGGTGGATGGAGGTCGCCGAGCGGGTGGGGGCGGACATAGCCCTCCGCGTCGATCGATTTGACCATCATCCCGATCTCGTCGGCATGGGCTGCGACGACGACCCGCGTCGCTCGACCGGCGTCGGGTACGCGACCGGAAGCCCGTCGGACGCCGATCACGTTGCCCATCCGGTCGCCGTGTACCTCGTCACAGACGGCTGCGAGGCGCTCGCGAACGATCTCCTGCACCGCGTCCTCGAAACCGGAGACCCCGGGGGCGTTGCTGAGTCGTCGCAGGAGCTCGATGCTCACGGATTTCCCGACCGCTCAGCCGGAACTGCCGTCTCCGAGGAGGACGGCAGTTCCGGGCTGGTGGGCTGTGCTGCGACCACGCGGTTGTCGTCGTTACGGGATGCGACCTACTTCGAGACCAGGTGTTGGAGCCAGATCTGGTTGTAGTAGAACGGGCCGATCGAGGACTTGAGACTCCATCCTTTCTTGACGGCCCATGCGACGGGGAACGTGAACACGTGGATGTACGGAACCTCTCTGGCGACGATCGCCTGCACCTTGAGTGCGTTGCGCGCAGCCACCTTGATGTCCGTGCTCGCGAGGCCCTGCGCGATCAGCTTGTCGATCGCCGGGTTCTTCAGGTTGGCGGAGTTCTCGAACCCCGGAGCTGCGTGCGAGCCCGTGTAGAGGAGGTCCTGGAACTGCAGCGGGTTGGGGGTGTCCGGGGACTGACCAAGCACCTGGATCCCCAGGCCGGGCTTGTGGTCGAGAATTACCTGGAATCGCGGCGGGCCGGGCATGACGTTGAAGTTGATGGTGATCCCGATCGCCTTCGCACCCTGTTGCAACGCCACCGACAGGAGAGTGCACGGCAGGCACGGGCCTGGGATGTTCATCGTCGTGGTGAACCCGTTGGGATACTTGGACTTCGCCAGCTCGGCCTTCGCCTTCTCGACGCTGAACGGGTACTGCGGGACCTTCTTCAGAGCGGCGTCGATCTCGGCCTTCGGAAGGATGCCCCGCAGGAAGATGAGCGGCGGCATGCCCGTCAGCACCTGGCCGATGCCCGAATTGAGCGCCTTGTTGATCCCGTCCATGTCCAGTGAGTAGGCGAGCGCGCGGCGGACGTTGACGTCCTTGAACGGCCCATCCTCCGTGTCGAACGAGAACCCTCTCCAGCCACCGGAGAGGAAGCTGCCGACCTTCGTGTTCGGAGCCTTCTGCCACGAGCCGAAGTTCGCTGCGGGCACGGCAAAGGTGCCATCGACCTCGCCGCTCTGCACGGCGAGCAACAGCGCCTGCTCGTTCGGGATGATCGGAATCGTGATCGTGTCGAACGGGTACTTCCTCTTCCCCGTGTAGTACGGATTCCGGTCGAGGACGATCTTCGCGTTGGGCTGCCACTCCTTGAAGCGGTACGGCCCCGTGCCGAGCGGGAGCCCACTCGGCGTCCCGTAGGCGGATGGCTTCTTGAGGTAGTCGTCCTGCGAGTAGACAAGGCCGGGGGTCGCGGTCGGAACGTACTGCCAGTTCGAGTCTGGCTTCCGCAGCTCGACCGTGACGACGTTCCCCTTCGACTTGATCGATATCACGTTCCCGAAGAACGAGGCAACCTTCGAGCCCGTCGCCGGATCACGGTGAACGTTCAGGGAAAACGCAACATCAGCGGCGTTCAGGGTCGACCCGTCCGAGAACTTGA
The DNA here is from genome assembly GCA_037139935.1 of Thermoleophilia bacterium. Taxonomy (GTDB): domain Bacteria; phylum Actinomycetota; class Thermoleophilia; order Gaiellales; family Gaiellaceae; genus Gaiella. Next base: position 110,364 of record JBAXFL010000002.1, on the reverse strand, counting down.
TGCCGGGTTTCACCGTGTACCGGTAGACCGTCGGCGACACCGCCTTCCAAGCGGAGACAACCGCACCGTCGCCCGTTGTCGGCTGGCCGAAGGTGCCAGGGGCAAGGATGTGATCCTGCACGAGCGACATGACCGTCTGACCCACGGTGCAGAAGCAGAACGCGTTGAAAAGGCTGGCGGGGTTGGTCTGGATCGCCCAGGTCAGGTTGGTGCCCGCGTCGCCGCGGTTTGCCTGAGATGGCGCCGCGGCCGAAGCGCCGACGCCGAGGAGGAGGCCTGCGGCAGCAACGCCGGCCACGAGCCACGTCACTGTCCGCCTGCGGAAGTGTCTATCCCTACGAAGCATGATCATCCTTTCGATTGCTTAACGGTGGTGATGCGATGGCACTCCCCGTGTCTACAGGAGGGGCGTGTGAATGGACTCCCGCACGTCCCTTGCCTGGACAGGAGACGACGGATCGTGATGAAAGTTGTGAGCTCACTGCGGCCGCGCCTCACTCGGAACTGTTGTGGGCTCTTCGAGTTGCCCCCGGTAATCGCGGGACGACGCGCGGGTTCCAAAAGTCTCCGGTTGGTTGAAATATTTCTTTGATGGTAGAGTATCTATATGCGGGATCGTATAGCGACGTGCGAGCGCCGTCAAGGAAGACTGTTGTGCTCAGGTGGGACACGGAAAGCGCCCCCTGAGCCAGCGTGCAAGCGCTCGGAACCTCAAGCCTCTGGCCGGTGAAGGACCGACTCCCGAACATCGTCCTGATCCTCACAGACGACACCGGGTTCGGTGACCCTCCCTGTTACAACGCCGAATCGCTCATCCCGATGCCGCACGTGGATCGGCTCGCGCGAGAGGGAGCCCGCTTCACGGATGCGCACGGCACGAGCGCGCTCTGCACACCCAGCCGGTACGGGATCCTGACGGGGCGCTACCACTGGCGGAAGTCGAGAAGCCACTATCTGGTGAACCCGTACGAACCGCCCCTCGTCGAGCCGTCCCGGCCCACGCTTCCTCGGCTCCTGAGCGGCGCCGGCTACGGAACGGCGTGCGTCGGGAAGTGGCATCTCGGGCTCCGATATCCGGCCGTGGGCAGCGAAGGCGGCTTCACGTCCGAGGAGTCGTCGATCGATTTCAGGCGTCCGCTCGACAATGGTCCGCTCGATGTGGGTTTCGACGCTTTCTTCGGGACTGCCGGATGCTCCACCTCTGACCCGCCGTACTGCTTCATCGAGGGTCGTCACGCGGTGGGGGTGCCCTCGTTACCGTCTCCGGACGACCTGAACCAGATTCCTGGCTTTCACCCGGGGCTGATGGTCGAGGATTGGGACGAAGAGCGTGTCGATGTTCGCCATGTCGAACGAGCGATCGAGTTCATCGATCGCCACCGCTCGGTGCGGCCTGACGATCCGTTCTTCCTCTATCTCGCGCTCTCGGCTCCGCATGATCCCTGGTTGCCGCCGGACTTCGTTCGTGGCGTGAGCGCAGAAGGTCCCCGCGGCGACATGAACGTCCTTGTCGATTGGTGTGTCGGCCGCATCTCGAACGCGCTCGATGAGCGTGGGATGCGAGAACAGACGCTCCTCATCTTTACGAGCGACCACGGCGCGATGCCCGGCCAGAATGGCCAACGATCGGCGGGATCCCTCCGGGGCCGAAAGAACACGGTCTTCGAAGGGGGGCACCGTGTGCCGTTCATCGCACGCTGGCCGGGTCGGATCCCCGCCGGGAGCGTCTCGGACGAGCTGATCTGTACCGCGGATCTGTATGCGACCTTCGCAGACCTCGTGGACGTCGAGTTGGACGATGCGAGTGCGGAGGACAGTTTCTCGGTGCTGCCGGCGCTCGTTCCTGGCAGCCCGGGCAGGTCGGGTGCGAAAGCACCACTTCGTCCTGCCCTGGTCTCGGATTCTGGCGGACTGGACAACTCCCCCGTCGGCGACTTCGCGATCCGGGAGGGGCGCTGGAAGCTCATCGTCCTCGCGCGGAACAGCGACGGTGAGCTCGCGAAGAGGCGCTTCCCGGTCCCGGACGCAGTCGACGGGGTCCTCCTCTTCGATCTGGCTTCGGACCCGGAGGAACAGACGAACGTCGCGGCCGCCAATTCGGGGATCGTGGCGCACCTGTCCAACCTCCTCGAGCGGACGCGCACGCGCGGCGCCCGGTTCCTCGAGTACGAGGGATGATGCCGCGCCGAGGCGAGAGCATGGAGGCACCCAACGTCATCCTCATCCAGGCCGACGATCACGGCACGCTCGACGCGGGGTGCTACGGCTCTACCGACCTGCTCACACCGACGCTCGATGCTCTCGCGGCTCGCGGGACACGTTTTACCCAGGCCTACGGGCACACTGTCTGCTGCCCGTCGCGCGCGGCCCTGTTGACGGGCCGCTACCCACAACGATGTGGGATCAACGACTGGTGCTCGAACCATCCGTCGGACGAGAGAGGCGTCGGCATCGCCTCGAACGCGGTCACGCTCGCCTCGATGCTGCGATCACGCGGCTACCGAACGGGGCTCTTTGGCAAGTGGCATCTGGGAGCGCGGCCGGGGAACCGGCCGCTCGACTTCGGCTTCGACGAGTTCTTCGGGCACCTGGGCGGATTCATCGACAACTACTCGCACCGGTTTCTCCACGCGAGGCCGGGGCAGCCACCGTTCCACGACCTCTGGGAGAACGACACGGAGGTCTTTTTCGACAGCGAGTACTTCCCCGACCTGGTCACGGAGCGCGCCGTGCGATTCCTCGAGCGGGAGCAGGGAGGCCCGTTCTACCTCCACCTGGCCCCCAACCTCCCGCATTATCCGTATCAGCCAGACCTCGATCTCGCGGAAGCATTCGCGCACCTGCCCGAGCCGCGAGCATCGTATGCCGCAATGGTCGCAACACTCGACAGGCGGGTCGGTCAGGTGCTCGAGATGGTCGACCGACTGGGTCTCCGCGAACGTACGCTCGTCTGTTACACGAGTGACCACGGCCATTCCACCGAGGACTTCTCGAACTGGGGCGAGAGCTACGGAGCGCGCGGCGGAGGCGGCGAAACGGGACCGTGGCGGGGGGCGAAGGGAAGCTTCCTCGAAGGCGGCATTCGCGTACCGATGATTCTCAGCCTTCCAGGAACCATCCCTGCCGGCGAGGTGCGCAACCAGATCGTGACCAACATGGACCTGGTGCCCACGGTTTTTGCAGCTTGTGGCGTCCCCGAACCCGAGGCCGATCGCGCACTGGACGGCCGCAGCCTCTGGCCGCTACTCGATGACCCGACGACTCCCACGCCGCACGAGACGCTCTGCTTCCAGTGGCAGGATCGCTGGATGGTCCGTGAGGGCGACTGGAAGCTCTTCTGCAACGGGATTGATACGACAGGCCGTCACTCGCGTCACCCCGAAGGAACCCTCGAGCTCGGACAATGGCACCTCGCGTCCCTGGCCGTCGAGCCGCCCGAGGCGACGAATCTAGCTGCAGCTGAGCCGGAGACCGCCGCGCGCCTTCGCGAGGCGTACGCGCGCTGGGCCGCAGACGTGTTCAGGGAGCAATGACCGGTCGGTTGAGCGCCGCTTCCGAGTAAAGTATATTATTGACCCACAAAGATTTTTTTGCAGGCCCCGGATACTAAGCGTGCCGACACCATCATCCCCCTCACCGGCCAACGAGCTCGTCGAGCGCGGGCGGTCACCTGGCCACGGTTCGCTCCGATGAGCGAGTCCGCCCAGCAGCTCTGGTACGAACAACCGGCACCGCGGTGGCTCGCATCGCTCCCGGTCGGCAATGGCAGGCTCGGCGCGACCGTGTTCGGCCGCGTCTACAAGGAGACGCTGATCTTCAACGAGGAGAGCGTCTGGACGCGCTGGCCCGACGACCGGCACAACCCCGACGCCTTGCGGGCGCTCCCGGAGGTGCGCGGACTACTCCTCGACGGCCGGATCGAGGAGGCGCACACGCTCGCGGAGCTGTCGATGTTCGGAATGCCGCACCGGCAGGCGAGCTATCAGGTTCTCGGGGACATGACCCTGCTCTTCGGCGGCCATCACGAGGAGCTCGTGACCGGGTACCGGCGCGCTCTCGACCTCGATGACGGGATCGCCTCGGTCGAGTATGCGCTGGGCGAGACGACGTTTCGGCGCGAGGTGCTCGCGAGCGTCCCTGATGACGTCGTCGTCATACGTCTCACGGCGAGCAGGCCGGCGTCGATCGAGGTCGGCTCGCACTTCTACCGCCGCTACGACGCCTTCGAGCGCATCGAGGGCACCGATCATGTCGTCGGCGGAGGTATCGGTGAGCGTGGGTCACGGTTCCATTCGCGGGCCCGTGTGCTCGCCGAGGGCGGCGTGTGCGAGGCAAGTGGAGACCACTTCTCGGTTCGCGGCGCCGATGCGGTCACGATCATCGTCGGCGCGGCGACGGACTTCCGTGGCGACGACCCCGAAGGTGCCTGCCTTGCGACGGTCGACGCGGCGGCCTCGACTCCGTACGACGAGTTGCGCGCACGGCACGTCGAGAGCCACCGGCCGCCGATGCGGCGCGTACGGCTCCGTCTCTCGGAGCGCCCCGACCCCGAGCTCGAGGCCCTGCCGATTGACGCGCGCCTCGAGCGGGTCAAGGCCGGCGCGGCGGATCCGGGGCTGATCGAGCTCCACTTCCAGTTCGGCCGCTACCTCCTGCTCGGCTCCAGTCGTCCCGGAACCCTGCCCGCAAACCTCCAGGGCATCTGGAACGAGAGCTACCAGCCAGCCTGGGACAGCAAGTTCACGATCAACATCAATCTCCAGATGAACTACTGGCCGGCGGAGGTCGCGAACCTGTCGGAGTGCCACGAGCCCCTGTTCGACCTCATCGACCGGTTGCGCGTGAGTGGTGCCGAGACGGCGGCGAAGCACTACGGCTGCCGTGGGTTCGTGGCCCACCACAACACCGACCTGTGGGCCGACACGGTTCCGCTCGACCATGTTCTCTGCGGCCTGTGGCCGGCCGGAGCCGCCTGGCTCGCCCACCACCTCTGGGAGCACTACTCCTTCAACCTCGATCCCGACTTCCTCCGTGACCGGGCCTATCCCGGGATGAAGGAGGCTGCACGCTTCGTCCTCGATTTCCTCGTCGAGGATCCCGAGACCGGCGAGCTCCTCTTCGGCCCCTCGATGTCGCCCGAGAACCACTACCTTGACGAGAACGGCCTTCGCTCGGGCCTCTGCATGAGTCCGGCCGGTGACACGCAGATCATCCACGGCCTCTTCGAGCGGTGCCTCTCGGCAGCAGCGATTCTCGGCGTGGACGAGGACTTCTGCGCCGAGCTAACGGCGGCGCTGGTCCGCCTTCCCGCCATGCGCATCGGCAGCCGTGGGCAGCTCCAGGAGTGGCGCGAGGACCACGAGGAGTGGGAGCCCGGGCATCGGCACGCCTCCCATCTGTTCGCCGTCTACCCCGACGCGCAGATCACACCGCGGACGACGCCCGACCTCGCCGCGGCAGCCCGCAGGGCGCTCGAGCTGAGGATCTCGGAGGCATCAAACCGCTCGTGGGGCGGCTGGAGCGTCGCGTGGCTGTCACTCCTCTGGGCACGCTTCGGCGAGGGGGCGCTGGCGCACGAGCAGCTGCTCGGGATCCTTCGCCGGAGCACCGACTCGAGCCTGCTCGACCTCTCGCCACCCGGTGGCACGAACCCCCTCACCGTCTTCCAGATCGACGGCAACCTCGGAGCCGTCGCGGCCGTGTGCGAGATGCTCGTGCAGTCTCACGACGGGATCGAGCTGCTGCCGGCGCTGCCACCGGACTGGCCCGCCGGGAGCGCCTCCGGCCTGAGGGCGCGAGGGGGCTTCGAGATCGATCTCGAATGGAAAGGCGGTGCGCTCGACCGGGCCGAGCTCCGGTCGATGGCCGGCGCGCCGTGCCGGCTGCACACCGACGGAGGACTCGTGATCCTCTGCGGCGGTGAGCCGGTCGCGCTCCAGCCCGTCGGCGACGAGCTGCACTTTTCGACCGAGCCCGGCCGAACGTATCTCATCACCCACAAGGAAGGCTCGTCAGGATGAAGCCCTACTGGCAAGGCGTATTCCCTGCCGTGACCACGCAGATGCATCGTGACGGCTCGATCGACCTCGACGCAACGGGGCGACATCTCGAGGTCCTGATCGACTCGCGCGTCGGAGGGGTCGTCATGTGCGGATCGCTCGGCGAGAACCAATCGCTCGACCCCGAGGACAAGCGTGCGGTCGTGGAAGCAGCGGTCGACGTGGTGCGCGGGCGCGTGCCGGTCCTCTCCGGGGTGGCCGAGACGAGCACGGCGGCCGCCTGTCGCTATGTTCGGGACTGCCGGAGCCTCGGCGCCGACGGCTTCATGGTGATGCCGGCGATGGCGTACAACGGCGCCGAGCGCGAGTCGCTCGAGCACCTGACGGACATCGCCAGGGCGACCGACGGGCCCCTGATGATCTACAACAACCCGGCCACGTACGCGAACGACGTGACACCGAAGATGTTCGCGCGACTCGCCGAGATCGACACGATTGTGGCGATAAAGGAGAGCTCCGGCGACACACGCCGGATCACGGACCTCCGGAACGAGGTCGGTGACCGCTTCGCGATCTTCACCGGTGTCGACGACCTCGTGCTCGAGAGCGCCGTGCTCGGCATCGACGGCTGGGTCGCAGGGATCGGGCTCGCGTTCCCCTACGAGAACCAGCTGCTCTGGGATCTCACGCGCGCGGGCCGCTGGGAGGAGGCGCTGGCGCTCTACCGCTGGTACACGCCGTTGCTCCACCTCGACGTGACACCGCGCCTCGTCCAGTACATCAAGCTCGCGATGCAGGAGAACGGCCTCGGCAGCGAGTGGGTGAGGGCGCCGCGGCGTCCGCTCATCGGTGCCGAGCGCAGGCACGTTCTCGGGGTCATCCGCCACGGCATCGGCGAGCGACCGAAGCTCCCGCGCGACGAGAGAGTGAAACAGGCACGCAGCCGCGCGGGCGCAACATAGCCTCCCGGTCACCCCACCGACGGGCGACGACCCGACGCCAACCCAACGTGCCTCGACTGAAGGAGCATCCCTCATGAGTCCGACCTCTGGCCCCCTGAACTTCGTCGTCATCGTCTCCGACACGCTGCGCCGCGACCACCTCGGCGCCTACGGCAACGACTGGATCCGCACCCCGGGGCTCGACCGGCTGGCCGATCGAGCCGTCGTCTTCGACAACCACCTGATCGGCTCGTTCCCGACGATGCCGGCCCGGGCGGACCTGCTCACGGGACGGCTGTCGCTGACGTTCATGACGTGGGCCCCGCTCCCGACAGACCTCCCGACGCTGCCGCAGTTGCTCAGCGAGGCCGGCTACCTGACGATGGGTATCGTCGACACCCCGTTCTACGTCCGCAACGGCTTCGGCTACGACCGTGGATTCAAGGACTTCGACTGGATCCGCGGGCAGGGTGACGGCAAGCGCCCGGAGGAGCGTGCCGATGCGCGCTCCACGTGGCGCCACGAGTCGGATCGGTGGGTCGCCAGAACGACGACGGCCGCAGAGGAGTGGCTCGAGCGCAACTACGAGGAGACGTTCTTCCTCCTCGTCGACGTCTGGGACCCGCACGAGCCGTGGAATCCGCCCGAGTACTTCACGAAGCTCTACGCGCCCGACTACGACGGGCGCGAACCGGAGACGTGCTACGACAACTGGCGTGAGGCCGGCCTCACCGAGGACGACGTCCGCCTGAGTCACGCCACGTACTCCGGCGAGGTGACCCTGATGGACCGCTGGGTCGGCCGGCTCGCCGAGAAGCTCGACGTCCTCGGGATCGCGGACAACACCGTCCTCGTGTTCGTCTCCGACCACGGCTACTACTTCGGCGAGCACGACTATCTCGGCAAGTCCGTCTGGGACGCCGACCTCGGCACTCAGAGCTGGTCGCCGCTCTACCGGGAGATCGTCCAGGTGCCTTTGTTGATTCAGATGCCTGGCGTAGAGCCGCGGCGCACATCGGCGCTGACAACTCTCGTCGACGTCCCGGCGACGATTCTCGACCTCGCGGGGATCGAGGCGCCCGAGGGTGTCGCGGGCCGCTCGCTCGCTCCCGTGCTCCGAGGGGAGACGGACGAGCATCGCGACCTCGTCGTCAGCGGTTGGCCCCTCGAGTACCAGAAGGGGCGGATCACGATTGCCGTGGATTCATGGCCTCGGCGGATCGCGCACGATCAGCCGATCACGGTCACAGGCCATGGCCTCTCGCTCATCGTCGGTGGGCCGGACGACGACCTCGAGCTCTACGACCTGGCGGTGGATCCCGGTGAGCAAGAGAACGTTGCTGTCGCGAGGCCGCAGGACACCGTCGCGCTACTCGAGGAGACGCTCGCCTATCTGCTCTCGATCGGAACGGCCGAGGAGCTGCTGGCACCTCGGCGTGCCTGCCTCGAGAGGTTCCGGGCGACGTCGGGTATCGGATAGGTGTGTCACGCAGCCACGAAGAGTTGCGCAGACGCCGGCGGATCGCCTGCGTCGGCGACGGTTGACCCGCCGTGCGCCGGCGGTACGATCGAGGCGCCGTGACTTCCAGTCCACGACCGAACGTCATCATCGTCGTCGCTGACGACATGGGCTATGGCGACCTCGGCCTCTTCAACGAGGGGCGCAGTTCGACGCCGTATCTCAACGCGATCGCGGCCGAGGGTGTGTGCCTCACCCAGCACTACTCGGGGTCGCCTGTCTGTGCGCCGTCCCGCGCAGCCCTCCTGACGGGGCGCTACCCGCATCGAACGGGCGCGATCGACACGCTGGGGGGCCGCGGGCTCGACCGGATCGCGCTCCACGAGACCACGATCGCCGACCTGTTCTCTGCGGCGGGGTATCGCACGGGTCTCGTCGGCAAGTGGCACAACGGCGCGCTCGACCCCCGCTACCACCCGAGGGCGCGCGGTTTCGACGAGTTTGCCGGCTTCAGTGGCGGTGGCTCGGACTACTACGACTACGCCCTCGACGTCAACGGCACCGAGGTCGAGAGCGACGGTCGCTACCTGACGGACGTGTTCACGGAACACGCGGACTCGTTCGTTCGCCGTCATGCGCAGCACCCGTTCTTCCTCATGCTCGCCTACAACGCGCCGCACTTCCCCCTGCAGGCTCCCGAGGAGATCGTGAAGCGATACACCGACGCGGGGGAGACGCTCGGTGCCGCACTGACCTACGCGATGGTCGAGGTGATGGACGCCGGGATAGGGCGGATCGACGCGACCCTGCACGAGTTCGGGCTTGCAGAGAACACGATCGTGCTCTTCACGAGCGACAACGGCCCGTACCTCGGCGAGGTTCTCGGCGTCAGCCTCGACCGCTTCAACTACGGGTGGCGCGGTGCGAAGCACTACGTCTTCGAGGGCGGCATCCGCGTGCCCGCAATCGTCCGCTGGCCGGGGCACGTTCCGGCGGGGCGTCTGGAGAGCGCGATGGTGCATTTCACCGACTGGCTGCCGACGCTCGCGGCTGCCGCCGGTATCGCGCTTCCGGAGGGGCCGCCCCTCGACGGGAGTGACGTCGGTGCCGTGATTAGAGGGGTAAGTAGTGACGTCGTCGAGCAACGGTTCTGGCAGTGCAACCGCTACGCCCCGCGAGTCGAGGGAAACGCGGCGATGCGGGACGGGGACTGGAAGCTCGTTCGCCCGTCGATCGACGGGCTGATGAAGGTCACGGACGGCGACCGGCTCATCGACAAGGCACTCAATTACCGAGGGCCGGACCCCATCACGGCGGTCGACGACTCACCGCTGCCCGAGTTCGAGCTCGGAGAGCCGCCCGCGCCTCTCCTCTTCGACCTGGCGGCAGACCCGTGCGAGCAGAACGATCTCGCGTCCGCCGAGCCGGGCCGGGTACGCGAGATGACCGTCGCGCTCGAGCGATGGTTCGCGTCGGTCGAAGCGGACAGGGCCGCGATCCTCGACGACTGGCACGCCACGTGATCGTTCCGATACTCCGCAGGGTGAGACCATCGTGAGCGAAAGCCCACCGACGACCGACGACCGACGACCGACGACCGACGGAGAGTGAGCCGTGCGAGCACTCGTCAAAGCGAAAGCCGAGCCGGGACTGTGGCTCGAGGATGTGCCGGAGCCGGAGGTCGGGATCAACGACGTCCTGATCCGCGTGCGCAAGACGGGCATCTGCGGCACCGATCTCCACGTCCACTCGTGGGATGCGTGGGCGCAGAAGACGATCCCGGTGCCGCTCGTGATCGGGCACGAGTTCGTCGGTGAGATCGTTGGCATCGGTTCGAACGTCAACGACTTCGAGCCGGGTGACATCGTCAGCGGTGAGGGTCACGTCGTCTGCGGCCGCTGCCGCAACTGCATGGCCGGGCGGCGGCACCTCTGTGCGCACTCGATCGGGCTCGGAGTGCAGCGGCCGGGAGCATTTGCCGAGCTCGTAGCGCTGCCGATGACGAACGTCTGGCGCCACTGGGACGGTGTGGACGAGGACGTTGCGTCGATCTTCGACCCCTTCGGCAACGCCGTCCACACTGCGCTCACCTTCCCGGTGCTCGGCGAGGATGTTCTCGTCACCGGCGCCGGGCCGATCGGCTGCATGGCCGTCGCCGTCGCGCGTCACGCGGGTGCGCGGCACATCGTCATCTCCGACCCGAACAGCTACCGCTGCGATCTTGCGATGCAGATGGGGGCGACGGCGGCGGTCGATCCCACGAAGGACGGCTTCGACCAGATCCAGCGTGAGCTCGGGATGACCGAGGGTTTCGACGTTGCGCTCGAGATGTCGGGTCAGGCTGCTGCCCTACGCGGGCTGCTGCCCGCGATGGCTCACGGCGGCCGAATTGCGCTGCTCGGGATCCAGACCGGCGAGGTGTCGATCGACTTCACTCCGATCGTCTTCAACATGCTCACGCTGAAGGGCATCTACGGGCGCGAGATGTACGAGACCTGGTACCAGATGTCCGTGATGGTGCAGGCCGGTCTCGACATCAGCCCGGTGATCACCCATCGGTTCTCATACCTCGAATTCGAGGAGGCATTCGCGGTCGCCGCTTCGGGAGGCTCCGGGAAGGTGATACTCGACTGGACCGATTCCTAGGAAGGGAGGCTCGTCGTGTACGGATCGCTTCAACAAGAGCTGGTTGGGGAGCTCGACGGGCTCCGGGAGGCGCGCCTCTATAAGGGCGAGCTCGTGCTCTCCTCGCCGCAGTCGGCGCACGTCGAGGTGGAGGGAATGGGTGCGCTTCTCAACTTCTGCGCCAACAACTACCTCGGCCTCGCAGACCATCCGGCCGTGATCGAGGCGGCGCGCGACGCGCTCGAGCGCTGGGGTTTCGGGATGGCGTCGGTGCGCTTCATCTGCGGCACACAGACGTTGCACAAGCAACTCGAGGAGCGCCTATCGGAGTTCCTCGGCACCGAGGACACGATCCTCTTCGGCTCCTGCTTCGACGCGAACGGCGGCCTCTTCGAGGCGCTGCTCGGGCCCGACGATGCGGTCATCTCGGACGCGCTCAACCATGCCTCGATCATCGACGGGATTCGGCTCTGCAAGGCGGCGCGGCTCCGGTATGCAAACGGCGATCTCGCCGAGCTGGAGGCCCGCCTCGTGGAGGCGGCAGGCGCCCACACGAGGATGATCGCGACCGACGGCGTCTTCTCGATGGACGGGCACATCGCCGATCTCGCCGGGATCTGCGACCTCGCCGAACGGCACAACGCGCTCGTCATGGTCGACGACTCCCACGCAGTTGGGTTCGTCGGGCCAAACGGCCGCGGCACGCCCGAGCTGCACGGTGTTACCGAGCGCGTCGACATCATCACGGGCACGCTCGGCAAGGCGATGGGCGGTGCCTCCGGCGGCTACGTCTCGGGGCGGCGCGAGATCGTCGAGCTGCTGCGCCAGCGCGCGCGGCCCTACCTCTTCTCGAACAGCGTTGCCCCGCCAATCGCCGCCGCGGGGCTGAAGGCGATCGAGCTCGTCGAGGGCTCACCGGAGCTGCGCGACCGCCTCTGGGCGAACACCGCGCGGTTCCGCACCGCGATGACCGACGCAGGCTTCGACATCGTCGAGGGGACGCACCCGATCGTGCCGGTGATGCTCGGCGACGCCGCGATCTCGGCACGCTTTGCCGAGCTGCTGTGGGCGCGAGGCGTCTATGCGGTCAGCTTCTCGTTCCCGGTCGTGCCACGCGACACGGCCCGCATTCGCACGCAGCTCTCGGCGGCCCACAGCTTCGAGGACATCGACTTCGCCGTGGCGCAGTTCGTCGCGATCAAGGGCGAGCTTTCGCTCTGACACCGGGCCGAACGACGTGCCGCTCCTAGTACCGGTACTGGTCGGGCTTGTAGGGGCCGTCTACGGGGGTGCCGATGTAGGCGGCCTGGTCGGGACGCAGCTTCGTGAGCTTGGCACCGAGCGCCTCGACGTGGAGGCGGGCGACCTTCTCGTCGAGGTGTTTGGGTAGCACGTGGACGCCGAGCGGGTACTCGTCGGCCCGGGTGAAGAGCTCGATCTGCGCGATCGTCTGGTTCGTGAACGAGTTGCTCATCACGAAGCTCGGATGTCCCGTTGCGTTGCCGAGGTTGAGTAGCCGCCCTTCCGAGAGCACGATGATCGCGTGGCCGTCGGGGAACACCCACTGGTCTACCTGCGGCTTGATCTGGATTCGCTCTATACCCGGCAGCGCCGCAAGGCCCGCCATGTCGATCTCGTTGTCGAAGTGGCCGATATTGCCGACGACGGCGAGGTGCTTCATCCGTTGCATCTGCTGCACCGTGAGGATGTCCTTGTTTCCGGTCGCTGTGATCACGACATCAGCCGCGTCGATCACGTCGTCGAGGGTCTGCACGTCGTAGCCCTCCATCAGTGCCTGTAACGCACAGATCGGGTCGATCTCGGTGACAACGACGCGAGCACCCTGCGCCCGCAACGACTCCGCCGACCCCTTCCCGACATCGCCGTAGCCACACACGACACACAGCTTTCCCGACAGCATCAGGTCAACAGCACGGTTGATGCCGTCAACAAGCGAATGCCGGCAGCCGTACAGGTTGTCGAACTTGCTCTTGGTCACCGAGTCGTTCACGTTGATCGCGGGAAACAACAGTGTTCCGGCCTCTGCCATCTCGTAGAGACGATGCACCCCCGTCGTCGTCTCCTCCGTCACGCCCCGGATGTCGGCGGCGATCCGCGTCCACTTACCCGCATCCTCGGCAACCGACGCCTGCAACAACGTCAAAAAGACCTCGAACTCCTCCGACTCCCCCGACGCGGGATCAGGCACCGCTCCCGCCGCCTCGTACTCGACACCCCTGTGCACCAGCATCGTCGCGTCACCACCGTCGTCGAGCAGCATGTTGGGGCCACCATCCGGCCACGTCAAAGCCCGGTCGGTGCACCACCAGTACTCCGTCAACGTCTCGCCCTTCCACGCAAACACCGGCACCCCACTCGGCTGCTCCGGCGTTCCGTTCGGGCCCACAGCAACAGCAGCAGCAGCATGATCCTGCGTCGAGAAGATGTTGCACGACGCCCACCGCACCTCCGCCCCAAGAGCAACAAGCGTCTCGATCAGCACTGCCGTCTGGATCGTCATATGCAACGAACCCGTGATACGTGCCCCGCGAAGCGGCTGCTCTGCACCAAACTCACGGCGCATCGACATCAAACCCGGCATCTCATGCTCCGCCATCGTCATCTCCCGCCGGCCAAACTCCGCCAACGAAATATCCGCAACACGAAAATCCGTGGCGGACAACTCACGAACAGCTATCTCGGTCATCCTTGTCTCCCTGGGCGCCGGACGCGAGACCGGCGGCTCTTTCCTTTGTTGAAAACGGGGCGAGTGCATCTCTGCTTGACACGAAGGACAGTAGCCGAGGGTGCTCGGGTCGAGATGCACCTCGGGTGGTGGACGGTCGGTTGTGCCTTTCGCCGCCACCGGTCTCGACACCGACCGCGTCAACCACGCTCCGCGTCCAGGCCGCGCCTCTACCCGGCAGTGGCCTGGTGTTTCCACTGTGCGCTGCTGTTGCCGATCGTCAGCGCGGAGATGACTGCCCGGCGAACAATCCGGCCGTCGCGGGCGAGACCGTAGATCGCGATCCTGCGTGGAAGATCGTCGAGGGAGACCTCGTATGACGTTGTCGCCGCGGGTAGCGTCACGATCTCGCCCTCGGTGTAGTCCTGGCGTGGGTCGGGGCGTACGCTGACACGGATCGTCCAGGCGGTCACGTTCGGCGCCGTCTCCCACAGGAGCTCGACGCCCGGGCCGCCTGGTGTCTTTCGCACCGTCATGTTTGCGACGACTGTCGCGGAGGGCTGAAGCATCAGGCGTCGAACCGGCCGGGAGGAGGGTGGAGCGGGCGCAGGGGCCGCCGACGGTGGGGCAGCTGCAACGATCGCCTTCAGGGCCTCGAGCGTCGAGCCCTCGACCGTGGCCGTCGCCGGTTGGAGCGACACGTGGGCAAGCCATGGTTGCAGGCTCAGATACCGGCCCGTCTCGGCCCGGATCCCGGTTGCCAGACCGCTCTCGTCGGGAGCGAGTCCGTCGAGCACGAGGCGTTGCGCCTCGCGGAGGTACAGCCCATGTCGTCGGCCAAGCTCGGCGCTGATCTGCTCGGGCGCGTACGAATCGACCATCAGGTCGATCGGGAGGAGCCATTCGGGCTCGTCGTTGCCGTTCACCGTGCCAGCCTCCGGGCGCGGACGAGCGAGATCCACAGGGCCGCCGGAACGCCGGCCGGCAGCACCCACCGCGCCTCGAAATCAAGCTGCACGAGGACTGCGGTACCCCCGAGAAGCAGTAGCACCCCGACCGCGATCCAGACGTCATCACCGACGACGAAGCCGACGATCCCACGCGCGAGACCCCTCATGTGGGCGCCACCTGTGACCTTGGCTCGAGCAGCCGCGTGAAGAGCAACGACCACGCGGCGGTCAGCACGATCAGCGCCGCGAGCGACGCTTCGGCGCCGGGCCAGTCGATCCCGACCCCTTCGCCGACCCAGAATGTGCCAAACGATGTCAGCATCACGCCCACCACGAACTTGAGGGTGTTCTCCGGCACCCGGCTCAGCGGGTGGCGCACGAGGACGCCCACGATGACAACCACCACGAAGGCAACGACTGCTCCCGCAGCCGCGATCCCGATAGCCCCCTGGGTGGCGCCGAGCGTGATCACGATGAACGCGACCTCGAAGCCCTCGAGGAGTGTGGACTTGAACGAGATCGCGAGGGCGTAGCGATCGACGCCCTGCGCGGGACGGCCGGCAGCGCGTGCTGCGGTCACCTCGGCGGCGAACGCCTCTTCCTCGTCGTGGGCGGCCTTGAGCCCGCTCGCCCGGAGGATCGCCTTGCGCAGCCATTGCAGTCCGAAGACGAGGAGCAGCGAGCCGACGACGAGCCGCAGGAGATTGATCGGAACGGTCTGCAGGGCGGGGCCAAGGAGTGCGACGAGTACTACGAGGACAGCGAGAGCAGCGACGGCACCCTGTAACGGAGCCCGCCAGCCGCGTGTGACGCCGAGGGCGAGCACGATCGTGAGCGTCTCTACCATCTCGACGGCGCTCGCGAGCGCCGCCCCGAGGAAGACGAGGAGGTTGCCGGTCACGCGAGCGACGGTAGCGGCCCGAGAGTACGAGGCAAAGGGGGTGCTATCCGTCCACCCGCCGCTTGCGCAGCCAGAAGCGGAGGAAGTAGACCGGCACGACGATCCCTGCTGCGAGAAATGCTCCGATCCCCCACGCAGTCGCATGGGCGCTCCCGTGCTTGTCTGCGTGTCTGAAGGTCAGCATCGAGATGCCGGCGGCGATCGCGATCGCGACCAGGAACTGTGGCAGGGACGTCGTCATCGTCTGCTCAGTGTCGCACGGAGGGCACCACTGCTGCGCCGAGCGCCGACCATGGTGTTCCTGCGTGCGACCTCCGGGAAGAGGGCGAGTCGAGCGTCTGTGAGTATGGCCCGGCCCGCGCCTCTGCTGCGCCGGGCGGCCTGCGGACATCCCGCAGCCGATCTACCTCTCGGCGTCGAGGAAGGTACGGATTCCGCGGACGGCCTGACCGATGCGGTGTTCGTTCTCGACCAGCGCGAAGCGCACGAAACCGTCACCGTCGGCGCCGAAGCCGACACCGGGCGACACCGCCACGCTCGCCTCCCGGGCGAGCCGTTCCGCGAAGGCGAGAGAGCCGAGCGACCTGAACGCCTCCGGGATGGGGGCCCACACGAACATCGTCCCCTTCGGCTTGGGGAACGACCACCCGGCTCGTTCGAGGCCGTCGCAGAGGGCGTCCCGCCGTGACTGGTAGATGGCCGACACCTCGCGGGGATAGTCGGGTAGCTCGTTCATCGCCACGATGGCCGCGATCTGGATCGGCTGGAAGGTGCCGTAGTCGAGCCAGGACTTGAGTCGGGCGAGCGCATTGACGACGGCGGCGTTGCCGACGACGAAACCGACACGCCAGCCGGCCATCGAGAACGACTTCGTCAGTGTGTAGAGCTCGACGGCGACCTCGTCGGCCCCGGGCACCTGGAGGATCGAGGGTGGCTCGTAGCCGTCGAACGCGAGATCCGCGTAGGCGAAATCGTGGACGACGAGCAACGCGTGCTCGCGGGCAAAGGCGACGACACGCTCCATGAAGGCGAAATCCACGGTGGCTGTCGTCGGATTGTGCGGGAACGAGAGGATGACGACGCGCGGCTTCGGCTGGGAGCGCTCCCAGGCATCCTCGAGATTCGCGAACAGATCCTCGTCGGCGCCCATTGGCACGCGCGTCACGGACGCTCCGGCAAGGATCGGCGCGTGGATGTGGATCGGGTAGCTCGGGCTCGGCACGAGCGCGGAGTCGCCCGGTTCGAGAAGCACCCACATCAGGTGTGACAGGCCTTCCTTGGCACCGATCGTGTTCAGCACCTGCGTCTCGGGGTCGAGATCTACGTCCCACTTGCGCTTGTAGAGGTTGGCCGCAGCAAGGCGGAGGTTGGGGATTCCCTTGGATGCCGAGTAGCGATGATTGCGGGGATTGTGTGCCGCCTCGGCGAGCTTCTCGACGGCGAGGTCGGGCGAGGGGAGGTCAGGGTTGCCAAATCCGAGGTCGATGACGTCATCTCCGGCACGCCGGAGCTCGAGCGTGAGGTCGCGGATGACGGCGAAGACGTACGGGGGCAGATTGTCCACACGGCGAAAGTCCATCCGTCAAGCCTAGACATGTGCCGCGACGGCCGTGCGGGCTGCCGCCGCGATGCCAGCGCCGACGGCGACGACATCTCCGACAACGACGAGCGCCGGGGACTCGAGCCCGGCGGCCAACCCTGCCAGGTCGGCGAGCGTGCCGCTTACGGTTTCCTGCTCCGGCAGGGTGCCCGCGTGCTCAGCCTGGTCTTGTGCTTCTGGGAAATCTGCTTCGCCGGCGCCGGAATTGACTTTGGCAAGTGCGTCCGCTGAGTCTTCGATCGTGGTGGAGACTCTCGCGCTCCAGCTCACGGCTTGAGAACGCCTCGAGCGCCAATCCCTGAGTAGAGGAACTCGAGCTTGCGGAGGTAGATTTCGCCGTCTTCGAATGTGAGTTTTTTGTCATCCGGGCCGTAGACGTTGAGATTGGCGAGCTCTTCTGCACAGGCAGGGTTACTTGGAACGACTACCCCGTTTTTCAACGCAGCGATGCCGACGAGAACGTGATCTTCTGTCCATACTTCGGGTTGCAGTAGAACCCTCTGCTTACGTTTGCATTCCGCAGTGCCGCTGCGAGATTTTCCAAGTGCCTCGGATGAGGTTGGGAAACCGGAGTATCGATGATCCCAAGCTCATGAGCCGCCTTGGGAACGTCAATTGCATTCTTGCGATCCTTAGCCGGGATCCACCGTTTTGCGTGATCGCGAGGCGCTCGTCGGGGTCGTCAGGACGTGGGGGATGGGGCCGCGCAGGCCTGTGGCCTGTGGGGCCCCCATCCCCCCACGGAGCGCACCGTCCGGGTGGTGACCGCCAGAAACAGAAGTAACGGTGCCCACCCGGACGGGAAGCGGCCTGGCGAGCCCGACGAGATGCAACGCCCGCGCAAAACGGTGGATCCAGGCTCAGCTCGTCCGGGTTGTCGACGATATTCTGGGCGGCCTTCTGCATCTCAGGCGTACGTGCCATTCCGTACTTCCTTTGTACGCTTCGATGAAGTTGAAGTTTCCGCCCGACGGCTGATTCTCGACGGGAAAGGCGAACCCATGATCCCTGAGCCAGGGACGGTTACGCTCGTCTATGGCGATAGGTGCGCGGCCGATATCAACCCCAAGCTCCACCCCCGGCTTGTCGTGGTAGACGCCCCACCACTTGAGCCGGACGAGGTCATCCTCCTCGATGTCCATGTAGCCCGTCGCGATCAGCGTTGGCAGCTCGCCGAGCATCGAGAGCGGGCTCTTCTCGCGCTTCAGGCGCTCGACGGGGTTGCGCTTGAGCACGAACTCGAGCGTCGGTGCCTCCTCCATACAAGTGAGAGCGGGATGAGGGTCGCCCGGCGTCAGCCGGGAACGGCTGCGCGCGCCAGCTGTGCCGTGACGAGTTCGTGATAGCGCGGCACGTCCAGCAGGAACGAGTCATGACCCCAGGGGGAGGCGACCTCCTCCTGCGTGACATCGCAGCCGGCCAGCGCGAGCACGCGCACGATCTCGGTCGAATGGGCCGTCGGGAAGCGCCAGTCGGTGTCGAACGAGACGACGAGGAATCGCGTTCGCACATCCCGGAGGCGAGCAATCGCCGCCGCCTCGTCCGCGAACGGATCGTAGTAGTCCATCACGCGTGTCAGGTAGAGGTACGAGTTGGCATCGAACCGGTCGAGAAAGCTCTGGCCCTGATGCTCGAGGTAACTCTCGACCTGGAAGTCGATCTCGAACGTGGGTGCCTCCCCGATACGGTCGCGGCCGAACTTGTGGCGGAGGCTCTCCTCGGAGACGTAGGTGATGTGGGCCATCATCCGCGCGATCGAGAGGCCGACGCGTGGCTTCTCGCCGGTCGCGTAGTAGTCGCCGCCCGCGAAGTGCTCGTCGCCCGTGATCGAGGCCCGCGCGACCGCCGAGAACGCGATGTTCTGGGCGCTGAGGCGGGCCGACGCGCAGACGAGGATCCCGTTCTCGATCTCGGTCGGGTGATCGAGGGCCCACTGGAGCACCTGCATCCCGCCGAGTGAGCCGCCGATTGCGCCGTGCAACCGCGTGATACCGAGGTGTGAGAGAAGGCGCCGATGAACCGTGACGAGATCCGCAACCGTGAAGTGGGGGAACCGCAGGCCGTATGGCTCTCCAGTCGCCGGATCGATCGATGAAGGCCCCGTCGTTCCCTGGCAGCCACCGATCAGGTTGGGGCAGATCACACACAGCGAGTCGGTGTCGAGCGGCTTCCCGGGGCCGATCAGGGTGTCCCACCAGCCGGGCCGCTTCGCGTCGCCGTGGTGTCCTGCCGCGTGTGCATCACCGGTGAGCGCGTGGCAGACAAAGACCGCGTTCGACGCGTCCGCCGCCAGTGTGCCGTACGTCTCATACTGCACCTCGACCGGCCCGAGGGTCGCACCGGATTCGAGCACGAGCGGGTCGTCCTCGGTGAAGAGGACAACCCGCTGTGGCTCGACGTATCCGAACGATCCCGACATGGCGTCGATCAGACTGCCGCGGGAACCGCTGCCTTGACGAGCGCCTGGTCGAGGTCTTCGATGAGATCGGCGACGTTCTCGATCCCGATCGACAGGCGCACCGTGTCCTGCGTCACACCCGAGGACGCGAGCTCCTCCTCGTTCAGCTGCGAGTGCGTCGTCGATGCGTTGTGGATCGCGAGCGACTTCGCATCTCCGATGTTCGCGAGGTGGCTGAACAGCTCAAGCCCCTCGATGAACGCCTTGCCCGCTTCGATCCCACCCGCGATGCCGAATGTCACGAGCCCGCCGTAGCCGCCCGTGAGCACACGATCGGCGACTTCCTTGTACGGGTTCGAGTCGAGACCGGGGTAGTTGACCCAGGTGACGGCGTCGTGGCCCTCCAGATGCCGGGCGACCGCAAGTGCGTTCGACGAGTGCCGCTCGATCCGCAGGGGCAACGTCTCCAGCCCCTGGATGAACATCCACGAGTTGAACGGCGAGGCGGCTGCCCCGAGGTTGCGCAGCAGCACCGTGCGGACGCGGCCGATGTAGGCGGCCGGCCCGAGGACATCCGCCCAGACGACGCCGTGGTACGACGGATCCGGCTTGGTCAGCCCCGGGTAGCGCTCGGCGTTCGCCGTCCAGTCGAAGTTCCCCGAGTCTACGACGATGCCGCCGATCGAGGTTCCGTGGCCGCCGATGTACTTCGTGGCGGAGTGAACGGCAATGTCCGCTCCCTGCTCGAACACCCGAGCGAGGATCGGCGTTGCGACCGTGTTGTCCACGATCAGTGGGAGGCCCTGGGCGTGCGCTGCGTCGGCCCAGGCGCGGATGTCGATCACGTTGAGCTTCGGGTTACCGATCGTCTCGGCGAAGACGAGCTTCGTGTTCTCGTCGGTCAGGGCAGCAACCGCGCCGGGGTCGTCCGGATCCGCCCACCGCACCTCGATCCCGTACTGCGGGAGGGTGTGCGCGAACAGGTTGTACGTGCCGCCGTAGAGCGTCGAGACGGAGATGATGTTGTCTCCGGTGCGCGCCACGTTGAGCACCGCGTAGGTGACAGCCGACTGCCCGGACGCTGTTGCGACGGCCGCAATGCCACCTTCGAGCTGGGACATGCGCTGCTCGAAGACATCCTGGGTCGGATTCATGATCCGCGTGTAGATGTTGCCCGGCACCCTGAGCGCGAAGAGGTCTGCTGCGTGCTGGGTGTCCTCGAACACGTACGAGGTCGTCTGGTAGATCGGCACGGCGCGCGATCCCGTCGTCGGATCCGGCACCTGCCCGCCGTGGAGGGCGATCGTCTCCGGCCTGTGATTGCTCATCTGCTGCTCCTTCCGTCGAGTCCCGGGAACGGCAAAGGCCCCTGACGTCCTGTCCCGGGGCCTTCAGTGCTCCCGCCACCGGCGGGTGCAACGTATCCCATCTTCCCGCTCATCGCCCGGGACGGCCGGCTCGCGGCTGGAGTTCGCACCTGACGGATCGGTGTCCCGGTTGCGGCGGTTTCGGCGGGCCAGTTCCCTCGACCGCTCGTGATGGTCAACGCTTCACTTGGGAAAGTAACACAGACGGACGAGTTGCAGCGGCCGGACAGGAGTCGTCGTGTGCGTTCATTGCCGATCCGTGGCACCCGTGTTACGCCTAGATTACGCGCTGTTCCGGCCTTGGCAGGGTCGATTCGATGCTGCCGGCATCAGAGCTCGCTGCGGGCGGCCCCACCCTGCAGGTCGGGAGACGCAGCAGATCCGTGGATACAAAGGGCTTTGCAGAAAGGGGGGCCGAAATGATCGGGCCTCTGGTGAGGTGAGGTGCCGACAACCCGAGTGACCCGGGGGCACCGAGGCCGGGTCCGCTGCGGTCGAGTTCGAAGGTGCGCGGATGCCGCTCTGGCTACAATGTCGGCATGGGAAATCTCGGGATCTATTTCGTCTTTCTGATCCCGCCGATGATCATCGGCTTCGTGATCCAGCATCGGCTGAAGAAGACGGTTGCCGCGCAGATGCAGGTGCAGATCGCAAATGGCATGACCGGCGAGCAGGTGGCGCGGATGATCCTCGACCACAACGGTCTTTCGAGCGTTCCCGTGCAGCAGGCAGGGGGCGGCCCGCTCTCCGACCACTACGACCCACGGCAGCGCACGGTCAACCTTTCGCCGGGCATCTATGACGGGAACGCGGTCGCGTCGGTCGCGATCGCCGCACATGAAGTGGGCCATGCCATGCAGCACGAGAAGGCCTACGGGCCGTTCCGGCTGCGCAGCACGATGTTCCCCGCGGTCTCGTTCGCGTCGCAGTCGTGGATGATCCTGCTGATGATCGGCATCTTCGCGCAGATCGCCGGTGTCGCTCAGCTCGCGATCATCCTCTTCGCGGTCGTTGTCCTGTTCCAGCTCGTGACGCTACCGGTCGAGTTCGACGCCTCGAAGCGTGCAAAGTCACAGCTT
The DNA here is from genome assembly GCA_037139935.1 of Thermoleophilia bacterium. Lineage (GTDB taxonomy): Bacteria > Actinomycetota > Thermoleophilia > Gaiellales > Gaiellaceae > Gaiella. The sequence continues at coordinate 88,359 of JBAXFL010000002.1, read as the reverse complement.
CACTCCCTCGGCCTCGTCAGCGCCGGTGAGGAGCAGGGTGTCAGCAAGGTGCTCGGCGCGGCAGCGATGACGTACGTCGCTGCTGCACTCGCAGCCCTCTCGCAGCTCGCGTACTTCGCGATGATGTTTCTCGGCAACCGCGACTAGCGGTTTCGCGTGCGGCCCGTTGCGTTGATCCTCAGCGTGGGGGCTGTCGTTCTCGCCGTCGGCTTTCTCTTCACCCTGCTCATCGGCGGCGCGCCGAAGCCCGTCACCGAGCAGGTGCAGGCCGCGCCCGAGAAGCAGGACACCGTGGAGCAGCCGGCCGTCGTGAAGAAGCCGGCTCGCGTCGTTCCCCCCGGGGTCGTGACCATCGCCGCTACCGGAGACATCGTGATGGGCTCGACCCCGAATCTGCCGTCTGATGGAGGTCGGTCGTTCTTCGACGGCGTGAAGGCGGATCTTGCGGGTGACGTCGTCCTCGGCAATCTGGAGGGGACGCTCTCCACGGGTGGTATCTCGAAGTGCGGCTCGGGGAGCACGAACTGCTACGCCTTCCAGACCCCGCCCTCGTACGCCGCCTGGCTCGAGAAGGCCGGATTTACGGTGATGAACCTCGCCAACAATCACGCATACGACTATGGCTCCTCCGGCCAGGCTCAGACGCTTACCGCTCTCGCAAGGCAGCGTCTCGCGCATACCGGGCGCCCGGGCGAGATCAGCTATCAGCGCGCCGGCGAGATCGAGGTGGCGGTCGTCGGGTTCGCACCGTACGCGTGGGCGCAACAGCTGACCGATATCGCGGCAGCCCGCAGGCTCGTCAGAAAGGCCGCAGCGAGGGCAGACGTCGTCGTGGTCACGATGCACGCAGGCGCGGAGGGCACCGACCACGCGCACGTCAATCCGGGCACCGAGACCTATCTTGGCGAGAACCGGGGGAACGTCGTCGCCTTTTCGCACGCCGTCATCGACGCGGGGGCCGATGTGGTGATCGGCCATGGCCCTCACGTTCTCCGGGGGATGGAGTGGTACAAGGGCCACCTGATCGCCTATTCGCTCGGGAACTTCGCCGGCTACAGGGTGTTCGCGCTCGGTGGGCCGCTCTCTCTCAGTGGGATCCTTCGAGTCACGCTTCGTGGCGACGGCGGGTTCGACAGCGGCACGCTCGTGCCGACCCGACTCGTGGGTGTCGGCGTCCCGGCCCTCGATCCGGCCGAGAGTGCCCACGGGATCGTCCGCACGCTCTCGCGGCAGGACTTCGGGGCAAGGGGCGTCAAGGTCTCGGCGAACGGGAACCTCACGCGCTGAGTTCGGCCTGCGGGGCGGGGGGCATGTACGCGCAGGTTCGAACGACGGAGACCGCTCGTGGCCGCGATCCCCTGCCAGGGCCGGCCTCTAGCCTTTACCCTTCATCCGTGACGCTCGTCTCGATCTCTGGCGGGGCAGGGTTCCTCGGCCTGCATCTCGCCCGCCGCGTCCTTGCCGACGGCGGCACGGTGCGCACGCTCGACGTAGCGCCTCTCGACGATCTCGAGCTGGAGGCGGGCGTCGAGGAGATCCGCGGAGACATCCGCTCCGAGCAGGATGTGCGCGGGCTCGCCTCGGGGGCCGACGTCGTCATTCATGCTGCTGCCGCGCTGCCGATCCAGTCGTCACGCGAGGCGATCCGCTCCGTGAACGTCGAGGGCACCGCCAATGTCCTCGCCGCTGCGCTCAACGCCGGCGTACGCCGCGTGATCCTGATCTCGTCCACCGCCGTCTACGGTGTGCCGGAGCGGCATCCGATCCACGAGACCGATCCGCTCGTCGGCGTGGGGTGGTACGGGGAGTCGAAGATCGAGGCCGAACTGCTCGCGGGCGCATTTGGCCTTCGCGGGCTCGATGTCGTGATCGTGCGCCCCAAGACGTTCATCGGCCCCGAACGGCTCGGCGTCTTCGAGATCCTCTTCGACTGGATCCGTGAGGGGCGGCGGATCCCGATGCTCGGGACAGGGGGCAACCTCTACCAGCTCCTCGCCGTCGAAGACCTCGTGGACGCGGTGGCCCGAAGCTTCACGGGCCCGGTCGGCGGCGAGGCGCTGAACGTCGGTGCGGGGGTGTTCGGGACGGTGCGTGACGACCTCCAGGCCCTGATCGACCACGCAGGCTCCGGCTCACGACTCTGGCCCGTGCCCGTCAGGCCGGCCGAACTGTCGCTGCGCGCACTCGAGCTTGCGAGGCTGTCTCCACTCGCCGAGTGGCACTACAGGACGGCGCACAGGGACTCCTTCGTCTCGATCGAGAAGGCACGGGCATTGCTCGGCTGGGAGCCGAGGCTCTCGAACGCCGAGACGTTGTGCGCGACCTACGACTGGTATCTCGCCCACCTCGACGCGATGCGCGGGGCGGGGACGACGCACCGTGTGCCGTGGAACCAGCAGGCGCTCGGCGTGTTGAAGCGCTTCTCGTAGGCGGGTGCTGAAGCCTCTACGCGGCGAGCACGGATATGCCGTACCGCCGGAACGTTGCATCGCGTGTCGCGACGGTCAGATGCTCGTGCTGCGCCTGGCCGATGAGAAGGCGGTCGAACGGATCCTTGTGAATCAGTGGAAGGGAGCCGGCAGCAACGGCGTGGGCGATTGTCACGGGCAACTCCTCGAATCCCTCCCGATCGAGGTGAAACGCGATATCGCCGTCGAACGTGAGCTTGCCGAGGGTCGCTTTCGTTCGGATCTCGAATGCCGTCACGGCACTGACTGCAACCTCGACCGAGCCGTCCTCGATCGCCTCGCGGGCAGGCGCGGCGATCTGCGTCGGATCGTCGAGCCACCAGATGAACGTGTTCGTATCGAGAAGAAGCTTCACTCCTCCGTGTCCTCAGGCCATGCATCGCCCCAGAAGTCGCGCGCGATCTGCTCGTTCGTCTCCGGGCTGTCCCAGTCGTCCGCGAGCCAGATCTTGCCCTTCATCGAGCCACCCTGCCGGCGTTTCGGGCGCGGTTGCTCGAGCGGGACGAGCCGCGCCCGCGGCTCACCTGCTTTCGCGATCACGATCTCCTCGCCCGCCGCGGCGCGCTCGACGAGTCGCGAGAAGTGCGTCTTCGCCTCGTGGATGTTGACCTGAGTGGACATCTCGGAAGTAGACTAGACTAGACCTAGTCCACTAGATCATACCACGCGACGCCTTGTTTGACTACCCTCATCCGGATGCGCGAGTTGATCGACTATCGCTCGGAGTTCCCGATCCTCGAGCACACGACCTACCTGATCAACCATTCCCTTGCCGCGATGCCCGCGCAGGCCGAGGATCGCCTCGCGGAGTACGCGCGGATGTGGAAGGAGCGGGGTATCCGCTCGTGGGGCGAGGGCTGGTGGACGATGCCGATGACGGTGGGTGACCAGATCGGCCGCATCATCGGCGGCGTGCCCGGAACGACGGTGATGCACCAGAACGTTGCTGTGGCCGAGGCGGTCGTGCTCTCGTCGTTCTTTCCGATCAATCCTGCGCGCAACCGCGTCGTCTACGAGCGTGGCAATTTCCCCTCGGTGCGCTACCTCTATCAGGCTCAGCCGGGGCTCGAGGTTGTCGTCTGTGAGGACGACGACGCCATCGTGGACGCGATCGACGAGCGCACACTTCTCGTTCCGATCAGCCACGTCCTGTTCCGGACGGGCGAGATACAGGAGATCGAGCCGATCATCCGTCGTGCCCACGAGGTGGGCGCCCATGTGATCCTGGACTGCTATCAGAGCGCAGGGATCGTGCCATTCGACGTGACGGCGCTGAACGTGGACTTCGCCGTCGGCGGTTCGGTCAAGTGGCTGTGTGGCGGCCCCGGCAACGGCTGGCTCTACGTCCGTCCCGACCTCGCCGAGCGGCTCGAGCCCACCTTTACCGGCTGGCAGGCGCACGAGCGGCCATTCGGATTCGAGGAGGAAATGGACTATGCGCCGGGTGCCGCACGCTTCCTCACGGGAACCCCGAACGTCCCGGCGCTCTACGCTGCGACGGCGGGCTACGACCTGATCGAGGAGGTCGGCGTCGAGCGGATCCGGGTGAACTCGCTGCGCCAGACGCAACTGCTGATCGATCGCGCCGAAGCGGCCGGCTTCGAGATCAGGAGCCCGAAGAGCCCGGAGCGCCGCGGGGGAACCGTGACCGTGCACGTGCCCGGGTTCGCGGCGGTGCACAGGGAGTTGAGCGAACGGCAGATCCTCTGTGACTTTCGCCCTGACGGGATTCGCCTGGGGCCGCACTACTACAACTCTGACGAAGAGCTCGAGTTCACCATCACGCAGATCGGCGAGATCGTCGAGAGCGGTTCCTACGAACAGCACCTCGGGGTCGTGGCGCAGCATTGAGGGCTCGGCCCCGATGAGTGGTTCCGACCATCTGTCCAAGGCGTTTGCCGGCTTCATTCTCGGCGCCGTCGGAATGTTTGCGGTGATGTACTCGACGCAGGCGATCCTGCCGGAGCTCTCCGACGACTTTGACATCAGTCCGTCCCGGGCCGGTCTCTCGGTGTCGTTTCTGATCGTCGCCGTCGCTCTCGGCGGATTTGCCTGGGGGCCGCTCTCGGACAGGATCGGCCGGCCGCGCGCCATCCGCCTTGCGAGCCTCCTGATCGTACCGCCCACGGTCGCGGTCGCGCTCGCCCCGAGCTTCGACGTCTTGCTCGCCTGCCGCATCCTGCAGGGACTCTGTATGCCGGGACTGCTCGCGGTCGGCGCACCCTACGTCTACGAGGTCTTCGTGCCCCGGATGGGGTCGCGCGCGATGGGCTACTACGTCTCCGCGCTCGTGCTGGGCGGGTTGATCGGAAGGCTCGGCGTGGGACTCGCAACCGCAGCGGTCGGCTGGCGCATCGCGATTGGCGCCCTCGCGATCCTGCCGCTGCTCGCTGCTTTCGTGATGCGCAAGGGACTGCCCGAGCCGGCCGGCCTTCCTGCACGCGCCGGCGGCCTCGGCCGGCATCTGCGTAACGGCCGTCTCCTCGGAGTGGCGTTCGGTGGCGGCGCGCTCTTCTTTGTCTTCGTCGGGACCTTCACCTACATCAGCTACCGGCTCGTGAAGCCCCCGTTCTCGTATTCGGGCGGGGTTACCAGCCTCGTCTTTGCGCTCTGGCTGGTCGGGCTGACCGGGCCTGTCATGGGCCGCCTCGCTGACAGGATCGGGTGGCAGCGGCTCGCGCTGGCGGCAACCGGACTCGCCACGATCGGCATCCTGCTCACGCTGCCCGACGTGTTGCCGCTGGTCGTGGTCGGACTGGCGTGCATCGCGGCGGCAATGTTTGCCGGATTCACGGCGTCCCAGCTCGGCATCGGCGAGGTGGCGCCCTCTGACCGCGGCGCTGCGACGGCCCTCTTCTACGCGATCTACTACATGTCGGGCGCGCTGGGCGCCTACCTGCCCGGTCGCGCCTGGGAGGAGTGGGGCTGGACAGGGGTGGCCGTCAGTAGCCTTGCGATGCTCGTCGTCGCCTCGATCATTCTCGGCGCCGTGGGCCGTACGGGCACGATGGCGGTCGCCCGCTCCCTCTAGAGAAGGCTCTGACCAGTCGGCTACGGTGGCAACCGCGCCGTTGGCATCGTACGATACTGCTCGTGAAGACGCCTACCGCCCGCAGTGACGACGTCCTGGCACGGGTCATCTCGACTGTGGCCTCGACCCTCGAGCTCGACGAGGTTCTCCACGCCATCGTGCGCTTGCTCTCGGACGCGAGTGGCGTGCACGCCTGCTTCGTCTATCTGGTCGAGGGAGACCACCTGGTGCTCAGGGCCGCCGGTGACCCGTACGAGGACATGGTTGGCAAGGTCTCCCTGGAGCGGGGGAGCGGGCTCGCCTGGTGGGCTGCCGAGCGCAACGAGCCGGCATTCATCCCCGACAAACTGCTCGACGACCCGCGTGTTTCGTACGTCCCAGAGCTCGACGAGGAACGGTTTCAATCGCTCCTCAGCGTGCCGATCGCAGCGCGCGACGGCACCGTCATCGGCGTCATCAGTGCCCACACGGTGGCGCCGCACGCATTCACCGATGCCGAGGTGGACTTCGTCGTCGCGACTGCATCACTCGTAGCCGGGGCGATCGAGAACGCCCGACTCTACGACGAGACGCGCGCACGCCTGCGTGAGCTCGAGGCGATCAGTGGGCTCGCAGAGGTGATAGCGGGCGCGACGACGCTCGAGGATCTCCTCCCGGAGGCTGCGCGTCTTGCGTATGGGCTGCTGCAGGCGAGCACCTGTCATCTGTATCTGCTCGAGCCGGGCAGCGAGGAGTTCGAGCTCCGGGTATCGGCGCCCGCAGACGAGGACGGTGCGACCCGCACCACCCTTGGACTTGCTGAGCTTGGGCCCGAGCTCGCGCGGGGTGGCCGAATGTCGCGCGTCGCCGTTCCGCTCGTCGCGGGCGATGAACTGCTCGGGCTTCTCGTCGCAGAGCAGAGCACTGCGGTGGAGCTTGCCCGGACCGTTGCGAGCCAGATTGCAGTCGGGATCAAGAAGATCCAGCTGATCGAGAACCTGATGGAGAAGAACCTGGCGCGGGACTTCTTCGAGGCGCTCGCGACCGGTCGGGACGGTGGAATCGTGACGGGCCGGGCAGCACGGCTCGGCTGCGATCTCGATCGACCACACCTCGTGCTTGCAGCCGAGCCTGCCAACGATGCTCTGGAGCGAGCACTGCTCGCGTCCTTTCCCGGCTCTCTGTTTGACCGCCGTGCGGGCTTGCTGCGTGGACTGCTCCGTCTTCCGGCGGGCGGGAACGAGCGAGCAGCGGTCGAGATCGTCCGGCGAACCTGCGCCGACAGCGCCGGGCCGGTTGCGATCGGCCTGTCGAGCGCCTGTCAGGGCCTCGCAAGCTTCGCCGGTGGCTTCGAGGAGGCGCGGCAGGCGCTCTTCGGGACGGTCGTGCTCGGGCGTGAGGAGTCGGTCGTCACGTTCGAGGATCTCGGCGCCTACAAGTATCTCCTGCGGGCCGCTACCGACAGTGGCGTGCGCGACGCGACGATCGAGGCGGTCAGCCGGATCGCCGACTACGACAGGGAACGCGGTTCCTTCCTTCTCCAGACGCTCGACACGTTCCTCGGTCGCCACGGGAGCATCAGTGCCACATCCGACGCGCTCTACATCCACGCCAACACCTTGCGGCAACGTCTCCGGCGGATCGCGGGCATCTCCGGGATCGACCTTCGCCGCGACGATTGGCTGATGGTCGAGATCGCCGTGAAGCTCGTGGGGCTCCGGCGGGTGCTCGCCGAGAGAGAACGCTAGCTGCATACCACTGATGCACACAGCGAGACCCGCACTGGTGGATGTTTGCTCCATCGATACCGCGGCCCGTTGATGATATGAACTCCTCACCGACGAGGAGGGATTTCTGATGGGTACCGATGCCGCCAAGCTCGAGACGATACGGGCGACGATGAAGGATCGCGGAGTCGAGTTCATCTTTGCGCAGTTCGTTGACATGTACGGGCGCCCGAGCGCCAAGCTCATTCCCGCCGAGCATCTCGACGGGCTCGTAGAAGATGGAGCAGGGTTTGCGGGGTACGCGGCCGGCGAGATCGGTCAGCTCCCGAGCGACCCCGACATTGCGGCAATGCCTGATCTCGACAGCTTCACGCTCGTGCCGTGGCAGTCGAACCTTGCGCGGTTCGCCTGCGACGTGACGGTGGAGGGCGAGCCATGGCCGTACTGTCCGCGCACGATCCTGCGTAACGTGACCGCTCAGGCTCGCGCCCAGGGCTACGAGTTCAAGATCGGGATCGAGCTCGAGTACTTCCTCGTCGAGCTCAACGCCGATGGCACGATCGAGATCGCAGACAAGCTCGACACGCTCGAGAAGCCGTGCTACGACATGGCAGGCCTCACGCGACAGTACGAGTTCCTGACGACGGTCTCGCGGTACTGCAACGAGCTCGGCTGGGGTAACTACGCCAACGACCATGAGGATGCGAACGGGCAGTTCGAGCAGAACTTCGAATACGACGAAGCGCTTATCAGCTGTGATCGCGCCATTTTCTTCCGGTACATGGTGCACACGATCGCCGAGCAGTACGGCAGGCTCGCGACCTTCATGCCGAAGCCGTTCACGACGTTGACCGGCAACGGCTGCCACTTCCACATGTCGCTCTGGAAGGACGGAGTCAACGTCTTCCTCGACGAGGGCGATCCCCGCGGGCTCGGCCTCTCGGAGCTGGCCTACAACTTCGTTGGTGGCCTGAAGACACACGCGCGTGCCTACAGCGCACTCACCGCTCCGACGGTCAACTCGTACAAGCGGCTGAAGCTCGGCTCGACTGCGAGCGGTGCCACGTGGGCACCGGTTTGGATCTCGTACGGCTACAACAACCGCACCCAGATGTTGCGGATTCCGGCCCCGGGCCGGATCGAGGATCGTACGGTCGATGGCTCCTGTAATCCCTACCTGGCTGCGGCTGCCGTGTTGGCATCCGGGCTCGACGGGGTCGCCAACAAGCTCGACGCCGGTGAGCCGAATGCGGAGAACCTCTACAATATCCCCTACGACGAGCTCGTGGGCCGTGGCTTGCAGGCGCTGCCCTCGACGTTGCACGAGGCGACGGTCGAGCTCGAGCGGGACGACGTTCTGCGGGCAGCGCTCGGACGGACGCGGGAGAACGAGGAGTACATCGACTACTACCTGAGGGTGAAGCGTGAAGAATGGTTCCGCTACCACGAGCAGGTGAGCGCCTGGGAAGTGCGCGAGTACCTGACACGCTTCTGATGGCGGGTCGGCGAAGCCCACGTACCCCTACCCGGGGGAGCTGAAGATTCATGTGCGGGATCGTTGGACTGTTCGCGAAGTCGCCCGAGATCGAGGAGCGTCTCGGCGTGCACCTTGTTGCGATGCTTGCGCAGATGAGCGATCGTGGGCCGGACAGCGCCGGGGTCGCGGTCTATCGCAGTCCGGTCGCCGACGGTCTGACCAAGCTGTCGCTCTACTCGCCGCACGTGGTCGAGGACTGGCGGGCCGTGGCGGAGGCGATCGGGGGGGAGGTGAGCGCGGTTCGAGCGAGCCACGCTGTTATCGCCGTCGCGGCGGAGGCCGTCGAGGCCGAGGCCCGAGTCCACGCGGTGCGACCCGATCTCCGGGTCATGAGTGCCGGCCGGGTGATCGAGATCTACAAGGACGTCGGTCTTCCCACGGTATTCGCCTCCACGTTCGAGCTCGCGAACCTGCAAGGCAGCCACGCCCTGGGCCACACGCGCATGGCGACGGAGAGCCGGGTCACGACCGAGGGGTCGCACCCGTTCTCGACGGGTCTCGATCTCTGCCTCGTGCACAACGGCTCGCTCTCGAACCACAACACACTCCGGAGGATGCTCCGCCGTGAGGGGATCGAGTTCCAGACCGAGAACGACACCGAGGTTGCTGCGGGCTATCTCGAATGGCGGCTGCGCGAGGGCGCTACGCTCGAGCAGGCGCTTGAGGGCTGCCTCGAGGATCTCGACGGCTTCTACACCTTCGCCGTCGGCACCGCCGACGGCTTCGCAGTGCTGCGCGACCCGATCGCGTGTAAGCCCGCCGTCCTGGCCGAAACCGACGACTGGGTTGCGATGGCCTCCGAGTACCATGCGATTGCGGTGCTCCCCGGAGCCGACGATGCGCGGATGTGGGAGCCCGAGCCGGGGGTCGTCTACGTCTGGGACAGAGCGGCAATCGCGTGACACCGACACTCGAGGCCGAGATCGTCGATCTCGCCGTCACGCCACTTCGTGATCTCAACCAGCGACTCCACGACGTGGCGCTCACGGGTGAAGGGCCGTCGAGCTGGCGGATTGTCAATCCCAGGGGTGCACATGCGGTTGCGTGCGGCCTCGATGCCGATCTCGACATCGAGATCGACGGCCACGTGGGCTACTACTGCGCCGGCATGAACAAGGTTGCGACGGTTCGGGTGCACGGTAACGCGAGCACCGGGATCGCCGAGAACATGATGTCCGGTCTCGTCGTCGTCGAGGGGAGCGTCAGTCAGTCGGCCGGCGCGACCGCCCATGGTGGGCTTCTGGTCGTGCGCGGCGACGCTGCTGCCCGCTGTGGCATCTCGATGAAGGGTGTGGACATCGTGGTGCGTGGCTCGGTCGGCCATCTCAGCGCATTCATGGCTCAGACGGGGAATCTCGTCGTCTGTGGCGACGCCGGGGATGCGCTCGGCGACTCGATCTACGAGGCGCGCCTCTACGTGCGCGGTCGGGTGGCGGGTCTTGGCACGGACTGCGTCGAGAAGGAGATGCGCGAGGAGCACGTGGCGCAGGTGCGGGGGCTGCTCGAACGGGCGGGCATCGACGACGTGGACGCCGCAGACTTCCGGCGTTACGGATCGGCGCGGCAGCTCTACAACTTCACGATCGACAATGCGGGGGCCTACTGATGACGGGCGGCTGGCAGCCGGGCCTGCGCGAGTCGGCTCTCTTCGATCGGAACGTGATAGCGGAGATCCAGCGGGCCGCGAAGGAGGGCATCTACGACATCCGTGGATTCGGGGCGAAACGGAAGCTCCCGCACTTCGACGACCTTCTCTTTCTCGGCGCAAGCGTCTCCCGCTATCCGCTCGAGGGCTACCGCGAGCGCTGCGACACGAACGTCACGCTCGGGACGCGTTTTGCGAAGAAGCCGCTCGAGCTAAAAATCCCGATCACGATCGCGGGCATGAGCTTCGGCGCGCTGTCGGCACCTGCGAAGGAAGCGCTTGGGCGCGGCGCAACGGAGATGGGAACCTCGACGACGACGGGCGACGGCGGGATGACGCCGGAGGAGCGTAGCCACTCGGCGATGCTCGTCTACCAGCTGCTGCCGTCGCGGTATGGCATGAATCCCGACGACCTTCGTAAGGCAGATGCGATCGAGGTCGTCGTCGGCCAGGGGGCAAAGCCGGGCGGTGGCGGGATGCTTCTCGGGCAGAAGATCTCCGACAGGGTGGCCGCGATGCGAGACCTGCCGAAGGGAATCGATCAGCGCAGCGCCTGCCGCCACCCCGACTGGACTGGCCCGGACGACCTCGAGATCAAGATCGGCGAGCTGCGGGAGATCACCGACTGGCAGAAGCCGATCTTCGTCAAGGTCGGCGCCACGCGCACCTACTACGACGTGCAGCTCGCCGTCAAGGCCGGGGCCGACGTGATCGTCGTGGACGGCATGCAGGGCGGCACGGCGGCGACCCAGGACGTCTTTATCGAGCACGTCGGCATTCCGACTCTGTGCGCGATTCCACTTGCCGTGCAGGCGCTGCAGGAGCTTGGCCTGCACCGTGAGGTGCAGCTCATCGTCTCGGGCGGTATCAGGAGCGGCGCCGACGTCGCAAAGGCCCTCGCTCTCGGTGCCGACGCAGTCTCGATCGGCACCGCGGCGCTCATTGCGATGGGCGACAACAGCCCTGACCATGAGGCCGAATATCAGAAGATCGGCAGCTCGGCGGGCTACTACGACGACTGGCAGGCCGGGCGTGATCCGACAGGGATCTCGACGCAGGACGACGAGCTCGCGGCACGCTTCGATCCCGAGCTCGGGGGTCGCAGGATCGCCAACTACCTGCGTGTGCTCACGCTCGAGGCGCAGACCCTCGCGCGTGCCTGCGGCAAGTCGCACGTGCACAATCTGGAGCCGGAGGATCTCGTCGCGTTGACGATCGAGGCAGCCGCAATGGCCCGGGTACCACTCGCGGGTACCAACTGGATCCCGGGGGCGGCGGGGTTGACGTAGTCCTCGAGTGTGTGTTCAACTCCTGTTCTTGACTCTGTCCGGACGATACGTTTCACTTGTTACTTGTCCGTCACATACGTAAGGAGGCGAAGTGGCAGAATTTGACAGCAGGCTCATAGATGTAGCACCCACGCCAGCCGGTCTTGCCCGCGAGACGAACTGGTGGGGCGCTTTCGTGATTGGGCTTGCAGGAACAGTGCTCATCATCGGGCTGATCGGCTATGCGCTCTTTGCGCTTGGTGGTTTTGCGATCGTGCTCTTCGCAATCATCACCGCGATCGGTGTGTTTCTCTGCTTCTGTCTCGCCGAGATGGCAGCGACCTGGCCCGAACGGGCCGGCGGGCTACCGTCGTACGCGTTCGAGACGTTCAAGCCGGCCGGAAACACCTTTTCCCGGCATATTGGCGGTCTCTCGTCGTGGGCGTACTGGCTCGGCTGGTTCACCGTCGCGCCGATCAACGCGTTCCTTGCCTCGTTGTACATCGTCGATCTCTTCAACATCGACTTCGGCGGCTCGTTCGGTCCGATCAGCACGAAGTTCGGCTCGGTGGTTCCGGTAGACGTGTTTGTCGTCGGTGTCATCCTGCTGCTCGTGATGTTCATCCCGTGCTGGCTGGGAATCCGGCTCGGAGCATCGTTTGCCACGGTGCTCGGCATCTGCACGATGGTGCCGCTCGTCCTGCTCTGCGTGCTGCCGTTCTTCAAGCCGGGCTCGCTGGATGGATTCAGCAATCTGAGCCTGTCGCTCTCTTCCTCGCCGATCGGCATCAAGGGCAGCTGGCAGCTCATCCTGGGCTGGTCGTTCATCTATACGTGGTCGGTGCTCGCGATGGAGGCTGCGGCATGCTACATCGGCGAATGTCGTGAGCCGGTTCGCGACGCGAAGATCGCGATCACCGCAGAGGGCCTGTTCGGGTTCTTCATCTACCTGGCGTTGCCGATCATGGTCTTCTCGGTGCTCGGGACGGTCGGACTCGATCAACTCGCCAAGGACAATCCGGGCTGGATCGGGGATGCGAACATCCTCTTCCAGGGATATGTGGACAAGATCTTCGGCGTCAATCAGTTCTGGACGTGGCTGATCGGGCTGTCCTTGATCGCAGCACTCAGCCTGTCGGTCCTGAACGCCATCATGGGCGCATCGCGCGGCATGTATCAGAACGCGCATGACGGCATCCTCCCGAAGGCCTTCGGCTGGGCCAACAAGCACAAGGCCCCGTCCTTCGCGATGCTGGTCAGCCTGATCTGCTCGATCGCCGTGCTCACGGTCGGCTCGCCGCTCCAGATCTACGTCTTCTCGAACATGGGCTATCTGTTTGCCCTCTCCGTCTCGTTGATCGGGTACGGCATCTTCCGCGCGACCCGCGAGGACACCCCGAGAGAGCTCAAGATGCCGAAGGTGTTCGGCCCGCTCGCGCTCATCATCGGGGTCATCGGGATCCTCCTCTGGGCGATCGGTGGCTACTACGCTGCCGATTACGTCGTCGGTGCCGGCTACCGCTGGCTGTACTGGATCGGCCTCATCCTGCTCGCGCTCTACTTTCCGCTGAACTGGTGGCGGAAAATGGAGGACAGGGCCGCCGGGGGAACCCCCGCCGCGCCCGTCGTCGAGTCGAGCAGTGAAGGATCTGCCTAGCGGTGCCGTTTCACCGGCGGCGCTTTGACGTCCAGCCCACCAATCCGTGCGAGGTCATGCTCGCTTCGGACGGGCGCCAGAACTACTCGCCGAGGGCGGTCGCACAGGCGGCCGCCCTCGGCGACCCGGGACCCGTAGCGGTCGTCACGATCGCCAAGATCCACGGCACCTCGTTTGGCCTCCCTCATCCGGGACTCTTGCCGACGAAGGCGGAGATGGCAGAGCGCCAGCACTGGGTCGAGGATGCTATTCGCGGCTTACGGGCTGCTGGTTCCTCCGGGGACGGGCAGGTGGCGGCGACGCGCCGGACGGCGAAGAAGCTTGCGGCTGTCGCCCGGGCGAGGGGCGTGCGGGTCATCGTGATCGACGAGACGACGGTGCCGAAGGGGCTCCGCCGCATCGTCGAGGGCGACGTCGGGGCCGAGCTCCGTCGCAAGCTCCGTAAGGACGGGATCAGGGTCGAGGTGATCCCCGCCGACGGGAAGGGGTAGCAGCATCCCTGACACGCGTCCCTGATCGTGCCACTTGCCTATGACCAGGGATACGGCGAGTGCGAGACCGGGTGGAGATCGCCGGTCGCGAAGCGCTCGAAACGGAACGGCGTCAGGAGCGGCGCCGAGTCCCCGCAGATGACGCGCGCGACCTCGCGGCCGACACCGATCATCTTGTAGCCGTGGTTCGAGTCGAGGATGCCGTAGACGTTCGGCTTCAGATAGTCGAACACCGGGAAGTTGTCCGCCGTGAACGAGCCGACGCCGCCGGAGCGGGCCTGCTTGTACAGCGACCGGCAGCCCTCGAACCGACTCATCGCATGGGAGAGCGCTGCGCACCACATGTCGGGGAACTCCTCATCGACGTTCGTCGTGGAGGGGTACGGGTCGAGCTCGACGTTGCCGTCCACGGTGAGCGGAGACGCGCCGCCCTGCACGCCGTGGCGGTCGCGCTTGTAGTAGATGCCCCAGAGCTCGTCGGTGATCAGCTTGCCGTCGTCCGTAGAGAGGGGCGCGTCGGTGTCGAGGTGGATCACCGGGGGTGCTCCGCCGTCTGCTGTCTCGAACATGAGGGGATCAACCGTGATCTCGCCCTCCTGCAGGTTCCAGTACGTCCACATCGGCTGGTCGCGTGCGACGTCGCCGGAGGGCGTGTGGATATCGATCGTCATCGGCAGGCCGAGCAGGCCCCAGAAGTGCTTGGCCCACGGGCCAGGCGCGACCACGACCTGCTCGCCGACGGCGATGCGGCCATGGGCGGTCTCGACGGCGGTGACCGTGTCGTCCTCGGCGAGCTCGAAGCCCGTCACCTCGACGTGGGAATGGATTTGCACGCCCTCGGCGAGACACTTGTCGCGTAGGCCGGCGACCGACTCGAGGTTGAAGGCGAAGCCACCCTGGTGCTCGTGGAGGCAGGCCGTGACGCCCTTCGCGCGCCAGTCGGGGAACAGCTCCTTCATGTGGGCGTCCACGTCGGCCTCGCCGAGATAGAGATCCGAGCGGTAGCCGATGCGCTGGTGACGCTCGTAGACGGCCGTGAGGTCGCTCTCCTGTACCTGCGGGCCGAGTGCGATATAGCCGACGCTGTTGTAGTGGTAGGCCGCGGGGTCGGACTCCCAGACCTCGACGCAGGCCTGCATCAGCTCGCTCATGGCGGGCTGAAAGTAGTTGTTGCGTACGACACCGCAGGCGATGCCGGTGGCGCCTGCCCCCGGGGTCGCCTTGTCGAGCACGACGATGTCTGTTCCAGAACCGATTCCACGCTGTTCGAGTTCGAGGGAGAGGTGGTAGGCGGTCGAGAGACCGTGCATCCCGGCACCGACGACGACGAAGCGAGACGAAGCAGGTATCATATGAATTGCCTCCCAGGCAATGGTGTATCGAAATCTACTTCGAGGAGCGTAGCATGGCTCGCACCGGTCAACCGGCCGTCCGTCACGTCGCCGCCGTGGAGCGCGCCTTCACGGTGCTCGATGCCCTTGCCGACGGCGGCGAGTTGGGGACGAACGAGATCGCGCGGCGAATCGGGATCAACGCCAGCACCGTTTCGCGCCTCCTTGCGACGCTCGCCTCTGCACGGTACGTCGAGCACGTGCCGGAGACAGGCCGGTATCGCCTCTCGCTACGGCTCATCGAGCTCGGCAATGCCGTGCTCGGGCGTCTCGATCTCCGGACGCTTGCCCGGCTGCACCTCCAGGCGCTCGTGCGGGAGACGGGTGAGACGGCAACCCTGTCCGCTCCCGGAGAGCACGATGCGATCACCGTTGACTTCGCACACAGCTCCTCCGTCGTCCAGAGCGTCGCTCAGCTCGGCCGGCCGAGCGTCGGGCACGCGACCGCAGCCGGCAAGGTGATGCTCGCCTTCGGCAACGTCGAGCTTCCCGCAGAGCCGCTCACGGTGTTCACCTCACACACGATCTCGACCCTCTCCCGGCTCTCCGAGGAACTCGCGCAGGTTCGTAGGTGTGGCTTCGCCGGGGCCCGCGAGGAGCGTGAGGAGGGCCTCGCCGCGATCGCCGCGCCGGTGTGGGACAGTCGTAGCGCTCTCACGGGGATCGTCGGCATTCAGGGGCCGGCTTCACGCTTCGACGAGCAGGCAGCCGGCGAGGCGGTGGTTGCGCTCCTCGCGCACACGCAGGCGCTGTCGGCCGAGCTCGGGCGCCCGTAGGTAGGACACGTAGGGACGGAACCTGTCCCGCCCCTACGAGGGGAGCCAGACGAGGCAGGGCGCACGCTCGCGGATGCTCTTTGCCAGCCTCGCGTACTTTCGCCGTTTCAGCCGCGCCCGATCCGGGCCGACGACGAGCAGGCCCGGCACGCGCTCGGCGACGAGCTCGAGGAGCGCCTCGACTGGCCGCGGGCTGCAGAGGCGCAGTCGTTCGACGTCCACGGCGAGTGAGCGAGCGAGCTCGGCCGGCGCGCGTAGTGCATCCTCTACGTCGGGTGAACCGACGTACTGGTACATCGAGAGCGTCAGGGGGCCGAGGGTGATCTCGACGGCGTTGACGATGATCAGGCGCTGTCCTGACTCGACGGCTGCGTCCACCGCAAGCTCTGTCGCCTCGCGTTCGAAGGGGACGTCGAACGTGACGAGCATGACGGGACGGCTACCGGCGGCAACGGGGATGTCCACGCTCGTTTGGGTGCGGCGCGTTCCGAGCATGCGGTTACTCCGGGCGCAGCTTCCAGGCGGTCGAGCGAGCGCTCGATGCTGCGGTGGTGCGGCGGCGAATTTGCGGGACGACGAGCAGTCCGTGGGCCATCACGAGCACGAAGAGGAGGAAGGCATACTGCAGGCCGACGAGGACGGCGAGCGGGATCAGCACCGCAGCGAGGACGAGCGGCGGCCCGACGACGAGCAATCGGTATCGCCTGACACCGGCGAGCAGAGCATCGTATTCGGCCCTCGGGATCTGATCCGTATTCCAGGCTTTCCCGCACGTCTCGCACTGCCACCGCTCGCCGTAGGGGACGCTTCCGATGGCGCCGCAGTCGCAGGTGATCGTGATCGGAGGCTGGCGCATCCGGTGATCCTACCTCTCCGGGAATCAGGTGAGCGGGGCGGCGGGGAGACGGGGGGGCAAGCTCCTAGCCATTGTCCGTCCAAGGTGATAGCGTCGTGCAATCGACTGTCGGTGCGGCTGTCGAATCCTGTGACTCGGACGGAGGTTGGTCGTGGCAACTGCAGTAGTCGAAGAACGTCAGCTTCTCAAGACGCTCCGCTGGTACGACGGGTTTGTGATCGCTCTGGCCAACCCCGGTTTCCTGCTCGGCGCTCTTGGATACTCGGTCGGTGACCTCGGTGGGTGGGGTGCGGCGATCCTCTGGGGCATTGCGGCGGTCACTGCCGTGTTCCTCAACACCATCTACTCGGAGCTTGCGACAATGTTCCCGGACAAGTCCGGCGGCATCGCGCTGTACGCCCACGAGGGATGGCGCAAGTACACGACGCTCGTCGGCCCGATCGCGACCTTTGGCTACTGGATCGGCTGGTCGGTCGTGCTCGCGGTCAACGGTCTCTTCATCGGCCAGATCGTGCAGGGCGCCTGGTTCTCGGGCGAGCCGTTCGGCGGTCCGACGAGCGCCGACACGACCGGGTACTTCTCGACCGGAACGGTGAACGTCGGCCTACCCGCGCTGATCGGGATCGGCCTGATCATTGCCGTCTGGCTCTTCAACGTGTTCGGCACCCGCGTCGGCGTGACCTTCGGGTACGTGGCCGGGATTCTGCTCATGGTGCCGTTGTTCGTGATGATGATCCTGCCCTTCATCAACGGGAGCTTCGACAGTGCCAACCTCACGAACAACCTCGGCGCGAGCGGCCAGGCATGGGGTGGGCTGCAGCTCGCGCTCGTCTGGTTGTGGTTGATGAGCTGGTCTGCCTGGGGTGTCGACGTCTGTGCCACGTTCGCTCCCGAGTACAAGGACACCGTGCGTGATACGCGCCTCGCCCTTCGCTCTGCGGCGCTGTTCTCGATGGTCGTCTACATCCTGCTGCCGATCGGGTTCGTCGGCGGCGGCACGGCCAAGCTCGTGGGCGCCTACGACTACGTCGGAGCGATGAACCTCATCGTCGGGAACGCCACCCTGACGAACCTGTTCGTCATCTGTATCGTCGCGAGCTTCGTGATCACCATGAACACCGCGACCGAGGACGGCGGACGTGCGCTCTACGGGATCTCCAAAGCGGGGATGACGATCAAGCAGCTCGGGGTGCTGAACAAGCATCACGTACCGGGGAACGCGATGACGGTGGACATGGTGATCAACATCCTGTTCCTGCTCTTCATCGGGAACATCTTCGGGATCTACGCGGCCAGCAACCTGGGCTATGTCCTGTGCCACGTGTTTGCCCTCTCCGCCTACGTTCTCCTCCGGAAGGATCGCCCGAACTGGCCACGCCCCATCAAGCTCGGAGCGATCTGGACGCCGATTGCGGCGATCCTGTCGATCTGGTGCGTGATCCTGACGGTCGTCGGGTTCGGATGGTTCCAGACCGCGGCCGGCGGGTACGGCGGCTCGAAAGAGAAGGTCATCGGTGTCGGGGTGCTCGTCATCGGCGTGCTTCTCTTCTTCGTCCGGCGCCTCGTGCAGGACAAGGAGAAGATTCAATGGCGTGAAGACACTCCGACGATGCCGGAAACAGCAACAGCGGGAGTCACTGCGCCGACGCAGTAGCTCGTCAGTCATGCAGCAAAGGGGGCGGGCTTGCCCGCCCCCTTTGCTTGCCTGGTGCCGCCTGAGGGTCGTCGCTCCTGCTAAACCCCCAGGGAATCGTCGTACCCGAACCACCCCAGAGGAGGTTTTTCAAGATGGCGCGCGACCCCAAGCACGACATCCTTTTCGAGCCGATCAGGATCGGGCCGAAGGTGATGAAGAACCGGTTCTACCAGGTGCCTCACTGCAACGGGTTCGGCTCCGAGAAGCCGTTCAGCCAGGCGTACTTCCGGGCCCTGAAGGCCGAGGGCGGGTTTGCCGGTGTCTCGACCGAATACTGCTCGATCTCGCCGGAGTCGGACGACACGCATCGGATGTCGGCGCGCATCTGGGACGACGGTGACATCAAGAACCTCTCGCTGATGTGCGACATGCTCCACGAGCAAGACGCGCTTGCTGCCTGTGAGCTCTGGTACGGCGGCCCGCACGCGCCCAACATGGAGTCGCGCTGCGTGGCTCGTGGCCCGTCGCAGATCCCGAGTGACTTCGAGTACCTCACCTATGCGATCGAGGCCGATAAGGATGACATTCGCCATCTCCAGAACCTGTATGTAGCCGCCGCGAAGCGGGCGCGCACCGCGGGATTCGACATCGTCTACGTCTACGGTTCGCACTCGTATCTGCCGCAGCAGTTCCTGACGCCGTACTACAACCACCGCACCGACGAATACGGCGGCTCCTTTGAAAACCGCGCCCGCTTCTGGCGCGAGACGATCGAAATGGTCAAGGAGGCCGTGGGCGACGACTGCGCGATCTGCGTCCGGATGTCTACCGACATGTTCATGGGCGAGGCCGGAACGCAGCTCAAGCGCGACTGTCTCCCGTTCGTCGAGCTCGTTGACCACCTCGTTGACGTCTGGGACATCAACCTCTCCGGCATCGCGGAGTGGGGCGAGGACGCGACGCCGTCCCGCTTCTACCCACAGGGCCGCGCTCTTCCCTGGCAGGCCGCCGTGAAGGCGATCTCCAAGAAGCCGGTGCTCGGCGTCGGGCGGTGGACGAACCCCGACCTGATGGCCGACGCGATCAACGAGGGCAAGCTCGACATCATTGCCACCTGCCGTCCGTCCACGTCCGACCCGTTCCTGCCCATGAAGATCTCGGAGGGACGGCTCGACGACATCCGCGAGTGCATCGGCTGCAATGTCTGCATCTCGCGCTGGGAGATCGGCGGCCCGCCGCTCATCTGCACGCAGAACGCGACCGCGGGCGAGGAGTATCGCCGCGGCTGGCATCCCGAGCGGTTCACGAAGGCCAAGAACGCCGATAACGACGTGCTCGTCGTCGGCGCCGGTCCGGCCGGGATGGAGTGCGCGATGATCCTCGGCAAGCGCGGGATGCGTCGCGTGCATCTCGTCGAGGCCCAGGACGACATGGGCGGCACGATCCGCTGGATCCCGCAGCTGCCGGGGCTCGGCGAGTGGGGGCGGATCATCAACTATCGCAAGATCCAGATCGACAAGCTCAAGAATGTCGAGTTCATCCCCAACATGAAGCTGTCCGCCAAGGACGTGGCCGAGTACGGCGCCGAGATCGTCATCGTGGCAACCGGCTCCTACTGGGCGACCGACGGCCTCAACGGTGCCTCGCACGCTCCCATCCCCGGTGCCGACGCGAGCCTCTCGTGGCAGGCGACGCCTGATCAGCTGATGGGCGAGGGAAAGCAACTCGACGGCGAACGGATCGTCGTATTCGAGAACGACGGGTACTTCATGGGTGTCTCGATCGCAGAGAAGCTTGCGATGGAGGGCAAGAAGGTCACCCTGATGACGCCGATGGGCACCGTCGGGCCGTACATGCACTTCACGCTCGAAGCACCAAACCAGCATCGCAGGCTGCACAAGCTGGGCGTCGAGATCGTCACGTACCACCTCCCGACCCGGATCGAGGAGGGCGGCGTCATCGCGAGTCACGTCTATGACGAGGACGGACACGAGCACACGTTCGAGGCCGACGGAGTCGTGCTCATCTCGCAGCGGCGATCGAACGAAGCGCTGTTCCGTTCGCTCAAGGACGACATCGGCCTCGAGCAGCTCAAGGTCGAAGGGGTGGACGCGCTCTACCGGATCGGCGACTGCGAGGCGCCGCGGCTGACGGCCGATGCGGTCTTCTCGGGTCATCGCCTCGCGCGTGAGATCGACTCGGACGACCCGTCGCTGCCGCTTCCGTTCAAGCGCGAGCGGCGCATGGTGGACGATGCGTCGGTGGCGTCGGAGAAGGCCGAGTACGCGGCGCTCTACGCAGAGGCGTCACTGTCGTAATGAAAACCGTCGTGTGTATCAAGCAGGTGTTACAGCTCGGGGACGAGGTCGAGTTCACGGCAGATGGGCTCGACGTGGACCCGGACTATCTCGACCCTGCGTTGAACGAATGGGACAGCTTCGCCACCGAGGAGGCGCTCCAGTTGCGGGAGCGCCTCGGTGGCGAGGTCGTCCTCGTGACGTGCGGGTCGAAGCAGTCCGAGTCGGCGCTGCGGCGTTGTCTCGCGATGGGCGCCGACCGCGCGATCCGGGTCGAAGGAGCGGGCCGTGACCCGTTCTCGGTCGCCCGGGCCCTCGCGGATGTCGTGCGTGCCGAGGGTGCCGATCTCGTGCTCTGCGGCGTGCAGTCCAGTGACGCTGTGCAGGCGGCAACCGGTACGGCGCTCGCAGAGTTGCTGGACCTGCCGCGGGCGGCAGTCGTCACGAAGGTCACCTACGACGCCGACGCACGAACCGCCGTCGTAGACCGGGAGCTCGAGGGAGGGCTCGTCGATCGAGTCGAGGTGGACACTCCCGCCGTGCTCACGATCCAGACGGGGATCAATGAGCCCCGGTACGCGAACCTCCGCGCGATCAAGCAGGCGGAGCAGGTCGAGATCGACGTGCGTAGCGCAGCGGGTGGCGGCACACCTGCCTATCGAGTCCGCAGGATGTTCGTCCCCGAACGAGGCGACGGAGCAGAGATGATCGGTGGCAGTCCGGCGGAGATCGCGGCGCGGATCGCCTCGATCGTGAAGGAGCGGCTCGCATGAGCGTCCTCGTTGTCGCAGAGCACCTCAAAGGACAGGTGCGCGACGTCACCCGTGAGCTGATCTCGGCCGGGCGCGAGCTCGGGCCCGTGACTGTCGCGGTGATCGGTCAGGATCCCGCAGCGCTCGTAGACGCGGTCAACATCGACGGCGTCGCAGAGATCGTGACCGTGCAGATCGGCGCGAGTGAGTTCGAGAACGACGCCTACCAGACCGCGGTCGAGGCGCTGATCGCCGACCGCAAGCCTCGCGTGACCCTGCTCGGCTTCACCGTCAACAGCATGGGCTACGGCCCGGCGGTTGCCGTGAAGCTCGGCCTCGGATTTGCGAGCGATGTCCACGGTGTCGCGCTCGAAGGCGACGCCGTGATCGCGACACGGTCGTTCTACGGCTCCAAGGTGAGCGCCGAGGTCGAGTTCCCGGACACCGACAGCGTGATGTTGCTGCTGCGGCCAACCGTGTGGGCTCCTGCGGAAGGCGTGGGCAGCGCTTCGGTGGCAACGCTCGACGTGGCTGCTGCGTCGTCGCGCGCACGACACCGCGAGCTCGTCGAGGCGACTGCGTCCTCCGACGTTGACATCGCGCAGGCGGACTTCCTGCTCTCGATCGGCCGTGGGATAGGCGAGAAGGAGAACGTCGAGATGTTCAAGGAGCTCGCCGAGAAGATGGGCGCGACGCTCTCGGTCTCGCGTCCTCTCGTCGATGCCGGCTGGATGCCTGCTTCACGGCAGGTCGGGCAGTCGGGCAAGACCGTCAAGCCGACGGTCTATCTTGCGTTCGGCATCTCCGGGGCCGTCCAGCATCTCGCAGGAATGAAGACGGCGGGCACGATCATCGCGGTCAACACCGACCCCGAGGCCGCAATCTTCAATGTCGCGCAGTACGGTGCCAAGGCCGACCTGTTCGACGTGGCGGAAGAGCTCGAGAAGCTCTACTAGCCGATGGAGACGCGCGAGACCTTTGCGGGTCTTTCCGACTGGCAGATAGGGCTCTGGTACGCGTTGATCGTCGTCTCGACGTCGATCTTCGCCTGGGGCGTGCTGCGGCTCGTGATCAAGTACCGCAGCGGGCGGGGAAGCATGCCGGGAGACCGGCTCGTCCATCGGGTGGTTCGCACCACGCGCATCGTGTTCGCGCACACGTGGATCAAGCGGCGTGACGGGGCAGCCGGGATCGCTCACGCCATGATCTTCTACGGCTTCGTCGTGCTCTTCATCGGCACGGGGATCCTCGCGTTTCAGGACGACTTTGCCAAACCGGTGCTCGGGTGGGACTTCTGGCACGGGGCGTTCTATCTCGGCTACTCGTTGTTCCTCGACGTCTTCGGGGCCCTCCTGATCGTCGGCCTGCTCGTGATGGTCGTGAAACGCAAGCGGAAGCCGAAGCGCCTGGACTACACGCGTGTTGACGGTGTCACGAGCCGGTATGCCCGCTGGCATTACAGGGCCGGAGACTGGATCTTCGTCGGCTCGCTGCTGTTCCTCGGCGTGACGGGTTTCTTCCTCGAGGCCCTGCGGATCGCCGAGACCGACCCGTCGTTCGAGAAGTGGTCGCCCGTTGGCTGGGCCGCCGCTCAGGGGCTGATGGCGGTCGGGATCGACGGCGAGACCGCAGCAGCCGCGCATTTCCGAGCCTGGTGGGTTCATGGCATTGCCGCGCTGATGTTCGTCGCGGCGATCCCGTTCACCAAGGCGGTGCACATGATGACCGCCCCCGCGAGCGTCGCCACTCGCAACGACCGGGCAGGCAAGGAGCTCGTGGCCCTGCCGCCGAATGCGAAGCCGGAGGAGGTCGGCTACGGCGTCGTCACCGATCTGACACCGGCGCACCTCCTGCAACTCGACGCATGCACGAAGTGCGGCAAGTGCCACGAGGCCTGCCCTGCAGCCGCCTCCGGGTATCCCCTGTCGCCGCGCGACCTCGTCCTCGATCTTCGAGAACAGGCGGAGGGAACGCTTGGGATCCGCAGCTGGCTGACGGTGCCGCCACTTTTCCATTCAGACGAGAACTTGCTCGGCAACCCGATCCTCTCGGAGACGGTGTGGTCGTGCATGCAATGCATGGCGTGCGTCGAGATCTGCCCGGTCGGGATCGAGCATGTTCCGATCATCAACAACCTTCGCCGCCGCCTCGTGGACAGAGGCGAGATAGATGCGCAGTTGCAGACGACGTTCGAGACGATCTACGAGTCGGGTAACTCGTTCGGCGAGCCGAAGCGCAAGCGCGGCCGCTGGGCCAAGGAGCTCGAGTTCGAGGTCAAGGACGCGCGCAAGGAGCCGGTGGAGATTCTCTGGTTCGTCGGCGACTTCGCGTCGCTCGACCCGCGCAACATCCGCGTCACCCAGGCGCTCGCTCGCATTCTGCATCACGCCGGAGTCGATTTCGGGATCCTCTACGAGAGCGAGCGCAACGCCGGCAACGACGTGCGCCGGGCAGGTGAGGAGGGGCTCTTCACCGACCTCGCCGAGAGCAACATCGAGGCGATCTCGGCCTGCGATTTCGCCCGCATCCTCACCTCCGACCCGCACTCGTTCAACACCCTGAAGAACGAGTATCCGGCACTCGGCGGCAGCTGGGACGTGATCCATCATTCACAGTTCCTGCTCGAGCTTTTCTCGTCCGGCGCGTTGACACCGGGGAAGAGCCTCGGCCGGCGGGTCACCTATCACGACCCCTGCACCCTCGGCCGCTACAACGGCGTCTACGACGAGCCGCGGGCGCTCATTGCGGCGACGGGCTGCGAGCTCGTCGAGATGCAGCGTGTCCGCGACAACTCGTTCTGCTGCGGTGCCGGTGGCGGCAGGATCTGGATGTCAGAGCTGAAGGCGCCCGACGCACCACGGCCCTCCGAATCGCGGATGCACGAGGCAACGGCGCTCGACCGGGTCTCGACGTTCGTCGTCTGCTGCCCGAAGGACGTGACGATGTACGAGGACGCGGTCAAGACGTCGGGACACGAGGGCGAGATCGAGGTGCGCGAGCTCACCGAGCTCGTGCTCGAGTCGCTCGACCTCGACCTCGACCTCGTGGGTGTGGGCGCACCGGGCCCCGACACCGACACCGAGACCGACTGATCAGCCGAGGACGAAGAGCTCCTTGAACGGTGTCCGGGCGATCTGCCAGACGGCTCGTGAGCCGGCCGCAAACGATGCGATGTCTCCCTCGGAGAGCTCGAGAACCGGCCCACCGTCCACCTCGATCACGACGCAGCCCTCGAGCACATGGATCGTCTCGTTCTGCCCGAAGTCGTAGGCGAACGGTGCCGGCAGGTCTCCGAGCACGCGCCAGAGCCCGGTGTCATAGGGCCGCTCCCCCTGGTCGGAGCGGAGGGAGTGCACCTCCCCGACGGTCTCACCGGCGAGCTCCATCGGCTCCCAGCCCTCCGCATTGACGTGCGTGTGCCAGGGGCCGGCCATGCCGGAACAGTACCCGCCGCCGGGACTCTCGGTTGCTTTGTACTCTAGGCCTGACCGCGACGAGGAGAGGTGTCAGAGTGAGCAGGGAGACAGCGTTCTACCCCCGCCTGCAGGCGATGACCGATCAGTGGATGGACCTGTTCGGTTACTGGGCGCCCGCGGTCGTCTCGAACACGCTCGAGGAGTACCGCGCCTGCCGCGAGACGGCGGCACTGATGGACTTCACGATGCTGCGCAAGGTTGACATAGCGGGGCCCGGCGCGCTTGCCTTCGTCAACGGGGTCGTCACCCGCGATGTGTCGAAGCTCGGGTCCGGCCAGATCGGCTACGGGGCACTGTGCGACGAGAACGGCAAGATGATCGACGACTGCACCGTGATGGTGCGCTCCGCCGACGATATCCGCTTCTGCGGCGCGAACGACCGTGACTATCACCTCTTCTGTGAGCTCGCGCCAGAGGGTATTACCGTGACGGAGATCACCGACGCAACGCCCCACCTCTGCCTTCAGGGGCCGCTGAGCCGGGCCATGCTGCAGTCGTTGACGGACGCGGATCTCTCGAACGAGGCGTTCCCGTACTACACCTTCCGTGAGGACGTCGAGATCGCCGGTATCCCCGTGTTCATGACGCGACTCGGCTACACGGCAGAGCTCGGCTACGAGCTCTGGACTGACCGTGACCACGCGCTCGCACTGTGGGACGTTCTCGTCTGTGACCTCGCACCGCAGGGAATGAAGGTGATCGGGATGGACGCGCTCGACCTCTTCCGGATCGAGGGAGGTTTCATCATCGGTGGGGTCGAGTACGACCCGACGGTGTCGCCGTACGAGTGCGCGCTCGGCTGGTCTGTAGACCTCGAGAAGGGCCCGTTTCAGGGGCGCGAGGGGATTGTGCGTGATCGCGAGGCTACGACACTTCGCCTCGGAAGCGTCGTGCTCGACTCCGGCGGCGCCGACGCGAGTGGAGCACTCCTGTTCGTTGACGGGATCGAGATCGGCCTCGTCACCCAGGCCGTCGAGTCGCCGTTCCTCGACGGCCAGACGCTCGGCCTTGCCAAGATCCCACTCGCATCGAAGGTGCCCGGGACGAAGGTAATAGCGCGTGTCGGCGGGAAGGACGTGCCCGGCGAGGTCGTCGAGCATCCGGTCTACGAGAAGGAGCGCCGGAAGGCCAAGGAGCTCGGGTGAGTGGCGAGCTCAACGTCGCCGACAGGCCGGGGCCTGCCACCGCACCGTGAGCTATCGCATCTACTGGCGACGGAACGACGGTGTCAGCGGGCATGTCTGGCTGAGCGCTGCTGACATGGAGGCGCTCGCCGGTGAGATGGCCCTGCAGGGCATGCCCTGGCCGGGCGACCGGTTGCCCGGGCCCGGAGTGGATGCCGTCGTAGGAGCCGACGAGGTGGAAGCGACGATCGCCGCGGCCCGCGAGACGCCCCTCGGGCTTGCCGACGGTCAGCTGTGGGTTGACTGGCTCGTATTTCTCGAGGGCGCGACAGAGAACGGCGGCTTGCTGATCCGCGCCTGAGCGTCAGGGGTGCGAGACCGTGAGTAGGCCGGATTTGCAGGTGCAGGATAGGTATCCGTTGTGAAGGTGACGTCAAAAGGAGGATCGATGGGTTCGACAGACATCATTCGTACGGCATTCGACGGCCCCCAGCGTGCGCTCGGCTGCGAGTTCATGGACTGGGAGGGCTGGATGTGGCCGAGCACGTTCGGCGATGCCGTGGCCGAACATCACGCGGTGCGCGACGACGTAGGTGTCTGGGACGCATCGCCGCTACGGAAGTGGGGATTCGACGGGGCCGACGCGTTTGCAGCCGCCGACCGCATCTTCACGAACGACATGCTCGGTCTCGTGACCGGCCAGGTGCGCTATGCGCCCTTCTGCGACGAGAACGGGAAGATGGTCGGTGACGGGACGGTATTCAAGGTCACCGACACCTTCGCCATCGTCGTGACGGCGCTCGACAGCGATCTCGACCACTTCAGGAGTGTCGTTCACGACCTCGATGTCGAGATAACGCCGCAAACGGCCAAGACGCCGCAGGTGGGCATCAACGGCCCTCGCGCACTCGAGCTGCTGCAGTCGATCTGTGCGGCCGACGTCTCGTCGCTTCGCTACTTCCGCTTCTGGTCCGAGAAGGTAGAGGTCGGTGGCGTTCCGTGCCGGATCTCGCGTACCGGCTATTCCGGTGAGCTAGGTTTCGAGATCTTCTGCTCGCCGGACGGTGCCGAGGAGCTCTGGGCGGCCGTCGTCGGAGCCGGCGCACGTCCCTACGGGCTCGCGGCAGTCGAGACGATCAGGATCGAGTCGGGGTTGATCTTCATCGGGTACGACTACTTCCCGGGTGAGACGAGCCCTTACGACATGTCGCTCGACAAGATGATCCGCTTCGATGGCCCCGACTTCTGCGGTAAGGCGGTGCTCGAGGCCGAGTCCACCAATCCGGCGAACCGGTTCGTTACGCTCGTGCTCGACGGCGACGAGGTGCCGGAGTACGGGGCAGCGGTGACAAAGGATGGAATGCCGGTCGGCACCCTGACGAGCCCGTGCGAGAGCCCGACGCTCGGCAAGGTCATCGGCCTGGCCGTGATCGAGACCGGGAGCGCAGCGGTCGGTGAGCGCGTCGAGGTCGCTGTGGGCGAAGGGACGGCCGCCGCGACGGTCGCGACATTGCCGGTCTACGACCCCGAGAAGAAGCGTCCGCGCGCGTAGGACGGCGCCCCGGCCCTACCCGACGGCGAGGCCGAGTAGCACGAGTCCCGCTACCACGAACCCGACGCCCACCCATTCGGTGGGCGTCGGGCGTTCGTGGAAGAACAGCACGCCCGCGATCACCGGGATCACCGCGTAGGGGGCCGAGGCGGCGGCGACGATTGCAGTGTCGGACCTTTCGGTGCCGAGGTTGAAGGAGACATACCCGGCCGTGTCGAGTACCGCGAGCGCCACGATGGCCCAGACGACGCGCGGCGAGCGATCGGTAAAACGCCAGCCTCCGCCCCTGATCAGGGAGGCCGCGATGAAGATCGTGGAGAAGAGCCGGGCGAGAAAGATGGGCACGAGCCAGCCAAGGTCATCTGCCTTGACCGAGACGCCGAGGACGAACGCGCCGATCAGGAAGAGTGCAGCGAGTGCGAAGAGCAGTCCGTGGGCGTTGAGTCGTTGCAGCGGTTCCGACTGCAGGCCGGAGCCTGTCCCGCGCCATGCTTTCCAGATATGGCGCAGCCCCGACGAGGCGAGCACGATGCCGACCAGGGAGACCACCACGGCGCAGCCGGCTGCCAGGCCGAGCCGCTCGTCGAGCAGGATGATCGCGAGGAGCAGTGTGACCATCGCGTAGCCCGACACGATCGGGCTGAGGACGGAGATCGGCCCGATTGCGAGCGCCCGGTAGAAGCACGCGTAGCCCAGCCACCCGACCGCTCCCACGAGCACGAAGAACGCCACGTCGGCCCCGGTGACACCGTTCAGCGATCCGGACCCGAGCACGAGAAGCGCAAGGAGCGCCGTCGCGACGACGTGGAAGCCGAGTACCACGCGGTGCGAGCCGATGCGGCGGCCGACGCTCGCGGCGACATAGTCCGCGGAGCCCCAGGTGACGGCAGCACCGAGCCCGAAGAGCACTCCCATCGCGAAGGCCCTCTAGTCGATGTCCGGTAGTCCGGCGAGCCACGGTGTCCTGTAGCCCGTCTCGTCCCACAGAACGGGGAAGAACGACTCGTCGAGCGAGAGGTCGCCGGAGCGCTTGTAGCGCGAGTAGATCAGATCGACGTTTGTCTCGTGGAAGCGCACCTCGACCGGCAGCATGTGTGTCACGAGTGCCATCCGCGCCACGGAGGCGCTCGTGTTCGGGGATGATCCGTGCCAGGTGAGGCCGTGGTGGAAGGAGCCGCCACCCGCCTTGACGACGACGGGCACGACCTCGAACCGGGCATCGGCCGGGGTTGCGTTACGCGCAGGGGCGAGCCAGTCCTCGGGTGCGTGGAAGTCCGACCGCTCCGGCGGCGACCGGGGCCACCTATGCGAGCCGCGGACGAACTCGAGTGGGCCGGCGTTCGCGGTCGTCTCGTGGAGGGAGATCCAGCAGGTCAGCATCTCAGCGGGCACGAGGTAGTCGGCGTACGAGGAGTCCTGGTGGAAGCCGATCGCCTTTGTCCCGGGCGGCTTCCACAACACGTTGTCCTGCAGGATCCGGGTTCCGCGGTAGCCTCCGAGCTGTGCTCCGAGACGGCCGGTGCGCTCGCTCAGCACCTGTGCAGCGATCACCGAGTCGGCGCGCCAGCCGTTGCAGATCTGCCGGGTCCGATCCTCGGGGTCGCGCCCGGGCACCCAGTTCACCTCGTCAGGCTTGATCCCTGTCTCGTAGTCGCCGTCGAAGAGCCCGGCATAGCGGGAGCGCAGTAGCTCGAGGGCTCGTTCGGAGACGAGGCCTTCCTCGACGATCAGGAAGCCGTCGCGGTCGAAGGCCTCGAGCTGGCCGGGGGCGAAGGAGTCCATGAGCATCATCGCGATTCTCGCACAAGGGCTGCTTCCAGGCGACCTGGCGCCGACGTATCACGCGGCCCGCTCGTGGCACCGCGATGAAAGAGCGCTGTCGTCCGGTTTGGGCGTGTCGTCCGGGTATCGGACACAGCGGTGAGCACCGTTCAGGTCTGGATCTCCCGCCGTGCAGGCCCGCGCACAACGGAAGATCCAGATGAGGAAGGGTGTCCTTGGCCCTAGTGCGTCGGCGGCTCCCATCCTTCGAGGACGGGGGGCGTCCAGTCGGTGCCCACGATTCGCGAGTTCGCCACCCATGGGCCGAGCTCTGGCTGCGGGAACTTGCAGTGCTTCTCCTTCAGTTGCGTCCCGTACGAATTGCCGGTCTGGAGGTGCGTCATCAGTACCTTGCGTGCAATCTCGTTCTCCCGTCCTGTGGGGATCGGAAAATAGATTCTGATGAACGAGTTCGAGTAGCGGTCGAACACCGCGGGGGTACCGTTTTCCTGCAGAAGCTCGATGTCCTCGAGCCAGTTGATGTCGTCCCCGGGCGTTGACGCGTCGAGATCGACGCCCTCGACGAGCGAGATGTCCTCCTGATAGGGGAACCTGTGCCCTGCCAGGAACTCGGCGTCGATCGACTGGATCTTCTCTGGCTCGGTGTACGCGAGATCACTCACCGGACATCACCTCCGCAGGGCTCGGCAGGTAGTCGATCGGGTTTTCGAGATGCCGTTCCAGCATTCGCTCGATCTTCGCGAGCGTGCGCTCCTCGCTGACGCCGGGAATCCAACCCGTGCCCGCGAGCGGTACCTTCGCCATCGCCGCGGCCTCGACCGTGAGAGCGCAGAGATCTTCCGGCTCGAGCGAATGGATGTTCGTCTTACCGCACGCCCGTGCAAGCATCTGCACCTCGAGCGTGAGGGTATGGAGGAAGTTGTAGACCCGCTCGGCGGCCTCCTCGACGACGAGACGCTTGCGCAGCTCGGGATCCTGCGTCGCCACGCCCACCGGGCAGCGGCCCGTATGGCAGTGATAGCACTTGCCGGCCGGAACGCCAATCGTTCCCTCGTAGTCCGTGACCCCCGGAATCTCCTTGTTGCAGTTGAGGGCCATCAGTGCCGAGTAGCCGATCGCGACGGCCTTCGCACCGAGAGCGATCGCCTTGGCGATGTCGCCGCCGTTACGAATTCCGCCCGCCACGACCAGATCTATCTCGTCGGCGAGGCCGACGTCCTCGAGCGCTCTGCGCGCTTCGGGGATCGCCGCCATCAGCGGGATGCCCGTCTCCTCGGTTGCGATATGCGGGCCGGCTCCCGTGCCACCCTCGGCACCGTCCAGATAGATGATGTCGGGGCCACATTTTGCTGCCATGCGGACATCGTCGTAGACGCGGGAGGCACCGAGCTTCAGCTGGATCGGGATCTGGTAGTCGGTGGCCTCGCGGATCTCCTGGATCTTCAGCGAGAGGTCATCCGGGCCCAGCCAGTCCGGGTGCCGGGCCGGCGAGCGCTGGTCGATGCCGGCGGGGAGGGAGCGCATCTCGGCGACCTGCTCGGTCACCTTTTGCCCCATCAGATGGCCTCCGAGGCCCACCTTGGCGCCCTGGCCGATGAAGAACTCGACAGCGTCGGCGAGCATCAGGTGGTGTGGGTTGAACCCGTACCGGCTCTGGATGCACTGGTAGTACCACTTCGTCGAATAGTCGCGCTCCGGCGGGATCATCCCTCCCTCGCCCGAGCACGTCGCGGTGCCGGCCATCGAGGCGCCCTTGGCGAGCGCCATCTTGGCCTCGAGCGAGAGTGCGCCGAAGCTCATTCCCGTGATGTAGACGGGGATGTCGAGCTCGATCGGCTTCTTCGCGAAGCGGGCCCCGAGCACGGTCTTCGTGACGCACTTCTCACGGTAGCCCTCGATCACGAAGCGGGTGAGCGTGCCCGGCATGAACATCAGCTCGTCCCAGTGCGGGATCGGCTTGAACATCGAGAAGCCGCGCATGCGATAGCGGCCCAGCTCGGCCTTCATGTGGATGTCGTTCATCACCTCGGGGGTGAAGATTCGGCTTTGCCCGAGGATGGTCTTGTTGTTGGGTGCTGTCTCGTCGGCCATTGGGCTCCTCACAGGACGAGCTTGCGCTCGGCGGGCTCGAGGTTGTCGTAGTTGTAGAGCTTCTTGCCGCACACGAACTTCTGCAGCTCGGGTGGCGTGCCAAGGTCGTAGATCCGGAACTTCCGCTCGATGAACTCGGTGTCGGCGTCGGTCCATTTGCCCGGCACGCAATCGATCCCGAGCGAGCGAACCGTGCCGCCGACATAGATCGTGCCGTCGTACATCGAGTCGCCGAGACCGTGCCCGACGTCGCCGCAGATGATCTGGCGGCCGCGCTGCATCATGAACCCGTTCATCGAGCCGGCAGAGCCCATCACGATGATCGTGCCGCCCTTCTGATCGATGCCGGTGCGCGCACCGACACGGCCCTTGATCACGAGATCGCCGCCCCGGAATGCCGCCCCGGTGAGCGAGCCGGCGTTCGAGTCGATCACGACGACGCCGGACATCATGTTCTCGCAGGCCGACCAACCGACGCGACCCTTGATGTGCACCTCCGGGCCGTCGATGATGCCGCAGCCGAAGTAGCCGAGGCTGCCGTCGAAGGTGATCTTGCAGCGCGTCAGGAGCCCGACGCCGAGCGAGTGCTTGGAGCCGGGGTTTCGCACGGTCACGTGGGTGACACCCTGCTC
Source organism: Thermoleophilia bacterium (assembly GCA_037139935.1). Lineage (GTDB taxonomy): Bacteria > Actinomycetota > Thermoleophilia > Gaiellales > Gaiellaceae > Gaiella. The sequence goes on along the minus strand of JBAXFL010000002.1, from coordinate 56,191 downwards.
GTTGATCAGCCAGCGCAGCTCGAGGTTGATCTGGCGGGTCGTCAGGTCTTTTGCGTCGAACTCGGCCGCGACGCCGTCGATCTCCGAGACCTTTGGCACGGCCGCGTCGGGCTCGGAGAGACCCCGCGCGTCGTAGCTGATTGCGTGCTCGCCTAGCGCTGCCATACCAGCACCTCTCCTTCGTACGGGTCATAGGTGACGATCTCGTGGTCGATGATCGCGCGAATTGCAATCTCCTCTGACGCAAGTGCCACGAGGTCGTCGGCTTCGTAGAGCACGAGCGGCTTGGCGGCCATCTCGTCCTTTGCGATCCCGAGGGCATCCTTCGTGACGCAGACGTAGGTGAAGACGCCGTCGAGCTCCTCGAGGCTCTGGCGCATCGCATCCTCGAGCGAGGCGCCGTCGCTCATCTGCTGGGCGAGATAGACGGCGATGATCTCGGAGTCGCACTCTGACTGGAAGCGATGCCCCGAGCGCTCGAGGCGGCGCTTCCACTGGAAGTAGTTCGTCAGCTGACCGTTGTGGACGACTGCGACATCGGAGAAGGGATACGCCCAGTAGGGGTGCGCACCCGAGATGTCCACGTCCGACTCGGTCGCCATCCGGACGTGTCCGATCGCGTGGGTGCCGGTGAAGTCGTTGAGGTGGTAGCCCCCCGCCACGGTCTCCGCGTCACCGAGGTCCTTGACGATCTCGAGCGAGCGGCCGAGCGAGAGCACCTCGGCATCGGGGACGTCCTCGATGAAGTCGGCAAGCCTCTTCAGGTCGCCGTCGTACTCGAGTGTGACCCTGAACGCGTACTCGGTCTCTTCCTCCAGAGCCTGCACGCGCGCACCGAGCGCAGAGAGACGACGTTCGACCTCTGCCCGGTGACGCCGCAGGCGGTCTTCGTACTCGAAGTCGCGCGGCGTGTTTGCGTCGGCGAGCTTGTAGCGCATGATCACGAGGTCCGACGGCTGGCCATAGAGCGCGTAACCCGTCGAATCAGGGCCCCGGTGCTTCATCGACTGAAGCATCCGGGTCATCTCCTGACCGATCGGATGCTCTCCGTCCTTGTAGATGATTCCTGCAATGCCACACATAGTGTTTGGTCTCCGAGTCTTTCGCGAAATGGATCATGGCCGGGCGGGACAGGTCCCGCCCCTACGGTCGATCAGGGCAGGATGTCGAGGTACTCCTTGACGTCCCAGTCGGTAACGGTGGCGCAGAAGCGCTCCCATTCGTCGCGCTTGTAATGCATGAACACGGTGTACATCTCATCCGGCATGGACTTCTTGATCACGTCGTCTGCCTCGAGAGCGTCAAGAGCGTCTCCGAAGGTCATCGGGATCTTCTTGACCTGCTTGCCTTGCTCGAGTGCAGCGTAGATGTTTCGCTCCTCGGGCTCACCTGGATCAATCTTGCGTTCGATGCCGTCCCACATCGCCATGATCAGGGCAGACATCGAGAGGTACGGATTGACGGCAGAGTCCACCGAGCGGTACTCGAATCGGCCCGGAGCCGATACGCGCAGGGCGGTCGTACGGTTCTGGAATCCCCAGTCGGCAAACACCGGAGCCCAGAAGCCCGTGTCCCAGAGGCGGCGGTAGGAGTTGACCGTCGGCGACGAGATCGCGGTGAGCGCGCCGAGGTGCTCGAGGATGCCACCGATCGCCCAGAGGCCGATCTGGCTCGGCAGCCGCTGGTCGTCGGTCTCTGGCAGGAACGCATTCACGTCACCACGCCAGAGCGAGATGTTGTGGTGGCAGCCGTTCGCCGAGACACCCATGAACGGCTTGGGCATGAAGCAGGGGAAGGCGCCGAGCTCGCGGCCGACCTGGCGACAGATCTGGCGGAAGGTGGAGAGGTTGTCTGCAGTCCGCTCGGCCCGGTCGAAGTTGAAGTTGAGCTCGATCTGGCCGGGCGCGTCCTCGTGGTCGCCCTGGATCATGTCGAGCCCGAGCGCCTGGCCGTACTCGACCACCTTGTGGATGATCGGCTGCAGCTCGCTGAACTGATCGATGTGGTAGCAGTACGGCTTCGTGACGCCGCTGATGTCGGGTGTGCCGTCCTCTTTGAGGTTCAGCCACATCATCTCCGGCTCGGTGCCGGCGCGCAGGTGGAGCCCGGTGGCCTGCTCGAACTGCGCCTGGATCCGCTTCAGGTTGCCGCGGCAGTCCGAGGTGAGGAAGGCGGCAGGGTTCTCGGGCTCCTCGCGGTTGCGGAAGCAGGTGCACCAGACGCGGGCGACCTTGCTGTCCCAGGGCAGCACCTCGAACGTCTCGGGCTCGGGCATCCCGACGAGCTCGGCCGCCTCCGGGCCGTAGCCGATGTAGTTGCCGTGGCGGTCGGTGAAGAGGTTGGCGGTCGAGCCGTAGACGAGCTGGAATCCCTTCGCGGCCATGCTCTCCCAGTGCGCCGCTGGGACGCCCTTGCCCATAATCCGGCCCGTGACCGAGATGAACTGGTAGTAGATGTAGGTGATTCCCTCGGCGTCGATACGCCGTCGAACCTCGGTAACGAGGGCGTCGCGACCTTCTGCTGCGACGAAGCGGTCAAGGTCGGTTGCCACGTGCGCCTCCTTCTTTCATCTCGTGCAGACAGGACCGGAGCAGATCTCGCACCGGGGCTCTGAAGCTTTGTACCTCAATGTGTACGCGTTGCGTTGGGTTGGTGTCAAGCCAGAATCGTCCGTGGGGGGATGCAATTGCCAGCAGCGGGATAGGGGTGTGATGTGAGCGCCTGGTGCCGGCGTAGCGTTCACAGGCCCGGCTGTTTCGCAGCGAGCCCCACCGCCGAACGGATCGTCGTGCCTGATCTTTTCCGTTGTCCTGTAGCCTTCCCATTCGGGGACGTTCTCCGCGTGACAGGCGGAAGAGATCGAGGAGGCCCAGATGAGCGCAAGACGACAGTGTGGCGTGGTTGCCGTTGTGGCGTCGTTGGCCCTGGCAGCGGCTGCGGGTGCAGCGCTGCACGGTAACGCGGCCACCACGACCCTGGTGTTCGGAACATCGGCCGATCCCGTCACCCTTGACGGGGCGCTTATCTCGGATGGCGAGTCGGGGCGTCCCGTTGGTCTGATCTTCCAGGGTCTTGTCAGCCTCGAGCCTGGATCCACCCGGATCGTGCCGCAGCTCGCGACGAGCTGGTCTACGTCGAAGAACGGCCTCAACTGGACGTTCAATCTGCGGAGCGGGGTCGAGTTCCAGGACGGCACGCCGTTCAACGCCAGAGCCGTCTGCTTCAACTTCACACGCCGGTACAGCTTTCCGGGCCCGCTGCAGAGCGACTACTGGCGCGCGGTCTTTGGTGGGTTCCGCTACCCGGTAGCGGGAAGCCCCGGGCCGGACAAGAGCCTGTACAGGGGTTGCAAGGCCGTCGGCGCCAACAAGGCGATCATCCTGCTCAACCGACGATCGGGCGGCTTTCTCGGCGCGCTCGTCGGAGGCCAGTTCGGGATCGCGAGCCCCGAGGCGCTCGTGAAGTACAAGGCCGACGAGGGCACGATATCCGCGGGGGGCTCGTTCCGCCCCACCGGGACGTTCGGCAGCGAGCACCCGATCGGGACAGGGCCGTACATGCTCGAGTCCTGGAAGGTGGGGGACAAGCTCGTGCTCGTGAAGAACCCGACCTACTGGGGCAACGCCAAGAGCCCGAACTGGTCGCAGGCGGGCAAGATCGACCGGCTGGTTTTCCGGGCAATCGCCGACAACACGGCGCGGCTCCAGGCACTGCAGACCGGTGAGATCAACGGCTATGACAACGTTGCGCCACAGGACGTGCCCACGGTGCGGACGAGTCGTAGCCTGAGGATCGTCAACAGGCCTCCGTTCAACGTCGCCTACGTCGGGATCAACCAGGCGAAGCCGCCGATGGACAATCCGCTCGTCCGTCAGGCGGTTGCCTACGGGCTCGATCGGTCGGCCGTGGTCAACGCCCTCTACGGTGGACGGGGCCAGACGACGAACCAGTTCCTGCCGCCACAGCTCTTTGGCTCTGCCGGGAAGGGCGTTCCCTCGTATCCGTACAACCCGGAAAAGGCGAAGCAGCTCTTGCGGCAGGCGGGCCTCACCCTGCCCGTCAAGATCGACTTCTGGTTCCCGACGGACGTCTCCCGGCCGTATATGCCCGACCCGAGCGCGAACTTTCGGATCTTTCAGGCGGGCCTCGTGAAGTCGGGCTTCGAGGTCATCGCACACAGCGCGCCGTGGCGCCCGGACTATCTGGGCACGGTGCAGAGCGGTGGGGCCCAGCTCTTTCTGCTGGGTTGGACAGGGAGCTACGGTGATCCTCGTGACTTCCTGAATGTCCACTTCGGCGTGAAGAAGGAGCAGTTCGGGTTCGATAACCCTTCGTTGTTTGCGCTGCTCGCGAAGGCAGATGCCGAGACCGACCTCACCAGGCGGACAGCGCTCTACCAGGCCGCGAGCATCGCGGTGATGAAGTTCTTGCCGGTCGTCCCGTACGTGCACTCGACGCCGGCCCTTGCGTTCCGCAGCAATGTCAAGGGATTCATCGCAAGCCCCGTCGGTCTCGACCCGTTCTGGCTCTTGACTCTCGGTTAGGGGAGGAGTTACCAGGCAACCGGGGACGACTGCATCGAGGCCCTACCTCTCTGAGTCGCTGCCGGACGAGCGCTTTCGATGTCCGGGCGTGGGGGTGTCCGGCCCGGATTCGTTTCTAGCCGTGCCAGCCGAGCGCGACCGAGATGCGATGCGTGCAGGTGATCAGCAAGGGTACCGCAGCGGCTGTTGCTTCAGCGTCGAAGCGGCTCGTCGGGCCCTGTAGGGCCACGATCGCAGCGAGATCGCCGTCCGCGCCCCACACCGGTGTCGCGATCGCGCTGAGCCCGGTCTCGCGCTCCTCGATCGCCTCGGCGAAGCCGCGTGCCCGCACCTGTTCGATCGCGGCAGCGAGCTTTGCCGGATCCGTGATCGTGTGTGCGGTGAAGGGCGCCAGTTTCCCGCGCGGCAGCGGCACGTCGCCGAATGCGAGCATCACCTTGCCTGCCGAGGTGGCGTGTCCCACGCTCGGTCGTCCGAGGCGCGTCACGCCCTGGAGATACCGGTCGGTCGGGACGAAGTCAACGGTGATCGCGTCGCCCTCTCCCGGGATCGAAAGCGTCGCCGTCTCGCCGACTTCGTGCACGAGCTCCTCGAGGTGGGGTCGGGCGAGGTCGCGGAGGTTGAGCCGTCCGAGAACGGCATTCGCATAGCGCAGCACCCGCACCCCGAGCCGGTAGCGGCCCGTCGCAGTGACATGCTCGACGAGGCCGGCCCGGGTGAGCGTGCCGAGCTGACGCGACACCGTGCTGGGGCTGATCCCCGTGATCCTGGCTACGTCGCTCGTGCCGAGGTCCCCGCCTTCTGCGAGGGCGTCGAGAATCCCGACGGCGCGAACCGTCGCTTCGACATCTCTGGTGGAGGGTTGACCGGTGCGAGGCATTGCGCTACTCTCTTTCCACTGATACTACTCTATCCCGTCAGGCGCAATAGATATGTCGATGCTTGTTCCCTGCCCAAATTGTGGCCCGCGCGAAGTACAGGAGCTTCGCTGCGCCGGTGAGACGACGAAGCGCCCCACCTCGACGCCGACCGTGCGCGAGTTGAACGAGTACATCTATTTCAGGCGCAACGTCTGGGGAATGCAGCGCGAGTGGTGGTTCTGCCGGACATGCGAGGACTGGTTCCTCGCCGACCGGGACACCTACACGAACGAGGTTGAGGCGACGTGGCATCCGGAGTCCGCCGCATGACCCGCCTTGCCCCGCAGGTCAACGAGCGGATCGACCGCTCGCAGCCGGTCTCTTTCACCTTTCACGGCAAGTCGATGCAGGGCTTCGCGGGCGACACGATCGGTTCCGCGCTGTACGCGTCGGGTCAGAGGGTCTTCTCGCGGAGCTTCAAGTATCACCGGCCGCGTGGTCTCGTCTGCTGTTCGGGTCACTGCGCCAACTGCCAGATGACCGTGGACGGGATCCCGAGCGTCCGGGTCTGCACGACGCCTTTGCGTGAAGGCGCCGCCGTGAAGGGCCAGAACTACATCGGGTCGCTCCAGCACGACCTGATGCAGGCCACCGACAAGTTTGCCGGCCCGTTTACGCCGCCCGGCTTCTACTACAAGACGTTCATCCGCCCCCGCAAGCTTTGGCCGCTCTACGAGAAGTTCCTCCGTGGCGCCGCGGGTCTGGGCCCGCTCGAGCGAGACGGCTCCCGCGAGGAGCGCGTCGATGTCGAAAACCGTCACACCGACGTGATGGTGATCGGCGGCGGCTACGCCGGACTCGAGGCTGCGATAGCGGCTGCCCAGGCCGGCAACTCGGTCGTCGTGATAGACGAAGGCTACGACGTCGGAGGCGCACTGCTGGCCGACCGCGAAGGCATCGGCACGGCCGCAGAGCTTCGCCGGCACGCCGTTGCGGCAGGCGTGGAGTTGCTTGCCCCCGCGATCGCGATCGGGCTCTTCGAGCAGGGTATGGTGCCGGTCGCCTACGGCAACGTCCTCATCAAGTACCGTGCGCACCGGGTCATCGTCGCGAGCGGCGTCGTCGAGCAGCCCCTCGTCTTCCCGGGCAACGATCTCGTCGGAGTGATGCTGCCGGATGCGGTGCGTCGGCTCGTGAACGGCTTCTCGATCAAGCCGGGCGAGCGCGCGGTCGTGCTTACGGTTGACGATCGTGGCCTTCAGGCTGCTGCCGACCTCGAGGCTGCCGGCGTGGAGATAGCAAACATCGTGGACTTCCGGACGACCGAGACTTCGTCGATCGAGGCGCAGGGCAAGGGCGGCAAGGTCTCCCAGGTTGTCATCGGCGGCAGGCATTTCAAGGCCGACCTGCTCGTCATGTCGGGAAGCCCCCAGCCCAACTACAAGCTGCTCGCCCAGGCCGGTGCCCGGGTCGCCTACGACGAGAGCCGTGGCATCTTCGTGCCAACCGAGTTGCCGGAGCACGTCGAGGCCGTCGGTGCGGTCACCGGCGATATCGGCGAGCCGGCGGTACCGAGCCCGATCCTCGATCACCGTGGCGACAAGTGTTTCGTCTGCTTCTGCGAGGACCAGACGGCGAAGGATCTGAAGTACGCGATCGCCGAGGGCTTCGACTCGATCGAGTTGTCGAAGCGCTACACGACGGTGACGATGGGGCCGTGCCAGGGCCGCCTCTGCCACACGAACTCGATCCGTGTCTACGCGAAGACAACCGGCATCGACGAGAACACGATCGGCACCACGACCTCGCGGCCGCCGTACACCCCTATCTCGATGGGCCTGCTCGCCGGCCCGCCACAGGAGCCCCGGAAGCGTACGTCGCTGCACCATCGCCACAAGGACATGGGTGGGACGATGATGTGGACAGGCGCATGGCGTCGGCCCCACTCGTACGGCCCCGATGCCGGTGCGGAGGCGCAGCACGTGCACCATGCGCTCGGCCTGATCGACGTCTCGACGCTCGGCAAGATCCTCGTCATGGGCCCCGACGCCGGTGCATTCCTCGATCGCGTCTACCCCAACCGCTTCTCCGATCTCAAAGTCGGCCGCACCCGCTACAGCGTTCTCACCGGCGATGCCGGCCGGATCATGGACGACGGTGTCGTCGCCCGGATAGCCGATGACACCTTCTACGTCTCGGCAACCTCGACCGGAGCCGATGCCGTCTACCAGTGGTTCACGTGGTGGAACGCGGTGTGGTTCATGGACGTGCAGTTCGCCAACATGACGGGGGCGCTCGCCGCTGTCAACGTTGCCGGCCCGAACGCGCGCGAGGCGATGCAGCGCGTCTCCGGGGACGACTTCTCGGCCGAGGGGTTCGCCTACCTCGATGCAAAGCACGTCACCATCGCCGGTGTGCCGACGCTCGCCCTTCGCATCGGCTTTGTCGGCGAGCTCGGTTACGAGCTCCACTTCCCGAGCGCGCTCGCCGAGCACGTCTGGGATACGATCTTCGAGACGTCGGCCGACCTCGATCCGAAGCCGTTTGGCCTCGAGCCCCAGCGGATCCTGCGACTCGAGAAGGGCCACGTGATCATCAGTCAGGACACCGACTCGGAGTCGAACCTGCACGAGGCTGCAATGCCATGGCTCGTGAAGAACGACAAGGACTTCGAGTGGATCGGCAAGTGGGCGACCCAGCAGATCGCCGACCGTGGCCTCAAATGGATGCTCGTCGGCTTCGAGAGCCCCACGGGTGCGATCCCGGTCGAGGGTGGCCAGGTCGTCATCGAGGGCGTCTCTTCCGGGCGCGTCACGAGCGTGCGCGCGAGCGCCGAGCTCGGCAAGGTCATCGGGCTTGCGATCGTCCCTCTCGAGCTCGCGGTTGACGGAGGTCGCTTCGACGTGCAGGTCAACGGGCGCCCGACACCGATGGTTGTTCATCTCGGTCCGTTCTACGACCCGGCAGGCGAGAAGGTCAAGTCGTGAGCGGCCTGGCCTTTCTCTCCGTTGACGCCGCTGGAGACGTCGGTGGCTTCCACCCTGTTGCTACCTCGGCGATCGACCGCGCGCAGCGCGATCTCGGTGCGACCTTCGAGGAGCGCGACGGCTGGCTCGTTCCCGTTTCGATTCCCGGCGAGGAGGATTACGTCGGCGTCGTCGGCGTCGCCGACGTCTCCCATCTGACAAAGCTCGAGCTGCGGCCCGCCGGTGAGGCGATCGAGGGCGCAGGCATCGTCTGGTATCCGATCTCCTCCCGCCGTGCGCTCGTCATGTGCGCTCCCGCGCTCGGGGCCTCGGTGCGCGAGCAGGTCGGCGAACGGTTCTCGCTCGACGTCACCGGCGCCTACTCGGTGATCGCGATCGTGGGACCCGAGGCCGACACCGTGCTCCGCCGGCTGACGCACATTCACCACTTCCCGTCGGGGGGCGAGATCGCCCACGTTCAGGGGCACGTCCTGCAGCGTGACGGCGGCTACTGGGTGATCTGCGCCCAGGAGCTCGGCCACTACGTCTGGGAGGTCGCCATGGATCGTGCCACGTCGCTCGGTGGCGGCGCCGTCGGTGTGGACGCGATCGGAGGATCGTCATGAAGGACATCTTTTTCCGCAAAGAGATCCTCAAGCGGCCAGGGCCGCTGAAGAAGCACTACGACGTCGTCATCGTCGGCGGTGGCTCTCACGGCCTCGCGACCGCGTACTACCTCGCGATCCACCACGGGATCACCGACGTCGCGATCCTCGAGAAGAGCTATATCGGCTCGGGCGCGGCCGGGCGCAACACGACGATCATCCGCTCGAACTATCGCACTCCGGAGGGTGCCGCGTTCTACACCGAGAGCGTCAAGCTCTACGAGAAGCTGTCCGTCGATCTCGACTTCAACATGATGTTCTCGCAGCACGGGCACTTCACCCTCGCCCACTCTGACCGCTCCCTCGTGGTACAGAACGAACGCGCCGAGGTGAACAAGCTGCTCGGGATCGACAGTCGAGTGATCGACCGGGACGAGGTCAAGAAGCTCTGCCCCCAGATCAACATCGGCGAGGATGTCACCTGGCCGATCCAGGGCGCGCTCTACCACCCGCCCGGTGGGATCATCCGCCACGATGCGGTCGTCTGGGGCTACGCCAAGCAGGCGGGCCGTCGTGGCGCCGAGATCCACCAGGGTGTCGAGGTCACGGGATTCGACGTCAAGGACGGCAAGGTACGCGGCGTCAAGACCAACAAGGGTGACATCTCGTGCGGCATCGTCCTCAGTGCCACCGCCGGTTGGTCAACGCCGGTCGCCGCCCTTGCGGGCGTGCCGCTGCCGCTGACCGGTTCGATCCTGCAAGCGTTCGTGACCGAGCCGGTCAAGCCGTTTCTCGACAAGATCCTCGTCTCCGCGCAGATGCACATCTACTGCTCGCAGACCGACCGTGGCGAGTTCCTGATCGGCGCCGAGGTCGAGCCGTACCCGACCTACTCGAACAAGGGTACGTTCTCGTTCATCGAGTACGCATGCCGGCACGTCCTCGAGCTTCTTCCGCAGCTTCACGCGACGAAGATCCTGCGTCACTGGACGGGGCTGTGCGACATGAGCCCCGACTACAGCCCGATCATCGGTCTGACCGAGGTGGAGGGTTTCCTCGTCGATTGCGGGTGGGGCACCTACGGCTTCAAGGCGGCGCCGATCACGGGCGTCACGCTTGCCGAGCTGATTGCGACCGGCAAGACGCCGAAATTGATCGAGCCGTTCAAGCTCGAGCGCTTCTACAACGACAATCTCATTTCCGAGGCCGCAGCAGCAGCTGTGAGCCACTGAACGTTCCCTTCGAAAGGTAGACGATGCTCTCCAGCCTCGAAATCGCGCAGGCAGCCGCCATGCGCCCCATCGCCGATGTCGCAGCGGAGGTGGGTATCGAGCCCGACGAGCTCGAGCTGTACGGCCGCTACAAGGCGAAGGTCGATCTCTCCATCCTCGAGCGCCTCGCAGGCAGGCCCGACGCGAAGCTGATCAACGTCACGGCGATCACTCCGACGCCTGCGGGCGAGGGCAAGACGACGACGTCCGTGTCACTGACGCAGGGCTTCGGGAAGATCGGCCGCCGCGCGATCCTGGCGCTGAGGGAGCCTTCGCTCGGCCCCGTCTTCGGTGTCAAGGGTGGTGCGGCCGGTGGTGGCTACGCGCAGGTGGTACCGATGGAGGACATCAACCTGCACTTCACCGGCGACATGCACGCGATCACGGCGGCGAACAATCTGCTCTCGGCGCTCGTGGATGCCCACCGGTTCCACCGTCATGAGCCCGAGATCGCCACCGTCACCTGGCGGCGTGCGATCGACGTCACCGACCGTTCACTACGGAGCATCGTCGGCGGCCTTGGCGGAGCCAAGAACGGCATTCCTGCGGAGTCCGGCTTCGACATCACTGCAGCGAGCGAGGTGATGGCGGTCGTGGCGCTCGCGACCGACCTGGCCGATCTGCGCCAGAAGCTCGGCGCGATCACCGTTGGCTATACGCCGGCCGGCGACCCGGTCACGGCGGACGAGATCAGGGCGGCGGGGGCGATGGCCGTGCTGTTGAAGGACGCGTTGAAGCCAAACATCGTGCAGACGCTCGAGGGTCAGCTCTGCTTCATGCACGCGGGCCCGTTCGCCAACATCGCGCATGGCAACAACTCGATCATCGCTGATCGGATCGCCCTCAAGCTGGGCGAGTTCGTGATCACCGAGTCCGGCTTCGCCGCCGATCTCGGGATGGAAAAGTTCATGGACATCGTCTGCCGGGTCGGAGGCTTCAAGCCACACGTTGTCGTGATCGTCGCGACGGTGCGCGCGTTGCGCCATCACGGTGGCGGTGACTGGCGGGAGAAGGCCGCGATGGCACAGATGACGGCCGAGGTCGAGACGGGCATGGCGAACCTCTCGAAGCACATCGAGAACGTGCGTGCATTCGGGATCCAGCCGGTCGTTGCGATCAACACGCGGCCCGACGACGAGCCGGAGTTGCTCGAGTTGATCAAGGCCCGGTCACTCGAGGCCGGCGCCTTCGGCGCTGCGATCCACAACGGCTTCGGTCAGGGCGGGGAGGGCACGATCGAGCTTGCCGAGGTCGTTGCCGCTGCTGCCGATGCCGAGTCGAACTTCCAGATGCTGTACGCCGACGACGAGCCGATCGCGACGAAGATCGAGAAGATCGCGAAGACGGTCTACGGGGCGGACGGCATCGACCTGGCTCCGGCCGCGAAGGAGGCGATCACGCGGTACGAGAAGCAGGGTTTCGCGCACCTGCCGATCTGCATGGCGAAGACACACCTGTCGCTCTCGCACGACCCGACACGACGTAACCGGCCCACCGGCTTCATCGTCCCGATCCGCGACATTCGCGTCTACTCGGGGGCGGGCATGCTCGTGCCACTGTGCGGGGAGATGCTGCAGATGCCGGGCCTCGGTGCGCAGCCCGCGGCGCACATGATCGACATCGACGAGCACGGCGAAACGGTCGGGCTCTTCTAGGGGACAGCCCCGGAAAGCGGAAGGAGCCGCGTCAGGGCTCCCTCCGGGGAGACGCTTCAGTCTCTCCCCGGGGTTGGCGCTTCCACGGGCCGTGCCGGTTCTCGACTAGATTGCCTGGTATGAGTGAATCCGAAGGAACCCAGTTGACCGCGGCGCAGCGCGAGGCACTCGACGCGGAACTCGCCGACATGGAGGGGCCGCAGCGGAAGGCGGCAGTCGATGCCATTGCTACAGCGCGGGCGTTCGGCGATCTCTCGGAGAACTTCGAGTACCACGCGGCCAAGAACGAGCAGGGCCTGCTGGAGGCACGCATCACGAGACTCCGCCGCAAGCTCCAGCACGCAGTCATCGTCGAGCACACCTCGACCGACACGGTCGGCGTCGGCTCCATCGTCGAGGTCGAGGACGAGCAGGGCGAGAAGATCGAGATCGAGATCTCGAGCGTCGGCGGCAAGGTCTCACCCGACTCACCGCTCGGCAGGGCGCTGATGGGCGCGAGCGTCGGCACCGGTGTTGACGTACCCGCACCGCGTGGCGCCTGGCGCGCAACGGTCGTTTCGATTCGCGCCGCCTGACCGGGCACCAAGCCTGACGTGGGAGGCCGTGCACGCGGCTGACGCACCTGTCCGACGGGCGCTTCCGGAGGTAGGATCGACCCGGTGAAGGCGGCGATCGTCACGGGAGCGGGAACCGGCATCGGCGCCGCCTGTGTGCGGAGGCTCGCTGCGGACGGCTATGGCATCGTCCTCTCGGGTCGCCGGCGCGAACTGCTCGACGAGGTCGCAGCCGATCTCGAGCACGCCGTCGTTGTTCAGGGCGACGTCACCGAACCGGGTCACGCCGCAGCCCTCGCCGAGGCGGCTCGTGCGAGCTTCGGAGGGCTTGACGCCGCCGTCCTCAATGCGGGAGTCGGGAACTCGGCCGCAGCCGCGGACGACAGCCTCGAGGGCTGGGAGCGCACGATCGGGATCAACCTCACCGGCGCTTTCCTTGTCGCCCGTGCCTGTCTTCCCCTGCTCGTCGAGCGGAAGGGCTCCCTCGTTGGCATCTCGTCGAACAGCGCCCTGCGGGCCAGCCCCGACGACGCGTCGTACGCCAGCTCGAAGGCGGGGCTCTCGATGCTCTGCAAGGCGATTGCAAACGACTACGGGCCGAAGGGCGTGCGCGCGAACGCGGTCTGCCCCGGCTGGGTCCGCACGCCGATGGGTGATGCGGCGATGGACGGGCTGGCGCAACTGCGCGGCACCGACCGAGAGGGCGCCTACGCGCTCACCCATGCCCATGTGCCGCTGCGGCGCCCCGGTCTGCCGGAGGAGATCGCTTCCGTCGTTGCCTTCCTGCTCTCTCCCGAGGCCTCCTACGTGAGCGGCGTCGAGCTGCTCGTCGATGGTGGAGGCGATGTCGTTGACGTCTCGGCGACTGCTTGGACGGTCAGTCCGCCGGCGCTCTGACCGACTGCGCCGCTCCGGTCGTCAACCCGAACCATTCCAGTGCTTCTCACGCCGCCTGGCGGCGGGCGTAGCCGACGAAGGAGAGCGCTGTCCCGTCGGCCGCGACGACCGGTACGCGTGTCACCTCCTCGAACAAACCACGGTCCCAGGGTGGGAACAGCACCTCGCCCTCCACGTCCAGCTCGATCTCCGTCAGCGCGAGCACGTCGGCGACCGGTAGCGCAGCCGCAAAGATCTCCGCGCCGCCGATCACGAACACCTCCGTTGCGTCCTCTACAAGACGCAACGCGTCGTCAAGCGAAGCTGCGCGCTCGCCGCCCTTCGCTGCCCAGTCGGGATCCCGGGTCACGACGACGTTGCGCCGTCCGGGAAGTGGGCGGAATGGCTCCGGGAGCGAGTCCCACGTCCGCCGACCCATCACCACCGCGTGCCCCAGTGTCAGATCGCGGAAGAACGCGAGATCCTCGGGGATGTGCCAGGGGATCGAGTCGCCGGTCCCGATCACACCGCCGCGTGCGACCGCGGCGACGAGCGTGACCCTCACACCGCCACCGGCGCGCGGATCGCCGGATGGTGCTCGTAGTCGATCACCTCGAAATCCTCGAAGAGGTAGTCGAAGATCGACGCGGGCCGGCGGGCGAGCCTGAGGGTCGGGTAGGCGAAGGGATCACGCGCGAGTTGTGTCTCGATCTGCTCGCGGTGGTTGTCGTAGATGTGGCAGTCGCCGCCTGTCCAGATCAGGTCGCCGACCTCGAGGTCGGACTGTTGCGCGAGCATGTGGGTCAGGAGCGCGTAGCTCGCGATGTTGAACGGGACGCCGAGGAAGACGTCTGCGCTGCGCTGGTAGACCTGGCAGCTGAGCCTGCCGCGCGACCCCGGCGTGTCCGATCCACCGACGTGAAACTGGAAGAGCGCGTGGCAGGGCTGGAGGGCCATTCTCGGCAGGTCGGCGACGTTCCAGGCACTGACGATGATCCGGCGCGAATCAGGGTCGTCACGGAGGAGCCGAACCGCCTCCGCAATCTGATCGACGTGGCCTCCGTCTGGCGTCGGCCAGCTGCGCCACTGCACGCCGTAGACAGGCCCGAGGTCTCCGTCCTCGGCAGCCCACTCATCCCAGATCGTGACCCCGTGATCCTGGAGCCAGCGAACGTTTCCCTCGCCGCGGAGGAACCACAGCAGCTCGTAGGCGATCGAGGCGAAGTGCACCTTCTTGGTCGTCACGAGCGGGAATCCCTCGGAGAGGTCGAACCGCATCTGATGCCCGAAGATGCTGACGGTTCCCGTTCCGGTGCGGTCGTGCTTGGGGCGTCCGGTCGTGAGGACGAGGCGCGCGAAGTCTTCGTACTGCATGCGCACGGTGTCGGCGGGGAAGGTACCGGGCATCTCGCGACGATAGCGCGTAGCCCGGAGGCCGTCACGTCCGTCCGTGTCTCGGCTCAGGTGGGAGCCGTCCGGGCAAGGAACGGCCGCGTCGCAGTCGTGCGCACGATCACCTGACGGCTGCCGAAGCGGATGACGGGATAGAGGGCGCTGAGTGCTGCCTCGGTGGGGGATCGGGCGACACCCCGGCCGGGAGCGACGCACGCCGCTCGCTCCCGGCCGGGGTGTCGAGTGCTACCCGCGAGCCGCCTCGAACCGGGCGTCGATTGCACCCCAGTCGATGACGTTCCAGATCGCCGCGAGGTACTCGGGACGACGATTCTGGTACTTCAGGTAGTAGGCGTGCTCCCAGACGTCGATCCCGAGGAGCGGGGTCTTGCCCTCCGACACCGGTGAATCCTGGTTCGGGGTTGACATCACGGCGAGGCCGGTGCCGTCCCAGACGAGCCACGACCAGCCGGAGCCGAACCGCTTGATACCGGCATCGATCATCTGCTGCTTCAGCTCGTCGAACCCTCCGAACGCTGCCTGCACGGCATCGCCGAGCGCGCCCGTCGGTTCGCCGCCGCCGCTCGGAGAGAGCGATGTCCAGAACAGCGCGTGGTTGGCATGGCCGCCACCGTTGTTCCTCACCGCCGCCTGCTTGTCGGCCGGTAGAATCTCGAGGTTCGAGATCACCGCGTCGATCGGGCGGTCCATCCATTCTGTGCCCTCGAGTGCGGCGTTGAGGTTTGTCACGTACGCGGCGTGATGCTTGCCGTGATGGATCTCCATCGTCTGTGCATCGATGTGCGGCTCGAGTGCGTCGAGCGCGTAGGGCAGTTCGGGCAGTTGGTACGCCATTCCTTCTCCTTCGTTCGGTTGCTGTTCAAGGATATGCTGCGGACGTCGTTCGCCGAGCCGGAGGTTCTGATCAGATGCCCACATACACCGATATCAAGCCGCGTGAGCTGAAGCCGGCACTTCTCGCACTCGACGGCATCTCTCGTGCCTCGATCGAGGCGCACTACCGTTTGTATCAGGGGTACGTCGGCAAGCGGAACGAGATCCTCGGGAAACTCGAGTCGGTTGACCGTTCTGCCGCCAACCAGGTCTACTCCGAGTTGCGCGCGTTGAAGGTCGATCTCGGCTTCGCGGTTGGCGGAATCAAGAATCACGAGATCTATTTTGCCCATCTCGGCGGAGGCGGTGGCGATCCAACGGGAGCGGCCAGCGGTCTTATCAAGCGGGATTTTGGATCGGTCGAAGCCTGGCGCGAGGACCTGAGGGCAACGGGGATCGCCGGGAGAGGCTGGGCGTGGACTGCCTACGACTGGGACGAGCATCGCCTCTTCAACTACATCGGCGATGCGCAGAACACCTTTCCGGTCTGGAACGCGACGCCGCTCGTTGCCCTCGACGTCTACGAGCATGCCTATTTCCTCGACTTCCAGACCGACCGCGGAGCCTATATCGATGCGTTCTTTGCGAATCTCGACTGGAGCGTCGTCAACGGCTGGATCGCCGCCTACCACATCCCGGCCGCGTAGGGCGTGCTCCAGGACGCCCTGATCATCGTCGGGGGCTATCTCGTCGGCTCGATCCCCTTCGGAGTCGTCGTCGTTCTCCTCCTCCGCGGCGAGGACATTCGCAAGCAGGGGAGCGGCAATATCGGGGCCTCGAACGTCTGGCGCTCCTACGGTCGTTGGCTCGGAGTACCCGTTGCCCTCCTCGATGTCGCCAAGGGGTTCGTCTCTGCATACGTCGGCCTCAGGGTCGGTGGTGAGTGGGTGGGCGTGCTCGCCGGCTCTGCCGCGATGCTCGGGCACGCTCGGCCGATCTGGCTCGGGTTCACGAAGGGCGGCAAGATGGTCGCAACGGGTGGCGGTGTCGCTCTTGCTCTCGCGCCCCCCGCGGCAGGGATCTGCCTGCTCTTGTGGGTGGTTGTCTTCGTCCTGTTCCGGTACGCCTCGCTCGCCTCACTCGTGGCGGCGGCCGCGCTTCCCGTCCTCTGTTTCCTGCTCGGCGAGCCCTGGCCGACCGTGGGGTTCGCTGTCGTGGCGGCGCTCGCGGTGATCCTCCTTCACCGACAGAATCTCAAGCGGTTGCTCCACGGCACCGAATCGCGTTTCTCGCGCGCTACCGACTCGACGACTACGTCGTAAGCCATTCGGAAAGCGTCGTCTGGCGTCCGGTGTCGGCACCCTGGATCTCCGTGCGAAGCTCGCCGACGGTGCCCCACCGCTCGGCCAGCACATCGTGTGCGTGAATCGTCTCGAGGTTCACTTGGCGTGAGAGGACGAAGTCCCCGTCTGCGAGCCCGGGCACCTCGTCGAGCAGGTTCTTCAGCGCGACCCGCACCGAGTCCTCGACGAATCGGGGCTGTAGATGGGCGTGCTCGACGATATAGAGCTCGTCGGGCCGCTTCAGCAGCTCGAACACGGGCGCGCTCATTGATCGCTCGACGAGGTCAACGAGCGTCTCGGCGTCGATCTCACTCGTCGTACCGACGAGGAGCGTTCCTCGACCCCTCTGATTGTGGGTCGCGATGGGGACGAGCTGGAGGATCTGCTCGATTGCGTCCGCCGCGAAGCCGGCCTCCGTGAGTCGTTCTGCCGCCCTGCCGGCGACGAGCCCCTGGGCACACGGGCAGGCGTTGATTCCGGTCGCCTCGACGCCGACGACGCGTCTCGCCGTGCTCGGCGTCGCTGCCGCGATCCCGATCAGTGACACCATCTCCTGCGTCGGGAGGCCGGTCACCGGCGTGACGCGCCGCATCGGCCAGCGAGCCGTGATTCGCACCTCGGCGCGAACGGCGTTCTGTCGCTCGACGATGTGCCGGGCGATAACCTCGGCGATCTCCTCCACGACTCTGGCCTCGCCAAGGACGACGTCGCCGATCGCCTCGTCGAAGACCTCCGGGAAGCGGGACATGTGGACGCCCTTCTGGCCCCGGGCGAGGTCGACGGTGCACTCGATGTCGGCGGCCATCACCGTCTCGGCATCGCCGCGACGGATTCGAATCGCCTTCTGGACGCCGGTGACACCGGCGCGTGAGAGCGCGAGCTCGACCGGAGGCGCAGACGCCTGCATGTCGGCGACGAGATGCGGCCGGTCGGACATCCCGGCAACCTAGCACCGACGATTCGTCCGACGGGCTCTCAGCGAGGGTCGGAGATCGGCTGGCTCACGTGCGCCGGTGCGGCGTCGTCCCCTCTTCCGGATACCCGACCGATGTGGGTGTGCGGGTAGAGAGCGATCGCGACGGCGACACCTGCCGTGAGCGCCGAGACCACAAGAGTTCTCCGTCCCCATGCTCCTGAAAGTCGGGCGCTCCGCGTGCGCCGGAAATCGAGCCGGCCGGTGCGTGAGGCGCGGAACGCATAGGCGAGCACGTGGACGACGACCAGCACGCTCCAGACGACGAAGCTGACCACGTGCACGGTGCCGACGAAGCCGCCGCGCGAACCCACGAGGACGAGCGTGACGCCGCTGCCGAACAGCGTCAGCGTCGAGAGGACGAGCAGCGGGGCCAGCATCCGGAGAATCAGCGTCGGCGGGCCTCGCTTCACGTACGCGGCGCCTCCCGCGTAGTACCGGATCATCCGCCAGCCGGTCGTCGCGAGCTTGAGCGCGATCGGAGGCAGCAGAGCGAGTCCGAGCGCGATGTGGACGGGGAGGAACGTGCCGAGCGCGATCGCCGTTGCCGCCTCGATCACGAGGAGGAGAAGCAGCACGAGCCCGAGCGTCGCGGTCAGGCGCTCGTTGCCGGACACACCACCGCTGCGGCCGGTCGGCCCGTCGTCGGTGTGGGATTGTCCGTCGTCGGTCGCTTCGTGGACGAGGTCGACGATGGCGTTGCGGGCGGTGTCGATCATCTCTGGGAGCATCGCTGTCGCTGGCTGAACAGCGCCTGAACGGGGATGAGGCAACCGCACCGGTGTCGGGTTGCCGGTTAGGCCCCCGGCCCGGGAGAACGAACAGGTGGACGCCGCGACTGTGACACGCGTGCGAACGCGGCAGCAGCCGCCGCAGGCCCGGCCGCAGTCTGGCCCGGCCACTCCAGCGGGACGTACAGGCCGCTTTCGCTGGTAGTCCGGCTCCGCCGCGCGTCGACGACTCAGAACTGTCCCCGTCGGCGAGTAGCGTTCAGGCACGCTTCAGGTGCGGCGGATCACACTGTTCGGAATGCATGCGATCCTCGCCCTTGCTCTCGGCGCGACCCATACCCTCGCGGGTGCTTCTTTCCGTGCGCTTGCGATCGGGATTGCTCTTCATCTCGGCAAGGTGGTCGTCGAAGCACGCTCGTGGCACGGCATCGTGCGTCACGCACACCCGGAGAGCCACCTGCGATTCCGGACGACGCTTGGTGCCTTTGCCGGCGCGATCGGTGCAAATGCCGTCCTGCCCGCTCGGGTCGGAGAGGCGCTGCGCCTCGGCATCGTGCGGCGGCGCCTGCCCGGGTCGACGGTGGCGACGATTGCCGGGACGATGGTGCTCGAAACAGCGATCGAGATCGTGTTCGGGATCGTCGTGATCGTGATCGTGCTGCTCTCGGGTCGGTCGGTCGGGCACATCGGCACGCCCGCAACCCTGGTCCATTCTCACCCCATGATGCTCCCTGCGGTCGGTGTGGTTGCGCTCGCGGTCGTGATCTTCGGGCTTGCGTCTCGCCGCCGAGTGATGCGAGCAGCCGCGGCGATCGGACGCGGGATGTCCGTCATGCGAGCGCCTCGAGCCCTGCTGCGCGGCGTGATGATCTGGAAGCTCCTCGCCTGGACGCTCAGATTCGCTGCCGTGTACTTCTTCCTCATCGCATTCCACGTCGGAGGCGGCCTGTGGGTCATACTTCTCGTCGTCGCGGCGCAGAACCTGGCAGGCTTGCTGCCGCTCGCGCCTGGCAGCGCCGGAACGCAGCAGGCAGCGCTGGCCCTCGCTCTCGCCGGGACTGTCGCCACGAGCGCTATCGTCGGATTCGGCGTCGGGATGCAGGGAGCGACGGCGCTCGCGGACGTTGCCGTCGGCGTCGTCGCTGTGGCGCTCGTCTCCTCCTGGTCTGATGTCCGCGCCGCGCTCCGACCAGCCCAGCGTCGGCTCGTGTCTGCGTGATCTGCGTCTCGTGAGCTATCGACGTCCTTCGCGTCGAGTAGAGATGAGTGACCGTCCGATTCCTCCAAGTCGCCGTGGCTGAACGATACTGAGGTGGCAGTGATGGAACACTCCGTTTTCGTGCTCGAGGACGACCTCGAGCTTCGCTCGCTCCTGACCCGTGGTCTTCGCGAGGAAGGCTTCCGCGTGACGACGGCCGGGAGCGCTGCCGAGGCGTTCCAGGTGCTCGAGGAACGGAGTGCGGATGCCCTCATCGTCGACATCGGCCTGCCGGATGCCGACGGGCGCGATGTCGTGCAGGCGCTCCGCGCGCGAGGAGAGACTGCACCGGTCATCTTCCTTACCGCCCACGACGCGCTGCCGGACAGGCTCTCGGGGTTCGCCGCGGGTGGCGACGACTACCTCACGAAGCCGTTCGCGTTCGCGGAGCTCGTGGCACGCCTCCGCGCGCTGATCCGGCGCGGCGGCACTGACCTTGCGACCCACGTCGGCGAGCTTCGGCTCGATCCGGGCACGCACGGTGCATCCTGCGGCGGCGAGACCACCGATCTCACACCGACTGAGTTCCGGATTCTTGCACGCCTCGCGGCGAAGCCCGGAGACGCCGTCCGCCGTCGCCAGCTCGTCGAGGCCGGCTGGGCCCACGGCGCGATCGTTCACGACAACACCCTCGACGTGTACATCGCCCGTCTGCGGCGTAAGCTCGAGCCGCTCCCCGGGGCACCGGAGATCGCAACGGTTCACGGCGTCGGCTACTCGCTGCGATGAGGCGCCCGCTGCGTCTCGGCGTCCGTACGCGACTCCTGCTCGCCGTCGTCGGCGTCGTGAGCATCGCGCTTGCGATCGGCGTTGTCGCGTTCAACCTGTTCCTCGGTCAGCGGCTCTCCGACAGCGCGATCTCGCTCGCGCGAGCCCAGGCGGCCGCCGAGCGTTCGTCCCTGGAGATCTCTGACGGAACGCTCGTTTCTCCCGAACGCCCGAACGAAGGTGTTGCGACCGGAAGCCCATTCTGGGTGTTTGCCGGCACGAGAGCTGTTGAGAGACCGCGTGTCCCGGCGTACTGGGAATCGGCTGCGTCGTCGCTCGCGGGTGGGCCCGAACGAACGATCCGGGTCGAGGAATCCGTGCGTCTTTACGCCCTCCCGGTCATGGAAGGCGGCCGACGCGTCGGCACGGTGGTCTCGGGCGTCGCTCTCGCTCCGTACGACGAGACTGCGACCATCGCGTTCGTCGGATCGGTGCTTCTGGCCGTGATCCTGCTCGCCGCCGTGACGATACTGACCCACTGGATTCTGGGAAAGGCGCTGCTGCCGGTGTCGCGGATGACGGAAGATGCGGCCGCCTGGAGTGAGCACGACGTCGATCGGCGCTTCGACCAGGGCGAGCCGTACGACGAGCTGACGCGCCTTGCGGCGACGCTCGACGCCCTGCTGGAACGGCTCGCGGCGAGCCTGCGTCACGAGCAACGACTCACCGCTGAGCTTTCGCACGAGCTGAGAACGCCGCTGGCGAGAATCGCGGGCGAAAGCGAGCTTGCGCTTCGCAGGGAACGGACGACCGAGGCATATCGTGCGAGCCTTGGTGCGATCTCGCGCAACGCGGAGCAGATGACGCGCACGGTGGAGGCGCTCGTCTCGGCCGCGCGGCAGGAGGCGGGCGCGAGCCGGGCGACCTGCGATGCGCGCATGGGCGTTCAGGCGGCCGTCCAGGCCGTGCACGAGGAGGCCGTGGCAGCCGGGATCGAGATACGGGTGTCTGTTCCGAACGATCCGGTCGAGGTCGCGATCGAGACTGACCTCATCGAACGGATCGTTCACCCTCTCCTCGAAAACGCCGTTCGCTACGGCCGATCGCTGGTTGTGATCGGCCTGGCCGTCAGTGGCAGCACCGCCGTGGTCGATATCCGCGACGACGGCGCCGGCCTCCGCGCGGACGAGGCTGATGTCGTCTTCGAGTCGGGGATCCGCGGCTCCGCTGCCGGCGACACGCGAGGCTCCGGCCTCGGTCTCGCCCTCGCACGACGTCTCGCGGGAACCGCGGGGGGCGAGATCTTCGCCCGCCAGGACGACGGCGGTGGCCACTTCACCGTTCGGCTCCCGCTCGCATGATCACGGACTGGTTGCTCGGCCTGCCGCCGTTGCTCGTCTACCTGGCCCTCTTCGCCATCGTCGCTGGCGAGTCGTCGGGGCTGCCCGTGCCCGGCGAGACGAGCCTGATCGCCTGCGCGATCCTGGCCTCGCAGCATCAGGGCATCTCGATCGAGATCGTGATCGCGGTGGCAGCCCTTGGTGCCATCGTGGGCGACAACGTCGGCTACGTCCTCGGGCGGCGGGCCGGCAGACACCTGCTCACCCGTGAGGGTCGTTGGATGGAGAAGCGCAGGCTGTTCCTCGTTCGCGGTGAGGCGTTCTTCGAACGTCACGGCTCCAGAGCCGTCTTTCTTGCACGCTGGATGCCCGGCCTCCGCGTTGTGGGGTCGTGGCTTGCCGGTGCCCACCACATGCCCTGGCGCACGTTCCTGTTGTGGAACGCGCTTGGTGGCATCGCCTGGGCAACGTCGATCGGCCTCGCGGCGTACCTCCTCGGCCACGTTGCCGCGACCATCTTCCGCACGTTCGGCGTCGTCGGCCTTGCCATCCTTGCCGCCGGTGCCGTTGGCTTCGGCATCTGGCATCACGTACGGCGTCGGCGTCGGCGGCGGTCGGCGGCCAAAGCAGGCGAGTGAGGGGACATGGTCGCCACCTCACGGCCTCCCTACAAGCTCTGGATCCCCCGCGCGGTCAGAGCGAGCCCGAAGAGAAGGAGAATCGCCGCGAGCACCTCGCTGTTGTGGACGGTCAGCCACTCCCGCATCCGGGCGAGGAATGCCTCCGAGCGCGACGGCGCGAACGTCCCGAGCGCCGCGACTGCGACGACGGTGGACGAACCGAGAATGACGAAGATTATCGCCAGGGCCAGCTCATCCGACGCGCTCACGTCCGCGCGGAGAATCTCACCCGCTGCCGCGACGACGAGCGGATACGTCGCGGAGTAGAAGCCGAGCAGGAGTGCGCCGATCACGGACATCTCCTCGATCGCACGCAGCCAGCCGGGCTGCTTCTTTTCGACGCGGTCTGCCTGCGGCATCGCGCGCTCGCGTCGAGTCTTCAGGAGGCTGCGGGCACCGAACGCGAGCAGTGCCAGGCCGATGATCAGCTCCGCGATCGCGACGGTCGTGTTCGTCGAGTTGCTCGAGGAGTCGGTGCTGCCGAAGCCGAGCAACAACAGCGCCATCACCCCCGAGATCGCGATGATCCACGCTGCGACGTACGTCCAGACGACCCACAACCCACGACGGGCGTTGAGGAGCAGAACGGCCACCATGATGCCCCACGGGTTCGCGGCGCATCCGAGCCCGAGCAGGATGACGCTCGTGAGTTCGGTACTCATTTCGACGGGATTCGCCGTTCGACCACGAGAACCTACTTCTCCGTTCAGGCCAAAGTCAGGTGGGCGTTCTATGATCCAGTGAGATGGCTCCTGCCGATCCTGTTCGCGTGCTCATCCTCACGGCGCCGGTGGGAGACGGGCACGTTGCGGCGGCGCGCACGCTGGCAGCCGACATTCACAAGCGGGATCCGGTCGCCTGTGTGACCGTTTTCGATGCGCTGGAGGCGTTCAACGTGCCGCTGCGATGGCTGCTGCGCGACGCCTACAGGTGGCAATTGGCCCGGGCGCCCTGGCTCTTCGGGATCGTCTTTGCGGGATTGCAGCGCAGCCGCCTATTGCGGTGGATGTCGAGGACACTCGTATCGTTGCTCGGCTCCAGCGCGATTCGCCGCGTCGTCAGCAAACACGAGCCCGACGTCATCGTTTCGACATTCCCTGCGACGACATCGATCCTCGGCTGTTTGAGGTTGCGCGGTCTGGTCGACGTTCCCGTCTGTGCCACGATCACGGATTTTGCGGGCGTCGAGATGTGGGCCGATCGGGGTGTCGACCTCCATCTCGTCATGCACAAGAGTCTCGTACCGCCGGTCGAGCGCGTCGCGGGGGCGTCGAGCGCCCGCGTCGTCTTGCCGCTCGTCGGCGCCACGTTTCTCGCGCCGCAGCCTGCTGCGGCCGCAAGGCGAGCGCTCGGGCTCCCGCTCGAGGGGCGGGTCGTGGCCGTTTCGGGCGGCGGCTGGGGCGTAGGCGACTTCAGCGGCGCTGTTCGAGCCGCGCTCGAGCTTCCTGATGTCTCCGTGCTCTGCCTCGCCGGCCGCAACGAGAAGACCAGAGCGCAATGCGAGCGCGCGTTCGGCGCCGATCCCCGCGTGAGGGTGCTCGGCTTCACCGATCAGATGAGCGACATTCTGGCGGCCGCCGACGTCCTCGTCCATTCGACCGGTGGGGTCACGTGCCTCGAGGCGCTCGCGCGAGGATGTCCGATTGTCGCGTACGGGGCTCCAGCCGGCCATGCCCCGACGCTCGCACGCGCGATGGCCTCGTTGGGACTGCTCGTCGACGCCCGCTCGCCCGCCGAGCTCGATGCCGCACTGCTTGCCGACCGTGACGGGCCGGGCGTCTCGCTCGCCCACGAGGACGCTGCGGCCGACCTCGTCCTCGCCTTGCGTCCGCGGGTCGCCCCTCGCGTGCGGGCGCGCATGGCGCGTCCACTCGCGCTCGCGACAGCCGGCCTGCTCGTGATGCTCGGCGTCCTCTCGAGCGATCTCACCTACCCGCTCGTCGCCGAGGCGTTCGTCCTGAGGGAGACGACGACGATTCCCGCGGCAGGAGGCGGAGTTCCGATCATCGTCTCCGGAGACCGTGCGACCCTGCTCGCGTTCGCCCCGTTCGCCCAGCGCCACCACCTCCACGGTTCGGTGCTCCCGCGAGATCGGCTCTCCCGGAGCGACGTGTCGAAGCTGCGGGCCGCAGGACTCGAGCCGATTCCCGGGATCACGACCGGGGGTGTGCGCTCGTCGCTCTCGGTTCGAGGACGGCTCATCGAGCAGGTTCACGTCTATCGGGTGGGAAAGCGGTTCTACTTCATCGCGCCGACCGACGGGTTCACGATCGCCGACTATCTCGTTGGACGCCATCTTGGCGGCGTCGCACTTCAGTCGAACGCACGTCTCGGTTCGCTGCGCGGAAAGACTGTCGCGCCGGGGGCGGTCGTCACTGCGGAGCTTCGCCTGGGGCGGGCCGCAGCGCTGGAGCTCGTGCGCTCCTGGTCGAGCCTCGCGAGCTCGGTCGGCGTCGTTACACCGGTGCCATCCCCGCCGCCCGCGGCCTGACCGCGAGCGGATTGACCGTGATCAAGGTACTCCCGGGCGTGGCCGTTGCCGCGCTGGTGGGCGGACACTGGCTCCCTGCTGCATGCGTTGTCGTTCCCGGTGCGGCAGGGCCTTTCCGGATTCCCGTTCGCGCCCGAACCGGCACGGGCGTGGTTCTCACCTTCGACGACGGGCCGCACGTGGCGGGAACCCCGGCGGTGCTCGAAGCCCTCGCGTCGGCGGGCGCACACGCCGTCTTCTTCGTCTCCGGAGAGCAGGTCGTGCGGCATCCCGCGCTCGTCCGAGAGGTCGTTGCGGCCGGCCACGAACTCGGGCTGCACGGTTTTCGCCACGAGACCCGACGCCAGTGGACGCGGGCGCTCCTCGCCGACGACGTCCGGCGTGCCGCGGACGCCGTGGAGAGCGCAACCGGTCTCTCGCCGACGCTCTACCGGCCACCGCACGGCGTATTCAGCATCGTCGGCCTACGTACCGTTCGGAGCCTCGGTCTCGAGCCGCTGCTCTGGTCGAAATGGGGGCGCGATTGGGAAGCGGGAGCGACAGCGGCCTCGATAACGCGCAGGAGCACCCGGCGCGTCGCAGCCCGCGACGTGATTCTGCTCCACGACGCTGACCACTACGGCGCGCGTGACAGTTGGCGTCGCACGGTCATGGCGTTGCCACGCATCGTCGAAGCTCTCCACAGGGCAGGGTTGACGACCCAGCGCTGGACGGAGACGGAACTCCCTCAGCCCGCCCGTTCGTAGGTCGACGGCGCCGAGGTCGTCAGCCGGCAACGGTGACGAGCGGGTACCCGAGCTGCGCGACCCGCTGTGCGAGATCGACGTGCAAGTGGTGGGCGAGGTGGCTCGGGCGTGTCTCGAGAATGATCTCGTCGTAGCCTCCTGCGTCGAGCTCGGCGACGATGTCGTCGTAGGCGTTCGGGCTCGCTGCCACACGCCAACCCATCGAACTGCCGGCCGCATACTCGAGCTGCGGAAGCGTGGCCGAGAGAATCTCCTCGCCGTCGTGGGTGTCGTGACTCGCGCGGTCGAAAGCCTCGTGGCTCGGGCTTGCAACGAGGAGGAAGAACCCAGCGATTCCGGTCGACGCGCGTTCGCGGACGGCGTTGACGAGCTCGGGAGTAGCGGTGACCTTGTCCGTCACCACGAGGACGCGCGGAGCTGCTGGCGAGGTGCTGCGGCCGACCGAGTCCGTTAGGTCGCGCCCCTCGATCCGGTCTGCTTTCGTCACCGTCAGGTAGACGACCACGAGCAGGATCGTGAGGAGGAAGATGATGCTCGTGACCGTCGTGCCAAGCCCGAGGCCCCCGTCCGCTTTCGGCTGGGAGAGGTAGTCGCCGATCGATGCACCGAGCGGGCGGGTCAGGATGTAGGCGATCCAGAAAGCGAGGATCGCATTGAGGCCGAGGAGTCGGTGGAGTGCGAACACCGCCCCGATGAGCGCGGCAAAGAGCAGGGCGGATTTCCAGTAGCCGACTGCGAGGCGCTCGGCCGTGAGGTCGCCTGCCGCAGTACCGAGGGCGAAGGTGAAGAGGACCGTCAGCCAGTAGAACGCCTCACGCTTCGTCGTCACGATGGTGTGGATCGAGAGCGTCCGTTCGCTTGCGTACCACCCCGCGAAGACGCCGGCCAGCACGAAGCTGAAGACAATCGTCGTCGTGACGAGCGAGACCCCGAAGTTGTCCGTCAGGTTGTCGGTGATCAGCGTGCCAACGACGCTGATCAGGACGACGGCGGCCCAGTAGATCCCGGGCACGTAAAGACGAAGCCGGAACTGGAAGATCAATGCCACGACGAGCACCGCTGCCGTGATCCAGGTCGTGCGAGTGAGGCCGAGCCCGAGCGTCTCGTTCAGATAGTCCGCTGCGGTCTCGCCGACGGTGGTGCAGAGCACCTTGATGATCCAGAAGTAGAGGGTGACCTCCGGGACCTTGTTGAGCATGGTTCTCGCCGTCGCGCGGCGGTCCGTGGGGGCGTTCTCTGCAGGGGAGGCCTGGCTCGTCGATGACATGATCGCACCATCGCCCCGGAGTCCTGAACGGCGCCTGAACGCGCTCTCGAGATGAGGCGCCAAACCTGACCACAACCTGAACGGCGTCCTGCGTGGTCCGTTTGACGATGTCGGGGCGCGGTAGGGTAGCGCACGCCCCTCGTCCGAGCGTTGCGCGCGACAAAGGCCTCGACGGTCCGCGCTCGATGCCCCCGATCACGTCTGGAGCCCTGATGAACACCAAACACCCCGCGCTGACCTGGATCGCCCTCGCGACCGGGATCGCGCTGATCGTCCTCGCCGTCGTCTACTGGATCGAGCCTGCAAGCGGGCTCCCGTCGTTCATCCCCGGTCACGAGGCCGGATCGAGCCACCACCACATCAAGCACGGCATCGCTGCCTTCTTCGTCGGAGTGGCGCTGCTCGTCTACGCGTGGTTCCAGACGGGCGACAAGAAGCAAGCAACCCCCGCAACGTGATCCTCGCCGACACCGTAATCACGTACGCGCAGGCCATCATCCTCGGCCTGCTGCAGGGAGTGACGGAGCTGTTCCCGATCTCGAGCCTCGGGCACAGCGTCATCCTGCCGCAGCTGTTCGGCTGGGACATCCACCAGAACGACGACTATTTCATTACCTTTCTCGTCGCCACTCACCTCGCCACGGCGATCGTCCTGTTCTTCTTCTTCCTCAAGGATTGGATTCGCATTCTCAGGGGGCTCGGGCGCAGCCTCCGTGATCGTGGGATCGCGCCCGACGATGCAGACGCGAAGCTCGGCTGGCTCCTCGTCGTCGGGACGATTCCGGCGGGCGTGCTCGGCCTCCTTCTCGAGCACACGCTGCGTGGAGCCTTCGCATCGGCCCTGTCCGCGTCGATCTTCCTCGTCTGCAACGGTCTTCTGCTGTTCGGTGCCGAGGCGCTTCGACGACGGGCTCCACAGACTGCGGACGACGACGACACGCGGATCGCACGCCAGATGAGCTTCCTGCAGTCGTTCGGCGTCGGTGCAGCGCAGGCGATCGCCCTCATCCCGGGCTTCTCCCGATCCGGCGCGGCGATCGGTGGTGGCCTCCTTGTCGGCCTCTCGCACAAGGATGCGGCCCGGTTCGCCTTTCTCCTCGCAACGCCGATCATCGGCGCCGCCGCGATCCTCAAGCTGCCGGAGCTCGCGGGCGCCCAGGGGGACGGCATCCGGGGGCAGGCGCTCGTTGCAGCGCTCTGCTCGGGCGCGACGGCGTATCTCGCCGTCAGGTTCCTGATGAAGTACTTCGAGACGAGAACGCTGATTCCGTTCGCGGTTTGGTGCGTCACGTTCGGCGGCGCCTGCACCGTGTACTTCGTCGTCAGCTAGTGCGGCGTCTCGCAACCATCATTTCCGGTCTACGGTTGCGAGACACAGCACTCGTCGCGGTACGCGAGTCGTAGACGTCGAAGCAGCCGTCGAACTGCGCGAGTGGGTTGGGCACCGTTGCTCCGGTGGTTGCGTCCCGGATCGAGGGCTTCTCGATCAGCCGCGGATTGATCGCGATGTAGCAGGCCTCCCCGCGCACCTGCAGCTCGTACCGGATCGAGGTGGGCTTCCCGGTCGTCGGGTCGACGAAGTGGACGTTGCAGATCCAGTTGCGACCAGGCCCCTGGTCGGGGACGGAGGGGCCGCCCTTGTCGCACGTGGCCGTTGTCTCGATCGGGCCGTCCAGCGGATGCCCGGCGATCCTGTTCGCGAGCAGGAACTGGTTTGCGAAGGTTCCGGCCATGTCGTGCTCGACGCGGGCGAGCGTCACGTCGGGTGTCGTGTGAACCTGGCCCACGGCGACGAACGCCAGAACGGCGAGTAGGGCGATGATCGTCGTCCTGAGACGTCGTCGGGTTCGGGGTCGCATCGCTCTCTCAGCCTCCCGTGATGTCGCGGCGCATGAACGTCCGGTAGGCGATTGCGAGCGTCACTGCGATGTAGGCAAGCGAGACGAGGACGCCGCGGGTGAGTGCGCTCGTGGAGATGGGGTCGTCGAGGAGCCCGTGCCAGGCGTGGAACGGGGTCGTGAGGAGGCTGTGGCGGATTAGGTCCTTGCCGTTGAGGAAGGCGTAGAACTGCATCAGGAACCCGATCACGACGGGGAGCATCACGCCGATCACGCTGTTGCGCGAGAGGACGGAGATCATCAGCGCGAGGCAGGCAAAGCCCAGGAACGGGATCAGGGAGATGCCCCAGCTTGCGGCGACGAGCGCGAGCGCGCGACCCGGGGAGAGCTCGGTGCCACCGAGGCTGACGAGGGGGTTCGAGCCGATCACGATGACGCCGGCGAGGGTGGTGCTGACCGCGAGCAGCACGAGCACGACCGTCGACCAGGCGAAGCTGACACCGACCTTGCCCCAGAAGATCGCGCGCCTGCTCACGGACCTCGTCACGATCGTCTTGATGGTGCCCTGCTGATCCTCCGACGAGAAGAGGTCCCCGGAGACGAAGGAGGTCAGCAGCGGGAAGCCCCAGAGGGCCATGAAGCCGAGTGTCATCAGCGGGGCCGCGTAGCCGCTCGTCTTCAGGTAGCGGCCGTACGGTGAGTCGGTAGGCAGGCGGTCCTGGCCCTTGATCAGGATCATGAAGAACCAGGGTGTGATCGCGCAGACGAGGAGAATGACCCAGACGCGCAGCTGGAAGCGGAGCTTCATCAGCTCGGCCGCGAACGAGGCGCTGACGGCGCGCATCAGGCCGCGTCCGTCGTCGCGAAGTGCAGGTGGGCGTCGCTGCCCGTGAGCCGGAAGAAGAGGCTTTCGAGCGGTGCACGCGCGGGAGCGAGCGAACGAATCGGGATCCCGGCCACCCCGAGAGCGACAGAGAGCTCCTCGATCGCCCGCTCGGCTGCAAGGAGGTGGATGATCGTCCCCTCCGCGCGAACCTCGCGGACGCCACGCGCGTCGGCGCACAGGGCGGCGGCCCTTACGGGATCGGGTGTCGAGAGGGCGTACTCGGTCTCCGGCGCGAGAGCGCGCAGGTCGTCGAGCGAACCGTGGAAGACGACCTTGCCGGTACCCATGATCGTCACGTGCTGGCAGATCTCCTCGACCTCGAGCATGTGATGGCTCGAGAGGAGAACGGTGAGACCGGTGTCGGCGAGGCGCTTGATCAGGACGCGCATGTCACGCATTCCGGCGGGATCGAGTCCGTTCGTCGGCTCGTCGACGACGAGGAGCCGGGGATCGCGAAGCAGGGAGGCCGCAACGCCGAGACGCTGCCGCATCCCGTAGGAATACGTGCCGACCTTGTCGTCGCCACGCCCGCCGAGATCGACGAGCTCGAGCATCTCGTCGATCCGCTTTCCTGCGTGTCGATCGAGGTCGAGCCGGGCAAGCAACGTCAGGTTCCTGCGCCCTGACATGTACGTGTAGAAGCGCGGCGTCTCGATGAAGCCGCCGACGCCCTCGAGCGCGCGGACGGCGTTCTCTTCGACCGACTGTCCGAAGAGCTTCACCGAGCCGTGGTCCGGGCGGATCAGCCCGAACAGCATGCGCAGGAAGGTCGTCTTGCCGGCACCGTTCGGCCCGAGGATGCCGTACACGTCCCCCTGGGCGACGCTCAGGGTGAGGTCGTCGACCGCGAGAAGCTCGTCGTAGCGCTTGACGAGGCCAACCGCCTCGACGGCAGGAACGTTCGAAAGGGAATCGATCACGTTGCGAGGTTAGGCGGCAAGACGCTCCGTTCTCCTGACTATGACCTGAACGCGACGACGCTGCCCGGATTGTCTCCGATCAGGCGTCGTTCAGGACGCGGCGCGCAGGATGCCCGGCGACCGGACAACCCCATACGAACTGGAGTCTCACATGCGCAGCATCTCTCGTCCATCGACGGCGATCGCCCTCACGGCGATCTCCGCCGTCGCACTCGTCTTCGGCGTCGCCACCGGCGCACCGGCGGTAGCGACGCCGTCCAGGGTTATCCACGTCGACCTCGCCAAGGCCTCGCCGTTCGCCCTTTCCCCAACGCTTCGGCGCTCCGCGACCGGCCGCGTCACGTTCGTCGTCCGAAACGACGGGACGTCGACCCACGAGTTCGTCGTCATCCGGCTGCGCCCCGGGCAAACGACGCTGCCCGTCAGCGGCGCGAAGGTGAGCGAGCAGGGCCGAGCCGGCGAAACGGGAGATCTTGCCGCCCACGCGACGAAGCGGCTCACCCTGCGGCTCGCGCCGGGGCGCTACGCGCTCGTCTGCAACCTGCCGGGCCACTACGCCGCGGGGATGCATTCGACGTTCGTCGTCGCCTGATCCTGGACGGGGCCAGGCGGGGGGCGGGCGATGCTCGCCCCCGCCGGCCCCGGACAGCGGACTAGCGCAGCAGCCGGGACAGGCGACGGTCCTTCAGCTCGTTGCCGCCGGTCTGGCAGGTCGGGCAGTAGGTGATCGTGTGCTCCTCGAACGCGACGCGCCTGAGCGTGTCGTGGCCGAGCGGGCACGGCTCGCCGAAGTGCCCGTGGATCCGGTAGACGGCCGCGTCGCCCTTGCCCGCTTCGCGGAGGGCGAGAGCGCGAGAGAGGTCGTCGTCGATCGCCGTCGCGAGACGCGCCGTCTCCGTCGCGGAGAGATCGGTCGACAGCTTGAACGGTGAGAGCTTCGCCACCCAGAGGATCTCGTTTGCGTGCGCCCGGCCGATGCCCGCGAGCGCCCGCTGATCCCGCAGCAGCGGATGCAGCTGCCGGCGCTCGCGAGCAAGGATCTCCGCGAGGCGCTCCGGGCCGAGGCCGAGCGCATCCGGCCCGAGATGCGCGAGCTCCGCCTCGAGGCCCTCCGGCGTGAAGAGCCAGACGCCCGCGCGCTTCTTCTTGCCGCCTTCGGTGAGGACGAGCTCCCCGCCGTCGGCGAACGTGAGTCGGAACATCGGCGTCTTCGGTGTCTTCGCCCCGGGAGCGTGATAGCGCAGGCGGCCGGCGCTCATCAGGTGGACGCGGAGGATCAGCTCGCCGTCTGCGGTCGGGAAGAGGAGGTTCTTGCCGCGACGCTGCGCGCCTGCGAACGTCCGGCCCTCGAGCTCTTGCAGCGGCGGGTCGAACGTCTTCACCGTCGCGATGTGTGCAGGGCCGGCGCGCTCGATCGGTGCACTCGCGACGAGCGGATCGAGCTCTCGCACCCACGCCTCTACTTCCGGTAGCTCGGGCATCAGATGGTTGGTTCCGGATTGGGGTGCTCGTCGGGGAGGGGCTGAACCGAGCAGCGTGGTCGGCTCGATCGGCGGCAAGGCTGGTGGCCTTGGTGTCGGTCGAGACGGCCGCGATGCGATGTGTTCAGGCCTCCCAGCCGCGAGTGCGCCAATCCGGAATCAACCATCTTTCACTAGTTTCCCTGGAATGGCCGATCCGATCCAGGTCGAGGTGGTGCGCGGGGGCGTCGTCGAGGCGGCGCACACGGTCCATGCCGTCGCTGTTGCGGACGGCGAGATCGTCGCCGAGGCCGGTGATCCGCGGCAAGTCGTCTTCCTCCGGTCGGCCGCGAAGCCGATCCAGGTGCTTCCGCTCGTCCGTGCGCGCCCCGATCTCGACGACCGTGAGATCGCGATCGCGTGCTCGTCGCATCTTGCCCGTCCGGAGCAGCTCGAGATCATCCGCGGGTTGCTCGCGAAGGCTCACGCGGCCGAGAGCGATCTCGAGACAGGGCCGGAGCCGACCTCGCTCGAGCACGCGTGCTCGGGCAAGCACGCGGGGTTCCTCCTCCTCTGTCGCGAACGCGGTTACGAGACAAAGGGGTATAGCCTGGCGTCCCACCCCCTGCAGCGGGAAGTACTCGCCGAGGTGGCTGCGGCAGCCGAGGTGGATGCGGCCACGATCCGCGTCGCTGTCGATGGCTGCGGCGTGCCGACCTTCGCTCTGCCCCTCGATCGCTGCGCCCACGCCTTCGCGCGACTGCCTGCACTCGGCGGTGGCCCGCGGGTCGTCGCTGCGATGCAGGGTCACCCGGACATGCTCCGCGGGCCTGTGGCAGCAGACGCCATGTTCGTCCGCGAGGTCGAAGGGTGGTTCGCGAAGGGGGGCGCCGAGGGTCTCTTCTGCGCGGCGTCGAACGCCGGCCTGGGGATCGCACTGAAGGTCGAGGATGGCGCATTCCGGGCAATTCGCCCGGCACTTGCGCACTTTCTGCAGAGACTCGGTGTCGAAAGCGGTGAGCTCGGCTTCGTCACGGTAGAAAACAGCCATGGCGAGACGGTTGGGGAGCTGCGGGTACGTTCCGAAATTGGTCGTACGGCGGGCCTGATCCACGTATAGGATTCGCCGCCTGCAAGGGGGAAGCCGTCCTGAGGGGCGGTGTCATCGGTACTTCAAGGGATAGGGCTCGCCTTCGTCATCTACGAGAAGAAGGGGTTCATGCTCTCGGTTGAAATCGCTCTGCCGGACGTCGAGGAACTGCACAGGCTCGTAGAGCAGGGGCAGGAGAAGGGGTTTCTCACCTACGACGAGATCGTCAACGTGCTCGATGACATCGAGCTGACGAAGCAGCAATTGGAAGACTTCACGACGTATGCGACCGACCACGGGATAGAGCTCGTAGAGGGTGAGCAGCACAAGCGGCTGCCGCACGAGTCGGCTCTGGTGGAGGAAGAGAAGATGGTGCCGAAGCTCGACCTCGGCGTCGAGCCGTCGCTCGACTCGCTCAGGCTCTATCTGCGCGAGATCGGACAGGTGCCGCTGCTCACCGCTCATCAGGAGGTGTCGCTCGCGAAGAGGATCGAGCGGGGTGACGCATCCGCAAAGCAGCACATGATCGAGGCCAACCTGAGGCTCGTCGTCTCGATCGCAAAGGGCTACCTGGGGCGAGGTCTCTCGTTCCTGGATCTGATCCAGGAGGGATCGCTCGGCCTGATCCGGGCGGTGGAGAAATTCGATCACCGTAAGGGGTACAAGTTCTCGACGTACGCAACCTGGTGGATTCGGCAGGCGGTCAGCCGTGCAATCGCCGACAAGTCGCGCACGATCCGGATTCCGGTACACATGGTCGAGAAGCTCAACAAGGTCGTGTACGTCGAGCGACAACTCGTGCAGCAACTCGGCCGTGAGCCGCGCTCCGAGGAGATTGCCGACGAGCTCGAGATCCCGGTCGGGGAGGTGCGGGAGATTCTGCGGATGGCGCAGGCTCCGATCTCTCTCGAGAAGCCGATGGGTGAAGAGCAGGACTCCTCGCTCGGCGACTTTGTGCCGGACGACTTGGCCGAGTCACCCTTCGATACGACGTCGCTCACGCTGCGGAGATCGGATATTGAC
Source organism: Thermoleophilia bacterium (assembly GCA_037139935.1). Classification (GTDB taxonomy): domain Bacteria; phylum Actinomycetota; class Thermoleophilia; order Gaiellales; family Gaiellaceae; genus Gaiella. The sequence goes on along the minus strand of JBAXFL010000002.1, from coordinate 21,880 downwards.
CTGGCTCTTTCATCACTCCCCGACCGCGAGCGCAGGGTGATCGAGTTGCGGTTCGGGCTCAGCGGCACCCAGCCGTGCACGCTCGAGGAGGTGGGCCAGGCGTTCGGGGTCACGCGCGAGCGCATCCGCCAGATCGAGAACAGCACGTTGAAGAAGCTCGAAGGATTGCCTGAAGCTCAGGCGCTCCGCAACTGTATGTGAGGAGAAAATGCGGCGAAGCCGCTCGACTCCGGGGGGTGGCGGCAGCCGCCTCCCGGCGTTGCTTTTGGCATTGGCCCGGGTGCCCTGGAGGGTGTCTCTGCCGATTATTTCTCCGGGTGATCCGCGCGCGACTCCTTTCCGTATACATCCGTGCAGGTAGACAAGAGTACGACAAAAACCTACACGGAAGGAAGTTTCGCATGCGCAAGATTTTTGTACTTCTCGCAGTTTCGGCAGTGGTCGTTTCTGCTTTCATCGCTCCCACCGCTGGTGCCGGCAAGGCGATGGGCGAAAAGGACATCGTTGCGACGGCCGTTGGTGCCGGACAGTTCAAGACGTTGGCCTCACTCCTTACCTCAGCGGGGCTCGTGAAGACACTGCAGGGTAAGGGCAAGTTCACCGTCTTTGCTCCGACCGACGCAGCGTTCGCAAAAGTCCCGAAGGCGACGCTCAACAAGCTTGCGAACGACAAGATGCTCCTCAAGAGCGTCCTTCTCTACCACGTCGTCTCGGGCGAGGTGCCTGCTGCGAAGGTCGTGACGCTGAACGGCAAGTCGGCGAAGACGGTCAACGGCGCCGTCGTCACGATCTCGGTCAGGAACGGCAAGGTCTTTCTCAATCGCACGACCCAGGTAACGAAGACCGACATCATGGCCACCAACGGCATCATCCACGTCATCAACAAGGTGCTGCTGCCGCCGAAGGCGTAACCCACTGAAAAGCAGGATCGAACGGTGAACGGGCCGCGGGAGACCGCGGCCCGTTCCGTTAGTCGGCCAGAAAGCCGCGGTCGCGGAGAGCAGCGAGCCCGAGTTCGCGCAGTTCGCTCTCGATCAGGACGATATCGGCATTGATCGGGCCGTACGCAGCGGCTTCGAGCCAGACGATGCGGTCGGTGATCTCGCCGACGTTCACGCGTGCGGTCGATGCGTCTGCCCCCGGCAGAGCGGTGATCGAGGCCAGGAGTGCCTGACGGGCCTCACCGATCGGTGTTTCGATCGAGACCGGGAAGTGGGCGGAGATGGGCAGCCGGGGATCCTTGATGGTGCGGTTGATGATCTTGCTTGTCGTCAACTGCGTATTTGGGATGAACACCCGACGGCCGTCGTCGGTCACGAGCGTCGTGTAGATGAGGGCGATATCCTCGACAAACCCCGTCTCGTTGCCGATCGTGATCCGATCACCGAGGCGCAGCGGCTGCGTGAATGCCACGAGGAGGCCGGAGCCCAGGTTCGAGAGTGGCGTACTGAAGGCGAGGCCGACGAAGACTGCGAGGACTGCGCTCGAGGCGAGTAGTGCCTTGGCGATCTCCGAGGTGATGTCGTAGAGCGACAGGACAGCCCACGCCACTCCAATGGCCATGAGGGCGACCAGAAGGCGCCGGACGAGCGTGAACGTGGTACGGCGGCGGGCGACAGACGAGGGGTCACGGCGCTGGATTCGTCGCTCGTAGAGGTCATACGTGATCACCAGCACTGTCCGTACGACGACGACGACGACGACTCCAACCGCAGCGGTGATGAGCGCCTGGCTTGCTCGGTTGGAGATATCCATCCCCTGCGTGATTCGGCGGCGATATGCAAGAGCCTGCCTCCCGGAGTGACGTCGATTGACCGGGCCACGGGGCCCGAGCTCGAGCTCCCGAGGGCGTCCATCCCGAATGCACCAGCCGCGTTATGTCTCGTGGATCGGTTCGTTCTCCAGTTCGAAGGCTGCGTGTAAGTCGCGGACGGCGTTCGGAATCTCCAAGCGGTCGATCATGCACGAGATCTTGATCGGCGACGTGGAGATCATCTGCAGGTTGATCCCGTTGTCTGCGAGGGTACGGAACATCTTTGCCGCAACCCCTGGATTCGAGCGCATGCCGGCACCGATCAGCGACACCTTGCCAAGGTCGTGGTTCTCCTCGATGGTGAAGGGGCCGAGCTCCTCACGTGTGCTCTCGAGGGCCCCCCGGGTTGCCGGGACATCCTCTGCCGGCACGGAGAACGACATCTCAGCGTTGCCGTGGACGACGTTCTGGATGATCGTGTCTACACTCACATTCGCGGATCCGACGACGCCGAAGATCAGTGCTGCGACGCCGGGCCGGTCGGGGATGTCGGACAGCGTGAACACCACGTCGTTCTCGCTGTGGGTCACCGCCGACACGATTGGCTGCTCCATCGAGTCTCCTTCCTGAACCCAGGTGCCCTCCTCGTCCGAGAACGTGGAGCGGGCATGAATACGTACGCCGTGATTGCGTGCCAGTTCGACCGACCGAAGCATCAGCACCTTTGCGCCGGAGGCCGACATCTCGAGCATCTCCTCGTACGAGACCGTCCTGAGCTTCCGCGCGTTTGGCACGATGCGCGGGTCAGCCGTGAACACACCGGGCACGTCCGAGTAGATCTCGCACGCGGCTCCGAGTGCCGCGGCGAGTGCGACCGCCGTCGCATCCGTTCCGCCACGCCCGAGCGTGGTCACGTCCATCGTGTCACGCGAGAAACCCTGGAATCCTGCGACGAGCACGATCCTGTCGTTGTCGAGGGCCTCTCTGATCCGATCGCCACGAATCTCGCGGATCTTGGCCTTTCCGTGCACGCCGTCGGTGATGATGCCGGCCTGCGATCCCGTCAGTGACAGCGCCTCCTGTCCGAGATCGTGAATCGCCATCGCGACAAGGGCGCAGGCGATGCGCTCGCCGGTCGAGAGCAACATGTCGAACTCCCGCGGATCGGGCGTTGGGGAGACCGCGTGGGCGAGATCGATCAGGCCATCGGTCGTCTTGCCCATTGCCGAAATAGTTCCGACAACGCGGAGGCCGCGCCGCTTTGCATCGACGATACGTCGCGCAACATGCTGGATCTTGGCAGGGTCGGCGACCGACGAGCCGCCGAACTTCATCACGACGGTGTCGAAGTCCACCGATAGAGCCTAGCGGTGCCGTGTGTTTGTAAGGTCGGCCTGATAGGGAGCGGAGACGTGGGCTCGGGCAGCGGGCAGGCTCTCGCTGGATGGATTCTTGATCAGACGCTTCGAGCGCGGGCAATGTTCTGCACCGCAATGCCGGCGGGCGACCGCACCTCGAGTGAGGCCTGACGCGAAAGCCGCTCGACACCGCGGAGCTCTCCTGCCTCTCTCTTACCGACCCCGGGGTGAGTAGTCCCGGGTTGCTGCACAAGGAGTTCGACCGCCCCCCGTCATCGCTCTCGGTGGCTGCGACGCGAGTTGCTCGGTGAGCTGTGACACGTCGCCCTACTCGACGCTGATCAGCCAGTGCCGTTTTCTACCTGGAGCGTTATCTGCTCGAGGAGTGGGGGAATCTGGGTGAAGAGTATCTGGACGCGGGGCCAGTTACCAGCGTTGCCTGCGGTTTCGAGTTCCTGACAGAGGGTGGCGAAGCTTGTGGCGCCGATCGATGCGGCTGCCGATTTGTGTTTGTGGCCGAGTGCTGCGATTGCTGTCGGGTCGCGGCGTCGGTATGCGGCTTCGATCTCGGCGGCGGCGGCGCGTGCTGTTTGCAGGAACTGATCTGTGAACTGCTGCATCTTGGCGGGGTCGTTGTTGAGGAGTTTGCCGAGCACGGTCATGTCGATCGGCGGTGTGTCTGTTGGCGCGGCGGTCGCGGTGCCCTTGCCCGGTGTCGTTTCCTTGTTCGGGCGGAGCCATCTGGCGAGTGTGAGGTAGAGGGTGTCGGGGTCGATGGGTTTGGTCTGGGTGTCGTCCATGCCTGCGTCGAGGCAGCGTTGGCGCTCGTCGGCCATTGCGTTTGCGGAGAGCGCGATGACGGTGTGGTGCGTGAGGGTGGGTGTCGCACGGATCTGCTGGGTTGCCTGGTAGCCGTCCATGACGGGCATCTGGACGTCCATCAGGATGATGTCGCAGGGGTGTGCGTGGAGGTGGTCGAGTGCCTCGCGCCCGTTGTTTGCGACGGCCACGATGGCTCCGTGTTGTTCGAGGAGCTCACGGGCGAGATCCTGGTTGAACAGGTTGTCCTCGACGACGAGAATGTGGGCGCCCTGCAGGAGCGCTTGTGCGGCTTCGAGCTCTTCGGTGGTTGTGTGGGGTCGGTCGCGTGTGGGGGCTGCGGCTGTCTGTCCGAAGCGTGCCGTGAACGAGAAGACGCTTCCCTGCCCGGGTTTGCTCTCGACCTGGATGTGTCCGCCCATCAGATCGACGAGCTGTTTGCTGATCACAAGGCCCAGGCCCGTGCCACCGTATTTACGGGTCGTCGAGGGGTCTGCCTGGGCGAAGGACGTAAACAGCCGCTCGGTCTCCTCGGCGGTCAGTCCGATGCCGCTGTCACGCACCCGGAAGTCGAGCACGACCGTGTCTGTGTCTGCCCGGGTGACTGCGACCTCGACGCTGACAGTGCCTTTTTCTGTGAACTTGACGGCGTTACTTCCCAGGTTCAGGAGCACCTGCCCCAGACGCAAAGAGTCACCGACAAGAAACGCGGGCACCTCGTCAGCACACGTCCATCCGAACGCCACGTCCTTTGCGCGTGCCAGGTGCCCTACCACCGAGCCGAGTGCCTCAAGCGTCGCCCGGAGCTCGAACGGTGCTGCCTCCAGGACGAGCATGTCGGCATCGAGCTTCGAGAAGTCGAGGATGGAGTCGATGATCACGAGCAGACCCCGTGCCGACGTCTGTACTCGCGAAACGTATTCACGTTGCTTCTCACCCAACTCCGTCTGCAAACACAGACCCGCAAACCCGAGGATCGCGTTCATCGGCGTCCGGATCTCATGACTCATATTCGCCAGAAACTGACCCTTCACACTGTTTGCCCTGAAGAGCTCTCCATTCGCGACCGACAACTCAGATGTGCGATCGGCGACGCGTTGCTCGAGGCTGACCCGAGCGTGGTGGAGGTCAGTGATGTCCTGGCCGACGAGAGTGACTTTGGAGACAGTATTTTCGGCATCGCGTTGAGCCGATGCACTAAACATGACCAGAAGTCTACGCCCCCCGCGGGCCTCAAGCCATAACTCCGCCCGCTCGCCGACACGCCCGTCCAACGCCCTGAAAAGCATCCGCCGGCCTGCCGCCTGGGAGCCTGCCGCCACAAACGACGAGATGAACGGCCTCAGTCCGATATCCGCTGACGCGATGCCCATGGTTGATTCCGCTGCCCTGTTCCAGTCAACCAGTCGCCCCGTCTTGTCAACCTCTGCTACGAGAGCGCTGGTGCCCTTGATCATCTCCCTGACATTGTCCCGTTGAACCGCTATCGATTCGGTCAGACCCCTTGCATCCTCGATTGAGTTGGTGGAAGACTGAACAAGTTGCACGAGGTCGATCGTCGGGTCGTGGGCTGCAAAGTCGCTGAGTGTGAGACCCAGATTTGTGATCTCACGAGGGTGTCGCATCCAGGGTGAGCCGACAAAAGAAATCTCTTCTGCACTCTCCTCGATTATCACCTGATAGCGCAGATAGAGACTCTCTTCGAGTGACTCTAATATAATCAGATCCTCGTGAATCCTACGTAGGCTTATATAGTCTAGAGGGATAATAGGTGGGGCGCCCAGATGCTGTATTTTAAAATGCTCGGCTAATAGCGATCCTGCCGTACATCTAGCTAAAATAAGACCCAGCGAAGGACCGACACGTTTCACGCGTAGACTGAGATCAGTCGTAATAGAGAAAGGGAAAAGTATATCCATCAACCCATGTGTATTAAGTGACTCCTCTATTATCATAATGTAATAGCTTTTCCCCATTTGACTGAGAAAATATCGTGATCATCGCCCTTATCTTTACATGCCAATTGTTCTATCAGGGCCTCCGTTTTGTACATTCGCGTCAAACCTTTAAGAATACCTTTAACCATTGCAGATAAACCATCTCTATCGCTGTAATAATGTAATGTAATTTGTTCCTCTAGATGATCTGATGTTTTGAACCTAGGTGGACGAAAATCTGGATAAAGAAGGGCTAGCCGCTGATGAAAAAAAGGCAGGTACGCTAAGAATTCCCCCAGATCACGGCCAGAAGCACTGAGGAGTTCGGCATACCCAGCTTGAGCTGTATGAAGCAACCAGAACTCACCGAGGGCAGTCAGGAACTCATCGGAGGAAATATCTAAAACCTCCGTCGCCGCGCCGACAAGAGCGTACGTGAGCGAGTCGGGGTACGCGTCATTTCTGACGAAATAATCAATGTCACACTTGGCCCGAGTCTTGACTGCTGCCCATTGATCAGTTCCGTAGTTGGCCGAGATAAGCTCCTGGACAGCCTGGTTAATCATGCCGTACATGCGAACCTTTCGGGTGGATAAGAGCGATTGGAGTGCTACACGTCAGTGACGTTTCTTATTTCCTGGTGCATGGAGACTCCCATGAGCTACATAGCATGTCACGCTGCTTTTGAACTGGGAATGCGCGCCGATGCGGACGGAGGCGAGGGGTGTGCCCGTAAGGTATTCGCCTGAGAGAAGGTTCAGCCGAGAAGAAGTACGAGCGCACCACTTCACCCGTGGTTGCAGGCCTCGGGGGCAGGTGCCTTTGTAGGTTAGCTACCGCGTTGTCATGGCTTGACCCGAAGGGCTGCATCACTCTCCTCCCAGTCGTCTTGCCAGCCGAGGAGGTCTTCGAACAGCATGGGCCTCGCTACCAGAAAGCCCTGGATTTCGTCGCACGCCACTGCGGCCACCCCGTCCCAATCTCCTTGCGTTTCCACACCTTCGGCGACGACGCGCATGCCGAGGGTGTGACCAAGTGTCGCGCTTGACTCGAGGATTGCGTGGGCTACCGGGTTGTCGTCGGCACCGGAGACGAAGCTTCGATCTATCTTGAGTTCGGTGAAGGGGATCTGCTTGAGCGTCTCCATCGTCGAGTAACCGGTGCCGAAATCGTCGATGGACAGGTCGAAGCCCTTGAGGCGCAGGCGCGTCAGCACCTCCAGGCTGGTGGCGAAGTGGGTCATCAGAATGCCTTCTGTGACCTCCAACGTCACATGGTTGCACTCGATGCCGGCTTGTCGTGTCAGGTCGGCCAGCACATCGGGTAGATCGACGCTGTTCAGGTCATCCCGTGAGAGATTCACCGAGATCTTCATGTCGCAAGCACGACGTCTCCACTCGCTCAGGTAGCCCACCGCTGCGGTGAACATCACGAGGGTCAGTTCGTTGATCAGGCCGTGCTCCTCTGCCACCGGGATCACGGCCTGCGGCGCAACGAGGCCGCGTTCTGGATGACGCCAGCGCAGCAGGCACTCCGCGCCCGTCACCCGTCGGTCGGCCACTGTGACCTTCGGCTGGAAAAATGGTTCCACGCAACCGTGTGCCAGGCCGTATCGGATCTCCTCGGGCGAGAGCATCGCGAGGGAGCCGTCGCCAAGGCCGTCGCCGTCGGACGGAGTAGTGGCAAGCTGCAGGAGCATCGTCTGCAGCGTCGCCCGGTCGAGCGGCTTTTTGATCGCGCCAATGAAGCGCAGATTATGCTCCAGGATGAGGTCCCCGACTGTATCGACCAGGCGCTCGTCGGCGCCGGAAAGAATGGCGATCGCGCCGCTGAACTGCATCTCTGCCAGATGGCGGATGCATTCGATGCCGTCCATACCTGGCATACTGAGATCGCACATCACCAGTTGCACGGGCTCGGCGGCAGCATCGATCGTCGAGAGGGCATCTGCGGCGCAACTCGCGCGGGCTATCTTCTCGACCCCCAGTTGGTGGAGCAGTTCCTGGGTGATGTCCATCATGAACGGGTCGTCGTCTACAAGCAGGACGCGCAGTGACGTGAGCGAGTCTGGCAGTCCCTCGGCTGGAGTCACGGCGCGCTCCTTGCCGGCGCCTCAGAAAACCGGATTCGACGAGATATCTGGCCGCGTGGACAGCTCAACATAGGTGGAATGATACCTGGAGCGTCATCTGCTGAAGGAGTGGCAGAATCTGGGTGAAGAGTATTTGGACGGGGCCAGTTACCGTTGTTGCCTGCGGTTTCGAGTTCCTGACAGAGGGTGGCGAAGCTTGTGGCGCCGATCGATGCGGCTGCCGATTTGTGTTTGTGGCCGAGTGCTGCGATTGCTGTCGGGTCGCGGCGTCGGTATGCGGCTTCGATCTCGGCCACACCCAGTTTTTGTGTACGCCGATGTCGCGCTCCGGTACGTCTTCGTACCTCATTACGTGATGTGTCCAGAGGAGTGACCGGGGATGGCTGCGGACGTGGTCTCGTCCTCGCTGAAGCCGTTCGGGTTCTTCGACCGCAACCCCTGGCCCGACGTGCCGCCGAATCCTTCGACGCACGGGCGGCCGACCACCGACCGAGCGCTCCCGGGTGCGGGCCTCCCCCTGTGTGATGTACTTAACGGCTGGTGGCCGAGAACCTCGAAATCCTTGAAACCGAGACCGACGATACCCAGCCGATTCGATGAAGAGGCGCGCTGCATCATCTCCTCCGGCAGCGGTTGCCCGCAAGGCGCCATCCAGCAGGTGCCGGTGGGAGGAGTGGCATCGTGACTGACTTCCAGGTGATCTCGCGTGTGGGTGAGACGCTTCCTTCACCGGCCAGGGTGGAGGAACCGAGCGGTCGCGCTGCACTTCGCCTTGCGGCCGTTCAGTGTGCCTGGAACTCGGATCCCGAGGAGCATTGCGAGACGTTGGCGGCGGGAATTCGGATCGCGGCTGCCGAGGGCGCGACCGTTATCTGCCTCCAGGAGCTGACGCTCTCTCCCTATTTCGCGATCACCCCCGACGATCAGGAGACGGCGGGCGCCGCCGCCGAGGATGTCGAGACCGGCCCCACGGCCGCGTTCGCCCGTGCGATGGCCGCCGAGGTCGGAGCCGTCATCCACGCATCGCTGTATGAGTACGACGTGGCGGGCCGGGGGTTCAACACCGCGATAGCACTCGAGCCGGGAGGGCGCCTTCTCGCGCGAACGCGCAAGATGCACATCCCGGCCTTCCCCTTCTACCACGAGGATCACTACTTCACGCCGGGCGATACCGGCTTCCCCGTGATCGACGTCGGCGACGCACGATTCGGGTTTCCGACGTGCTGGGATCAGTGGTTTCCCGAGCTGGCCCGGATCTACTCGCTCGCCGGCGCCGAAATCCTGGTCTACCCGACCGCGATCGGCTCGGAGCCCCACCTCGACGATTTCGACACGCAGCCGCTCTGGCGCCAGACGATCGCTGCAAACGGGCTCGCCAACGCATTGTTCATGGTTGCGATCAACAGGATCGGTGCCGAGGGGCCACTCACTTTCTACGGCTCCTCTTTCATCTCCGACCCCTATGGCCGCATCGTCGTCGAGGCTCCAAGGGACGCGCCGGCCGTGCTTGTCGCGGATCTCGACCTGGATCAGCGTCGCGACTGGCTCACCTTCGGGCTCCTCTCGACGCGGCGTCCGGAGCAGTACGGGTCGCTCTCGGGTTTCGAGGCGTGACCACCCGACTCGCTTGTGACGTGCTCGTCGTCGGTGGTGGGAGCGGCGGCTGCGTCGTCGCCGGTCGTCTTGCTGCCGAGAGCGACGCGCGGGTGATTCTCGTCGAGGCCGGGCCCGACTACGGAGCGCGGACGTCCGGCCTGTGGCCGGCGGATCTCCTCGACGGTGGTGCCCTCGTCACCTCCCACGACTGGGGCTACGACAGCGGGCCGATCGCAGGACGCGAGCCGATCACATTCCCTCGTGCCCGGGTGATGGGGGGGTGTTCCGCCCACAACGGCTGCGTCGTCGCGGTCGGGTGTCCGGAGGACTACGACCGTTGGGCGGCGCTCACCGGCGACGACCGCTGGAGCTCCGCGTCGGTGCGGCCTGCCCTCGCACGTGCGCTCGAGCGGATGCGCGTGCGCACGTACACAGACGACGAGGTGGGCCCGTTTCATCGCGCCTGCCTTGATGCGGCGTCGGTGCTCCGGATTCCGCGGGTGGACGACCTCGACGACCTTGATGGCGGGGTCGGCTTCGGTATCGAACCGGTCAATATCGAGGGTGGGGTGAGGGTCAACGCCGCGTTCGCCTACGTCGATCGGGTGCGTGCTCGTGAGAACCTGACAATCCTCGATCGCGCTCACTGTGACCGAGTCGTCGTCACCGGCGGTGACGTCGAAGTGGTGGTCAGACGCGATGGTGAAGAGATGCGCATCGACGCGTCCTCCGTCGTGCTTGCCGCCGGGGCGTACGGCTCGCCCGCGATCCTGCAGCGCTCCGGGGTCGGAGACCCGGCACGCCTGCGGACTCTCGGGATAGATGCCGTTGTTGACCTGCCGGGCGTCGGTCGCAACCTCCACGACCATCCGCTTGCCGAGCTCGAGTTCGCGGGCTCGGAGCGGCTGCGAGCGGTCCTCGCGGAGTCGTCCGCTTCTCGCTTCACGCCCGAGGAGCAGACGCTCGGCAAGTTCCGTTCCAACCGCGCGAGCGGGCCGTACGACCTGCACGTCTTCCCGGTCGCCGGGAACCCCAATAGCCTGCTCGCCGGTCGTGTCCTGCTCGTTGTGTCTGCGATGGAGCCGAAATCGCGTGGTTCGTTGCACGTCTCCGGGCCCGACCCGGACGCGGTACCCTCCATCGACCACGGCTACCTCACCGACCCGGAGGGCTCCGATCTCGCCGTCCTGGCCGAAGGCATCGAGCGCGCCCGTATGCTTGCGGCGACCGAGCCGCTGCGCGAGCTGATCGGGCCGGAGATCACCCCGAGCCTCGATCGCCCGGTCGGTCAGTATCACTCCCACTACTACCACCCGGTCGGGACGTGCGCTATGGGCGCAGCAACAGATCCGCTCGCGGTCTGCGACGGTGCGGGCCGCGTGCGGGGCCTCGACGGTGTCTACGTCGCGGACTGCTCGCTGATGCCGGTCGTGCCGCGCGCGAACACGAATCTTCCGGCCGTGCTCATCGGCGAACGGATCGCCGACGCGCTGCTCCAGAGCTGACTACTGCAGGAGTCGCGGCGTCACGGTTTCCCAGCGGCGCCTCGCGAGCAGCTGGGCGTCCTCGAAGACCTCGAGCTCGAGATCGAAGTGGTAGCTGGTCGCGTCGCTACGGAGCACGAGCCGCGCGATCGCGCGGGCCGTCACCTCCGGCCATTCGACCTCGGAATCGCTCGTCGACTCCACCCACGCATCGCCCGGCGTCGCCGGCTTGACGCCGGCGCGGACGCGGTTGCTCATGACGGCTCGCGACCCGTCCTCGAGGAGGGTTTCCGACCGCATCTCGACGATGACGCGCTTCTCGCGCTCGTAGACGTCGTGCTCGATCCGCCAGCTCGCTTCGGCCGGATTCACGGCGGGCATCGCGCGGGTGCTCCCCGCGACCGGAGTGAACTGCGGAGGCTCCGCGATGGGAGGCTCGCCAACCACGTGCGGGAGCACGAGCCGGGTGCGATCGATGACGATCGTCAGCTCCGACGCCTCGGGCGGCGGCCAGGCGTTCGGCCAGTCCGCGCCCGCGATGGCAAGCCGGATCCGGTTCCCGGGCTCGAAGACCCATGCCGTCGCGTCGAGCTCGATGGACACCTCGTACGTTTCACCGGGAACGAGCCGCTCCGGCATCGTGTGGGAGTCGCGATGGGTCAGGTTGAAAACCCCGCGACTCACGAGCACCGATGTGCCGTCGGCCAGCACCTCGCAGAGCTTCGGCGACAGGAACGCCACCGGCTGTGACGACCGCAGGGTCACCTCGAGCACCGGGTGGCCCAGGATCTCGACCTCGGCCGAGACGGGCCAGTCGTAGACGAGGGAGTAGACCTCGTCCGGCCGCTGGTCGAGGGGCAGGCCGTACGGCGGGTAGTAGGCGCCGCGCAGGTGCGCCGCCGTGCCGACGTCCCCGCGTACGGCGAGCGCCTCCTCGGCCCCGTGGGCATGGCGCCCGGGGCGCCCGGCGTCCAGCAACCGAAGCTCGAGCTCGCGGCTCCGCTCGAGTGGCCAGGCGGGCTCGTAGCGCCAGTCGCCCCGGACCTCGTCGAGATCCGGCTCGGGCGTGGTCGCCCGCTGGATGAAGAACGCAAGCGGCGGCTCCTCGTCGACCCCGTTCTCGATCCCACGAAGCCACCGGTCGAACCAGCGGATCAGCTCGAAGTGGAGGTCGAAACGGGGGCCCGGGATCGACTCGTTCGGCCATAGATGGCCCCACGGTCCCATCAGCAGGCGCTTTGGCACCTCGAGGTGCCTGACGAGCCGCAGCATTGCATTGCGGTAGGTGTCCGCCCAGCCCGCAACCACCATCGTCGGGACGTCGATCAGGTGGTAGTCGGGTCGCAGTGATCCCTGGCGCCAGTACGGGCCGTCGTTCTGCTCCTCGATCGAGCTGAACCACGGCTCGAGCGTGTCGATCCGCTCCAGCCAGAGTCGGCGCCAGTCGTCGCCGGCGAGAGCCGGAACCGGCGGCAGCGCGTTCATCGACACCATGTTCAGCGGGTAGCCAAACTCCATCGCCTTGCGGATCCCGCCGCCGAAGTGGATGTCATCCGTGTAGCGGTCGTCGGTCGCGTAGATCGCGACGATCGCTTTCAGCGCGGGCGGCCGGAGCATCGCGGTCTGGATCGCGTTGAACCCGGAGTACGAGGTCCCGTACATCCCGACCGAGCCGGTGCACCACTCCTGCGCCGCGAGCCAGGCGATCACCTCGCACAGGTCATGAGCCTCCTGCGGCGGGTACTCGTCCGTCGCCACGCCCTCCGAGGACCCGGTGCCGCGCACGTCGAGGCGGCACACGGCGTAGTCGCCGTCGTCGCGCAGGCGGCGGTAGTCCTCCGCCCACACCGACAGGTCGTCCTTCCGGTACGGGTAGGCCTCGAGCAGCGCCGGCCAGGGCCCCGCCGTCTCCGGCAGGTACAGCGTCGCCGCGAGGCGCACCCCATCGGACAGCGGGACGAAGACATCGGTCTCGGGCACGGGATGGAACCTACAGCAGGGCACCCGCGCGCCCTGGAGGCGTGCGGCGGCTCCCCGGGGTCGATATCGTGGTGGCATGACCGTGCTCTACGTGCTCGTCGCGATCGTCGTCGTCCTACTCGTCTTTGCCGTCGTGCTCTACAACCGGATGGTCCGGCTGCGCAACGAGACCGATACGGGGTGGGCAAACATCGACGTGCAGCTGAAGCGCCGGAATGACCTGATCCCGAACATCGTCGAGGCGGTCAAGGGGTACGCGGCGCACGAGCGGGGCACGTTCGAGGCGGTCACGCAGGCGCGCGCCGCGATGGCCGGCGCACAGGGACCGGCCGCAGCCGGCGAGGCCGACAACCTCCTCACGGCTGCGCTCGGGAAGCTGTTCGCGGTCGCCGAGGCATACCCGGATCTGAAGGCGAGCGAGAACTTCCTCCAGCTCCAGAACGAGCTCTCCGCAACTGAAGACAAGATCGCCGCTGCGCGCCGCTACTACAACGCCACTGTACTGCGGTTCAACAACTCGGTCCAGACGTTCCCGGCGGTGCTGCTTGCGGGCGCCTTCGGCTTCCTCAAGCGCGAGTTCTTTGCGGCCGAGACCGGAGACCGCGGGCTTCCGGAGGTCAGCTTCCAGCCGTGACCTTACAGCAGCAGATCAGGGCCAATCGCTTCCGCACCGTCCTCGTCCTTGCTGCTTTCGGTCTCCTGATGATCGCACTCGGCGGAGCGGCCTACGCGATCGGTGGCTCCGGCATAGGCCTGCTCGTTCTCGTTGTCGGCGCAGTCTACGGCGTGGTTGCGTACATCTCGAGCGGCTCGATGGTTGCGAAGCTCACGGGTGCCCATCCGGTCACGCGGGAGGAGTGGCCGGAGGTCTACCACCTCATCGACACGGTCTCGATCGCAGCGGGGATGGAAGCCGCACCGCCGCTCTATGTCGTCGATGACGCCGCACCGAACGCCTTCGCCGCGGGCCGGGTTCCCGCAAAGAGCTACGTCGTCGTCACGAGCGGGCTGCTGGAGTCGATGAGCAAGCGAGAGATCGAGGGCGTGCTTGCCCACGAGGTCTCCCACATCCGCAATCGCGACGTCCGGCTGATGACGCTGGCGGCAGTCCTCGTCGGCGTTGTTGCGCTCGTCAGCGATCTCCTCGCCAGGATGCTCTACTTCGGCGGTGGTCGTCGGAGGGGTGGTGATAGTGGCGCCGGCTGGATCTTCCTCGTTCTCACAATCGTCACCATTCTGCTGGCGCCGCTCGCTGCCGTGATGGTGCAGATGGCGCTGTCCCGCAGGCGGGAGTATCTTGCCGACGCCTCCGCGGCCGAGATCACGAACGACCCGGAGGGTCTCGCGCTCGCGCTGCGCCGGCTCGAGCTCGACCACCGCGAGATCCAGCATGTCACCTCGGCGACCGCTCATCTCTACATCGAGACGCCGTTACGCAATGCAACGGGGCCATCGAAGTTCGTTGCCGCGCTCTTCAATACGCACCCACCGCTTGCCGCCAGGATCGGCATGCTCGAGGAGGCCGGCGGGTTCCGGCTGCCGGAGAGCCTTCCTGAAGCAGGAGACATGGAGGCACCGACCGGCTGAGGCCAGGGGTCAGGTCTTCTTCGTTCCACCGAGATGCGTGCACCCGGTGCTTCGCTCTTCGAGCGTGTCAGCTCGGGGCGATGTCGCTTTGCACCCCGGGCGAGGCCGGCGGGCGCAGGAGCATGACGTGGAGCCGCACAATGTCCTGTTCGGAGATGTCTACCAAGGACTCGATGCTGCGGAACGCTTCCAGGATCGCTTCGTGACTCGGAGCGTCCCCGGCATCATCGGCCAGCGGCGGTATCCGGGTCGGAGAGGTGGGATAGCGACGCCAGGGAAACAGCGCGTTCAAGAGCACGCTGACCGCGATGGTCGTGGCGACCTTGATCGGCACGGGCCACAGGACGAACGTGTACCCGAGCCTGGTGATCGCTGCCCCGCCGATCACCGCGACGAGTGCAGTCCCACCGGCCGGCGGTCGGCGCGGCCGTCGAGCGAGACTAGGCTCCGGCGACGTCGCGGCGGCGGAAGACGATCCAGCCTGCGATCAATGGTACCGCGACGTACACGGCGCAGACGATTGCCGAGCGGGTGATCGACGCGTCGGTCGTCTCGCTGAACAGGGACTGCCAGGCGTTGTACTGCGCCGGGAGGAGATATGGGCTTGCGCTGCTGAAACCGGGGAGTGCGGCGATGCCCTCGAGCGTGAGTGAGAAGAGGACGGTGCCGATGATCGCGGCCGCTGCGTTGCGGGTGACGGTCGAGAGGAAGAGCGCGACGCTCACGAGCACCGCGATCGGGAGCAGATACGCCGTGTAGGCGAGAGCGGTGAGGCCCACCGCGTGGGCGCCGCTCACGACGGTTCCGTCCACGAGTGTCGCCGGGTGAACCCCGAACGCGATCGTTGACCCTGCGAGCGAGGTGATGAGCAGGGTGGCGACGAGAACGATCCCGTAGGTCGCGCTTGCGAGCGCCTTCGCGACGTAGATCGTGCCGCGTCCTGCCGATCGCGTGAGGATCATCTTGAGGGTGTTGTTCGAGTCCTCGCTGGCAACGATGTCACCTGGCACGAGCGAGGCGAGCACGGGCGCACCGAAGAACGTCGCAAACGAGAGGAGCGCGAGCGGCAGCACGGCAGCGGTGTCCTTCACCTGCGATGCGAGGGGGATGTCGGGCGGTAGTGCCGCGTCGCTCCTCAGCCTGAACACCACCACGAACGCGAGCGCGTAGATGACGGCGGCGATCAGGCCCGCGAACGTTCGCTTCTGGTGCAGCAGCTTGCGGATCTCCCAGCCGTACGCCCGACCGATCACTCGGCCGGCTCCTCGGTCAACCGGAAGAACAGATCCTCCAGCGAGTGACGCTCCCGGTTGAGCCCACGGATCGGGATCCCCGCCGCGCCGAGCGCCATCGTCAACCGATCGACCACGGCCATCGGCGCCTCCAGCCACACGGCCTCCCCCTCGATCGACCACGCTCCGGCGCAGTTCGCGGGCTACCTGCGGCAGAGTATGGGCGCGGTGTGTGGGTCGCTCCGGTCGCACGGAGGACGCTGTCAGTAGGTTCTCCAGACAATGACCCGCAAGCGACTCCTTCTCGTTCTCATCCTTGCTGCGATCCTCGGCGGAGGGGCGATCCTCGCCGTCGTCCTCGCGAAACAGCAGGCGGGTCGCGATGTACAGGGCTCATCGACGGAGGAGTTCGTTATCACTCAAGCGCCGAAACCGAAGCCTCCACCCGTGCCGGGCGTCGAATGGCCCACGTACGGGTTCGCCGCCACACGCGATCGGGTCTCGCCGTACTCGTACCGCCCACCCTTCCGCCAACGGTGGAGGTTCCCCGGACGATCGTTGCTCGAGTTTCCGCCGGTCGTCGCGTACGGGCGTTTGTTCTTTGCGAACAACGACGGCGTCCTGTTTGCCGTCGACGTCCGCACCGGCAAGGAGGCGTGGCGTTACGAGTCAGGTCGTGTGCAGGCGGCCTCGCCGGCCGTTGCAGCGAACACGGTCATCCATACCTTCCTTTACCGACCCGGCGCGACTGTCCGAAAGAACGGCGAGGTGATCGCCTTTGCCGCCGGCACCGGCAAGATCCTCTGGCGGCGCACTCTTGCCGGTCCTTCGGAGTCATCGCCACTCGTTCTCGGGAAGCGCGTCTACGTTGGCGACTGGAGCGGCCGCATCTCATGCTTCGATGTGGCCACTGGCGCACTTCGCTGGACGGCGCGCACCGGTGGCGAGGTGAAGGGTGCCGTCTCGGCTGCGGGTGGGAACGTCTACGTTGGCTCGTATGACCATCACCTCTACGCGTTCGATGCGAAAACCGGCGCACAGAAATGGCGCGCGTCGGTGCAGTCGCGTCTGGGCGCGCCGGGGACCTTCTATGCATCTCCGGCGCTCGCGTACGGGCGTGTCTACATCGGCGCCACCGACGGGAGGATCTACTCCTACGGCGCGACGTCCGGCGAACTCCGCTGGTCACACAACACAGGCGGCTATGTCTATGCGTCTCCAGCCGTCTGGCAGAAACGCGTCTTCGTGGGCTCCTATGATCGGCACTTTTATTCGCTCGATGCTGCGACCGGTGATGTGCTGTGGCGGTTCAACGCCGGTGGCCGAATATCGGGCTCGTCCACGATCGTCAGTGGATTGGTCTACTTCTCCACCCTCGAGGGTCAGACGTTCGCCCTCGATGCACGGACCGGCGCCCGTCGGTGGTCCTTCCCCGACGGGGCCTACACGCCCGTCATTGCTGACAAGCAGCATCTCTACCTCGTAGGAAAGGGAAGCGTGCGCGCGTTCGTCAGCCGAGCGAAGCCCGGTCGATGACGACGAGCATCCTCGGCCAGCGATCTCGTGGTGCGCCCGTCCCCCATGCCGTCCGCACGTCGATTGCCAGCTCCACGAGTTGGCGCGGATCCAGCGCCTCGCGCGAGGTTACGACCAGGAGCTGATCGCCCACTCGTTCCGACACAAGCGCGGAATTAGCGCCCAGTCGACGCTCGGCAGCATCCACCCGGCGGGGAGAGCCGCGGAAGATCCACACGCCTCGCCGCTCACCGCCAGCAGCGAGGAAGATCCCGACGTTGCGCACACCTTTGACGACGAGTCCCTTCTCGTAACGCGGGTCGATCGACGGCAGCTCCTCCACGCGGGCCGAAAGGCGTGTCTCGAGGTCGACGATGTCGTCCAGCAGTTCGGGAGGGCGGTCGGACAGCGGAGACCCGGTGGACGAGAACAGAACGCTGTCCCGGGGGATCGACGGCAGCCCACGAAGATCGAGGTTTCGCAACGCGTGGAACCTCTCGACTCCGTCGATCCCTTCGAGAGCAAGAGCCAGGATGACGAGGCCCGCGACGAACGGTAGGCGACGCCCGAGCAACCGGCACCCTGCGACAACGAGTACGAGGAATGCCGGAAGCGCGGGCAGAAGATACCGACCGTAGAAGCGCGTTTCGGCGGGGACGACAGTGAAGAAGACGATCGGCATCAGCACCCAGACTGCGAGGAGGATGGATACTCGAGGGCGTTCACGGGCGAGCTTGACGACTCCGCCGAGAGCGAGCAGGCAGAAGACCGCGAGCCCGAGCGTTCCCGACGGTGAGAGAGTACGGAAGGCCTCTTCGACGACGGTTCGTCCCGCTGTCGTCGAGAGCAGACCCGTCTCTCCGACGCCATAGCGCGACTGCAGGACGGCCAGCGCGTAGAGATACGGAAGGGCGACGATCGCTGCCGCGATGAGGCCGTACCGCGCCTCGCGGATGGCGCTGCGCAGCGAGTCATCGCGGACGGCGAGACCACAGGCAAACGCCGGGACGGCATACAGCGGGGCAATCGGGTGAACGTAGACGAGAAGAGCTCCAAGGACGCCCGCGGCGACCCACCATGCCTGCGACCGATCACGGCCGGCCCGGATTGCAGCGAGCGCGGCAACGATCACGAGCGCGAGGAACAGCGCGTACATCCGGGCGAAGGTAGCGAGGCCGACGGCAAGCGGCGCGAGCGCGAGCAGGAACGGAACTGCGATCGCCTCTGTCAGTCCGACCAGTCGCCTCGCAAGGAGTCCGGTGAGCGGCAGGGCGAGGAGAAAGAACACGAGTGAAGGCCCTCTCAGGCCAACGAGTCCCCCGGGCCAGGCGAGGGTCGCCCGCTCGACGAGGAACTGCGCGGGTGCACCGCCACGCTCCACGAACACGTTCTGGGCGATTCCCCATGCGGAGCCGCGTGAGAACTCGAGCATCACCCGCTCGTCGAGGTGGAGCGGTTCCCACCAGATTGCCGGCAGCGAGGCTGCCCCGAGGGCGACGGCGGCAAGCCAGGCGACCACGTCCACGCGCGGTGTTCGGAGCACGTGGATGATCGTACGCCTCCCAGACGGCGAGCGGCGTCTTGATTGAGTCACGTTCCCGCAGACCGACCTTCTACTGGTGCTAATCGCACACCAGTTGTACGAGAACCGTGCTCATTTTCGCAGACTCGGGGTTCCCGTGAGGACCAACGTTCTGTCAGCATGGCCGATCCACAGACTCGCGGTTTGCGTTCGACGAGCCTCTGGGGTCTTGGTGGAGTGCGCCTCGTCCACAACGACGAGCGCGAGGTCTACCTGGTCAGGCTTGAAGAGCGACCGTAAGGATTCGAACGTTGTGGCACCGATGCCACCATGCCGAGCCCAATTGTCGAGCGCGCTGGTGCGATCTTCCGCCCGCAATTGAACTGTGGCGTTCGATCTCGTGCATCCAGTTGATCAGGCCGTGAGGCTCGTGAGCTGAGGCCAGGGGTCAGGTCTTCTTCGTTCCACCGAGATGCGTGCACCCGGTGCTTCGCTCTTCGAGCGTGTCAGCTCGGGGCGATGTCGCTTTGCACCCCGGGCGAGGCCGGCGGGCGCAGGAGCATGACGTGGAGCCGCACAATGTCCTGTTCGGAGATGTCTACCAAGGACTCGATGCTGCGGAACGCTTCCAGGATCGCTTCGTGACTCGGAGCGTCCCCGGCATCATCGGCCAGCGGCGGTATCCGGGTCGGAGAGGTGGGATAGCGACGCCAGGGAAACAGCGCGTTCAAGAGCACGCTGACCGCGATGGTCGTGGCGACCTTGATCGGCACGGGCCACAGGACGAACGTGTACCCGAGCCTGGTGATCGCTGCCCCGCCGATCACCGCGACGAGTGCAGTCCCACCGGCCGGCGGTCGGCGCGGCCGTCGAGCGAGACTAGGCTCCGGCGACGTCGCGGCGGCGGAAGACGATCCAGCCTGCGATCAATGGTACCGCGACGTACACGGCGCAGACGATTGCCGAGCGGGTGATCGACGCGTCGGTCGTCTCGCTGAACAGGGACTGCCAGGCGTTGTACTGCGCCGGGAGGAGATATGGGCTTGCGCTGCTGAAACCGGGGAGTGCGGCGATGCCCTCGAGCGTGAGTGAGAAGAGGACGGTGCCGATGATCGCGGCCGCTGCGTTGCGGGTGACGGTCGAGAGGAAGAGCGCGACGCTCACGAGCACCGCGATCGGGAGCAGATACGCCGTGTAGGCGAGAGCGGTGAGGCCCACCGCGTGGGCGCCGCTCACGACGGTTCCGTCCACGAGTGTCGCCGGGTGAACCCCGAACGCGATCGTTGACCCTGCGAGCGAGGTGATGAGCAGGGTGGCGACGAGAACGATCCCGTAGGTCGCGCTTGCGAGCGCCTTCGCGACGTAGATCGTGCCGCGTCCTGCCGATCGCGTGAGGATCATCTTGAGGGTGTTGTTCGAGTCCTCGCTGGCAACGATGTCACCTGGCACGAGCGAGGCGAGCACGGGCGCACCGAAGAACGTCGCAAACGAGAGGAGCGCGAGCGGCAGCACGGCAGCGGTGTCCTTCACCTGCGATGCGAGGGGGATGTCGGGCGGTAGTGCCGCGTCGCTCCTCAGCCTGAACACCACCACGAACGCGAGCGCGTAGATGACGGCGGCGATCAGGCCCGCGAACGTTCGCTTCTGGTGCAGCAGCTTGCGGATCTCCCAGCCGTACGCCCGACCGATCACTCGGCCGGCTCCTCGGTCAACCGGAAGAACAGATCCTCCAGCGAGTGACGCTCCCGGTTGAGCCCACGGATCGGGATCCCCGCCGCGCCGAGCGCCATCGTCAACCGATCGACCACGGCCATCGGCGCCTCCAGCCACACGGCCTCCCCCTCGATCGTGGCGTCCTCGATCCCCAGTTCGCGCGCGAGCGCGAGCGTTCGTGCCGCATCGGCCGTCTCGATCCGGGTCGCCTCACCGAAGGACGCACGCAGATCATCAAGCGGGCCCTCGAACGCGACGCGCCCGTCGTTCAGGATCGCAACCCGAGTGCACACGTCCTCGACCTCGGCCAGCAGGTGACTCGAGTACAGCACCGTGACACCCTGCGCCGGGAGATCGCCGACCAGCCGTCGCATATCCCGAATCCCGGCAGGGTCAAGCCCGTTCGCCGGCTCATCGAGGACGAGCAGCGACGGTCGCCGCATCAGCGACGCCGCGATCCCGAGCCGCTGCCGCATCCCAAGCGAATAGCCACCCACACGGTCACGCGCCCGATCCAGCAGATCGACGCGATCGAGGCACTCCTCGACCCACGGGCGCTCGACGCCACCATCGAGCGCCCCAAGCAGCTCGAGATTCTCGCGGCCGGAGAGGTACGGGTAGAACGTCGGCGACTCCACGAATCCCGCAACACCGTCCAGCGACGAAGGCCCATGCGCGGGGTCACGACCAAAAAGGCGCACCATTCCCGCGTCCCGCCGGATCAAACCGAGCACCATCCGCAGCGTCGTCGTCTTCCCCGCGCCATTCGGGCCGAGGCAACCGTAGATGTCACCGGGCTCAACGGTCAGATCGATCCCACCGACTGCGACGACATCGCCGTAGCGCTTCGAGAGCCCTCGCACCTCGAGCGGCATGCCGCTCGCTGAGGCGTCCTTCACATCGTCACCTCGGACCGGTTGCGCTGCCATTCACCCACGTCAGACCGCAAAGGTTTCCCAGCTGTTCTCCACAATCTCAGCGTACACCACCGAATATGAACACAGCATGAACATCGGAGGCGGTGTCGTCGCCCTGACGAGAGCCTTCCAGGGACGGGCGTGGCGACCTCTGTCAGCATCACACGTTGACCCGTCCCGCTGTGCAGAGCTGTCCCTCATCAAGGCGAGAGTGTGGGCGGCAGGGTCGGTCGTGAGAGAGTCGGCGCGGTTCGCCACAACGAGAAGAGCGCCCCCTGGAGGAGGCGCTCGTGAGATGCGAGATCGACTTGTTGAAGACGTTTCCGTGAAGCCCTCTGCCGGACTCGAACCGGCGACCCCCTCCTTACCATGGAG
>JBAXFL010000001.1:0-223904 GCA_037139935.1 Thermoleophilia bacterium | reverse complement strand
AGGCCCGAGGATGTAGTGTCACGGCATGTACTCGAAGGTCCTCCGTGCCCTGAAGTCCTGCTCGCTTCCTTCGCCGGCTGCCGACTTCCAGGGCGCCGTCCGCAATCACCACGTCACCGAGGGGAAGACGGAGCTGGAGGTTCTCTCCGTCTGGTTTCCAGCCGGGGGCCGCACGAACAGTCACGCGCATACCGCCGATCAGGTCCTCGTCGTCACCGAGGGTGAGATTGCCGTCGGAATCGGCACCGACAGGTACCTGCTGCGTTCCGGCGAGATGATCGTGATCCCTCCAAACGTCTGGCACTGGCACGGCGCGACCCCTCACCACGACGGCTGCCACCTGTCGATCAAGCTGCCCGCGCCAACCGACTGGGGTGCACCGCCGGCCGTCGATCAGGCGGAGTTCGACGCCTACGACGACTGGTCATCCTGGCTGCAGGGCGTCGGCGGGTAGGGAGCTCGGGCCGATCCGGGCGCGCTACCGGATCGTACCGCTCATCAGGGGCACCCCCGAGCGCGTGACGCTCGATCTCCTGCGTGTCTGGACCAGGCGAGCTATTGAGCTCCCCGATTTCGTGTTGACAGCCCGAAGGCATGTCAGTTGGACCGTCCAGGAGTGAGGTACCTCCGGATGTCTCGGTGGACAAAACGAGGGCGTAGGATGCAACGGAACAGTCAGCCGGTGGAAGGAGAGATCGTGTGAGAGCGCTTGCCTGGCATGAGGTGGAGGACATCCTTGTCGGTGCGACCATCCTTGGCTGCGGCGGCGGCGGCGGTCTCGCCTACGGAATGGATCAGATGCGGCTCATCTACGACAGTGGGCGAGTCGTCATGCTTGCTGCCTCTGAAGAGATCAGCGCCGATACGGTCGTCGCCTGTCCCTACGCGGTCGGGGCCATGACGGCAGCCGAGGTCGATCCTTACGGCGACCGGCTGTTTGCGGTCGAGCATCCAAGCGTTCTCGCGGTTCGCGCGCTCGGTGAACACATCGGCCGGGACTTCGGGGCCCTCATCTGCGGCGAGCTTGGTGGCAGCAGCGTCGCCGATGCCTTCTATCCCGCAGCGGTTCTCGGTGTTCCGATCGTCGATGCCGATCCCGTCGGGCGCGCTGTTCCGGAGGTGCAGCACTCGATGTTCGCCATCCATGGCCTGCCGGTGGCTCCGTTCTCCGTCGTGAACGAGATCGGTGACACTGCTCTCTTCACCGCTGTCGCCGACGATGAGCGTGCCGAGGCGCTCATCCGTGCGTTGGCGGTCGCGAGCCGCAACGCGGTCTGGGTTGCCGATCATGCGCTCCCGTGGAGCAATCTCAGAGACATTGCAGTCCTCGGCACAATCAGCCTCGCAGAGAGGGTGGGCCGCGCTCGGCGCGAAGCGGTCGAAGCTGTCCAGGATACCGCGGATGCGGTTGCGGCCGCTGCCGGGGGTGCAGTCGTGTTCCGGGGCACTGTCACGTCGTCGGACTGGCGGGACGCAGAGGGATTTACGGTGGGCGAGACCATGATCGAAGGTAGCGCCGCATGGGCGTCTTCGACGTTTCGCGTGTGGTTCAAGAACGAGAACCTCCTGGCCTGGCGGGATGGCGTTCCGGATGTCACCTGTCCCGACCTCATCTGCATCCTCGACGGCGATGGTGTACCCGTGACCAATCCGGAGGTCGTGACGGGGTCACACGTCTCCGTGGTGGCGTTCCCCGCCGCGCCGCAGTGGCGTACACCGAGAGGGATCGAGACCCTCGGGCCTTCCCACTTCGGGTTCGACGTGGACTTTGTCCCGGTCGAGGTTCGACACCCGGGTTGAGCTATTCGGGGTGTCCGTTCGGTGTACCCCGGATCGACACGCGGTACGGGAGCGGGCAGTGCTCCTTGCGGGCCGGTGGCACGGGGCTTCAGTGTAGTTGCCTTCTTACAGCGGAATGCTCTGTGCGAAGCGGAAGACGTTATCCGCGTCGTATTTCTTCTTGATGCTCTTCAACCGCGGCAGGTTGCTGCCGTAATAGGCCTCGCCAGAGTCGGCCAGCGTCCGGTCCGGAAAGTTCTGGTAGGACTGCGGCAGAAGGTACGGAGTCATAGCGGCAACGTATTCCGTGAGCCAGGACCTCATCGCCACCACGGTTTCCGGGCTATCGAGTGGTGTCCATTCGGGCTCGACCTGGAACAGGAAGTTGGCGTTGCGGTGCACAAACGCGGTCGCATCGGCGGCAACGTCGTGCACGGCGCCGCCGAAAGCGAAGAACAGCCCCATGTTCAGCTGTGGCACCGAGCCGCCCGGCCAACGCATCATCCACCCGATCATCTCGGTCAGACCTTCAGCACTCATTCGCTCACCGACAAACCTGTTCTTCGACACATACAGGCCCTGAGGGTCATCGGTAGCCAGGAAGTCGCGGGCCTGCCAGTAATTCATCTCCAGGATCGTGGCGGGTTGTCGTAATAGTCCATTCCTTTCAATCCGGCCGAGGCCAGTCTGATCCGCCGCCGGGTTGAGCTTCGCGATCGCCAGGACGGGCTGCAGGATTTCGAGAAAATCTCTCTTCGATCCCCAGTAGAGACCGGTTGTCGTCGTGCGCAGGTCGGCGAGGCCGGGCTTTGCCCTGGCCGATGTCGCGACGACCTTCGAGCGCGTCGAGAGGGTGCGGGGATTGTCGATCTGCAGCGTCTGCAGTGCGTACATCAGCTCCACCTGGTGCGTTGCAGGCCAGGTGAGGTCGAAGACCGTGACATCGGGTGCGGCATAGGTCTGTATCGTGAAGCTGCTGTTGACGCCCAGGTTGCCGCCCGCTGCGCCACGCAGACCCCAGAAGAGGTCGGCGTGCTCTTTCTCGTTGGCCCGCACGACGGACGTATCGGCCAGCACGACATCGGTTGCCACGAGCGAATCGCAGGTTGGCCCATGCCGCGTGGCACTGAACCCCCATCCACCGCCGAGCACGAGGCCGCTGATGCCGACCGTCGGGCAACGGCCGGAGGCCATTGAAACCCCGTGGACACGGAGGACGTTCGCGACGTCCTGGTTGTTCGCCCCGGCACCGACCCGAACCAGACCTGTCCCGGGATCAAACGAGACGGCGTTCATGTATCTGACGTCGATCAGCAGCCCGACTGTGGTCGAAAACCCGGCGTAGTTATGGCCTCCAGAGCGAATCGCAAAAACAGAGTCCGTTTCGCGCACCCATTTCACGCAGCGCGAGATATCGGCAACGCTGGCACAGATCGCTACGGCCGCCGGGACGACATCTGCATAGTTGGCGTTATTCGGCCAGGCGGCTGAGGAAAAACCGGAGTCGCCCGGCAGCAACACCTGCCCATCGAAGTCTGCCGCGAGAGCAGAGAGCCCCTGGTCGTCGCCGGAGGACGAGCAGCCGACGCTGGTCGGGACTGCGACCACGGCAACGGCAAGAGCCGAGCGCCGCAGGAACTCTCGTCGGTTGACCGCCATCAGCGTGGCCTGAACGTGTTCGTGGCCGGGTCTGCCCGCCGGTTGAGAGCACCGTCGGGCAGATCTTGCGATCGAGTGACGCTCGCGTGGCCCCCGGCGTCTCCGCCTATGCCACCTATCGCGCTCTCCGCCAGCGGGTTCACGTTGCTTTGTCCGATCGATATTCGTTGCAAGAATGGAGGCCTAGCGCGAGACCGATGCCGCTGCGGACTGGTTAGTCGAGTATAGAGCCTCTCGCGTCTCTCTGCGCAAGAAGCACACGGGCGGGCCGTACTGGGCGAGGAGCCACTCCCGCAATGCCGGGCTACCCGGGGCAAGCATCTCTGACAGTGCCACCGCCCCGAATCCCGCCGCACCACGACCTCGAGGGTAGCGCCCCGTGCACGGGGGGTGCACGGAGTGCGCATTTCCGGCATCTCTGGCACGTCCGAGCAGAGTCGCGAAACGAACCACAAGCGCCCTATACAAGCCGAAACCCGCCATTTCAGCGGGTTTACGGATCTTCCAGGATGTACCGTCCTATAGCCCAGCCCGGATCCAGACTCAGCCGAACTCGAGTACGTCGAAGATCGACATCGTCGGCTCGACGCCGACCTTGCGCATCAGCTCGCGGCCACGCATTAACTCGGTCTCCGCGACGTACTGCTCGAGCTCGTCGCGGCTCTTCCAGTACGCGACGAGCCGTCCGCGGTCGCCGTCATACAGAAAGGATACCGTCGTCACACCGGCAGGTCTCGACGTACCGTCCTGACCGATAAGCAGCGCGAGATCGCTCGCCTGCTCGGCCGTCAGCGCGGCCTCGAAGACCGCTGCGGCCATCATGTGGAGATCATCCTCTTCTCGACGCCGATGCCCGCGGCGAGCTCGGTGTCGATCTGCGACTCGGTGGTGAGGATCTCGGTCATAGCTTACCTCCCGGTATGGGGCAACTAGAGCCAGCAAAGCATAGAAGGTATTCCTCTGTCAAGTGGTGGTGAGCGATTCCGCGAGGGCGCGCGCGTCGCACGTCTCCGCCCACCAGCGGGCCTCGTCGCACGCGTAGAAACAGGTGACGGGCCACGCCCCGCCGGAGCGCCTTCCGGAACGCGTGCGGGATGCTCCAGTCGACCGCCTGGGCCTGCACTTTGGCGGAGTCCGCAAGGCCGAACCGGCGGAATGCGTCGAGCGACTACTCCCACGCCTGGATCTCTTCGAGCCAGCGGGGCGCCGTCGAATGCCGGTGCAACACCTGATGCGCGACCTCGTGAGCAAAGGTGCCAAACCGGAGCGCCGTCGTCCGCGGCCTGCCCGCCCGCGAGGATCGCGACCCGGCCTCGCCTCCGCTCGTAGGCGTCACCGCCGACCGGTTACGGCTGGCAATAGGCCGCGCTTGGCGTGACGCAGGGGTGCCGCGATTCGGGCCGCACGCGCTCCGTCACCGCCGCCCGCTCACCCGGCCTCAATCCGATAGCGTATGAGGCCGCGTTCCGCACCCTTGCTGAACTGCGCGGCAGCGGTCAGCGCGTCGGGGGTGCCCTCCACTACCAGGGTCGCGACGAGGTGGCGCACATCGTCGTCAGCGACCGGGATACCGAGGATGCGGAGCACGGCCTCGAGGGCACTTCTCGCTCCATGACGGGGGGTGCACGGGGGGTGCACGGAGTGCGCATTTCCGGCATAACGTGGCACGTCCGAGCAGAGTCGCGAAATGAACCGCAAGCGCCCTATACAAGCCGAAACCCGCCATTTCAGCGGGTTTGCGGATCTTCCAGGATGTACCGTCCTATAGCCCAGCCCGGATCCAGACTCAGCCGAACTCGAGTACGTCGAAGATCGACATCGTCGGCTCGACGCCGACCTTGCGCATCAGCTCGCGGCCACGCATTAACTCGGTCTCCGCGACGTACTGCTCGAGCTCGTCGCGGCTCTTCCAGTACGCGACGAGCCGTCCGCGGTCGCCGTCATACAGAAAGGATACCGTCGTCACACCGGCAGGTCTCGACGTACCGTCCTGACCGATAAGCAGCGCGAGATCGCTCGCCTGCTCGGCCGTCAGCGCGGCCTCGAAGACCGCTGCGGCCATCATGTGGAGATCATCCTCTTCTCGACGCCGATGCCCGCGGCGAGCTCGGTGTCGATCTGCGACTCGGTGGTGAGGATCTCGGTCATAGCTTACCTCCCGGTATGGGGCAACTAGAGCCAGCAAAGCATAGAAGGTATTCCTCTGTCAAGTGGTGGTGAGCGATTCCGCGAGGGCGCGCGCGTCGCACGTCTCCGCCCACCAGCGGGCCTCGTCGCACGCGTAGAAACAGGTGACGGGCCACGCCCCGCCGGAGCGCCTTCCGGAACGCGTGCGGGATGCTCCAGTCGACCGCCTGGGCCTGCACTTTGGCGGAGTCCGCAAGGCCGAACCGGCGGAATGCGTCGAGCGACTACTCCCACGCCTGGATCTCTTCGAGCCAGCGGGGCGCCGTCGAATGCCGGTGCAACACCTGATGCGCGACCTCGTGAGCAAAGGTGCCAAACCGGAGCGCCGTCGTCCGCGGCCTGCCCGCCCGCGAGGATCGCGACCCGGCCTCGCCTCCGCTCGTAGGCGTCACCGCCGACCGGTTACGGCTGGCAATAGGCCGCGCTTGGCGTGACGCAGGGGTGCCGCGATTCGGGCCGCACGCGCTCCGTCACCGCCGCCCGCTCACCCGGCCTCAATCCGATAGCGTATGAGGCCGCGTTCCGCACCCTTGCTGAACTGCGCGGCAGCGGTCAGCGCGTCGGGGGTGCCCTCCACTACCAGGGTCGCGACGAGGTGGCGCACATCGTCGTCAGCGACCGGGATACCGAGGATGCGGAGCACGGCCTCGAGGGCACTTCTCGCTCCATGACGGGGGGTGCACGGGGGGTGCACGGAGTGCGCATTTCCGGCATAACGTGGCACGTCCGAGCAGAGTCGCGAAATGAACCGCAAGCGCCCTATACAAGCCGAAACCCGCCATTTCAGCGGGTTTGCGGATCTTCCAGGATGTACCGTCCTATAGCCCATACGGGATTCGAACCCGTGCCGCCGCCGTGAGAGGGCAGTGTCCTAGGCCGCTAGACGAATGGGCCGTGCGGCGAGGGAGTGTACCGGACGGCGAGGCATTGCCCTGGCACTACCCCGGCGCCCGATCCACCTGCGCTGTCGGAACCGGCCCGCTCTCTCCGTCGCGGCCATCGAGCCTGGCCTCGAGAGCACGGCGAATCTCCTCACCGGTCGTCAGGAGTGCCTCGTAGCGGGCACGACGCGGCGGAAGTTTGACGACCCGTACTGACTCGTCGCGATAGCCGTGGCAGCGTGCGTAGGCCGCCGCCTCATCGAGCGGCGTCAGGCGTTCACTCGTCCGCCGAAGCCATGTCACCCAGAGACACCTACCACGTTCAGACCCGCAGGGGAACCCAACCCTGGATCGGGGTTCCGCACTTTGCAGAAGAAACGTTCGTCTCCCTTTATGGCTTGCAGGACCATGGACTCCAGTCGCGGCCGGATGCGACGAAGTACCGGTGCGCGGCCACGGCCTGATCGGTCGCGGATACGCCGTGTCCGAAGATGCGTCGCTCGTGGGAGCCCATCTGGAACAGGCCGAGGTACTGGCCGTTTCGGGCCTCCGTCTGCAGGCCGGACTCACACCGAGAGACAGCGAGTGCCTCCCTGCAGTAGGAGCCAAAGACACGGCAGATAGCCTTCGGAGGGCTTGCCGCTACGACCGCGGCAAGGCGGCGCTCCTGCGCGCGGTGTAGGAGTGTGATCTGCGCAGCGGAAGCCCTGCGCTCGGCGCGCGCGAGGCTCAGGGTATGGAGATGCAGTTGGCGCTTTGCCTCGACGGCGAAGCGAGGGTCGCTCAGGAGCCAGGCGTGGGCCTCGAAGAAGCGGAGTATCTGTCGATCGTGCTTCATGGTGCTCAGATGGTGCGCTAGTTGCGCACCGGAGTCTGCACTGGACTGTGACCGGGCCGTCGCCGGCAGGAACAACAAAATCAGGGCGCACGCACACGTCGCTAGGTTTCTCAGATCTGACCTCCATCTCGGGGACAGGGCTCACGGCTCCGCACGAAAGCGGGCCGCTCGTGTCTCTCGTTGGGAGCACCCTAGCGAACCGTGCACGAACGGGAGGGGAAATCCTTACAAAATCCTTGGAATTGGCCGAATCGACGTTGCCTTCCGAAACAACGGATCAACCCTCCTACGAGGGCAGGGAAGGCAAGCTGGTAGCTGCGGGACAGGGACTCGAACCCCAACTTCCGGAACCAGAATCCGGCGTCCTACCATTAGACGATCCCGCAGGGTGCGCGGACGATGGTAGCAACCTCGTCCGCAGCCGTCTCGGTCCTTCGCGTCTCCCGGACCGTCAGAGGTCGAGTCGATACACGGAGACCAGTCGCTTCTCGCTCTCGGTGTCGATGTGAGCTACCACCTCCACATACGGCTCGAGGCCGGAGCCGCGTAACTTGGCCTTGAGGAGGCCGTCCACCTGGAAGAGGCCGGAGGAGTTGTTCATCAGGATTCCGATCCTGACGGGCTTCTCGTCGCCGTCCTCGATCGAGACCTCCTCGATTGCGGCTGCGGAGAGCGAGTGCATCGAGACGGAGCCGGCCTCGAACAGGATGCGGGATCGGCCTTTCGCCATGTCGAGTGCGTCGGCGACCCTGAGAATGCCCGCCTCGAGGGCGAGCGGCTCTCCGTCCGAACGGTGGCTCGTGATCGCCTGCAGCACCTCCGAGATGATGACCGTCCGCTCCGGCTCGTCGTAGATTCCCTCGAGTAGTTGGCGCATCTTCGGCTCCGACAGGAAGAGGCCGAAGTCCTCATGGCCGTGCCGGTGCACGGACATACCGATGCAGTGCATGAGCGCCGAGAGGACGACAATCACCTCGGCGTCCTCATTCGTCATCCCGTAATCGCGCACTGCCGAGGGCTCGACGCCGTGCTTTGTCAGCTGCCGAAGTAGCTTGAGCGCGATATTCACGACGATCTGGATATGCACCCACGAGTGGTCGTTGATCTGCATCCGCGCAACGGCATTGACGTTCGAGACGTGCCACCACGCTTTCAGCTGCCGATCTCCGTTCGCCCGCTCGAGGACACGGTGGAGCGTCCGATTTCCCCGTTCCGGTAGGCGAATGCGCATGCCGGCGATCGCTTCGGCCGGCGTGAGGCGCGTCTCCCGTAGCGCCTCGGCCGAAACCGGGGCGTCGATCCGCTGCTGTATCTCGGGGTCGAGTGGGCTCGGGTTCACCGTTGTTCTCCGGGTAGGGGTGAGACGGGCATCACGCACCATCGTGGCATATCCGAGCGTGGACGGCCAGAGTCGGCCACATCCGTGCAGGGCCGGTCAGCAGGCAGCATGGAGACGCCCAATCTCGCGGCGGGCGTGGGTGAGTGCCTTGCCGAGCCGGTTACGGTTGGCTGCGTCGTTGAGCCAGGCGCTCGCACCGGAGGGGTGGGGCAGTGGGATCACGATCGCCTCGTCCACGAGGTAGCTCTTACCGACACACCCGGTGAGGGTCTTCGCGCCGACGATCGCCTGCGCCGCAAGGCCACCGACGGTGACAATGAGGGAGGGGCGGAGCAGCTGCAGCTCCTCGCTCCTCCAGGACGTGCACAGGCGCCTCTCTGCCGGTGACGGCGTCCGGTCACCCCGGCCGGAGTTCCGGCCTGGATAGCAGCGGGTGACCGAGGCGCAGTAGAACGTCGCGTCGAACGCCTGCTCGTCGAGTTCGAGCCAGCGCCGAAGCGTCTGGCCCGCACGGCCCTGCCACGGTGCTCCCACGGCCCCTTCGACGATGCCCGGTGCCTGGCCGTAGAGATATGCACGCCGGCCCGAAGCACCGTGGACGACCGGGCGGGACTCGATCGGAAACCCGGCGTCTGCACAGCGTCGGCAGGCCGCGAGGCCGCGGTGGAGCGATACGATGGAGGAGTAGCTCGTGGGCGGTTCGGGCGGCGCCTCGGTGGTGTTGGATCTCATAGCCGTGCAGCGTAGAGTACGTCCGTGGCCCTGCTCGAATCTGTGCCGAATGTCTCCGAGGGCCGAGATCCCGCCGTCATCGAGGCCGTCGCGGAGGCATTTCGAGGACACGGGCAGGTGCTCGACATCCACGTCGATGCCGACCATCATCGCTCCGTCTTCACGATTGTCGCCGCGGAGGGGGATCTCCTAGAGGCGCTGTTTGCTGGCATCGCGCGAGCAGCGGAGCTCGTGGACCTTCGTGCTCACGACGGTATCCACCCGCGTATCGGGGCCACGGATGTCGTTCCGGTCGTACCGATCCGCGGCGGCGAGATGGCCCTGGCCGAGGACGTGGCGCTCGTGCTCGGGCGGCGCGTGGGAGACGAGCTCGGGTTGCCGGTCTTCCTCTACGGCGTCAGTGGAAACGGACGACGACCGGCCTTCTTCCGCCGGGGAGGCCCGGCGGAGTTACAGCGGCGCATGGACGTGGGCGAGATCCGACCGTCGTTTGGCCCCCCTCGTCTCGATCCCTGCGCCGGTGGTGTCTTGATCGGCGCACGCCCTCTCCTGATTGCCTTCAACATCGACCTTGCGACCGGAGACCTCGACGACGCGCACGCGATCGCCGCCACGGTACGGGGCTCGAGCGGCGGCATGCCCGGCGTGCAGGCCCTCGGCCTCTTCCTTCCTGCGAGCGGGCGCATTCAGGTCTCGATCAACGTGATCGATGTCGAGGCGGCGCCCCTCGGAGACGTCGTCGCTCGTGTGCGCGAGGTTGCTGCCGAGCGTGGGGTGGAGGTGGGCGCGAGTGAGCTCGTGGGCCTCTTGCCGGAAGTCGCTGCAGGTGACCCCGCTGCGCTTGGACTTGCCGGCCTCGCCGACGACCGCGTGCTCGAGCGCCGGCTCTGACGCCGGGTGCAGGAAGAGGTTTTTTTGGACGCGGTTCTGGCCCTCCTCCACGGGTACGCCGATCAGGAGTGGAGCCTCTACGATGACCCTTCCTCCTCTCCTGACCGGCGACGACCTCACGGTTGCCACCGGCCGGGGGGTTCGTCGCTTGTGTGCTCTGCTCGCGCGCAATGCCCGGCGGCCGGTGGTGCGAGCACACCCGCGGTGTCGGTGCGTCTGTTGCACGATGCGTTTCGGAGTCGATACCCGGCGATCGGGCCGAGCAGCATCGGCTGCGGCTCCTCTGCGGTCATGCCTGTGGTCGCCTTCGCCGCTATCGGCGTCGTCACCCCGGTCGGTTCGAGCTTTCCCTTCGGTACCGATCCGCACACCACATCATCGAGCCTGCGAGGACAGTCCTTCAGCAGCATCTTGGGCGCCGGCTCCGTACGCGGGGCCATCAGCGTCCTGCTCGTCATCTTGCGCAACTGCTTGCCCGAGCAGACTTCGTGGCACCGCGCCGCCGACCATCTTGGGATGATCCGGTGACGGCGCGCACCCGACGCCGTGACGACCGGCCCATCCCGGCCCATCCCTACCGCGACACAGCACTCGTGTTCGGGGTGATGGCCGTGGTGCTCGTCGTTGTAGCGGTGTTGACCGGCGGCAACCTGCCGCAGTCTCTTGCAGCGGCGGCGCTGTTCTTCGTTCTCGCGACAGCGTGGAGCTCGTGGAAGTTCAGGGTGCGGATCAGGGAGCGTGAGGTGGCGCTGGCCGCCGCTGCTGCGCAGCAGGGGGAGAGCGGGTCTGTACACGGCAAGCCGCCTAGCGTGGTCTCCACCCAAGGGCAAGACGAGAGAGCTCCATGACGGATGTGGGCGAACGGGGAGCGACGCCCTCCGGCCTGGGCGCAGCTGCACCTTGCGCCCGGGGAGGCACTCGTGCGCGATAGGCCGACCACATCGGTCGCCTCCTACCCGGGTTTGCGGTCGATGTCTTGTCCCTCGACGTTCGCGATCGACTCCACATCACCCACCGTCTCGCGGGTGCTGCCGTGTACACCCTGATCGAAGGTGGCGCGGTCGTTTTTCGACGTACGGCATACTCCCTCTGATGGCTACGCAGAAACAGCGCAAGCGGCGCGCCAAGGAAAAGCGGCACGACTATGACCTCGTCTACGTTGACGAGGAGGGTGTCGAGCGGCCGGTCGAGCGGGAGGAGGCCCCGCGCAAGCCCGTGGGTCGGGGCAGTAACGCCAGCACCGCGAGCGCCCAGAAGAGCCGGTCGGCCGGCAAAGGGAAAAGGCGTGGCCGCGAGGTGCAACCGCCCTCGTGGCGCAAGGTGATCAAGCGTGGCGCCATCTTTGCCCCGATCTTCTTCGCAACGGTCATGCTCCTCGGCGGTGACAAGATGAACTTCGCGAGCGCATTCGTCCAGGCGTCGCTGTTGATAGCGGTGTTCATCCCGTTCAGCTATTTCATGGATCGGGTCGTCTACCGCCAGCAGCAGAAGCGGCTCGACAGGGGATAGTCGGCGCCGGCCGGTCGTCTCTCTACCGTTCCTCTCCGAGCCTCTACACTCGACGACGATGCCACTTGCCATCGACCAGCTCGAGCTAGGGCCGATCGGAACAAACACCTACCTCGTTAGGGTTTCCGTGGCCGCTACCGAGGCCGTCGTGATCGATCCGAGCGGCGATGCGGCGACAATCCAGCGGCAGCTTGACGCAGTCGGTGCCCGGTGCGTTGCGATCCTTGTCACCCATGGACATTTCGATCACATCGTCAGCCTCGCCGACCTCGCGGGGGCATCAGGCGCCCCGGTGTACGCGCCCGCCGGCGAGCGAGTCTTGCTCGAGAATCCGGGTGCATTCTCACCTTCCGGGATCACGGTGCCCCCTGCGACGGCAGACGTCTGGCTCGACGGCAGCGAGACGATCGACGCAGCAGGGATCTCGTTCGCGGTGTCGTCTGTTCCGGGCCACTCGCCCGCACACGTCGCATACTTTGCGGACGGCGAATTGTTCTCGGGTGACGTGCTCTTTGCAGGCTCGGTCGGGCGTACAGACCTCGAGGGAGCCGACTGGGCCACGCTCGAGGCGTCGATCGACTCGCTGCTCAAGGCATACCCCGCCGCGACCATCGTCCACCCCGGACATGGCCCCGACACCACGCTCGCCGCCGAGATCGAGTCGAACCCTTACCTGGACGGCCTCCGCGCAGCCCGGGCCTCCGGATGAGCGGCAAGATCGAGCGACCAAAGGGGGCTCACGACGTCGTCCCGGCCGAGATGCCGCTCTGGCGGCGGGTGACGGGCGAGATAGAGCGACTCTGCGGGCTATATGGCTATCGCAACATCCTGACACCGGTGTTCGAGGACACGGCTCTGTTTGCCCGCACTGCAGGGCAGGGCTCGGATGTCGTGCAGAAAGAGATGTACAGCTTCACGGATCGCTCCGACAGGCCCCTGACGCTTCGCCCCGAGGGCACAGCGCCGATCTGCCGTGCCTACGTCGAACACGGGATGCATCGCGAGCCCCAGCCGGTGAAGGTCTTCACGATCGCACCGATGTACCGCTATGGCGCTCCCGGCAAGGGGCGATATCGCGAGCACTGGCAGGTCTCCGTGGAAGCGATCGGCTCGGACGACCCGGCGGTCGATGCCGAGCTGATCCAGCTCTACGACACCTTGCTCCATCGCCTCGGAGTGTCTGCCTATCACCTCGAGCTCAACTCGATCGGCTGCCGCACCTGCCGTCCCGCGTACCTCGCGACGCTGGGTACCTGGCTCACCGCGAACGAGCAGCGGCTCGACGCAGACACCCGCGCAAAGGTCGCGGCGAGCCCGTTGCGGGTGTTCGACAACTACCTCGCCAAGCCCGAAGCAGTACGTGCCGCCCTCGACGAGGCCCCCACGATCGGCGAATCGCTGTGCGAGGAGTGCGTTGCCCACTTTGCGGCGGTGCGTGTAGACCTCGACGCAACGGGCGTCGCCTACGACCTCGTCCCCACGTTGGTGCGGGGACTCGACTACTACACGCGTACGACATGGGAGTTCATCGGGCCGATGGAGAACGAGAACTCGACGATCTCGGGGGGTGGGCGCTATGACGGGCTCGTCGAGGAGATCGGTGGCCCGCCGACCCCCGGTGTCGGATTCGGTGCCGGGCTCGAGCGACTGCTCATCGCAATGGACGATGCCGGTGTGACCGCCGAGCCGCCTTCGCTCGATGTCTTCTTCGTCCTCGACGACGGAGCACCGAGGCGTGAGGTAACGGGGTGGCTGGCAGAGCTTCGACGACGTGGGATCGCGGCCGACACCGATTACGCAGGCCGGTCGCTGAAGGGCCAGCTGACCCAGGCGGCCCGCCTCGGAGCAGCCACCACGGTGATTGTGGGGCCCGACGGTGTGGGCTTGCGGCGCCACGGGCAGGCCGACGAACTGCTCGCCCACGCAGACGTCGTCGGCAGACTGTCTGCATGAGCTGGCGCGACATGATGTGCGGTGAGCTTCGCCCGGGGCACGTCGGGTCGCGCACAACGCTCGCGGGCTGGGTCGGGACTCGCCGCGATCACGGTGGCCTCATCTTCGTTGACCTGCGCGACCGCAGTGGCATCACACAGCTCGTAATCAACCCGGAGCACGCGCCAGAGGCCGCCGAGCTCGCGAAGGAGCTTCGCAACGAGTTCGTGCTCCAGGCCGAGGGCGAGGTCGTTGCCCGTGCCGTTGACGCCGTCAACCCGAACCTCCCGACGGGTGCCGTGGAGATCCAGGTGGCGACGCTGCGGATCGTCTCTCGCTCGACCCCGCTGCCGTTTCAGCTCGACGACGAGAACGTGGACGAGACGCTTCGCCTGCGCTACCGCTGGCTCGACCTGCGGCGCGAGAAGCTGCAGCGCAACATCGGCCTCCGTGCGCAGATGGTCGGGATCATCCGCCGCAAGATGGAGGCGGCCGGCTTCCTCGATATCCAGACGCCGCTGCTGTACAAGTCAACGCCCGAGGGCGCCAGGGACTTCGTCGTCCCGAGCAGGCTGCACAAGGGCTCCTTCTTCGCGCTTCCGCAGAGCCCTCAGCTCCTGAAGCAGCTCCTGATGATCGCCGGGTTCGACCGCTACTACCAGATTGCGATCTGCTTCCGGGACGAGGATCTCCGCGCCGACCGGGTGCAGGAGATCACCCAGCTCGACGTGGAGACCGCGTTCCCCGACCGCGACGCGATGTTCCTGCTCATGGAGGAGATGTTTGCGGCCGTCTGGAGCGAATGCCTCGGGATCGATATTCCACGGCCGTTCGCGCACATGACGCACGCGGAGGCCGACCGCCGCTTCGGTTCGGACAAGCCGGATATTCGCTTTGCGCTCGAAATCGAAGATGCTACGGTCGCAACGCGTGGCTCGGAGTTCGGTGTATTTGCGGGCGCGGAAACCGTCCGTTTCCTGCGCGTGCCACGCGTGTTCTCTCGCTCGGAGGTTGCCACCCTCGAGGAACGGGCGAGGGAGCTCGGCGCCAAGGGTCTTGCCTACGTGATCTGCGACGAGGCGGGCGAGATCCGTTCGCCGATCGCGAAGTTCCTCTCAGCGGCGGAGATCGAGGCGCTTGCACCGGCTGCGGGAGAGACATTGCTCTTTGCCGCTGACACCCGCGCGATGACCTCGCGCGTTCTCGGTGCGCTCCGCCTCCAGCTCGGCAGGGATCTCGGCTTGATCGACGAGGACGTGTTCACCTTCCTGTGGGTGACCGACTTTCCCATGTTTGAGTGGGACGAGGACGAGTCGCGGTGGACGGCGGTGCATCATCCGTTCACGCGGCCGACCGATGAGTGGCTCGAGACGTTTGCCGACGATCCCGGCAACGCGCTCGCCTACGCCTACGACCTGATCGTCAACGGCAACGAGCTCGGTGGCGGGTCGTTTCGGATCCACGAGCCCGATGTCCAGGCGCAGGCCTTCGACCTTCTCGCGATCAGCCCCGAAGACCAGCGTGCGAAGTTCGGATTCCTTCTGGATGCCCTCGCGATGGGCGCTCCTCCGCACGGTGGGATCGCATTCGGGATCGACCGCATGACGATGGTGCTCGCGGGTGAGGCGAATCTCCGTGACGTGATCGCCTTCCCCAAGAACCAGGCGGGCCTCGATCCGATGAGCGGAGCTCCCTCGGAGATCACAGACCTCCAGCTTGCGGAACTCGGGCTCCGGGTCGTCGAGCCTCCGAAGGCACCGGGAAGCTGACGTGCAGGCCGCCGTTGCACAGCGGCTGCTCTGCCTCGCTGCGGTTGCGCTACTCGGAGGAGTGGTAGCGCTCGCCGTGATCGAGCGGCAGCGAGGCGACAGAGTTGGTACTCCCATGCCAAAGGGTGCCGCTGCGGCGGGTGGCGGTTGGTATGCGGGGCTGGCAGCCTCTCGTGGGCAGGCCGGGGACGCGGAGCGCACGACCTGTGGACAGATCCTGACCGGCAACTCCTACGGTGTCTCGCACCCCGTTCTGCCATGCGGAGCAAAGCTGCTCATTCGATTCGGTGACCGGATCGTCTTCACCGAGGTCATCGACAACAGGCTGAAGAGCGCGGGCCGCCAGTTCGAGTTCACCGATCGCCTTGTCCGTGAGATCGGCCTGGACGGCATCCAGGAGATCGACTGGCGCTTTGCCGCGCGTCCGGAGAGCTAGTTCGCCGGCCGTTTTTGGCCGCCGATCATCTAGAATCCGGGGCGCTCGACCCTGTGCGTGGCCCGGAGTTCCAACGTGAACCGAGTCTCATCAAGGGAGCGTGTGTCCGGCGGAGGCTTTGCCAGAGGCCGGCAGCGCACCCACCTGGTTCGCCAGGTTCTCAATTGGCTCCGGGAATCATCGGCAGGGTGGGGCAACCCTCTGCCCATGCGGGCGCGTCACAACCTGTCCGGTACCGTTCCTTCAGGGCATCTCGGTGCCCCCCGGGGGAGGTTGGAGGTACGAAGACTACGGTCGCTGGAGGTGAACGGCGCGACGGGTGCCCGCAGGCGGGAGCTGGAATGAGTTCCTCGACTCCCTGTCGGTAGCCTCATGGGTGTGGCCTATCGGGAGCTGATCGGAGACTCCGCCCGCGGCGAGGATTACGCAGCCGTGCGGCTCACTGTGGACGGAGATCGCATCGTCGCCGCAGACGCGCCCGGCCTCGATCGCTCACTCGAAGGGCTGTCGCTGCTCGAGGCCGCTGCCGTCCCTGGTGAGATGCTTGCGGCGGACGCACTCGCAAACGCGATCGCTCCGGTGTTCACGGCAACTCGCAGAGCCGGTCGGATAGCGGTTGCGATGAGCGGCGGCGTGGACAGCGCGGTCGCCCTGCTCCGAGCAGCACCGAACGCGATCGGCGTCACCCTGCGTCTCTGGCTCGACCCTGCCGGGCCGAGTGCCGAGCGCGCCTGCTGCTCTCCCGACGCAGTCATCTCTGCGCGCGAAACATGCCATCGGCTCGGGCTCCCTCATGTCACCCTCGACCTCCGCGATGCGTTCCGGGCAATCGTCGTGCAGCCGTTCGTCAACGACTACGCCGAGGGTCTGACGCCCAATCCCTGCATGCGCTGCAATGGCCGCTTCCGCTTCGACGCACTCGTAGGCTTCACGGAGCGTGCAGGTGCGGACGTTCTCTGGACGGGCCACTACGCGCGTATCGTCGAGCGCGACGGGCTCCGGCTGATCGCTCGCGGCAGTGATGACGCGAAGGATCAGTCGTACATGCTTGCGACCGTCGATCCCGCACTGCTCGACCGTGTCGCCTTTCCGCTCGGCGACCAGGGAAAGCGCAGCACACGTGACGAGGCGGCGGCGGCCGGACTCGCAGTTGCCGAGCGAGCCGAGAGCCAGGAGGCGTGTTTTCTCGCGGGTGACGACTACCGCAGCTTTCTCGAACGGCAGGGGCTCGCCCGCAAACCCGGGCCGATCGTCAACGAGGAGGGCACGGTGCTCGGCCGCCACGAAGGAGTCTGGCGCTATACGCCCGGGCAGCGCCGTGGAATCGGCCTCGCTACGCCGGCACCGGTCTACGCCCTGCGCTCTGACCCGGACACGAACACGCTGGTGGTGGGCCCGCACGATGCTCTCGAGGCACAGCAGGTCGCCGTGCGCGGGCGGCTGTACCTGCCTGTCCGGCGCGCAGAGGCAAAGCTGCGCTATCGATCGGGTGCGATCCTCGCCGACGTCGAGGCCACCGCGGGTGGTTTCGCTCTCACGCTCGACCGGCCCGCACACGCCGTGGCGCCCGGTCAGGTCGCCGTCCTCTATGTCGATGACGCGATCGTGGGAGCCGGTGTGATCGTCGGCTCGACCGGGTAGGATCTCGGCCATGAGATTGCTTGCTGTCACCGCTGGCGATACCGCCTACTGGGGCCTTGCGATATTTCTCATCGCTATCGGCCTCGCGGCTGCCTACATGCTGCTCCGGCTCGGGCAGGCATTCGAACGCCTCTCGTCCTTCATCAAGGGCACCGAGCGCGACCTGCTGCCTGTGATCGTCAAGACGGGAGCCACCGTCGATCGCATCAACTACCAGCTCGACAAGGCCGATACCGTCACCGACAGCGCCGTCTCGATGGCCGACAGCGCCGATACGGCCGTGCGCGCCATCTCGACGGTCATCGCGACACCGGTCGAGAAGGTCTCGGGCCTTGCTGCGGGGATCACGCACGGCTTTTCCCACTTCCGCAAGTCGAAGAACTTCGGGGACGCGGCAACGGCCGCTCGAGCAGCGGCACGTCAGCGCGAGGCAGATCTCCGCGACGACCTACGGACAGCCGGCCGCACGCCGATGGAGACAGATCGACCGGCTGCGCAGCCGCGGCCGAGCGAACAGCCGAAGCCCGACCCGTGGCCGCGCCCGGTGGCCGTACCGAAGCCGGAGCCCGTGTCTGAGCCACCCGATGAGCCGAACGCGGCGTAAGCCGGCCGGCGGTACAGGGCTCCATTCCGAGCCGGATTCCACAGGAGAGTCCGTCGTTGTGCTCGAGCACCGTGCGCTCCTCCGGGCCACCGCTACGATCGTGTGATGCGTACGACCGCCGAGCTCCGCGAGGGCTTTCTCTCGTATTTCGAGTCGAAGGGGCACCTTCGGCTACCGTCGGCACCGCTGATCCCCCCCGCCGACGATCCGTCCACCCTGTTCATCGTCGCCGGGATGCAGCCGATGAAGCGCTGGTTTCTGGGCGCCGAAGAGCCGCCGGGCCAGCGCGTCGTCACCTCCCAGAAGGTGATGCGCGCGGGCGGTAAGCACGCCGACCTCGACGACGTCGGCTCGACCGCGCGGCATGCCTCGTTCTTCGAGATGCTGGGCAACTTCTCGTTCGGTGACTACTTCAAGAGCGATGCGATCCCGTTTGCCTGGGAGTTCGTCACGCAGCAGATGGGTTTCGCCCCCGACCGCCTCTGGGCGACCGTCTTCGCCGGCGATCCCGAGCTCGGGCTTGGCGAGGACGAGGTCGCCGTGCAGGGCTGGCTCGACGTCGGCCTACCCCGCGAGCGGATCGTCGGTCAGCCGCGCTCCGAGAACTTCTGGCAAGCGGCCGAGACCGGGCCGTGCGGCCCGTGCTCGGAGGTCTTCTACGACCGCGGGGCAGAGCACGGCTGTGGCAGCCCGGCCTGCGGGCCAAACTGCGAGAGCTGTGAGCGGTATCTCGAGTTCTGGAATCTTGTCTTCATGGAGTACGACCTCGCTGCCGACGGAGCTCTGACACCACTTCCGCGGCAAAACATCGATACGGGACTCGGGCTCGAGCGCGGTGCGATGCTGCTGCAGGACGTCGGCTCGATCTTCGATACCGACGGCTACCAGGCGATCATGCAGTGGGTGGCAGAGGAGTCGGGGGTCGCGTACGGCGACTCCGATCAGGCGACGAAGGCGCATCGTGTCCTCGCCGACCACGGCCGCGCAATGGTTTTCCTTCTCTCGGAGGGGATCACTCCGTCGAACGAGGGACGCGGGTATATCGTGCGCCGTCTGATCCGCAGGGCGGTGCAGCAGGGCAGCAGAATCGGGCTCACCGATATTCATCGGCTGCCCGCAGTCGTGATCGAGCAGCTTGCCGACGCATTTCCCGCCCTTGTCGAGCACGCGGCTGAGATCGAGCGGGTCGTCAGGGCCGAGGAAGAGCGATTCGGCGAGACCCTCGAGCGTGGGATGAAGGTGTTCGACGACCTTGCAGGCCGGGATTCGATCTCGGGGGAAGACGCCTTCACCCTTGCCGCAACCTACGGGTTCCCGCTCGAGCTCACGGTCGAGCTCGCCGGGGAGCGGGGGCAGCCCGTTGACATCGACGACTATCGCGCCCGGATGCTCGGGCACCGGGAGATCTCGCGTGCCGGCGGAGAGTCCGAAACCCAGCGAGCCGCTGATTTTGCCCGGGGGGCAGATGCGACCACCTTCGTCGGTTTCCAGAAGACCGACGTGTTGACCGAGCTTCACGCCTTCGAGGATCTCGGAGACGCCACGTTCCTTGCCAAGCTCAGAGAGTCCCCGTTCTACGCGGCCGGTGGCGGCCAGGTTTCGGATCAGGGAGTCATCGAGCTCGATGGCGACCCGGAGACGCGTGCCGCGCTCGTGCAGGCCTACCGGGTAGGTGACGATCAGGTTCTCGTGTTCCGCGGGGAGGGCTTCGCCGCCGGCGCGCGTGTCCGGGCGGTCGTCTCGTGGAGTACCCGGTTCCCGACGATGGCAAACCACACCGCCACGCACCTGCTGCAGGAGGCCCTGCGCGACGTCCTCGGCGAGCACGTCAAGCAGGCCGGCTCGGCTGTCCGGCCAGACAAGCTCCGCTTCGATTTCACGCACACCCGCCAGCTCACCGCCGCCGAGCGAGACCAGATCGAGCATCGCGTCAACCGCGCGATCTTCGAGAATCACCCGCTGCGCATCTTCGAGACGCCGATCGACGAGGCACGCAAGCTCGGCGCCATGATGCTGTTCGGCGAGAAGTACGGTGACATCGTTCGCGTCGTCGAAATCGAGGGCGTCTCGCGTGAGCTCTGTGGCGGAACGCACGTGCGTACGACGGCCGAGATCGGAGCGTTCGCGATTCTCTCCGAGGGCTCGGTCGGGTCGGGGTCGAGGCGGATCGAAGCGGTCACCTCGGGTGAGGCGTGGGCGCTCCTCCACGGCCGCTCGCGCGAGCTCGAAGTGCTGCGTGCCGAGCTCGACGAGGTGCGCAGGGAGCTGAAGCGCAAGCCGATACAGGGCGCAGGTGGGGGCGACCCCGAAGCCGCGGTGCGCGTCGAAAACGGCGTCAACCTGATCGTGCAGGCCGTCCCGGGGCTCGATGGCGACGCGCTGCTCGACCTTTCCGACCGTCTCAAGCAACGGCACAGCCCGGCAGCCGTCGTGCTCGGCGGCGTTGACGCCGACGGCAAGGTCACCCTGATCGCCAACTTTGACGACGTGGTCGCCGAGCGGGTCAGCGCGGCAGATGTCGTCAAAGGAGCTGCTGCTCTCGTCGGTGGCGGTGGCGGTGGCAGGCGCACGATGGCTCGCGCCGGTGGCAAGGAGCCTGACAGGATTCCGGACGCGCTTGCCGAAGCCGAGCGCATGATCCTCGCCGCTCTCTGAGGGTCGGGAGACCTGATGCGACGCTGTTCGAGAATAGAAGCCTGGCCGTGCGTGTTCTAGCTCTCGACTATGGCTCGGCGCGCACCGGCGTGGCGATCTCCGATGCGAGCGGCACCCTCGCCCGCCCGGTTTGCGTCGTCCGGAAGGCGGCGACCGAGAAGGGCCTGGCCGAGATTGCCGGCCTCGTCGCCGAGAACGAGGTAGAGCACATCGTCGTCGGCCTCCCGCTCACGCTGCGTGGAGAGCACGGCAAGCAGGCCGCCGAAACGGAGCTGTTTGTGACCGCGCTGCGTGCCCTCGTCGCTGTTCCGGTCGAGACGGCAGACGAGAG
The DNA here is from genome assembly GCA_037139935.1 of Thermoleophilia bacterium. Taxonomy (GTDB): domain Bacteria; phylum Actinomycetota; class Thermoleophilia; order Gaiellales; family Gaiellaceae; genus Gaiella. Next base: position 202,721 of record JBAXFL010000001.1, on the reverse strand, counting down.
ATTCACAACCGCTCTGGCGCAGAGATTTGGCGGCAAGGCCCCCGAAGACGCGGTGGCTGCGGCCCATCTGCTGCAGGGCTGGCTCGACGCGGAGGCGCGCCGATGAGCCGGCTTGCGTCTGTCCTCGTGGTTGCGGCCGTGCTGCTCGCCGCGGGCTGCGGGGGTGACTCACAGCGTCCGGTCACAACCGGGGCAGTGCCCGCTGTCGAGCTCCTCCGCATCATCTTTCCGGAAGGGCTCAACGTGCGCGAGATGGGCGATCGCGTCGCAGCGGTACGCGAGATCGCTATCGCGAAGCGCGGCGTGACGCCGAAGCTGACGCGCAAGCACTATCTCGGTGCCGTGGCCCGGGCGAAGCCACCGAAGCCGTTTCTCGCCGACTGGAAGCGCGGCTCGATGGAAGGATTTCTCTTCCCTGCGCTGTACGAGTTCACCCAGTTCACGAGCGGGAAGGAGCTCGTCGCGTACCAGTTGACTGCATTCCGCAAAGCCTTCGCACGCGTCAACCTGTCGTATGCGCGCTCGAAGAACCTGACGCCGTACGACGTGCTCAGGGTCGCTTCGATGGTCGAGAAGGAGACCGCCGCTCCGGGCGAACGAAAGCTCGTCTCCGCTGTCATCTACAACCGGCTGCGCAACAGGATGCCGCTCGGGATCGACGCGACAATCCGTTACGGGCTGCGTATCCCCGCGACGAGATCGCTGACGAAAGTGGCGATCGCGAGTGACAACCCGTACAACAGCCGGCGTTTTCAGGGACTGCCGCCCACACCGGTCGCGAACCCGGGCCTTGCTTCGATCAGGGCTGCGGCTCATCCGGCACCCGTTGACTATCTCTACTACGTGCGGATTCCCGGCACGAGGAGGCACTTCTTCACTGCGAGTGAGAGCGAGTTCCTGCGGAAGGTGTGCAAGTTCGGATACGCCTGCAGCTAGCACCACGATCTGCTTCGGGTGGATACGGAAGGTGCCCCGTGCTCGTGGGTTCACCTGCGATGGCTTGCTCCGGCGGGCCGTCGGCTGTTACGGCGATACTCCAGGGATGGCGCGCTTCTCCTCTGACCGAATCGCACCGACTTTCGATCCACCATGCCTTGCCGGTGTGCCGACTCTGACCGAGCGCGACGGTGCTCCGGTAGCCGCATGATCGAGATCCGTGGCACCACGACACTCGTCGGCCTGCTCGGCTGGCCGACGTCCCACTCGCTCTCGCCGCCGATGCAGAACGCCGGCTTCGCGGCGCTCGGCCTCGACTGGGCGTACGTGCCCCTACCCACGCCGCCCGAGTTGCTTGCCGAGGCCGTGCGCGGGCTCGGAGCGATGGGCTTTGCGGGCGCGAACGTGACAATCCCCCACAAGCAAGCGGTGGTCGGTCTGTGCGACGAACTCGACGACGTCGCGCGAGCGGCCGGCTCGGTCAACACGCTCGTCTTCGACGACGGCCGTGTCCTTGGCTCCTCGACCGACGGAGATGCCGTCACCGCGCAGATCGACGCGCAGGGACGGCGGGCTCTCGTGCTGGGGGGAGGCGGGGCCGCCCTTGCGGCCGTCGAGGCGCTCGAGCGTGCCGGTGCCGAGGTGACGACGGCGATCCGCCGCGAGCCGGGTTGGCCTCCCTCGCCGGAAGGCTACGACGTGCTCGTCAACGCCACGCCTGTCAAGGAGGAGTTGATCGTGACGCCGCACCGGAGCATGCAGGTCGTCGATCTTGCCTATCTCCGGGACGGGCGTGAAACGGCACTCGTAGCAGCAGCACGGCGTTTCGGTTGCGAGCTCGTGGTGGACGGACTCGACGTGCTCCTGTTTCAGGGAGCAGCCTCGTTCGAGCGTTGGACGGGCCTGCCGGCTCCGCTCGATCCGATGCGCGACGCGCTCCACACCCACTAGCGGATCTGCGGGCCGGCAGTATCTCCCCGCAAAGTGCCGTTCGCGAGACAGAAGGGTCATCCCGAAGGTGCCTGCATCGCGGGCACGAGTCGAGCCGATCCTCCGACCACGTTCGACTATGCATTACATAGTCGCTATTCTTTGTATACTAATAGCTCGCAATCCCTCGGAAAAGGAGCGTTGATGCCCGTTCTCGACGAAGTCGTTGCTGCAAACGCGGAGTACGTTCGGACATTTGGCGCCAAGAGCGAACTGGCGCTGCCACCCGCACGACACTTTGCAATTCTCACCTGCATGGACGCCCGACTCGACCCTGCCGGATATGCAGGACTGAGCGAGGGGGACGCCCATGTGATTCGCAACGCCGGGGGCCGTGCGAGCGACGACGCGATCCGCTCCCTCGTGATCTCCTACAAGCTTCTCGGCACCGCCGAATGGTTTGTCGTCCACCACTCCGACTGCGGAATGGAGTACTTCACCGACGAGGTCATGGGCGATCTGCTCGAGAAGAGCCTCGAGACGGCAGCGATCGGGGCAGACGGGTTCTACGACGTTGGCACGGGCCCCGGTTCGAGTGCAGGCAAAAAGGTCGAGTGGTTGACGATCTCCGATCGACAGCAGAGCGTCGTGGACGACGTGCGCCGCATTCGCAACCATCCGCTCGTTCCTGCGCGCATCCCGATCTACGGGTACGTCTACAACGTGCACACGGGTGGGCTCGAAGAAGTGGCCGAAGCGACGGAGGCCGGTCGCGCCGGCTGAGGTTCGGCACCCGGGCCTGATTGTCCGGACGGACGCAGGTGGGGCCTGTGCGCGCAGGCCCCACCGCACGCCGCCCTGGTCTCGAGCTAGGCCTGACTCTTCACCTGCGCGATGAGGCCGCGGACGTCGGCAACCGGATCGCTGTAGGCGTCGCCGAGCGTGGACTCGACCCGCTGCAGGTAGTCGGTTACCCAGCCCGGAAACTCGATGTCCGTCAGTGGGACGAACTCCAGCGTGCTCGCAAACCGGATGTCGGCGATCGTCGGCTCGTCGTTGCCGATGAACCCCGCGTCGGTGAGGAAGAAGTCCCGGTACACCTCCAGCAGAGGGGGAATCGACTCCTCTGCAGCCCTGCGACCGCTCTCCTTCTCCTCGTCCGAGGCATTCGACGCAGAGACCTCTCCGGGGGCGCCGCCGAAGCCGGCGCGCGGGTAGGTCGCACGCGCCACGGCCGGGTAGAGCGAGCCCGTGCAGTAGAAGTTTGCGCTGTCGATCATCGCGCGGCTGGCCGGGTCGGTCGGGTACAGCCCGGTGAGCCCGTGGCGGTTCGCGAGGTACATCATCACCGCGCAACTCTCCCAGAGCAGGCCCCTGGGTAGTTCGCCGGTCTCGATCGACGGCGTCAACTGGGACGGGCATTTTGCCGTGTACTCCTCGAGGTGCGTCGTGCCCCACACATTCTGTTCCTCGAACGAAAGCCTGGCAGCACGCACGAAGACACGGACCGGAAGATTGTTGGCGCTCGGCGGCAGCATATTCAGTTTCAGGGACACGTTGGCCTCCACGGGTAGGTTGAGGCACAAGCATAGGCTCTGTCGTACGTGCACGACCCCTCGTACCGGGTAGCGACCACGGCCGGTGCCGGCGGGTAGAATCGGGCGATGCCGCTTGGCCTTGTCACAGCAGGAGAGTCTCACGGCCCCGCGATCGTGGCGGTTCTCACCGGCCTACCGGCAGGATTGCTGCTCGAGAAAGCCGCAATCGACTCCGACCTGCGACGGCGCCAGCTCGGCTACGGTCGCAGTCCCCGCCAGCAACTCGAGACGGACACCGTCGAGGTGCTCTCGGGCCTGCGCCAGGGCCGGACGCTTGGCACGCCCTTGACGCTCGTCGTCCGCAATCTCGATCACAGGAACTGGACGTGGGGAATGAGCCCCTTCGAGCCCGAAGGTGAGCCGCAGGGCAAGGGTGTCAAAAGTGTCACGTTGCCGAGGCCTGGTCACGCCGACCTCGCGGGGGTGCTCAAGTACGGACACGACGACGTGCGCAATGCGCTCGAGCGTGCAAGTGCTCGTCACACCGCCACCCATGTTGCTGCGGGAGCCGTGGCAAAGGCGCTTCTCGCCACGATCGGGATCTCGGTGGCGGGTAGGCCGCTCGAGGTCGGCGGCGCGAGTGGCGACGACGGCATGCGCGAGGCAACCGACGCCGCCCGTAGAGATCGCGACACGCTCGGAGGCGTCGTCGAGGTCGTCGCCCAGGGATGCCCTCCCGGGCTCGGCTCCTACGCAGAAAAGTCCGACAGGCTCGACGCCCGTTTCGCGTTTGCGCTGATGGGGATTCAGGCGGTCAAGGGCGTGGAGATCGGTGACGGCTTCGCGCTCGCCCGCGTGCGGGGCTCCGGGGCACACGACGAGATCGACCCGGGCCTCGTGCGGCGCACGAATCGCGCGGGTGGCCTCGAGGCGGGCATCACAAACGGTGAGCCCATCATCGTACGAGCCGCGATGAAGCCGCTTCCGACGCTGATGAAGCCACTCGACTCCGTCGATCTCGAAACAGGCGAGGCCGCGCAGGCTCTCGTCGAGCGCAGCGATGTTCAGGCGGTCGAGGCGCTTGCGGTCGTCGCCGAGGCCGCGGTGGCCTGGGAGCTTGCGGTCAGTGCGAAAGACAAGTTCGGCGGTGACGCGATCTCCGATTTCGTCGGAGCCCATGCGGCCTATCTCGAGCGCATCCGGTGGCCTCGCACGCTCTAGGACGCCACCTCGCGCTCACCGGGTTCATGGGCGCAGGAAAATCCACGTTCGGTGCGCAGGTCGCCCGTCGGTTGGGCCGCGGGTTCATCGACCTCGACCGCCAGATCGAAGCGCAGGCGGGCGCCACGGTCAAGGAGCTGTTCGCCCGCGACGGAGAGGCGGGGTTCCGGGCGATCGAGGAGACCGTAGCCGCCTCCGTGCTCGATGCCGCGGAGCCCGCCGTCATCGCTCTCGGGGGTGGCGCCATTCTCTCTGCGGGCACCCGCGAGCGACTGCAGCAGCGTGCGTTCACCGTCCTCCTCGACGTCGATCCGGGCACCGCCTGGGAGCGTGCCTCCCGCACAGACCGCCCGCTCGCGGCAGACGAGGATGCGTTCCACGCGTTGTTCCGGGAGCGACGGCCGGTCTACGAGGAGACCGCTGACGCTCGTGCCCGCGACATCGACGGAATCGTGCTCGCCGCTGCCGGAATCGAGGTCCAGATCGGCGCGATCGACCTCCTCGGCGACCTCGTGCCGGGATCCGGGCCGATCGAGATCATCGCTGACGCAACCGTTGCAGGCATCCACGGCGTCGCGGTGCAGCTTGCTCTCGGTTCCCGCGACGCCGCCACTCACGACGTGCCGGCAGGTGAAGCTGCCAAGACGATCGCGGTGCTCGACCGCCTCTGGCGCTCGCTTCGCGTAGGACGAGACGGGATGATCGTGGCGCTCGGAGGTGGATGTACGACCGACCTGGCCGGCTTTGCGGCGGCGACCTGGATGCGAGGTATTCCCTGGACGGCGGTGCCGACGACGCTCGTCGGTCAGGTGGACGCAGCGATCGGCGGCAAGACCGCTGTTGACCTTCCGGGTGGCAAGAACCTTGTCGGCGCATTCCACTGGCCGGCCCGCGTCGTGATCGATCCCGGTACGCTCGACACGCTTCCGGAGGCGGAGTTTCGGAACGGGATGGCGGAGGCCGTCAAGACGGGGCTCCTGATGGGGAGCAATGTCTGGGAGCTGCCGCTCGCAGAGCTCGTCCGGCGCTGTGCGTCGTTCAAGGCTGCCGTGTGCCTTGGCGACCCGCACGACCGAGGGCTACGCAACCAGCTCAATCTGGGGCACACCTTCGCGCACGCACTCGAGGCCGCCGCCGGGTACGACCTTCCGCACGGCGAGGCAGTCGCGCTCGGGCTTCTCGCCGCTCTACGGTTGTCGGGGAACGACGAGGCGCTTGCTGTTGTGAGGAGCCAGCTCGGCCCCGAGCCGGTCAGGGTCGATCGGGAGGCCGCCTGGGCTGCACTCGCTCGCGACAAGAAATCCATCGGTGGCGTGCCCCGTCTCGTGCTTCTCGAAAAGACGGGAATGCCGACATGGGGCAACGAGATCCCGGCAGCCGATGTCCGAGCGGCGCTCGACAGCCTCATCGCCGACTAGAGTCGAGCTGTGCGGATCGATGTCCTCAACGGTGTCAACCTCAACCAGCTCGGGCGGCGTGACCAGTCGGTCTACGGCGCCCAGTCGATCCACGACCTCGAGACCCAGGTGTACGCCTGGGCGCGCGACCTCGACCTGCAGGTGCGCTGTCGGCAGACAAACCACGAGGGCGAGTACGTCGGATTCCTGCACCAGGCACTCGGGACGGCCGACGCGCTCATCGTCAACCCCGGTGCGTGGACGCACTATTCGTGGGCGATCCACGATGCGCTCGAGCCCTTTGCGGCGCCGTTCGTCGAGGTGCATCTCTCCAACGTCGATGAACGAGAGGAGTGGCGCCGGCATTCGGTGCTGGCAGGCCTCGGGGGGATGAGGGTCGTCGGCAAGGGATTCGAGGGCTATCGCGAGGCGCTCGGACTTCTCGCAGCGTTGCGGACGTGAGCCGCCTCGACCTGCTCGCAACCCGTCTTGACGAGCCTCTGCTCGTGACCGACGAGGTCAACGTCCGGTACCTCTCGGGGTTCCAGAGCTCGAACTGCGCTCTGCTTGTCGAACCCGACGCCGCCGTAACCCTCTTCACCGATTTTCGCTACCTCGAGGCAGCCCGTGCCGTCGAAGGGGTCGAGCTCGTCCAGACACGCCGCGACGTAGCGGGTGCGCTCGCCGACCTGCTTGCAGGTCGGCGAATCGGGTTCGAGGCGGCGCGCATCTCGTACGCACAGTGGGAGACGATTGTGGCGGGAGGAGTCGATTTCGTCGCAACGCGGGGAGTTGTCGAATCGCTCCGCATCGTCAAGGACGATGACGAGCTCGACGCGATCCGTCGTGCCGCTGCCATCTCCGATGACCTCTACGAGGCGCTCTCGAACGAACGTGTCGTCGGACGGTCGGAGAAGGAGCTCGCCTGGTGGATCGAACGGACATTCCGTGACCTCGGCGCCGAAGGGCTCTCCTTCGACTCCATCGTCGCGGCCGGTCTGAACGGGGCCTCACCCCATGCGCATCCGGGCGATACCGTGATCACGGAGGGTGTTCTCCTGACGGTCGATGCGGGATGCGTCGTTGGCGGCTACTGCTCCGACTGCACGCGCACGTTCGCGATCGGTGAGATCTCGGTAGAGCTCGCCGAGCTCTACGGCCTGGTCGCTCGGGCGCAGCTCGACGGACTCGCCGCCGTGCGCGCAGGCGCAGCCGGGTACGACGTGGACGCGACGTCGCGGACGGCAATCACGGAGGCGCAGATGGCGGAGCACTACGGTCACGGGCTCGGTCACGGGCTCGGCCTCGAAGTGCACGAAGCACCGGTGCTTCGGCCGGAATCCCCCGATATCCTCGCCGCCCGGAACGTCGTCACGGTCGAGCCCGGTCTTTATCTACCGGGCGTCGGTGGCTGCCGGATCGAGGACCTGGTCGTCGTCACCGAGACAGGCTGCGAGATCCTCACGTCGTTCACGAAGGAAATGCTGACCCTCGCGTAGGCACCGCAGCACGCGTCGCCCGTGCCGAAGACAGGTATCGTGCCCGCCGGATGGCCGACATCATCAGCACCAATCAGTTCAAGACGGGCATGCACATCGAGCATCGCGGTGGGATGTGGCGGATCGTGGACTTCCAGCACGTGAAGCCGGGCAAGGGCGGCGCGTTCGTCCGCACGAAGCTGAAGAACCTCCAGACGGGCGCCGTGATCGACGAGACGTTTCGCGCAGGCGAGAAGTTCGCGAGGGTGCACACGGAGACGAAGAACGTCCAGTTTCTCTATGACGACGGCACGGACGCACATTTCATGGATGAGCAGACCTACGAGCAGTTCGCCCTGCCACGGTCGGAAGTCGAGGAGGAGCTCACCTACACCTTGCCCTCCTCGATCGTGCAGATTCTCGCCGTCAACGGTAAACCCACTGCTCTCCAGCTTCCGTCCTCGGTGGAGTTGGCCGTCTCGGAGACCGAGCCGGGCGTCAAGGGTGACACGGTCTCGAACGTGACGAAGGCCGCGACCCTCGAAACGGGTGCCGTCGTCCAGGTGCCGCTCTTTGTCAACGTGGGCGACCGGATCAAGGTCGATCCGAGCGAGGCGCGCTACATCTCGCGCGCCTAGGCCGTCGCCGAAGCCGACACCGCAGCCTCGCGCCCGGGGCGACGGTAGTGTCCTATCTCGATATGCCACAGATCGTTGACACCACCATTCGCCTGCTGTCGCAGGAGCCGCTCGCCGGCAAGCTCCCGACGGGTGAAGTGCTACGGATCGCGGAGATTCTCGACCGGGCAGGATTCGCCTATCTGGAGGTCTCGGGCGGCGGCGTCTTCGACTCGGCCGTACGCCGTGCCGTCGAAAGCCCGTGGGAGCGCATCCGCGCGATCGACGCGCGAACGACGACACCCCTCGGGCTCGCCCTGCGCGGCCGCTTCCTGGTTGGCTCGAGGCCGGTCTCCGGGGATATCGTGCGGCGCTTCATCTCCTGCGCGTCGGACAACGGGATCGACATCTTCAGGCTCCACGACCCGCTGAACGATGTCTCGAACCTGAAGGAGGCGGGTGAGGCGATCGTCGGAGCGGGTAAGGAGTTCCACGTGGGACTCGTCTACAGCGCCGGCCGGGTCGGCGAGATCGACGCACTCGTCGAGTTATCCCGACAGATCCCCGACCTCGGGGCAACACGGGTGATCATCAACGACCCGACGGATGCCCTCCTGCCGCACCTCACGGAGGAGCTCGTCGAGCGTATCGGCGAGGCCACCGGACTTCCGGTCGGGCTCTTCGTGCAGGGGGCAGCGGGCACGGGGCTCCTGAACGCGGTGGTCGCCACACGGGTTGGAGCCGATCTGATCGCCACTGCCGTCTATCCACTGGCTCTGACACTGCACCGGATCTCGGGTGAGTCCCTGGTGAACGCGCTGCATGGCCTCGGCCGTGAGACCGGCGTGGACACGGCGCCATTGTGGGAGGCTGCCGACCTGATCGACGAGCACATTGGCGACGAGCCCGTGGCGCCGATGGCGCCGAGAATCTCCGTTCGGGCAGCGGAATATGACCTGCCTGCCGGCCTCGTCGCCGCTCTCGATCTCCACCTTCGTGCGAATGCTGCAGGCGACAGGCTACTCGACACCCTGGCCGAGGTGTCCCGTATCCGGGCAGAGTCCGGGTGGCCGCCGCTCGCCTCGCCGATCGGCCAGATTCTTGCCTCTCAGGCTCTGCTCAATATCCTCTCGGCGCGCCGCTACGGAACGGTGCTCGACGAGTTCAGGATGCTCGTCGAGGGGCACTACGGCACGACGCCCGTGCCGATCGAGGAGTCCGTGGCCCGTGCCGTCGCGCTCGTGAAGGGCCCTCCTGCCGACCTGTCGGAGGATCCGCCGAGCGCCGAGGACGTCCGCGTCGCAGCAGAGGGCCTCGCGGCGAGCGAGGAGGATCTCGTTCTCCTCGCAATGTTCGGTGAAGAAGTAGAGGCGCTGCTGCAGTCGATCCGACAGCGGCACTCGCGGGAATCGTCATTGCTTCTCGGCGACGTGGACGCGGGCCGCGCGGAACGGATCCGGGAGCTCGTGAAGATCGTGCAGGAGTCCGGGGTCGGCGAGATCGAGATCGAGGACAACGGGATGCGGGTGTCGGTTCGCAGGGCAGATGAGACGGGTGCCGCCGTCGCACCCCTCGCAGCGCAGGCCGAGAGCACGCAGGGAGGGGAGCCGCGTGCGCCCCTGCGGGACGGCGCCCGCATAGAGTCACCGATGGTCGGGATCTTCTACCGCTCCGTGTCGCCCGGGACACCGGCGTTCGTCGAGGTGGGGGACGTGGTAGCCGTTGGGCAGACGCTGTGCCTGCTCGAGGCAATGAAGCTCTTCAACGAGCTCAAGGCCGAGCACGAGGGCCGGGTCAAGGCGATCCATGTCGAGAGCGGGCAGCCTGTCGAGTTCGGACAGGTCCTCTTCGAGCTCGATCCGATCGACGTTCAGCCGATCGTCTAGTGGAGCGACCCTGACGATGTTCTCTCGCGTGCTCGTCGCGAACCGGGGTGAGATAGCGGTGCGCATCATCCGGGCGCTCCACGAGCTCGGAGTCGAAGCGGTTGCCGTCTACTCGACCGCCGACCGCGAGGCGCTGCATGTACGGATGGCCGACAGGGCCGTGTGCATTGGCCCTCCGTCGGTCACCGACAGCTACCTTCGGATCCCGAACGTGATCGCCGCTGCGGAGACGACCGGATGTGAGGCCGTCCACCCGGGCTTCGGCTTTCTCTCGGAAAACCCGGCTTTTGTCCGTGCCTGTATCGAGAACGATCTCGTCTTCGTGGGGCCGTCGGCGGAGGTGATGGAGAAGACCGGCGACAAGGCGCGCGCGAAGATCGAGATGCGTGCAGCCGGAATGCCGCTCATCCCCGGGAGTGACGGAGTCGCGACGCTTGCCGGGATTCGCACTGCCGCGGCAGAGGTTGGCTTTCCCGTCCTGCTCAAGGCAACGGCGGGCGGTGGAGGAAAGGGCATGAGGACTGTTGCGGGCCCCGACGGGCTCGAGGCCGCCTACGGTGCCGCGAGCGCCGAAGCTGAGGCGGCGTTCGGCGACGGGTCGCTCTACCTCGAACGGGCGATCGTGCCCGCCCGGCACGTCGAGATCCAGGTGCTCTGCGACGGTTTCGGGGGCGTGCTGACGCTGGGCGAGCGCGAGTGCTCGATCCAGCGCCGTCACCAGAAGTTGATCGAGGAGTCGCCCTCATCGGCGCTCACACCGGAGACCCGTGAGGAGATGGAGGCATCCGTGGAGCGGGCCTGTCGCCAGCTCGACTACGTTAACGCTGGCACGTTCGAGTTTCTGCTCGGACCGGATGGCGCACCCTCGTTCATCGAGGTGAACTGTCGCCTTCAGGTCGAGCACCCCGTCACTGAGATGACGACGGGAATCGACATCGTGCGTGAGCAATTCCGGATCGCCGCGGGAGAGAAGCTCTCGATCACCGGGCGGGCGCCGCGTTCGGGTCACGCGATCGAGATCAGGATCAACGCGGAGGATCCGCGGCGCGACTTCGCGCCGGCTGCAGGGACGATCACCCGGTTCCGACCACCACTCGGCCCGGGAGTACGGATGGACACAGCCGTGATCGAAGGGGCTGCGATACCTCCGTTCTACGACTCGATGATCGGGAAGGTGATCGTGCACGACGCCGACCGCGGCGCAGCCATCGCCCGCGCAGTGAGGGCGCTCGAGGAGCTCGAGATCGACGGGATCCCGACAACCCGTGAGCTCGCACTCGACATCCTGGGCTCGCGTGAGTTCCGTGGAGGCGACTACTCGACCAGCTACCTTGCCGAGATGGAAGGTCGTCTACCCTCGCTGTCTGCCGTGCCCCGATGACCGTCGCCAGGGTTGGCAGACGCCAGTCGCGCCGCACCGCTCTCTTCCTTCTCTACCAGTGGGATCTCACGGGCCAGCCGCTCGCGTCGCTCTACGACGGCACACCGGACGACTTCGCGCTCGGGCTCGCCGAGGCTATTGCCGAGCGGGCGACCGTGCTCGACGAGCGCATCACGGCATCGTCTGACGCGTGGGCGGCCGATCGGCTCGGTACGCTCGAGCGCAACATCCTGCGGATCGGGGTCTACGAGTTGGAGGAGGGAACGGTGCCTGCCGAAGTGGCGATCAACGAAGCCGTCGTGCTTGCCAAGAGATACGCGACGGAGGATGCCGCGCGCCTCGTAAACGGGATCCTCGGCCGGATTGCGCGTGAGGAGGCGCAATGAGTGCGAACGAGAGCCTCGGGCGCGCACAGGAGCTTGCCGAGCGGCTGCGCGCCAAGCTGGAGCATCTCGAGCGCCTGGCAGATGCAGGAGACGTTGACGCAGCCGTGGATGATCTCGCCGAGATCGCGGAGCTTGCGAAGCAGATCGAGGCAGAGGTACAGAGGGCCCGCGCGAGCGCCGATGCGGGCGCCTGACGCGCTCTTCGATCTGACGGAGGCCTATCTTGCCGGCCTCGAGTTGACGGCAGAGCTCGGTGCCCAGCAGACATCGATGCGCTACGCGCTCGTTGGCGGGAAGCGGGTCAGGGCTGTTATCTGTCTTGCTACGGCCGAGGCGGCCGGTTGCGAGCCCGAGGCCGCCCTACCGGCCGCCGCGGCGCTCGAGCTCGTCCATGCCTTCTCGCTCGTGCATGACGACCTGCCCGCACTCGACGACGACGACGAACGACGGGGCCGCCCGAGCACACACGTTGCCTTCGGTGAGGGAGTTGCCCTGCTCGCGGGTGACGCGTTGCTCGCGGAAGCGCTTCGCCTTGCCTTGACGTATCCGACGACGGCACCGGCGCGCGAGCTCGCGGAGGCCACGCTCGGCATGATCGGCGGGCAGTACCTCGATATCGCCGGCGCCCATGGAGACCTCGCAGAGCTCCACCGGCTCAAGACGGGCAGGCTCTTCGCCGCCTCGGTCGGCCTGGCTCTGTGGGTCGCCGATGTGCCCGGCCCCGCGCAGCTTCCGTGGCGCACCTTCGGGGAGGAGCTGGGGCTGCTGTTCCAGGTCGTGGACGACGTCCTCGACGGCGATGGGTACGCCGAACGTCTCGGCGTGGACGCGGCCCGCGCCCTCGCGCGCGATGCCGCCGATCGTGCCCACAGTGCTCTGGAGGAGATCCCCGCCGATACGTCGGTTCTCCGTTCGATCGTCGAAGGGCTGGTCGTCCGAAGCGCTTAGAACTCGAATCAGAATGACGGTTCGTCGCTTCGGCGTGCCAGCGGCACAAGTCTCATTGTGATTCGAGTTCTTAGCCCGGCTCCGGTTGCAGGCTTCGGCCTGTTTCCCTGGTTTGGCGCCGCAGCCCGAGGATTTGTCCGGCCGGAAGCGCGGCGACCGGTGTGTGCGCGACGAGATCTAGACATTTCGGCGCCCAGTCGGTGGCCAGCACCCGGGCAGCGGCAAGGGCGGCAGCGAAGGAGGGAAGCGCGAGGCCGCACCCCGGTTCGAGGACGCTCTTTCCATCGAGCTCGAGCTCGGCCACAGCTCGGCCCAGTAGGGGAGAAACTCGTCCTCGTCGATCAGGTTCTCGGGGTCGTGAGGGCGCGAGAACGACACCCGAGGCCCCGCCAGCGGGATTCGTTCCTCTCGTATCCGGCTAGCCTGCGGGCAGGATGAAGAAACGGCTCGATGTTCTGCTCGTGGAGCGTGGCCTTGCCACCACCCGGAGCCAGGCACAGGCGCTCGTGATCGCCGGGCTCGTTCCTGGCTACGACAAGCCGGGCACACAGCTCGACGAGTTGGTCGCACTCGAGGTCGAACGTCTGCCGCGCTTTGTCTCGCGCGGTGGTGAGAAGCTCGCCCATGCGCTCGAAGTGCTCTCGCTCGACCCTGCAGGCAAGGACTGTCTCGACGTCGGTGCTTCGACAGGGGGGTTCACGGATTGCCTGTTGCAGGCCGGTGCCGCGCGCGTGATCGCGCTCGACGTCGGCTACGGCCAGCTTCATCCCCGGCTCCGGGCAGACGATCGTGTCACCGTGCTCGAGCGGGTGAACGCGCGCAACGTGACGAGCCTCCCGTTCGCGCCGGAGATCGTCGTCTGTGACGTCTCGTTCATCTCGGTGAAGACCGCATTGCCGCCGTTGCTCCGTCTTGCGGCCGCCGGGTGGGAGGCGCTGGTTCTTGTGAAGCCGCAGTTCGAGGCAGGCCGTGCCGACACGCCGAAGGGCGTGGTGCGCGATCCCGAGGTGCGACGCCGTGTGCTCCGCGACGTGTGTGCGGCGACGGCAGGGTGGGGCTCGAAGGTCGTCGGCATCGTAGACTCCGGTCTTCCGGGCCCGAAGGGGAACCGGGAGTTCCTCGTCCACCTGACCGCAAGCACGGAGCCGACCGACGCCGATGACCTCGAACGCTGGATCGACGATGCCATCGGGTAGCCGGGTGAAACGCGCTGCCGTCATCTTGCATGGCCGCGCCGAGGCCCTCGGCTCCGGGTTTGCGCGGCTCGCAGCAGTCGCGCAGCAGGAGGGGGTCGAGCTCGTCGGCGCAGGTGAGGACATGATGACTCCGGGTGATGTCGAGCTCGCGATCGTCCTCGGAGGAGACGGGACGATGCTGCGAGCGCTGCAGCAATTCCTCGGGACAGGGATTCCCGTGATCGGCGTCAACTTTGGCCGGGTCGGCTTTCTCAGCTCGATCTCGAAGGACGATCTCGAGACCGGAGTCGCACGTGTCTTTGGAGGCGAACTCGAGGCCGTCGAGCTCGCGACGCTCGATGTGCAGATCGGCGGACAGCGATTCGTCGCGGTCAATGACGCCGTCGTCACGAGCGGCGAGCTGGGCCGGATGGTCGAGCTCGAATGGTCGGTCGGCGGTGAAGACTTCGGTCGCGTGCCCTGCGATGGGCTGATCTGCTCGACTCCCTCGGGCTCGACGGCGTACAATCTCTCGAACGGTGGCCCCGTGTTGATGTGGGGACTCGACGCGATGGCGTTGACGTTCGTCGCTCCCCACGACCTTCGTGCCCGCCCGTTTGTCGTGCCGCGCGGGCGCGACCTGCTCGTCCGGAACCGTACGGCCGACGTCGGCTGCGTTGTACTCGTGGATGGCCACCGGGTCGCCGATGCCGCGCCGCAGGAGCACGTGACAATCGGCCTTGGAGAGCAGCGCTCCCTCCTCGGCACGCTCTCCGACGCGACGTTTGTGCGGCGCTACCGGCAGAGTTTCTGGAGCTCGTAGAGGGCGACTCATGGCACCTGTCCTCTGCGGACAGGTGTGCTGCGCGCGCTCGCGGTCTACGATCACGGAGATGCTGCGACGACTCCGGATCGAGAACCTTGTGCTCATCCGAGAGGCCGAGCTCGAGTTGGACGCCGGCCTGAACGTCCTCAGCGGCGAAACGGGCGCAGGAAAGACGATCTTCGCCCAGGCGATCGGGCTTCTTCTCGGCGTCAAGGGCGACGCGAGCGCCGTCGGCCCCGCCGCGAAGGAGGCCTACGTGGAGGCCGAGTTCGACCTCGAGGACGGCTTCTTCGACGATGTGGAGCTCCAGGCGTTCGCAGAGCTACAGCCCGAGGACGACCCCGGCCTCGTCCTCGCCCGGAGGGTGTTTCCCGACGGCCGTACGAGGGCCTATGCGTGGGGGCGATCGATCGCTCGCGAGGATCTTGCTGCGGCGACGGAGCGGCTGATCGCGATGTCGGGTCAGTTCCAGCAGCGGCGGCTTGCCCGCCCTGCGTACCAGCTCGACGTCCTCGACGCGTTCATCGGAGACGAGCAGGCTCTGCGAAGGCGTCAGGCCCGTCAGTCGTGGCGCGTGCTCACTGCAGCCCGCCGCCGCCACGCCGAGATCACGAGCGATGCCGGGGCCGAGGCAGCCCGCCTGGCGGGGTTGCGTGAGCTCGTCGAACGTACCGAGAGCTTCGAGCGCGGAGAGGAGGAGTTGCTGCGCAGTGAGCGGGAGCGGATGCGTCACGCCGCCGAGCTTGCGGCCGGTGTCGTAGCGGCAACCTCCGCTGTCGCCCCGGATGATGGAGACGGAGCTGCCTCGCTCGCCGCCGCCGCCGAGCGGGTGCTCGCACCGTTGGTCGGGCTTGCGCCCGAGCTCGAGGGGCCTACCACCGAGTTGCGCGAGTTGGCCCATCGACTTTCCGAGGTGGGCGGAGACCTCCATCGGTTCGTCGCATCTCTCGAGGCCGACCCTGCGCGGGTCGAGTCGGTCGAGGAGCGTCTCGATCTGATCGCCGACGCTCGACGCCGGTTTGACTCGCAGACGACCGACGAGTTGCTCGATCGCCGCGACGCCGCGCTCGCCGAGCTGGCCGATCTCGATGCCGGCGGCGACCAGGTGGCAGCCACGGCGGCAGCGCTCGCGCAGGCGAAGGAGCAGTTTGCACGGGATGCGGACGCGTTGCACGAGGCGAGGACGGTTGCGGCTGATGCGTTCGCCGCGGCAGTAGCCGAGAACCTGCAGGGTGTCGGCATGGGGGAGGGGGAGTTCCGGGTCGAGTTCGGGACACGCGACCCCGGGCCGAGCGGAATCGATGAGATCGTCTTCCTGATCCAGCCCAACCCCGGGCTGCCGTTTGGCCCGGTTGCCGAGACGGCATCCGGAGGAGAGCTGTCGCGGATCGCACTCGCACTTGCCGTCGTGGCCGGAGGTGAGACGCTCGTCTTCGACGAGATCGACGCCGGGATCGGAGGCGTCACGGCACACCGGGTGGCGGAGACGCTCGAACGTCTTGCCCAGAGGGCACAGGTCATCACGATCACCCATCTGCCCCAGATCGCGAACGTCGCGGCGCGGCACTTCAGGGTCGAGAAGGTGCCGGGTGACCCGACGCACACGACGATCGAGCAGCTGTCGGCCGACGCGCGCCGCTCGGAGCTCGAGCGCATGCTCGGTGGAGAAGCGTTTCTCGCGGACGTCGTCTCGGAGCCGCGCCCATGACGGAGGTCGTCGGCAAGGCGAGGCTCGGGAGGCGAACCAAGGATCTCGTCAAGCGGCTGCAGCCCGGAGACCTCGCGATCATCGACCACCTCGATCTCGACCGGGTCTCGGCAGAGGAGCTCGTCGAGTCGGGCGTGAGTGCTGTCGTCAACATCGCACGGTCGACCTCGGGCCGGTTCCCGAATCCGGGGCCGCTCGAGCTCGTTCGTGCGGGCGTCTGCCTTGTCGATGTCTCAGTCGCGGGCGAGGATCTCTTCACGCAGCTCTCCGACGGTGAGACCGTGACCGTGCGCCGTGGTTCCCTGTGGCGCAACGAGATCCGTCTGGCGGAGGGAGTCGAGCTCACCGAGGAGGCCCTCGTGCATGCGCTCGCCGCCCAGCAGGGGCGCGTCACCTTGGCACTCGAGGCCTTTGCGGACAACACCCTGCGACATCTCCGTGACGAAGGCAGCCTGCTCGCAAACGGCATCGACTTTCCGCCGTTGACGACGCGCTTTCGTGATCGTCATGCCGTTGTCATCGCTCGTGGGCCCGGATACAAGAGCGATCTGCGGATCGTGCGTCCTTACATCAGGAACTTCAAGCCGGTGCTCGTGGCCGTTGACGGAGGCGCCGACGCGCTCCTCGAGATAGGGCTCCGGCCTGATGTCATCGTCGGCGACTTCGATTCGGTCTCCGACCTCGCGCTCGCCTCGGGCGCAGAGTTACTCGTGCACGCCTATACGGACGGCCGCGCTCCCGGTTCGGAGCGACTGCAGAGCCTGGGGCTGGCCTTTGCCACCGTTTCGGCACCCGGCATCAGTGAGGACATCGCGCTGCTGCTTGCCCACGAGCGCGGTGCGGAGTTGATCGTCGCGGTAGGAACGCACTTCAATCTCGTCGAGTTTCTCGAGCGGAATCGCGACGGTATGGCATCGACGTTCGTGACACGGCTCAAGGTGGGAGAGTCTCTCGTGGATGCAAAGGGTGTGTCACGACTCGTTGCGCCCCGCATCGGCGTCTGGCCGCTGATCGCCTTTGCGGCAGCCGGGATCTCGGCTGTCGCCGTGGCGGTCCTTGCCTCGCCCGCGCTACGCACTGTCGTCCAGTCGCTCGGGCGCTCGATCGGTGACGCGTTCGGCCTCTGACGCGTCGCCGTTGAACCGAGTGGCGAGCATCGACGTTCCGCGCCCTACACTGCCTGTCGTGTTCGACCTTCGCTACCACGTTGCCTCGCTCACTGCCGTCTTCATCGCGCTCGTGATCGGCATTGTCGTGGGTGTCGGGCTCTCGGGCAAGGGTTTCGTCAACGACGCCGAGCGAGACAATCTGACGAGCCAGATCACGGGCCTACAGGAGGATGTTGACGCTTCCCGGACGTCGCTCGCATCGGCGGCTCGTGTCGAGGAGGCACTGCGCCGCTTCGCGGATGAGACGTATCCGATCGTCGTGCCGGGCAGGCTGTTAGGCAAGCGCGTCGCCATCCTTTTTGTCGGGCCGATCGACGGGAGGGTCGCGTTCAGCGTGGAAAAGGCGGTGGGAGATGCGGGTGGCACCGTCGTCCGCACGCGCTCGATCGGCGTGCCACTCGAGACGCAGGCTGTACAGGATGTCCTCAGGGGTCAAGCCGCCGTCAGGAAACTCCGGGGCGTCGAGCACCTCGACGATCTCGGTCGCACACTGGCTCGCGAGGTCGTACGAGGGGGATCCACGCCACTCTGGGATGCGCTCGGGGAGACGATCGTCCTGGAACAGAAGGGCCCGTCGGCCACTCCGGTAGACGCGGTCGTCGTCGTCCGCACAGCGGGAACGCAGCGCGGCCCCACACGAGACTTTCTGGCGGGTGTCTACGCGGGTCTCGACCGTGCCGGAACACCGGCTGTCGGTGTCGAGCCATCCGGCTCCGGCCCGAGCGCCATCCCCGCCTTCGTGATCGGTGGGCTCTCCACGGTTGACTCGGTAGACACGACGCCCGGTCGGCTCGCCCTCGTGCTCCTCCTCGGCGGCGCGGCGCCGGGGAGCTACGGCATCGAGGAGTCCGCCGGCGACGGCATCCTGCCGCCCGTTCTTCCTTCCCCGGCAAAGGGGTGACCGGTCGGCTCACCATTCTCGTTGCTGCTCGTGACGAGGAGGAGCAAATCGGCAAGACAATAGAGGCGCTTCGGACACGTTTCCCCGGCGCAGAGGTCGTCGTTGCCGACGACGGTTCGCGTGATCGCACAAGCGAGGTGGCAGAGACTGCGGGAGCCCGTGTCATCTCGCTCGGGCGCCGCGGTAAGGGGCAGGCGCTGACGCTGGCAGAGAAGGAGATCGGCCCGGGAGACCTGCTGCTCTGTGATGCAGACCTCGTCGGCGACCTGCGAGGCCTGACGGAGACCGGAGCCGATCTCACGATTGCCGTCTTCGGCAAGCAGGCCGGAGGAGGAATCGGACTGGCGAAGCGTGCTGCACGGTCGCTGATCGTGCTGCGCTGCGGTTTCTCTGCGCGCGAGCCACTCTCGGGACAACGATTCCTCTCGGCGCGTGCGCGGGCGGCCGTCTTCCCGCTTGCGATGGGGTTCGGCGTCGAGACGCGGATGACGATCGACGCGGTCAGGTCGGGGCTCACAGTCGAGGAGGTCGAACTCGACCTCGAGCACCGCGTCACCGGGCGGAATGTCCGTGGGTTCGCCCATCGCGGCCGGCAACTCGTCGAGCTCGTCCTCGCCTGCGGGCCGCAAGGAGTCAACCATCGAGGATTGCGGCTCCCGCTCGTTGGCTCTCTCGTCGGGATCATGCTGCCATCCGTTCTGCCGGTCGCGGCGGCGGGACTGGCAGATGACCTGTGGAGTGGGCCCGAGCGCGGATTCCGGGCGCATCTCGGAGCCGGGGCCACGACGGGGACGCTGAAGCTCGTGGGAATCCCATTGTTTGCCCTGGTGCGGACGCGGTCGGTGTCCGGGGCAGTGCTCGTGGGCCTTGCGGCAAACGGGGTCAACCAACTCGACACCCGGCCCGGGCGTGCGCTCAAGGCGTTCGGCCTCGGTGCGCTCCTCGTCGGTGGAGTCCCCGGGAAGGCCGTCGGTGCAGCCGTCCTGCTCACCCCCTACGATCTACGGGAGATGGCGATGCTGGGTGATGCAGGATCGAACGCTCTGGGAGCCGTGCTAGGTTTCTCTTCCGTGGAGAGAATCACGGGATGGAGGAGGTGGAGCGCCATCGGTGCGCTCGCTCTCCTGACCGTCGTCGGCGAGCGCCGCTCGGTGGGCGCACTGATCGATTCCACGCCGTTGCTCCGTGATCTCGACCGCCTCGGCAGGCCTGCATGACAGAGCATCAGACAAAGTTCGTCTTCGTCACCGGTGGTGTCGTCTCGGCTCTCGGCAAGGGCATCGTGGCCGCCTCTCTCGGACGACTGCTCAAGTCGCGTGGCCTGCGCGTCCAGGCACAGAAATTCGACCCGTACCTGAATGTCGATCCGGGCACGATGAGCCCGTTCCAGCACGGTGAGGTGTTCGTCACCGAGGACGGTGCCGAGACCGACCTCGACCTCGGTCACTACGAGCGTTTTATCGACGAAAACCTCTCCCGTAACTCGAGCCACAGCGCCGGTGCCGTCTGGGAGACTGTTCTGCGTAAGGAGCGGAAGGGAGATTTTCTCGGCGCCACGGTGCAGGTGATTCCTCACATCACGAACGAGATCAAGGCGCGCATCCGGCGTGGCGCCATCGCCCAGCCAACCGACGTCGTGATCTCGGAGATCGGTGGCACGGTCGGCGACATCGAGTCTCTGCCGTTCCTGGAGGCAATCCGTCAGTTCCGGCGCGAGGTCGGTTCCGAGAACGTCCTCTATCTCCACGTCACGCTCGTTCCGTTCATCGAGGCCGCCGGCGAGCTGAAGACGAAGCCCACGCAGCACTCGGTGAACGAGCTCCGTCGTATCGGTATCCACCCGGACATCATCGTCTGCCGGTCACACGAGGTTCTCTCCGACGACATCAGGGAGAAGATCGCGTTGTTTGCGGACGTGGACGCGAAGGCCGTGATCGGCTCGCCCGACGTGCCGGACGTCTACCTCGTCCCCGAAGGGCTCCAGCGGGAGGGGCTCGACGAGCTCGTCTGTAGGCGCCTCGGCCTCGATGCACCGCCCGCCGTGCTCGGTGAGTGGAAGGATCTCACCGACCTGATCGTCAAGCGGCGGGAGAACGTCGAGATCGCTCTCGTCGGCAAGTACGTCAAGCTGCACGACGCATACCTGTCGGTGCACGAGGCGCTCAAGCACGCCGGCATGCACCAGGGCGCGAAGGTGCACGTGCGCTGGTTCGACTCCGAGAACATGACGTACCAGGAGGCGGTCGAGGAGCTCGAGACGGCCGACGGCGTGCTCGTTCCCGGCGGGTTCGGCTCGCGAGGGTGGGAGGGGAAGATTCTTGCCTGTCGCGTTGCGCGGGAGCAGAGGATCCCCTACCTCGGCATCTGTCTCGGCATGCACGTTGCCGTCTCCGAGTTCGCACGCCACGTCTGTGGCCTCGACGGTGCCAACTCGACCGAGATGGACCCGGAAACGCCCTACGCGGTGATCGATCTGTTGCCCGAGCAGAAGGAGATCGAGGATCTCGGTGGCACGATGCGTCTTGGAGCCCAGGCTGTCGAGCTGTGCGACGGCACGCGAACCCGTGAGATCTATGGCGAGGCGACGGTGCACGAGCGCCATCGCCATCGCTACGAGGTCAACAACCAGTTCCGCGATCAGCTTGCCGCCAACGGCCTCGTTGTCTCGGGGACATACCAGGGAGGCCGTCTCGTCGAGATCGTCGAGATTCCCGACCACCCATGGTTTGTCGCGAGCCAGTTCCACCCGGAGTTCAAGTCGCGCCCGACGCGGCCGTCACCGCTCTTCAGCGGGTTTGTCTCTGCTGCGCTCGAGCGGGCACGTTCGCGGAGCGCGGTAGCCGTCGAGGCCGTGTGATGAGCGACGTCACCCAGCTCTTTCTCGAGCTCGCGGGGACGCCGAGCCCACCGGGTGAGGAGCGGGCAGTCGCAGACCGCGTCATCGCCGAGCTCGAGTCGATCGGGCTCGAATGGGACGAGGACGATGCCGGCGCAGCTATCGGATCGACGATGGGGAACATTCTCTGTCGTGTGCCGGGCCGTGCCGACAGTGGGACGCCGATCTTTCTCTGTGCCCACCTCGACACGGTTCCTCCAGACGGCCCCCTCGAACCCGTCGTCGAAGACGGGTTCGTGCGGAATGCCGGTGGCACCATTCTGGGGGCGGACAACAAGGCAGCAGTCGTCGTCATGCTCGAGGCGGTGCGCAGAGTCGTCGCCGAAGGCAGGCCCCACGCGGGCGTCGAGTTGCTCTTCACGCCCAAGGAAGAGGTCGGGCTCTTCGGCGCCTATGCGTTCGACCATACACGGCTCGAGGCGCGTCTCGGCTACGTCTACGACCAGGCCGCTGCGATCGGCGAGATCATCCTCGGTGCCCCGTCACAGAGCGCCATTCGAGCCCGGTTCCACGGACGCGCTGCCCACGCGGGCATGTATCCCGAGGATGGACGTTCTGCGATCTTCGCCGCGGCCAGGGCGATCGCCGGGATGCGGCTCGGACGGATAGACCACCAATCGACAGCAAATGTCGGCGTGATCTCCGGCGGAACGGCCCGCAATATCATCCCCGAATGGTGCTCCTTCGAGGCAGAGGCACGATCCCGCGACCCGGAGACGCTCGCGATCCTGGTGCAGGAGATGCTCGACGCCGTCGGTTTTGCCGCCAGCACCTCCGACTGCACCGTCGAGACGGAGATCGAGGAGTCCTACCGGGCCTACTCGTTTCGCGAGGACGACCCGGCTGTCCGCCTCGCCGCCGACGGTCTGCGTCGCGCAGGCTACGAGCCGGTGACGGCGTTCTCTGGGGGTGGTGCGGACGCGAACGTCTTCAACCAGCGTGGCCTCCCCTGCGTGAATCTCGGAAACGGGATGATCGACATTCACACCTCAGACGAGCGCATCGCCGTTGCGGATCTCGAGGGCATGGTCGAGGTGACCCTCTCGATCCTCGAGGTTGCCAGGGAGATGTGAGATGCCGCTGACGTTGCGCTGGGGCACGGTGACCGCCGTGACGCAGAGGCTCGACGAGTTGATGCACTGCACGGTGGACAATGCCGCCTGCATTGCCTACCCTCGTCAGACGGGGCAGGTGGAGGTCGGCGACACCGTGCTCGTGAACACCCAAGGGAGAGATCTCGATCTCGGCTCCGGTGGCTTCGACGTGCTCTACGCCAACATGACCCGAGGGATCGGGCTGCCGCCGCCGCCGTCGGCCCATGTCATGAGCTTGCCGTACACGGTGGGGCAGGCGGCGTCGGTGTGTGTCGAGGAGGACGGCGATCTCGCAGCCGATCTCGAGGGAATGCCGGTTGTCTGCTGTGGATTGCACAGTCAACTAGCGCCGGTCGTGGCGGGCATCGGAGCCGGTGTGCGGATTGCGTACGCACAGGTCGCCGGCGGGGCGCTGCCGGTGGCCTTGTCGGACACGGTTCGGGCCCTGAAGACGAGGCATCTCCTCGAGACGGCAATCGCAATCGCACCGTGCCTCGACGGCGATGTGCAGGCGCTGACGATCGCCTCCGCGCTCGCCTGGGCCAGGGGGCGAGGATTCGACGTCGTCGTCTGCGGAATCGGGCCCGGAATCGTCGGGACAGGGTCGGCGTTCGGCCACGGTGGTCTCGCCGTTGCCGACGCCGCCAACACGACGGCGGCACTCGGAGGCAGGGCGATCGTCGCCGTCCGGTACTCCGGGGCCGATCCGAGAGAGCGCCACCGTGGGGTCTCCCATCACACCCGCTCCGCACTCCAGCTGATGCTCGGCGCGCGCGACGTAGCCTGGCCTGCCGGTCTGCGTAGCGATGCCCGGTTGGGCGACGTGGTCGAGATCGATGTCAACCGCTGGCAGGAGGCGTGCGCGGGCATCCCGTTGGCCCACATGGGCCGCGGGCCGACGGAGGATCCCTGGTTCTTTGCGACCGCCTTCGCAGCCGGGCGTCATGCGAGAGCCCTGCTGTAGTGATGGAGGAACGGAGGGTCGGACCGGTGGTCGGCCTCGGGACGTACAAGACGTTCGTGGACGACGTCCGGCTCGCGAGAGACGTGGTCGATGCCGCGCTCGCGTCAGGATCGACGGTGTTCGACTCGTCTCCGATGTACGGCGCGGCAGAGGCGTCGCTCGGTGAGGCGCTCGAAGGTCGGCGCGACCGGGGAGTGGTGGCGACGAAGATCTGGGCCGAGTCGGTCGAGGAGGGGCGGCGCCAGTACGACGCCCAGCTTCGGTTCTTCGGTCGCGTCGAGATCCAGCAGGTGCACAATCTTGTTGCGTGGCGCGAGCATCTTCCGTGGCTCGAGGAGGAGCGAGCTGCGGGCCGGATCGACCGGATCGGGATCACCCATTTCGACGCAGATGAGACGGACGAGTTCGAGAAGGCGATCCGGAGCGGAGGGTTTGATGTCGTGCAGATTCCGCTCAACCCACTCGAGCGGTCTTTCGAGAAGAGGATCCTGCCTCTGGCCGAGGAGCTCGGCCTCGCGGTGATTGTGATGCGACCCCTTGGCGGCGCACGCGACACGACGCTGCGTCCGGGCCCCGCGGCACCGGCCCTCGCTCCTTTGCATCCCTTCGGCGTCGAGACATGGGCGCAGGCTCTTCTCAAGTGGTGCCTCGCCGACCCCCGGATTGATCTCGTGATCCCGGCGACGTCGAAGCCCGAGCGGGCTGCCGAGAATGCCTCAGCGGGCTTCGGGCCGCCATTTGGCCCTGACGAGCGGCGGCTTGTCGAACGGCTCGCAAGCGCATGAGCCCCGGGGTTGGACTCGTGCGCGGCCGTTGCGCTACCCTCCCACCGTTATGAAGATTGGCATTGCCAGAGAGGTGAAGAAGCACGAGTACCGCGTTGCCCTGACGCCGGCCGGAGCGCTCGAACTCGTGCACCGCGGCCATGAGGTGCTCGTCCAAGAGGGGGCAGGAGAGGGATCGGGATACGCGGATGCCGCGTATCTGGCTGTCGGTGCCCGGATCGAGGCGGTCGATGACGTCTGGGCCGGTGCGGAACTGCTGCTCAAGGTGAAGGAGCCGGTCGCCGCGGAGTACGGTCGGCTCCGTGAAGGGTTGACGCTCTTCACCTACCTCCATCTTGCCGCAGACGAACCGCTCACACGCGCTCTCCTCGGCGCGGGAATCACGGCGATCGCCTACGAGACGGTCGAGAACGAAAGGCATCAGCTGCCACTGCTTGCGCCGATGAGCGAGGTGGCGGGGCGGCTCGCGCCTCAGATGGGCGCCTGGTCGCTCGAGAAGGCGCGCGGTGGTCGCGGCATTCTGCTCGGCGGTGTTCCGGGCGTGCCACCGGCGAAGGTCGTGATCCTCGGTGGCGGCGTTGTCGGACTGAACGCGGCGATCATCGCGCTCGGGATGCAGGCCGACGTCTGGGTGCTCGACAAGTCGGTCGAGCGGATGCGTGATCTCGAGATCGCGCTCGACGGGCGGGTGACGCTTGCGATGTCGAACCGCCTGCAGATCGAGGAGGCTCTGGCGGAGGCCGACATGGTGATCGGAGCCGTTCTGGTTCCCGGCGCAATCGCCCCGAAACTTGTGACCCGGGAGATGCTCGGCTTGATGCGCCAGGGCTCGGTCCTCGTCGATGTCGCTATCGACCAGGGCGGCTGCTTCGAGACATCGCATCCGACCACGCACGACGAGCCGGTCTTCGAGGTAGACGGAATCGTCCACTACTGCGTTGCGAACATGCCCGGCGCGGTTCCCGTCACCTCGACGAAGGCGTTGACGAACGTGACGCTGCCGTATATCGAGATGCTCGCCGACAAGGGCGTCAGCCGCGCTGTCGCCGACGACCCGGTACTTGCCAGGGGCGTCAACGTCGTGTCGGGCAAGATCACGTACGAGGCGGTCGCTCGGGCGCACGGCCTCGACTACACGCCGCTCGCCGACGCGTTGCCGTCAGTCGCGTAGGCGCAACGCCAGTCGGCCCGCACGCGACGAGAGATCGATGCCCGGCGTCTCCGAGTCGTCGCTCAGGTCTTGTCGGGCTGGTGTTTCGCCGTCTTCGTCGGCGAGATCTTGACCACGAGAAACGTGACGGCGGCGGAGAGCGCGAGGATCGAGCAGACATAGACCACCAGCTCGATCAGTCCGAGAATAGTTCGCATATCGCACGTAGACTACCGGCATGCCGCGGGCCTGTGTGATCGTGCTCGATGCCGTCGGCGCGGGTGCGTTACCGGACGCTGCCGAGTGGGGGGACGAAGGCTCGGACACGCTCGGCAACGTCGCTCGTGCGGTCGGTGGCCTCGACCTGCCCAATCTCGAAGCGCTCGGTCTCGGGAACGTCGCTCCATTGGAGGGCTGCCCGCCGCAGCCGGGAGCGCCCGCGGTCGCCGGGAGGCTGCTCGAGCGATCGAAGGGCAAGGATACGACGGCGGGGCACTGGGAGCTGATGGGCACGGTCACGGCTGTCGCGTTGCCGACATATCCGTATGGATTCCCGGATGAGGTGATCGACCCGTTCATGAATCGCACGGCGCGCGGCGTGCTCTGCAACAGGCCGGCTTCGGGAACCGAGGTGATCCAGACCTACGGTGAGCAACAGCAGCAGACGGGCAAGTGGATCGTCTACACCTCGGCTGACTCCGTGTTCCAGATAGCCGCGCACGAGGGGGTGATTCCGCTGGTGGAGCTCTACGACGCGTGTCGCGTGGCGCGCGAGATCCTCATGGGCAAGCACACGGTCGGGCGGGTCATTGCGCGTCCATTCACCGGAACGCCCGGGAAGTACGAGCGCACGCCGAATCGTCACGACTTCTCGCTCGAGCCGCGACGTCCCAACTATCTCAGCGCAATCCGTGATGCCGGGCAGACAGTCTATGGCGTCGGCAAGATCTCCGACATCTTCGCCGGCTGTGATATCGACCAGTCGTTCCCGACGAGATCGAACGTTGACGGGATCAATCGCACGATCGAGTTGCTCGAGACCGTTGACGAGGGGTTCGTCTTCACCAATCTCGTCGAGACCGATGCGCTCTGGGGCCACCGCAACGACCCTGTCAACTTTCATCGCTGTCTGCAGGATTTCGACCGTCGCCTGCCGGACATTCTCGAAATGCTCCGGGAGGGTGATCTGTTGATCATCACCTCCGATCACGGGTGCGACCCGACCACGTCCTCGAGCGACCACTCGCGCGAGTACGCGATGCTGCTCGCGTACGCAGCAGGACGAAACGCTACGGGGCGCATCCACGAGGACGGCGAGTTCGGCGATGTCGGCGCCACGGTGTGTGCCTGGCTCGGTGCGAAGCACCCGGGGAAGGGCACCCCCGGTACGCCGATCATCGAGGTCTGAGGTGCGACGACCCGCATGTCTTGCGGGCCTGGTGGACTGAGCGAAGGCGAACTCGACGCGTGCCGGACGATCCACGACGGCACGGAATGCGGCGATGCAGAATGTGAGAACCTGCGGAAGGTCGCCTTTCGGTTCATGGTCGCGGGTCGTCCCCCGCCGAGACGATTTCCGTACCTTTTATGCAGATCGACATCCACAGACAGGTCACGTTCCCGGAAGCCGACGCAATCCGGAACGCCATCCGATCGGGTTCCTACCGGCGTAGACCCGATGCCTACCAGGAAGAGGGTGCCTGCGTTTGTCAGGATGTGCGCACGGGGCACACGCGCCGCAGCACGCTAGACTCGTTGGTAGAAAGAGAAGATGGCACACGCCGCAGACCTGATCGAGCGCAAGCGAAACGGCGAGGAGCTCCCCGCTGCCGAGCTTGCAGCGTTCGTGCTGGCGTATGCGCGTGACGAGGTGCCGGACTACCAGATGGCTGCCTGGTGCATGGCGGTCTATTTCAAGGGACTCACGCAGGCGGAGACATGTGCCATCACCGATGCGATGATCGACTCGGGCGAGAGACTCGACCTCGGGGCGGCGATCGGGCGCAAGGTCGTTGACAAGCACTCGACGGGCGGCGTCGGGGACACGACGTCGGTTGCGGTCGGCCCGATCGTCGCCGCCTGTGGCGTGCCACTCGGGAAAATGAGCGGCCGGGGACTCGGACACACGGGCGGCACCCTCGACAAGCTCGAGGCGATTCCCGGTTTTCGGTCAGAGCTGACGACCGAGGAGATGGTTGCGCAGCTTCGCGAGGTCGGTGTGGCTATCGTCGGTCAGACCGAGAAACTCGTTCCCGCAGACAAGAAGCTCTATGCCCTCCGCGACGTAACGGCAACGGTTGACATCATCCCCCTGATTGCCTCGTCGATCATGTCCAAGAAGCTGGCCGCCGGCGCCGATGCCATCGTGCTGGACGTCAAGGTCGGCGACGGGGCGTTCATGAAGACGATCGGGGAGGCACGGATTCTCGCGCAGGACATGCTCGACCTCGGTCGCCGCGCCGGGAAAGAGGTCACATGCCTCCTGACGGATATGGATCAACCGCTCGGTTGGGCAGTCGGGAACGCACTCGAGATCCACGAGGCGCTCGATACCGTTCGTGGCAAGGGCCCGCCCGACTACACCGAGCTCGTACTCGAGACCTGTGCGCACCTGCTCGCGTACTCCGACCTCGGAATCGGCATCGACGAAGGCCGCCGGCGCGCCGAGGCCGTGATCGCCGACGGGACGGCGTACTCGACCTATGAGCGATGGATCCGGGCGCAGGGAGGTGACCCCGACCCAAGCGCTCTTCCCGAGGCACCCGTGTGCCTCACCGTGCAGGCTCCGCGCGACGGCTTCGTCACACGCCTCGGAGCTCGCGCCGTGGGTGTAGCCGTGCTCGATCTCGGCGCCGGTCGCCGGACGAAGGCCGACGTCCTCGACCACGCGGTCGGAGCGCTCCTGTTTGCCAAGCGTGGTGACAGGGTGCGCGCAGGCGAGGACATAGCCGAGGTGCACGCGCGAGACGCCGCCGCCGCCGCCGCCGGCGCAGATGCGATCCTCGCGGCCTATACGATCGCCGACGAAGCCCCTGAAACCCGCGGCGTCGTCCTCGAGGTCATCACCTGAGTCGTCGCCGTCGTGACGGCCCGCTCGGGATGACGCGCTCCGGACGGCCCGCGCATGAGTGAACGGAGGCCTTCCGCCTAGACTGGACGGGTGCCGGAGCTGCCCGAGGTCGAGACCGTCCGCCGTGCCATCGCACCCGTTCTCGAAGGGGCGTGTCTCGAGCACGTCGAGATTCGCGATGCGCGTCTGGTGCGGCCGTTCGACCCGGCCATCGTTGCCGGAGAGCTCGTCGGGGAGCGTGTCGCGGAGGTGGGGCGGCGTGGCAAGTACCTGATTGTGGGATTCGACTCTGGTCGCTCTCTGCTGGTACACCTCCGGATGACGGGGTCATTGCGCTACGCGAGGCGAGGAGCTTTGGCCGATGACCCTCACACACGTGCTGTTCTCAGATTAGACAATGGATCGGACGTCGCCTATCGCGATGTCCGCCGATTCGGAACCTGGGAGCTCTTCGAGGGTGGTGAGCTTTCGTCGTACCTTGCTGCACGCCTCGGGCCCGAGCCCCTCGGCTCGCTGTCTGCCGCAGGCCTCGGAGCGCGGCTCGAAGGCCGGCGAGCCCCGCTCAAGGCGGCGCTCCTCGACCAGCGAACGATTGCCGGGCTGGGGAACATCTACGTGGACGAGGCGCTGTGGATCAGCTGCCTGCACCCGCTCTGGCCGGCAGGTGGCCTCGACGCGGTGGAGGTCGGCCGGCTGCATCGTGCGATTCGCAGTGTTCTTCGCAAAGGGATCGAACGTCAGGGTGCAACGCTCCGTGACTACGCGCAACCCGACGGAAGCTACGGCTCGATGCAGAACGAGTTCCGGGCCTACGGCCGTGTTGGGGAGCCGTGCGACCGCTGCGGCAGCGAGCTCGTACGCAGCGTCGTCGGCGGCAGAACGACAACCTCCTGTCCCCTCTGTCAGCCGGTTGCACGGCGAGAGCGCACACCGGATTGACGGTTCGCTGCCGGACAATACTGCGCTCGCTATGCCGCGAAGCAGAGGGCCTTCCCGGTTCAGGACGTATCGGGGCGACCGGGGATACGACCCGCACCCACCGAGACTCCTCCGTCTCCTCCGTGAAAACCTCACACATCACCGGCTGTTTCGCCCGCGGGACGTATCCGTCGCCCGTACGCTGTGAGGCGTGGGCCGGCATCTGTTTCCTCCGTCTCCCGCTCGCATCGTTGCCCTTGCGGATGGGCTGGCACTCCTGGCGTTCACCCTGGCTGGGATCGTGTCGCATACCGGGGCGCTCTCTGTCCGCAGCGTGGCCGAGGACGCTCTTCCTCTGCTTGCCGGATGGTTCGTGACTGCGACGGCGACCGACCTCTACAGGCAGCCGTCCCTGCGGTCGCTTCTCCTCACCTGGGTGCTCGGTATCTCGGCCGGGGTCGTGCTGCGCGCGGCGGCTCTTGGACGCCTCGATGAGGCGCGCCAGCTCGCTTTTCTGGCAACGACGCTCGTGCTCACACTCGTGTGCGTCGCGGCGATACGGCTCGTCCTCTCAGGGGCGTCGGGGCTTCGGTCGTGAAAATGATGTCCGCCGACCAGCCCGACAGTGCCGCGCAGCCCGGCGGCCGTGCGCGTTCCTGGCCCCGGAAGAACTACGCAGCCAGGCGCTCGGCGAGCGCACCCGAACGGTCGAGTGCGGCAAGTTCCTCGTAGCCGCCGACAGGGTCGCCGTCGATCATGACGAGGGGAACCGTCCACCGGCGGCCAAGGTCGTACACCCGTTGCCGGAAACCGGGATCGTCGTCGAGCGATACGTCCTCGTAGGCGAGGTCGAGGCCATCGAGCAGCGACTTGGTGCGAGCGCAGTAGCCGCACCACGTCGTCGTGTAGAGGACAATCCTGATCACAGGCCTATAAACGTGTGCAATCGCTGACGTATTCCGGGTCGGAGAGACCCCGGTCACGGCTGCTCCGGCCATGGCCACTCGTACACTGGAGCCATGGCTCGATCGACCACGACCGAGGCGGTCGTCCTCCGCTCGTTCCGGCTCGGCGAAGCCGACCGCATCCTGCACCTCTACACGCAGGAACGGGGACGTGTCGGCGCAGTTGCCAAGGGCGTCCGGAAGACGAAGTCCCGGTTCGGTGGGCGGCTCGAGCCGTTCTCCCATGTCGAGCTCGTCCTCCACCAGGGTCGTGGTGACCTCGACACCGTCACGGGAGCTTCTCTCATCCGCTCTCACGACCGCATTCGCTCGGAGCCGTATCGGCTTCAGGTCGGGATGATCGGGCTCGAGGCGATGCTGAAGCTCTTCACCGAGCAGGAGGCGAACGAGAAGGCCTTCCTGGCGTTGACTCGCTTTCTCGATGCGCTCGACGAGTCTCCGCTGCAGCCCGGCTCCCGCGCCGCACTCGACGCGGTTGTGCTCTCGTTCCAGCTCAAGTTGCTGTGGGTGTCGGGCTACATGCCCCACCTCGAGACGTGCGTGGAATGTGGTTCCACCGAGACACTTGTCGCATTCCTTCCCGCAGCGGGCGGCGGCGTCTGCGCATCGTGCGACCCCGGTGGAATATCTCTGTCGCCCGAGGGGGTGCACGGTATGCGCCTGCTCCTCCACTCGCCGATCGCGGCTGCGCCGACGACGGGCCTCGGTGAGAGGGCACAGCGCGACGCACTGGCCGTCGTCACCGCATCGTACGAGCATCATGGCGGCTTCCGGTTGAAGACGTTGTCGGCGTGACGCTCGGCCCGGACGCACCTCTGTGCGCTCCGCAGGGGAATGACACCCGCGCCACCAGCCTGCGTGGCGCAAACTCCAGCTGTTCTGCCGACCCCGACGAACGTCGCGTGATCACGTGCGACGGTGAATCTGGTCATGGCGGAGCTCGAACGGCTCCGGCGCTCTGCCCGCAATGACCTCCAGCAGCCCGCGCAGGGCGCGAGCCGGGTAGCCGTTGCTCTCGCCTGCTGCGAACCCGGCGACCGCTATCGAAACGACACTCGAGGCGATACTGTCTCGCCGGAGCTCGACACCCTGTACAGCCGCCTGCCGGCCTTCGAACAGATCGAGGACGGCAGCCAACGGGACCGACACGACCGCATCGACCTCGTGCGGATGGAGGCGGTAGGCATCGAGTGGAAGATCCGAGCGGAGCGCGAAGATCTCCTGTACCTCGTTGTCCGAGCCAGTTGCGCCAGGCGCGAAGCGGCGGCCGAGCCGTGTGATGTCCCCGAGCTCGACCAGAATGCCGATCTCCTCCTCGGCCTCGCGCACTGCCTCGGAGAGCGTCTCGCCGGCGCGAAGGTGCCCACCCACGGCGACGTCGAGGGAGCCGGGCCAGGTGTCCTTCGTGTGCGATCTTCTCTGGAAGAGCGCGAAGGGCAGTCCGCCTGCATCGACGCCTCCGATCCAGATGTGGAGTGCCCCGTGCCAGTCCCCGTCGCGATGGACATCGCCACGGCGCTTTCTGATCCCCGTGCGCTCGCCGTTCTCTTCGAGAACGTCGAGCAGCTCGTTCTGTGGGTCGGTCGTAGCCGGGTCGCTCAGAATCGCTCGAGCACGTTCTGGAGCGCCCCGGCGTCGATGTGCTGTTCGGTGAGCTCTTCGCGCCCGGGGCGCACTTCGCGTTGGACGATGCCTTCCTCGTCGATCCGATACTGGCCGACCCAGTCGAGTCGCGGCGAGTAGACGTGAACCGTCACCGCCGGCAGGCCGTCGTGATGATCGACGCGGTGAATGTAGCCGGGGCCGCCCTTGCGTGAGTCACCGACCTCGAGCTGTCGGGACACGTGCTGGGCGTCGTAGGCCATCAGATCTTCCCGCACAGACCCGCGCGCCACGCAGAGGCCGACCCCCGAGATGTAGTGGTCGTGGAAGCCTGTTCCCTGACCGGGCATCCAGGAAAGGAGCCAGGCATCCATACGATCGTCCTCGTAGAGAAGCTCGTACCGACGGCGGCCGGCGTCTTTGTGGACGAGCGGCTCCCAGACTTCGGTTCGCGCCGCCAGCCGACGGGCTACGTCCTCCAGTTCGTCGGGTGTCAATAACCCGTCGTGGGGCACATAGCCGTCGAGTGAAGCGAGGAACGGGACGAAAAGTGGCACGGTACTCATGGATATGACCGGCAGTCTACCTTGATCTAGACAGGTCACGTCCAGGTACTGTCCAATAGTCGATTCCGCCAGGCACGTGCTAGCGGATCAGCCACGAGGCCACACGAGGCACCGCATCGACCGATGGGCGCGAGGCCTGTGAGTGGAACATCTAGGCCCTTGGCGAACTCCACGGCTCCGCAAGCCGGTCGAGCAGGTGCTCACGGGCGCGGGCGATCGAGATTCGCTCCTGGGCGAGCGAGTCGCGCTCGCGGAGCGTGACCGTGTCGTCCACGAGCGTCTGCTCGTCGATCGTGAGCGCGAAGGGTGTCCCGATCTCGTCCTGTCGGCGGTAGCGCCGGCCGATCTGCCCGCCGTCGTCGTACTCGACCGAGATCACCTGGCGCAGTTCCTCGTAGAGTTTCCGCGCCCGGCCTGTCATATCCTCGCTCTTGCCGATCAGCGGCAAGATGGCCGCCTTCACCGGCGCGAGTTGCGGGTGCAGCCGCAACACCGTGCGGTCGCGCTCGGCGACGACCTCTTCGTCGTAGGCATCCACGAGGAACGCAAGCATCGACCGGTTCACACCGAGGGCTGGCTCGATCACGTGCGGCGTGTAGCGACTGCCGTCCTGCTCGACCCACTCGAGCTTCGTCCCGGAGGCTTCCGTGTGCGCCGTGAGATCGAAGTTGCCGCGATTCGCCACGCCCTCGAGCTCCGACCAGCCGATCGGGAAAAGGTACTCGATGTCGCTTGTCCCGCTCGAATAGTGAGAGAGTTCGTCGGCATCGTGCGGGCGAATCCGCAGGTGGCTCTCCCGGATCCCATACTTCCGATGCCATGCGTAGCGCTCGTCAACCCAGTAGCGGTACCACTCGTCGGCCTTGTCGGGCGGAACGAAGAACTCCATCTCCATCTGCTCGAACTCGAGCGTACGGAAGATGAAATTGCCCGGCGTGATCTCGTTGCGGAACGATTTTCCTACCTGTGCGATGCCAAACGGCGGCTTGCGCCGCGCGATCCCCGCAACGTTCTTGAAGTTGATGAAGATGCCCTGCGCCGTTTCGGGACGCAGGTACACGGGCACGCCTGTCTCCTCCATCGCCCCAACGCGCGTCTCGAACATGAGGTTGAACTGTCGGGCGTCGGTGAGGTCGCAGTCGGCCGCCTCGCCGGGCCGCTTGCTCGGCCGTTGGCCGCACTGGGCATCCTCGAGATGGTCGGCGCGATAGCGCTTCTTGCAGAACTTGCAGTCAACCAGAGGATCCGAGAACCCGCCCACGTGGCCCGACGACTTCCACACCTCGGGGTGCAGGATGATCGAGGAGTCGAGGGCGACGATGTCGTCTCGCTCCTGCACCATCGCCGACAGCCAGCGCTGCTTGATGTTGTCCTTCAGCAGCACGCCGTAGTGGCCGTAGTCGTACGAGGAGCCGAGCCCGCCGTAGATCTCCGATGACGGGAACACGAATCCACGCCGCTTGCAGAGGGAGACGATCTTGTCCATCGTGACGGCGTCGGCCATGAGCGGGACCCTACCCGCGCTCACCTACCGACGTTCCCGCTAGCGTTATCGCCGGTGGCGACCACGCTACCCGGTGCACGACGCGCCTCGGCTCACCGCGAGGCCCGCGTCGTCGCGTGGCGGCCAACTTTGCGGTATGCCGCTGACCCTGTCCAGGCCGAGATCGCCGTAGGTTGTGACCGTGGGCCGCTGCTCGCCGGGCGACCCGTGAGAGGGCGTGGCGGCTACCCTACCGCCGTGCTCGAGCTGTTTCAGATCACCGGGTCGGCCAGCTTCGCCGTCCGCGCGGCGCTCGAGGAGGCAGGAGCCGACTACGTCACGATCGACGTCCATCCTAGCCGGCGTGACGAGAACGCCGACTTCGCGGTGGTGAACCCGCTGCGGGGTGTGCCATCACTTCGAGACGGCAGCTCGACCGTCTACGAAACGGGAGCCGTCCTTCTCTACCTCGTCGAGCGCCTGCCCGGATGTGGGCTGGGCCCTCTCCCTGGTGAGCCGTTGCGTGCCGACCTGCTCCGCTGGGTGGCGTGGCTTGCAGGCGTGTTCTACGGCTCCTTCCAGGCGCTGCGTCGTCCACAGTCGTACACGGACGACCCGGCGGGGCACGAGGGCGTCAACCGTCGAGCCCGCGAGAAGCTCGCTACTCACGGGGACTATCTCGAGCGTGAGCTCGCCGGCGGCGAGTGGTGCCTTGGTGAGGTGTTTTCGGTTGCCGACATCTATCTCTACATGCTCAAGGGATGGGAGAACTACACCGACGGATACGTCATCGGTGGTGAGATGCTTGCCGCTCACTACGCACGCGTTGGCGCCCGGGCCGCTATTGCTCGGACTCGCTTGCTCGACGACCTCGACGAGCGGTTGATCCGGTACCACCCGGAGCTCCGGGGAGGCAAGTCGATCACCTGACGGGTGCGGCTCCCGGCTCAGCTGCGCGTGAGGACGCGCGCGGCGAGCGCCGGATCGACGTTGCCGCCCGAGGCGACGATCACCGTCGGCCCGTCGGCCGTCACCACGCCCGTCTGGATTGCCGCGAGCGTGAGTGCGCCCGTCGGCTCGACGAGCAGCTTTGCCTCGAGTGCAAGCCAGCGCATCGCCTCGAGAACCGCGTCGTCCGAGACGGTGACGATCTCATCGACGAGGGCCGAGATAAGGGCGAAGTTCAGCGCCCCGATCTCCTGGGTGCGCACGCCGTCGCAGATCGTCCGCGTCACGTCGGCCGCCGGCCAGCCCACGATGCGCCCCTGCCGGAGCGACTCCTGCGCGTCGGCGGCCAGCTCGGGCTCGACACCGATCACACGGGCGTTGGGGCAGAGGGCCTTGACGGCCGTCGCGACGCCCGAGATCAGGCCGCCGCCACCGATGCAGACGACGACGGTCGTCACGTCAGGGAGCGCGTGGGCGATTTCGAGCCCCACGGTTCCCTGGCCCGCGATAATCCGCGCATCGTCGAAGGGTGGGATGTACGCGAGGGAGCGGGCATCGCGTATCTCGGCGGCCAGGCGTTGCCGCTCGTCGGTCGAGTTGTCGCAGCGGATGATCTCGGCCCCCCATCCTGCGGTTCGTTCGACCTTGACGGGGGCGGCGTTTTCCGGCATCACGATCGTCGCCGGCACCCCGAGTAGTGCCGCCGCCGCTGCGACGCCCTGGGCGTGATTGCCGCTCGAGTCCGCGACCACACCACGCTCGATCAGCGGGAATGGCATCGAGGCAAGAGCGTTGTACGCGCCACGGAACTTGAAGGAGCCGGTGCGCTGGAGGCTTTCCGGCTTGACATAGAGGTCGCCATCGAGCGGCAGGCGCAGGAGCGGTGTGTGGAGAGCTACGCCGTCGATCCGTCGTGCGGCCTTCTCGATGTCACGAAGTGCAACAGGAAGCGGCCGGCTGGTCACACTGCGATCGTATCCCGAGGACTGACGTGAGCCAGGTATCTGGCCCTGATCTGCGCGCACACGAGATGTCCGGCGATCCCCTCCGCACCGGATACGCTGCGGGGTGTGATGCCGGAACAGACGCCCGTCGAGCTCCACATCGTCTCGGACTCGACCGGGGAGACTGCCGCCCGTCTCGTCCTTGCCCTCGAGGCCCAGTTTCCCGAGCAGGTGTTCTCGGAAGTCCGACACCCACGCGTCGAGTCGATCGATGATCTGGAGGTCGCTGTCACCACCGCCCGGGGCCGGCCTGCCGTGATGGTGTACACGCTGGTCGAGCCGGGACTGCGGGATGCCATGCGCCAGCTCTGCCGACGAGCCCGTGTGCACTACTGCGATCTACTCGGCCATCCGATCGATTCGATCGCACGGGTCTCGGGGGTTGCAGCCCGGATGACGCCCGGTGTGCGGCCGCCACTCGACCAGACGTACTTCAAGCGGATCGAGGCGATCGAGTTTGCCGTCAAGTACGACGACGGCGTGGGGAGTGGGCTCGACGAAGCCGACATCGTTCTCGTCGGTGTCTCGCGCACCTCGAAGACGCCGCTCTCGATCTACCTGGGCTATCTCGGTCACAAGGCAGCCAACGTGCCGATCGTGAAGGGCATCAAGCCTCAGGCACTGCTCTTCGAGATCGATCCCTCGAAGGTGGTCGGACTCACGATCAAGGCAGAGCGATTAGTGGAGATCCGGTCGAACCGGGCGGCCACCATGGGTGGTCCGAAGAAGCGGTACACCGGCCTGCACGACGTCTACGAGGAGCTCGACGAGGCAGCAGCGATCCACCGGCGCCTAGCCTGTCCCGTGCTCGACGTCTCCGACCTCTCGGTCGAGGAGACGGCGATGCGTGCGATCAGGGCCGTCGCCGACAGGCAACGTGAGAGGAAGATGTTGTCGTGACTGAGCGGAGCCTCTGGCGGGCGGAAGGCCGGTCGCTCGAGGACAAGGGCTGGGCGCCACTCCGGTTCTGGGCGCTGTGGACAGGCCTGCTCGGCGTTGCCGTGTTGCTCTTCTACGTGCTTTTGACGCCGTTCTGGATCGGCCTGCGGGCGGTCGCGTGGCTCGCCGAGTTCAGGGCACGCCACCGGAGCTGACGCACGCCGCAGAAGAACAAGGTCTTCGTCACCGCAACGGGCGCGTGTCTATTGGCTCCACCGCGCCGGCAGAGACCCGGTAGCCACGAGCCCCGGCGCGGTCGCTCACTATCTCGACGAGTTCGGTGCCGCGGTAGACGGCCGCAGCCCCGTCGTCACACGCGATCCCGCACGGAAACCCGTTGGCGACGAGGCTGGTGTAGGCCGGACGGCGGCGCTCTTCGCCGTCGAAGTGCGGACAGAAGCTGCCGGCCAGGAAGCCGAGACCGTCATCGAGTCCGTCGAGGTCGGCGGAGAACGAGTCGGTCACGCAGGCTTCGAACCAGCAGTTCGCGCCGGCCGAGACGCCGCCGAGCGCGGCTCCCTCTTGCCAGGCGTGACGGAGGGCGCCGTCGATCCCGTGGAGCCGCCAGAGCGCGAGCAAGTTCGCGGTGTTCCCGCCTGCGACGAAGATGACGTCGGCTGCTGCGACGCGCTCGGCCGGGTGATCGGGGACCCCGAAGAGCGCCACCGTCTCGGGCTCGCACGCCCGGGTCGCGAAGGCTTCCTGGAATGCACCGACTGCTCGCTCGGAGTCTCCGACAGCCGTCGGCAGGAAGACGACTCGTGGCCGCCGTCGAGGTGCCAGGGAAAGGAGCAGGTCGTCGAGCGGCGAGTCTCGGTCACCGGCAAGACAGCCTCCACCGCCCATCGCAACGAGGTATCCCTCCATGGATGCATTGTTGCAGCCGCATCCCGGGGATGGCATCTCGGCCGTCGGTGGACAGGTGTCCCTTCACGCGTAGCCCGGCTTGTGCAAGGATCGCGGCTTGCGCTACGTCTACGACTACGCCGAGGAGGCTCCGGGAGGCCGTGAACTTCTGGGAGGAAAGGGAATCGGCCTTGCCGAGATGACGGCGCTCGGGATTCCGGTTCCCGCTGGATTCACGATCACGACCGATGCCTGCCGCGCCTACATGGCGGGCGACAAGCAGGTGCCTGAAGGTCTCGACGACGAGGTCAGGGAGCACATTGCAGTACTCGAACGGCAGTCAGGCAAGCAGTTCGGCGACCCGTCTGACCCGCTGCTCGTCTCGGTGCGCTCCGGCGCCTCGGTCTCGATGCCGGGGATGATGGACACGATCCTCAACCTCGGCTTGAACGACGTGGCCGTCGAGGGACAGGCGGCAACGACCGGGAACCCGCGCTTCGCCTACGACTCCTATCGCCGCCTGATTCAGATGTACGGCGAGGTCGTGGACGGCGTTGGCGGACATCGGTTCGAGAGTGCTCTCGCCGATCTCAAGGCGATGCGCGGGGTGGCAAACGATGTAGACCTCGGCGCCGACGACCTGCGCGAGTTGATCGGCACCTTCCAGCGGATCTACAAGGAGGAGGTCGGCTCCGGATTTCCTCAGGATCCACGCGAGCAGCTCCGCCGGGCCTACCGGGCAGTCTTCGACTCCTGGGACGCGCCTCGGGCGCGGGTCTACAGGCGCCATCACCGGCTGCCCGATGACATAGGCACGGCGGTGAACGTCGTGCAGATGGTGTTCGGTAACAAGGGCAATAGCTCCGGGACGGGCGTGTGCTTCACCCGCGATCCATCCACGGGTGAGGCGGTGCTGTTCGGTGAGTTCCTGATCAACGCCCAGGGTGAGGACGTGGTTTCGGGCATTCGTACACCCGAGCCGATCTCAGCAATGCGCGAGCAGATGCCGGAGGCCTATGGGCTGCTGCTCACGACGCTCGACGGGCTCGAGGCGCATTACCGCGACATGCAGGACATCGAGTTCACCGTCGAGGAAGGCAGGCTGTTCCTGCTCCAGACCCGGACAGGGAAGCGCACGGCGACGGCGGCGCTGCGGGTTGCGGTCGAGATGGTCGCCGAGGGGGTGATCTCGCGTGAGGAGGCGGTGGCGCGGATCGACCCCGAGCAACTCGACCAGTTGCTGCACCCGATGCTCGATCCCACGGTGGAGGTCGAGGTGGCGGCGCAGGGGTTGAACGCTTCGCCGGGTGCGGCATCGGGCGAGATCGTGCTCGATGCCGACACGGCCGAGATGCGCGGCAAGGAGGGCGACGACGTCATCCTCGTTCGCTGGGAGACGACGCCGGACGACATCCACGGTCTTATCAGGGCGCGCGGAGTGCTCACCGCCCATGGAGGTATGACCTCGCACGCCGCGGTCGTCGCGCGGGGAATGGGAAAGCCGTGTGTGGCTGGCTGCGAAGGGCTCTCGATCGACGTGCGCGCAGGCACCGTGACGATCGGGGAGCACACGCTGAAGGCCGGAGATGTGATCACGATCGACGGTGGTACCGGGCGCGTGATCATCGGCCCTGTACGGCTCGTGCCGCCGGCTATCGACGACAACTTCGACATCATCCTCAACTGGGCCGACGATGTGCGCAGACTGCGTGTTCGTGCCAATGCCGATACGCCGGAGGATGCCGCGAGGGCGCGGGAGTTCGGGGCCGAGGGCATCGGACTCTGTCGCACCGAGCACATGTTCATGGCACCCGACCGGCTGCCGGTCGTGCAGGAGATGATCCTGTCGCGCGACGAGACCGCGCGCCGCGACGCGCTCGATAGGCTGCTCCCCGTCCAGCAGTCCGACTTCGAGGGAATCTTCGAGGCGATGGTCGGGTTTCCGGTGACAATACGCCTCCTCGACCCACCGCTGCACGAGTTTCTGCCTGCCCTCGAGGACGCGACCTCGGACGAGATGCGCCAGCGGATCTTTTCGCTGCACGAGGCAAATCCGATGCTCGGCACGCGCGGCTGTCGGCTCGGGCTCCAGTTCCCGGAGATCTACGAGATGCAGGTGCGGGCGATCGTGCGTGCGGCTGCTGCGGTCGAGGCGCGCACGGGTGAGGCACCGCTCGTCGAGATCATGCACCCCCTCGTCGGCTTCCGCGAGGAGCTGTCGCGCCTCCGGGAGTTGACCGAACGCGTGGCGGCGGAGGCGCCAACCGTGGCGTACCTCTGCGGCACGATGATCGAGCTACCGCGCGCGTGTATCCGGGCCGACGAGATCGCCGAGGTGGCAGACTTCTGCTCGTTCGGCACGAACGACCTCACCCAGACGGCGCTCGGATTCTCACGTGACGATGCCGAGGGCAAGTTCCTCAGCCACTATCTCGAGCAGGGAATCCTGGAGCGAAACCCGTTCGAGGTGCTCGACCAGGAAGGTGTCGGCGAGTTGATGCGGATCGCGATCGAGCGCGCCCGTGGCGTCAAGCCCGAGCTCAAGATGGGCATCTGCGGCGAGCACGGCGGCGAGCCGACGTCAGTCGCGTTCTGCCACCGCCTCGGGCTCGACTACGTGAGTTGCTCGCCGTATCGCGTGCCGCTGGCGCGGCTTGCAGCAGCGCAGGCTGCGCTCATCGACTCGGGCGTGACGGCGCTCGTGATCGGCGGCTGAGCCGGTACGGCCGGCGGGCTACAGCCCGTAGCTCTGGACACGGACAGAGGCGAGCACGAGGCTGAGAACGCCGACACCGACTGCGAGGAGCACACCGATCTTCTGTCGCGGGCCCTCGCGGTACTGCGTTAGCGCGTAGGTTGCGGCGATGCCCCCGATCAGCCCGCCGATATGGCCCCCTTTGGAGATGCCGGGAACCGCGAAGGTGAAGGCGAAGTTGACGAGGATCAGGATCATCGCCTGCCCCATGAATGAACCGGTTGCGCGGTATTCGAGAATCAGGAGGGCGCCGATCAGCCCGAAGATCGCCCCCGAAGCACCGACCGTTACGGCACCTGCGGGGCTGAACCAGAGAGCCCCTGCAGAGCCTGCGAGTCCCGAGACGACGTAGAGGAGGAGGAACCGTGGCGTCCCGAGCGCCTGCTCGATGACGTTGCCGAGCCAGTACAACGCGAACATGTTGAACGCGAGATGCAGCAGGCTGCCGTGCAGGAACATTGCTGTTACGAGTCGCCACCCGTCACCGTTTGCAACGGACGCGCCCTGAAGTGCCCAGTCGGCGAAGAGCTGTCCACCCGGAAGGTTCGGTCCGCCACCCTGCGCCGCGGTGATCACGTAGACGAGTACGTTGATCGCGATCAGGACCATCGTCGCCGGGGCCGCAGCGGATCGCGTCCTGCGCTTGACGCTCTGCATCGTGCGGGCGGGAGTGGGCTTGACCGCACCGACATTCGCGTGGTCAGGGCAGCGGATCCCGACGGGGGCAAACGTCATGCAGTCCTCACAGATCGGACGGCTGCACTCCGAGCACGAGACGCGAGTCTCGCGGCCCGGATGGCGGTAGCAGTGAGGCGTATCCGACATGGACGGCTAGCGTAGCGGTGTG
Organism: Thermoleophilia bacterium; assembly: GCA_037139935.1. GTDB lineage: Bacteria > Actinomycetota > Thermoleophilia > Gaiellales > Gaiellaceae > Gaiella. The sequence goes on along the minus strand of JBAXFL010000001.1, from coordinate 161,392 downwards.
CACGTTCACGTTGCCTTTACTCCGGACGAGATCGCAGCGGCGCCAACCGGTGTCGTGATCGACGTCATCCGCGCCACTTCCACGATCTGCCAGGCACTTGCAAGCGGGTACGAGCGCGTGCTGTGCGCGGCCGAGGTCGAGGACGCGCGCGCGCTCGTTTCCCTCGGAGGCGTGACTCTCGGGGGCGAGCGTCTCGGCGTGCTGATCGACGGCTTCGACCTCGGGAACTCACCGCGCGAGTACCTGACCGTCCGCACGCCCACGCTGGCCATGTCCACCACGAATGGCACGCGGGCGATCGTCACTGCGGCCGAGCGCTGCGAGCGCGTCCTCGTCGCCTCGCTCCTCAATCTGGCTGCAGTCACGGAGGCGGCACGTGCCTACGATGACGACGTGGCGATTTTCTGTGCGGGCGTCAAGGGCTCGTTTGCGCTCGACGACAGCTACGTGGCAGGCCGGATTGTCACGCAGTTGGGCGACGACCGAAGTGACGCAGCCGAGGCAGCAGCACGGCTGGCGGCATCCTATGCGACGGCCGAGGAGGCGTTCCGTGCCTCGCGCAGTGGTCGTAACCTGATCAACCACGGGCCGCAGCTCGAGGCCGATATTCCGTATTGCGCCCGCGAGAGCGTGCTCGACGTCGTTCCGCGCCTCGTCGAGATGCACGGCGTCGCAGCCGAGATCCGGGTGTAGGGGGAGCACGTGCAGGTTGCGGTCGTCCTGTTCACGCGCGACCTCCGTGTCCATGACAATCCGGCGCTCGCGGCGGCGGTCGAGGAGGCCGAGACGGTGTTGCCGCTGTTCGTGCTCGACGACGGAATCGGCCGCACGCGCTACGGAGCCGCACAGAACCGTAGAGCCTTTCTTCTCGAGGCGCTGGCCGACCTCGATCTCTCTCTCCGCTCCCTCGGCGGTGCACTCGACGTGCGCCGCGGCGAGGTGGTCATCGAGACCGTGCGTGCCATGCGCGAGGTCGGGGCCGTCACGGTCTTTGCGAATACGGATGTCAGCCCGTACGCGACCGCGCGCGAGAGGCGGCTCGGTGCCGAGGTAGACCTCCGGCTGCTCGACGGCAACTTTGTCGTTCCCGCAGGCGAGGTCACCCCGCTTGGCAACGACTACTACCAGGTGTTCTCTCCCTACCATCGCGCCTGGTCGCAGGTGCCGCCAGGGCTTCCCCTGACGACGCCCGTCGTGATCCGTCTGCCACCCGGCATCGAGCCGGGCCCGGTGCCTGTCTCCCGGATCGTGGCACCGGTGCGAGGAGGCGAGAGTACGGGGATCGAGCGAGCCGGATCATGGCTCCGTACCTCCCTGGACGGCTACGGCTCCGGCGGCCACGACGCGCTCGCTGCCGACTCGACCTCGCGGCTCTCCCCCTACCTGCACTTCGGGTGCGTCTCGCCACGCTCCCTCGCCGTGCGGGCGCAGGAGCAAAAGGGCGACGCATTCGTGCGGCAACTCTGCTGGCGCGACTTCTACGCGCAGATCCTCCTTGCCCGGCCAGGCACGCAGGTTGACGACATGCGACCACGTGGAGACCGCTGGCTCGACGATCCCGAGGGCCTCGCCGCCTGGAAGGAAGGAATGACGGGATACCCTCTCGTCGATGCTGGGATGCGGCAGTTGCGCCAGGAAGGCTGGATGCACAACCGGGCTCGCATGGTGACTGCCTCGTTCCTCGTCAAGGATCTCGGGATCGACTGGCGGGAGGGCGCGCGACACTTCTTCGACCTGCTCCTCGACGGTGACGTGGCGCAGAACATCGGCAACTGGCAGTGGGTCGCCGGCACCGGCGTGGACACCCGCCCGAATCGCATCTACAACCCGACCGCGCAACTGAAGAAGCTCGATCCCGAAGGGAGCTATGTCAGGCGGTATGTGCCAGAGCTCGAGGACGTGCCCGCACGGGCTATCGCCGAGCCGGGGCTGCTCGCGCCGTCGTACCCGGGCCCGATCGTCGATCACTCTCTCGCGGTGGAGGCGTTCCGACGCCGCCGCGGCCTCGGCTAGCGGGTCGCAAACATCGCCTCTCGTGACGAGAGGCATGGTCGTGCGCCGTCGTGCGCGGATGTCGCCGATGCGTACGATCTCTCGCGGCCAGACACCATTGTCGTAGCTGGTAGACGCCCGGGCCCGTTCTGAGGGGAGACGCCCATCGTCTCCTGGACCCGTGTCCGGCAGCCGAGAAAGCCGATCCCGCGGACCCCGGTGGCTCCCCCTGTCTGTTTCGGCCATCTTGACAATCGAACATATGTTCGTATAAAGTAGAGAGTTCAATGATTGCCTGCCTCCTCATCCCCGGATTTGCACTGCGGGCCGCCTTGCGCTCCCGGCCGGGACTCGCGCTTGTGCCGGCAGCGCTCGCGCCGGAGCCGGGAAGAGAGGCTCTCATCGGGCCCGTCACGTCGGCCGCCGAGGTCGCCGGCGTGCAGGCCGGCATGCGTATCAGCGAGGCTCTTGCGACGTGTCCCGACCTCGTGCTCGTCGAGCGGGACCCCGCTGTAGTCGAGCAGGAGTGGGAGGGAGTGCTACGCCGCCTGGAGGGCGCGGGCTTCCTGGTGGAATCGGCCGAGCCTGGCAGCGTCACGTTCGAGACCGATGGCGTCGAACGGCTCTACGGTGGAGTGGAGGCGGCGCTTGCGAAGGCGCTCGCCTCCGTCGGATCTGCCTGGGACCCACGCGCAGGCGCGGGGGAGCGCCGCTTCGTCGCCCTCGCGGCGGCAAGTGTGGCACGGCCCGGGCAGGCAGTGATCGTCGAGGGGAAGGAGGAGCAGGGCTTTCTGGAGCCACTCCCTCTCTCGCTCTTGCCACTTCCGTCGAATCGGTACGCCGAGCTCGAAGGGCTCGGGGTGCGTCGGCTCGGCGAGTTGACGTCGCTTCCCGGCGGCGCTGTCGAGGAGCGGTTGGGGCCAGAGGGGAAGCGGGCGTGGAGTCTTGCAGGCGGGGAGCGTTACGACGCTCACCAACCCCGCGTGCGTGGGCGATCACCTGCGGCAGAGCTGGTGGAGGCCCTCTCCTTCCCCGAGGCGGTTGCGAACGAGTTGACGTTACGGAGGGCGTTTGCCGCATTGCTCGACCGGCTGCTTGCAAGGCCGGAGCGGGCAGGACGACCACTGCGCAAGGTGGCGGTATCCGCCCGCCTCGTGGGCGGAGGCTCGTGGCGGCGGGCAACGACGCTGCGCGAGGCCACCGCAGATCGCGGTCGGTTGCGGGCAGCGCTCGGGCCCAAGCTGCTCGAGGTCCCGGCCCCGGTGACGGAGTTGCGGCTGGAGGTGGTGGAGCTCGCCGACCACGTCGGAAATCAACTCGCGCTCGTTCCCCCGGAAGGAGAGGAGATGGATGTGCGGCTACGCGAAGGGCTAAGGCAGGTGCGGGCCAGCACGGGCACGGGATCGGTGTGCGCGGTGGTGGAGGTGGCGCCGTGGTCGCGCATTCCGGAGGCACGTGCTCTCGTCGTTCCTCTCGACGTGTGACGTGTACCCGTGCCTGTTGCCTGGTAGCCGGGCTGGCCGGCTTCCCGGCAGCGGGCCGCAGCGGGCCGCCGGGGTTCCATCTGCTACCCGCCACCCGCGGGGCGGAGCGGTGTTAGCCGTCACGTCCCCCACGGGAGGTGGAGGACCGTGAGCGCCATCGGCGGATCCTGGGCCAGCCGCGCACATGCGCTTTCGCGTGCGACTGCCGGACGTCTCAATGTCCCCCGACCCGCACTCGTAGAGAACAGCGTCGACGGCACTCCCTGTATCGTCAACCGTCAGCATGTCGTATGTGTGCGCGAGGAATGGCGCGTCGTCGACCGCTGGTGGACAGATGACCCGATCGACCGTCGCTACTACGAGGTCGTGCTCGAATCGGGACAGAACGTGTGTGTCTATCGCGATCGTGAGCGTGGCTGCTGGTTCACGCAGAGGGGATGATGTCCTCAATCTTCCGGCTCGAGCAGTCCGTCCGACGTCGCGACACGGGGGTACGCGCCGGCAAGTATGCCGGTAAGCACTCGCGTAAACACACCAGTGTCCTGCCGGAAGCAGAGCGCCGCCTTGTCGGTTGTGCGCTTTGCCTTCGACGTGGCGGGAATCCGGGGTGGCTTCACGTCGAGATGAGTGAGGGTGGCCAGCTCGGCAGGCCTGCCCCGCCACATCTACATGAGCTTCATGTCATAGCGAGAGGCGATCTCTGCCATCGTCGCCGGATCGTGCAGGCCGTTGGTGGCGGCGCATTCGCGGAAGAAGCGTTCGAAGCCACCGGGTGCATGTACGTCGAGCAGCCGTACCTGCGTGTCGGTCGCGTTGGAGAGCCCGTACACGGTGCCGGGAGGAACGACGGCACCGTCACCGGCCTCGAGCACGTGGTGTCCGTCGCCGCTGCGTATGGCGACCTGACCCTCGAGCACGTAGAGGACATGGCAGGTGTCGGCATGGACGCGTGCCGGGAGGCCAGGAGAGGACGGCGGCATCGTGAGCTCGATCAACCCGATTGCGCCGAGCGTCTCGTCGGCATGCAGGAGGAAGCCGACCTCGAGGCCCTCCACGCGAACCGCGTCCGTCCCGGCGGTACGCACGATCACCGCTGTCGGATCGAGGCCTCCACCCTCCGGCGCCGGGTACTGGTCGTACTGTTCAGCGAGCACGATCTGGTCGGTTGTACCCAGGCCCTGGCTCTCCCTGAGATAGCGGTCGAAGCTCAATCCAGGTGCATGGATGTTGAGGAAAAGAACCTCGTCGGGGCCGTCGTTGCGAAATGTGTGGACGACGTTTGGCGGGACGAGCACAGTCGTTCCCGGGCCGACGGTCCGGTCGCCGTCGGCAAGAGAGAGTGTGAGCACACCGCGGATGACGTAGAAGCAGTCGGTATGCAGCCGGTGCACGTGCGGGTTGGGCCCCTGTTTGCCGGCGGCGTAGAGCCATTCGAAGAGCACCATGTGCTCGAGCGCAGCCCGGACGCTCGCCTTTTGGCCGGGCCTGTCGATGATGGCGATCGATTCGAGCATGGGAGCAGTCTATGACGTACGTCGAGTTACACTGCCACTCGTCGTACTCGTTCCTCGACGGTGCGTCGCTGCCGGAGGAGCTTGCAGCGCGTGCCGCCGATCTCGGCTATCCGGCACTCGCGCTCACCGATCACGACGGCGTCTACGGCTCGCTCGAGTTCGCCCATGCGGCGAAAGCCCTTGGCGTGCGACCGATAACCGGCGCGGAGGTGACGGTCGGTAGCGCCTCCTCGCCGGACACGTCCGGGCGCGGAGGCGCAGGCTTTGCCGGGGCCGGAGCGGGAATCGACTCGCATGTGACGTTGCTTGTCGAGTCGAGCCGTGGCTATGCAAACCTCTGTCGTATCCTCACCGAAGCACATGCGGATACCCGTAGCGTTGACCGTGAGCAGCACGAACTGCTCGCGCCTTGCGTAGGCCAGGCATTCATCGAAGAGCACGCTGAAGGCCTCGTCTGCCTTTCCGGCTGTGCCCGCAACGGCCTCGGCGTTCGTGACCCGGATGCCAGTGCGCGTCTCATGCAGGCGTTTGGCCGCAGGAACTTCTTCGTCGAGCTACAGCGGCCCTACGAGCGTGGCGACGTTCGCCGCAACGCCGCCCTCCGCAACCTCGCCGTGCATCTTGGTGCCGATACCGTCGCCACCGGCAATATCCACGCGCACGCTCCACGGCGCACGCTCCTGCAGGACACGCTCGTTGCCATCCGCTACCGCACCTCTCTCGACGGCTGTGAGCGGGAGCGACGCGGTAACCGTGAGAGCGTCCTGCGTGCTCCAAACGAAGCTGCCGGGCGCTTCGCGGATATCGACCCCGCTGCCGCTGCACGCACCGTCGAGATCGCAGAGCGTCTGCAGTTCGACATCACCCTGGACCTTGGCTACCGCTATCCGGATTTCTCCAGTGGTATCGAACCGGCGATCCGCCAGCTTGCTGCAATCTGTAATGACGCGTTCGCGGACCGCTATCCAGCAGGCGGCAAGGTGGTGCCCGCCCGGGCGCATATTCGCCTGGAGACCGAACTTGCGCTTATCGACGAACTCGGGCTCGCCGGGTTCTTTCTCCTCCACTGGGAGGTGCTCGAGATCGCCAGGGACTGTGCCCTCCGGCTACGGGGGCGCAACTCCCCTCGCCGTTTCCTGCCGCCCGGACGTGGGCGTGGCAGTTCCGTCGGTTCGATTGTCTGTTACCTGACGGGCCTCTCGCATGTTGACCCTGTTGCGAACGATCTCTCGCTTGGCCGTTTCCTCAATCGGGAGCTGGCCTCCGTTCCGGACATCGACCTCGACTTCCCACGAGATATCCGCGAGAAGCTGATCGTCGCCGTCACAGAGCGGTATGGCAACGACCGCGCTGCGCTCGTGGCTAGCTTCTCCACCTACCGTTCGCGCGGCGCTATTCGCGATGTCGGTAAGGCGCTCGGGCTCCCGCAGGCGGAGCTCGAACGACTGGCCCGGCTGACCGACGGACGGGATGCCGCTGGCATTGCCGAGGAGATTGCGGGTCTGCCGGATGCAGAGCGCAAGCTGGTCTCGAAACGGTGGCGGGCGTTCGGGTTTCTCACGACCGAGATTGCCGGACTACCACGGCATATCTCCCAGCATCCGGGAGGCATGGTGATCTCGACGCAGCCCCTGATCGATCTCGTTCCGGTGCAGCCCGCCGCGATGGTGGGGCGACAGATCTGCCAGTGGGACAAGGACTCCTGCGCCGATGCAGGGTTCCTCAAGATCGATCTGCTCGGACTGGGGATGCTCTCCGCAGTCGAGGAGTGCGTCGAGAGCATTGCCGTGGCCTACGGCTCACCGATCGACCTCTCGCGCATCCCGCTCGACGACGGTGCAGTGTTTGCCGAAATCCAGCGGGCGGACACGGTCGGAACCTTTCAGATCGAGAGCCGGGCCCAGATGCAGAGTCTGCTGCGCACGAAGCCGGAGACGATCGATGATCTCACGGTGCAGGTTGCGCTCGTGCGGCCGGGACCGATCCAGGGCAAGGCAGTCCACCCCTACATCGAGAATCGACGGCGGCTGCGCAAGGATCCCGCGTTTGTCTACCCGGTAGACCACGAGGCGTTGCGGGAGCCGCTCCGCTCGACGCTCGGCGTCATCGTCTTCCAGGATCAGGTGCTCGACGTGGCAGTTGCGCTTGCGGGGTTCACGGTGGGGGAGGCGGAGGGTCTGCGTCGCGCGATGAGCCGCAAGCGGGGCCGGGCCGCGCTCGAATCCCATCGGGTGCGGTTCGTCGAAGGTGCTGTCCGCAACGGTGTTGCCGAGGAGGCAGCAGACCTCGTCTACGACAAGCTCGTCGGCTTCTCGGGCTTCGGCTTCCCGAAGTCACACGCCGCGGCATTCGGGCTGCTCGCCTACCAGTCACAATGGCTGCGCCATCACTATCCGGCCGAGTTTCTCTGCTCGTTGCTGAACGCCCGGCCGGTGGGCTTCTATCCGCCGGCCAGCCTCGTTCGCGACGCCCAGCGGCGAGGGATAGAGGTGCTTTCCCCCGATGTGAACCAGAGCGATGCTCGGTGCTCGCTTACTCCGGCCACCGAGCAGCGTGGTGATGCGACACGTGTTTCTCGGGCCGTGCGCATCGGCCTCTCGTACGTCGAGTCGGTCGGGGAGAGCGATGCAGCGGCCATGGTCGTGGAGCGCGATCTGAATGGTCACTACCGGGATGTCGGCGACCTCGCGCGGCGCGTCTCGCTCTCGGCGACTGGTCTCGTGGCGCTCGTCGAGAGTGGTGCGTGCGATAGCTTCGTCTCCGAGCCTTCGAGGGCGAAGCGCCGGGAAATCCTCTGGGAGCTCGGGCTGGCACCACGTCCAGCCTCTGTTCCGGGGACGAAGGGCACGGCGAAACAACTCACGCTCTCGCTCGGCCCTACGGTGGCGACCCCTGTACTTCGCGACCTGACGCGGTGGGAGCAGATGGAGGCCGACTACCGCCTCACGGGACTGTCGGTTGGAACCCATCCGCTCGTGCTTCTGCGACCGCACTTGCCTCATGGGACGCTCTCGAGCGACGAACTACACCGCTCTCCGCACGGATCCGCAGTGGCCTATGCAGGCCTTGCAATCGCCAGGCAGAGACCTTCCACGGCGAAAGGGATCGTTTTCATGCTGCTCGAGGACGAGCACGGCCAGGTGAATCTGATCATCCCGAAGCTCGTCTACGAGCAGCACCGGGCGATCATCCGTAACGAGCCGCTGCTGCTCGCACGCGGCCGCTACGAGCGGGTGGGCGAGAACCGCAACATCCTCGTCACCTCGGCCGAGACCCTCGGAGCGCTTGCCCGCCGTGTCGCCGAGTTCGACGTTGGCGCAGTGCTCCCGCGCGCACATCACTTCGGGCGCCGGTGACCGTGGCCGCTATCGCGCGACGATCGTCGCCTCCGTGTACGCCGTGGCGACCTCGAACCCGAGCCGTGCATAGGCCTCGAGCGCGGCGGTGTTGTCGGCTCGGACGTTGAGAGCGATGGTCTCGGCCCCGTCGGCGAGCAGGAGCAGGCAGAGGGCCGCGCAGGCGCCTCTCGCAAGACCTTGTCCGCGCAGCTCCGGCAGGGTCGCGACGTTTCCGAGTGCCGCCACACGCCAGGTGGGGGAAGTGACGTGTACGCCCGCCACGCAGGCGAGCCGTCCGTTCTGCCGGACTCCCACGTACCGACCCGTTGCGAGCATCCGCGGTACGAACCAGGTACCGGGATACGCGGCAGCGTAGAACGTCTCTATCTCAACCAGATCGGCCGGCCCGAGGATCTCGACCGGAACGACGTGGCCGGCGAGAAGGTCGTTGCGCATGAGCGCCAGTTTCAGGTGAGGCCTCGCTCCGTCTATCGTCCATCGCTCTGCGAGCGTGTCGAGCAGCGGTGTCGTCACGTGCGCGTGGAGCACGGCTGGGAGCAGGTCGCGAGCGGCCCGGAGTAGGTCGGCCATCGCACCGAGAGGCTGCTCGGCGATCGCAATCAACACCGGAACCGCGGGAGCGGTGTAGAGCAGTGCAATCTGCTCCAGTCGTCCGTCGTGTGTCCAGCCAAACCACCGGGTATGAGGCCAGTCGAAGTCGTCGAGGTCTCCGAGCTCGTATACGTGCGCGCGCGCGTTGCGTCGAAGGAACGCAGCGATTGCGTCCCTGTCCTCGAGTTCGACGAAGGCCATCTCGTGGTGAGCGTAGTGCGCTGCGTGCCGGATGGGAATGGGGGAGACTGCATCCATGCGTGCCGTGATCCAGCGAGTCTGTCGGGCAGAGGTCACCGTTGACGGAGTGACGGTCGGTGCGTGCGGGGCGGGCCTACTCGTTCTTTTGGGCATCGTGACGGATGACGGCCCGACCGAGGCTGCCAGGCTGGCGGCCAGGATCGCACGACTGCGGATCTTCGATAACGACGACGGCAGGTTCGACCGGTCGGTCGTGGATGTGGGCGGAGAAGCTCTCGTGGTGAGCCAGTTCACGCTCGCCTCCGACAGCGGGCGTCAGAAGGGAACGCGACCCGACTTCTCGAAGGCCGCGAAGCCTGACGTAGCCGAGCCCGTCTACGAACGGTTCTGCGAGGAGCTTCGAGGTCTCGGGGTGCCTGTCTCGATGGGTGCGTTCGGGGCGCGGATGGAGGTCTCGCTCGTCAACGACGGCCCGGTGACGATCGTTCTCGACGTCGAGGTGGAAAGTGCCCGGGCTCCGGGAGGCACACGAGGATGAGACAGGGGCCGCTCCTCGTACGGTCTGCGGCGTAGGCCGCGCTCCCTGACTCGTGTGGTGCTATTCTCTTCTTACCGCATTTCTTGGTTTGACGAAATGGGCGCAAGGGCGCCCATTTTTGTTGAGGGAACACGGTTGTTGAGAGAACACCGCGCATGGTGGAACACGGTTGAGTGACGAGGAGAACAGCAGTGGCTGACATGCTCGCAACGGAACGGAAGCTCTCCCGGGATATTGTCCCGGCGGTCGAGCGCGCCGTCCCCGGGGTCGAGGTGCTGGCAGTCGAGTTACTCTCGCCAAGCCGATTCTGCGTCTATGTCGATCACGCCGAAGGCGTTGATCACGCTCTCTGCTCGCGCGTCACCGAGATTCTTACCGACTACCGGGAGGCCTACACGGTCGATGTCTCGTCCCCCGGGCTCGATCGTCCCCTTCGCACCGCGGAGCACTTTCGGGCGGCAATAGGCCGTGACGTGCAGATCCGTACCGCTGGTGAGATCTCCGGCACAAAACGTTTTCGCGGCCCTGTCGTGGCCGCTGCGCAACAGAGCCTCCGGATCGCCGTCGGCGAGACGGAGCTCGACATCCCGTACGAGGCAATCGTGCGGGGCAACCTGATCGACGAGGGATAGGTGACGTCATGACCCAGGAAATCATGGAAGGCATTCACACGATCGAGCGCGAGAAGGGCATCGAGGCCGGCACGCTCGTAGCGGCACTCGAGGACGCGCTCCTCGCCGCGTACAAGAAGACGCCGGGTGCCTCTCGCCACGCCGAGGTCATCCTTGACGACGAGGGCGACTTCAAGGTCTTCTCGATCGAGATTCCCGCCGACCTCGAGGAGCGACTGGTCAGCGAGGCGCGCGAGGCCGCCATCGACGAGCTCGAGCGGATCGAGGAGGAGACGGGCGAGCGGCAGCACACTCTCGTCACCGACACCGACCTGGAGCTCGACTGGACGCAGGTGCCCGAGGAGCTGATGGTTCGCGCAGACGCAACACCCGACGGCTTCGGGCGCATCGCTGCCATGACCGCCAAGCAGGTCATTCAGCAGCGTATTCGCGAGGCCGAGAGGGCGATGATGTATGACGAGTACATCGACCGGCAGGGGGAGGTCGTCACCGGCATCGTGCAACAGGCCGGCGACCGTAATAACGTGCTCGTCGATCTCGGTCGGGTCGAGGCCCTGCTGCCGCGCTCGGAGCAGGTGGATGGTGAGCGGTACGAGCAGGGATCCCGGATCAAGGCGGTCATAACGGAGGTTCGGTCGGGCACGAAGGGGCCGCAGGTGATTCTCTCGCGGCGTGATCCAGAGCTGATCAAGACCCTCTTCGAGCTCGAGGTTCCCGAGATCGCTGATGGCCTGGTGGAGATTCGAGGCGTCGCTCGTGAGCCGGGTTACCGGTCGAAGATTGCCGTCGAGTCGCACACGCAGGGCGTCGATCCCGTCGGTGCGTGCGTTGGCCCGCGCGGTTCGCGCGTCCGGATGGTCGTCTCCGAGTTGCGCGGCGAGAAAATCGACATCATCCCGTGGAACTCGGAGCCGGCGCGGTTCGTGGCCAAGGCACTCTCACCCGCACGTGTGCGAGAGGTGTATATCGACGACGACACCCGCGAGGCGACCGTCATCGTGCCCGACGATCAGCTTGCTCTTGCGATCGGCAAGGACGGCCTGAATGCCAGGCTTGCGGCACGACTTACCGGCTGGAAGGTCGATATCCAGTCCGACAGCGAGTTTGCCAAGGCCGAGGCCGAGGCCGCGTATGCAGGCGAGGACGACACGCAGGAGTTCTCGGGTCGTTGTGCGGCGATGCTCTCGAACGGAAAGCGGTGCCCGAACGCCGCCCTGCCGGGCTCTCACTACTGCGGTGTGCCGGCACATCAGGAACAGCACGGGACGGCACCTCCGGCGGCAATGCCCGAGGATGACGAAGCCGACGAGATCGAGGCGATCGTTGCAGAGGTCGTCGTGACAGAACTCGTGCTCGACGCGATCGTCGAGGACGCGGTCATGGCCGACGAGATCACCGTTGCCGAGGGCGCCGCCCTAGAAGACGCGATCGACGAGGTGGCCGCAGAGGAGATCGCAGAGGCAGTCATCGAGATCGCGCAGGAGGCCGAGTCTCCTGAGGTATGACTGCTGCGCCGGAGAGAACGTGCGTGGGATGCGGACGCAGGGCTCCGCAGGCCGAGCTACTGCGTTTCGGCTCCGTCGAGGGTCGGTTGGCGCCAGGCCGAACGCTGCCGGGCAGAGGCGCATACACGTGCCGGCGGCTCGTCTGCTTCGAGAGGGCGGTTGCGTCTCGCGGCTTCAACCGGGTGTTACGTTCCACGGTGGTCGTGGAGTCGGGCCTCGCGAGCCACTACACTGATAGCTGATGGCTGACGAACCGAACAAGTCAAGTCGCCCGCTCCGACCCCGTGTGGGTCAGTCCGGGCGCAAGCGCAGGGTCGTGATCGACGGTGGGAATACCCGTGGGCGCGACGGTCGTCAGGCACGCGATCGAGGCGCTTCGTCGGATGCGCAGGCGCGTCAGCAGCCAGTCGCAGCCGCCACGGGGCCCGTTACCGTCCCCTCGGGTGTGAGCGTCAAAGACCTCTCTGCCGCCCTGGGCATCACGGTCGTCCAGATCATCAAGATCATGATGGGACTCGGCGAGATGGTCACGATCACGCAGTCACTGAGTGACGACTCCGTGATACTTATCGCCACCGAGGTCGAACGGGAGGTCGTGATCAAGCACGCGGCCGACGACGACTCGGAGCCGGAGGTTTTCGAGGACGCCGACGCCGACCTCACTCCACGGCCGCCCGTCGTCACGATCATGGGTCATGTCGATCACGGCAAGACGACGCTGCTCGACGCTATCCGTCAGACGTCTGTCGTCGATACCGAGGCCGGCGGAATCACGCAGCACATCGGTGCGTATCAGGTCGTCCTCGACGGGCGCCGGATCACCTTTCTCGACACACCCGGCCACGAGGCCTTCACGGCGATGCGCGCGCGCGGTGCCAAGGTCACCGATATAGCGATTCTCGTTGTCGCTGCCGACGACGGCGTGATGCCGCAGACACGCGAGTCGATCTCGCACGCGCGCGCAGCAGGAGTGCCGATCGTCGTCGCGGTCAACAAGATCGATGTCCCGAACGCCAATCTCGACCGCGTCCGCTCGGAGCTTGCAACCGAGGGTTTACAGCCCGAGGAGTGGGGGGGAACGACCCAGTTTGCAGAGGTATCTGCAAAACAGAGGCTGAATCTCGACGAACTGCTCGAGAAGTTGCTGCTCGTCGCCGACGCAGAGCTCGACCTGCGCGCCAATGCCTCCGTGGAGGCGTCGGGGCCAATCATCGAGTCGCGGCTCGACGTCGGCCGTGGCCCGGTTGCGACCATGCTCGTCCATCGCGGAACACTGCGTGTCGGAGATGCGATCGTCGCGGGTGATGCCTCCGGCAAGGTACGGGCGCTCTACGACTACAAGGGCGAAAAGGTCAAAGAGGCGCGCCCCGGCGAACCCGTGGAGATTCTTGGCTTCGACCGGCCTCCACCGGCTGGTGAGCTCGGGCGTGTCGTCGAGCACGAGCGCCTCGCCAAGGACATGGCCCAGAAGCGGGCGGGTCGCCTCCGCCGAGAGCAGCTTGCGCAGCGCTCGAAGCGGGGCGTCTCCCTCGAGAGTCTGTTCAACCAGATGCAGGAGGGTGTCGTCCAGGACCTGAACATCGTGCTCAAGGGTGATGTCCAGGGCTCGGTCGAGGCTCTGCTCGGCGAGCTCGGGAAGATCCAGCACTCCGAGGTGCGCGTCAACGTGATCCATACGGGAGTCGGGGGAATCACCGAGAACGACATCAACCTCGCATCTGCCTCGAATGCCCTTGTGATCGGATTCAACGTGCGGCCGAGCGCGGAGTCGAGAGCGCTCGCCGACCGCGAAGGCGTCGATATCCGAACCTACCGTGTCATCTACCAGTTGACCGACGACATCCAGAAGGCTCTCGTGGGCATGCTCTCCCCGGTCGAGACCGAGGAGACGATGGGTGAGGCGGAGGTGCGCGCGCTGTTCAAGGTCTCGCGGCTCGGCACGATCGCGGGCTGCATGGTCACGAGCGGCGTGATTCGTCGCAACGCACAGGTGCGGGTGGTGCGCGACGCAACCGAGATCTACGACACGTCGATCTCGCAGCTGAGGCGGTTCAAAGACGATGCGCGCGAGGTCAGCGAGGGGTTCGAATGCGGGATCCTGCTCGACGGGTACAACGACCTCAAGGAGGGCGATATCCTCGAGGCCTACGAGACGAGACAGATCGAGCGCACCGATCTCGCCGAGACCGTCCGTGCGCCGAAGCCTCCGGCCGCTTCAGCCGAGCCAGACGAGCCAGACGAAGCAGACGAAACACCGGCTGACGCCGAAGAAGAGTGACCCGGCCGGCCTTTGCGGCCGTCGGTTGCCCGGCAGTGGCGGAGTCTCGTCGTGGGTGGCAGCGACATGTCGTTGCTCCACGCAGCGGCCAGTGGACGTGCTTTCCACCGCCGGAGAGCCCGAATGACCGCCGCGAACGCTTCAATGAGGATGTGGCAACGGGTTTCATCGGCATCTACTCCTTCGAGCTGCTCTTCCGAGAGAGCCACTCACTGAAGGAGAAGCGCATGCACCTGCGGTCGGTGAAGTCCCAGTTGACCAGACGCGTAGCCTGTTCGATTGCGGAGGTAGATCACCATGACGTGTGGCAGCGGACACGCCTGACCCTCGCGTGTGTGACCCGCGAGGCCGGTGAGGCACATCGTCTCCTCGACGAAGCGGAGCGGTGGCTTGCGGGACAGGACTTCGACCTGATCGCGCACGAACGCGATCTCGTGACACTCGATGACTAGAAACCCGTCACGCTCACCGCGGATGCGCCGGGTGGACGAGGCGATCAAGGCGGTCGTCTCGGAGACGATCCCAACCCTGAAGGATCCACGAATCGGCTTCGTCACGGTGACGGGCGTCGTGACGACCTCCGACCTCGCGCAGGCTACCGTCTGGCTCAGCGTCTACGGCGGAGAGAAGCGGCGCCAGGCGACGCTGACTGCGCTCGAAGGGGCTGCCGGCGTGCTCCAGGCACGGGTCAACCACGACCTTCGCCTGCGTCGCACCCCGCAGATCATCTTTCAATACGACCCGTCGGTCGAGGATGGCGTTCGCATGTCGAAGCTGATCGACGATCTCGACCCGGGGCCTGCAGAGGCGAGTGACGATGGTGATGGCGCCGATCATGGGGACGATCGGGACGACGGGGGCACTACCGGCGGGAGCGACGATGCCGACGCCTGAGATCACAGCCGTCCTGGACGTGTTGCGTGCGAACGACCGTTTTCTTGTCACCACGCACGAACATCCAGATGGAGACGCACTCGGGTCGCTTCTGGCGATGCACCTGTCTCTTGTCGAGCTTGGGAAGGACAGCGTCATGGTGCTGGCAGGAGACGGGCCGCTCCCGGGTGAGTACGCGTTCCTCGACCTCGGCGGTGCCGGTCTTCTCCGGGAGCTTCCGTCCGACCGGCTCGACCGGGTGCTCGTGGCCGTGGACTGTGCGCAGGAGACGCGACTCACCGATGTTCGCCTCCTCGAAGCCCCGGCCATCGTCAACATTGACCACCACCACGACAACACCCTCTTTGGCACCGTCAATCTCGTCGCCGGTGAGGCGTCCTCTACCGCGGAGGTGCTCGCCGATGTGATCGCCGGGGCAGGGATGGTGCCCACGCCGGCCATTGCCAGAGCGCTGTATACGGGGCTCGTCACCGATACGGGGCGCTTTCAGTACGCAAATACCACGCCGAAGGCGCTGCGCCTAGCTGCAGATCTCGTCGAGGCAGGCGCAGACGCCGAGAGCGTCTTCCGGAGCGTCTACGAGTCGATGCACTTTGCCAAGCTGAAGCTTCTCGCCCGGGCCCTCGAGCGGTCCTCTCTCCACGCAGGGGGACGGGTTGTGATCTCGCACCTGTTCCGTGAAGATTTCGGAGAGGTGGGAGCGGTAGAGCCTTACTCGGAGGGAATCATCGACGTGCTACGCGCGGTCGAGGGGGCAGAGCTGGCGGCATTGATTCGGGAACCACTGCGCGACGGCGGCCCCGCGCGGAAGGTCTCGCTGCGGTCGTCCACCGATCGGGTGGATGTCTCTGCGATTGCGCGGGAGTCGAATGGTGGGGGGCACCGTCAGGCCGCCGGATTCTCGAGCGATCGCTCTCTCGAGGAGCTCATCACCTTCATCGTGGATGCGTTCACGATGCAATCGTCACTGAGAGCCTGAGGGCGCGTCGGGCGCGATGGCGATTCCCAGGGGACTCGATCCGACAGGGGTGATCCTCGTGGACAAGCCCGCGGGGCCGTCGTCGTTTGCCGTTCTCGCGGGTGTGCGTGCGCGCACCCGGGCAAAGACCGGCCATGCAGGCACACTCGACCCTTTCGCAACCGGCCTCCTGCTTTTGTTGTCCGGTAGGGCAACTACACTTGCTTCGTGCTTTGTCGGCCTGTCCAAGCGGTATCTCACCGATGTAGACCTGTCGCGTCGGACGACCACCGGCGACCCCGAGGGCGACCTCCTCGAGGAGCACGACCCTCCGAGTCCCGCCGAGCTCGAGGCATCGCTCGCGGGCCTCCGTGGTGAGGTCGAGCTTCCGATCCCGACGGCATCAGCCGTCAAGATCGGTGGCGAGCGCGCCTACCGCCTGCACCGCCGGGGTATCGCCGTGGAGATGCCCCTGCGCCGCTCGCGGGTAGACACGCTCGACGTCATCGCGTATAACGACGGCATCGCAACCCTCGACGTGGTCGTCAGCTCCGGGACGTACGTCCGTTCTATTGCCGACGTGCTCGGCGGTCACTGTGCAGCCCTGCGGCGAACGGAGGTCGGACCGTTCGCGGTCGCAGAGGCTGACGCCGACCGGGTGCTGGCAATCAGCGACGCCCTCGGTCGTATCGGGATGACCGTGGCCGAGGCCGAGGCCGACCGGGAGAGCCGTGCCGAGGCCGACCGAAGCCGTGCCGAGTACCGTCGGAGTCAGGCGGGGGGTGAGCGTCGTCAGGCCGCCGTGCAGCAGCCAGGCGAGGCGTTCGATGGATCGGCGGACGGCGGCTGATGCGGATCGCGCATGCGCCGGGACAACTCGAGCGACAGCCGCGTGCGGTTGCGATCGGCACCTTCGACGGAGTGCACCGGGGCCACCGGAGCGTCGTCCAGGCGGCTATCGACACCGGCCTCGCGCCGACGGTGATCACGTTCGATCCCCATCCCCGCATAGCGCTCGGGAATCACGTCGAGCTGATCGCCACGCTCGAGCGGAGGTTGGAGCTCCTCGGGGAGGCCGGTGCCGAGGCAACGCTCGTCGCATCGTTCACGCCGGAACTGATGGCGCTCGAGCCCGAGGTGTTCGCGGAGCGATATCTGCGGGGGATCGGAGTCGAGGCGGTCGCCGCCGGAGCGGATTTCCGTTTTGGCGCGCGGCGCCGTGGCGATCTCGGGTTGCTCGAGCGCCTCGGTTTTGAAATCCTCGAGGTCGCGACGGTGCCGGGCGTCTCGTCGTCGGGGATCAGGAACGCCCTGCGCGAGGGTGATGTTGTTGCGGCAGCCACCATGCTTGGCCGGCCGTACGAACTCGACGGCATCGTCGTCGCCGGCGATCAGCGTGGAGGAACGCTCGGATTTCCGACAGCGAACCTGGCCCCCGAACCTCAGCTCGTCTGTCCGGGCAACGGCATCTACGCCGGTGCAGCACTCGGCCACCAGGCCGCGGTCTCGATCGGGACGAACCCGCATTACGGCGGAACCGAGCGGCGGATCGAGCCGTACCTGCTCGACTTCGACGGCGACCTCTACGGCAAACGACTCGTCGTCGAGGTATGGCAGAGGCTCCGAGACGAGGAGGTGTTTGCCTCCGAGGCCGACCTCGTTGCACAGATCGGCCGCGACGTGGACGCAACGAGGTCGGCGGTGCGTCCTTGAAGGCGTGCGGCTCCCGTGGCCGGCGCTAGCCGCCTGAGGCCGTGCCTCCGCCGAGGAGGTTTAGCGCTACCGCGAGTGCCTCGGGGTTGAGTACGTCGCGAGGCGTGCCGGCGGCAAATGCTTCGATCTGTGCGAATACGCCGGTGAAGTAGCTCTCGTACGTCTCCCGGGTCACGTACCCGAGATGGGGTGTGGCGAGGACGGTGGCGTGACGGAGCAAGGGGTCGTTGGTTGCAGGCTCCTCGTCGAAGACGTCGATAGCCGCGCGCCCGGGCCGGCCCGCTGCGAGCGCCCGATCGAGTGCTCCTTGCTCGATCAGCGCGGCCCGGGCAGTGTTGACGAGCAGCGCACTGCTCTTCATCGCCGCAAGATGCTTCGACGTGATGATGCCGCGGGTAGCGGGAGAGAGCTTCAGGTGCAGACTGACCACGTCGGCGCGCCCGAAAAGCTCCTCCAGATCGGGCTCCACCACACAGTCGTCGGCGCGGGCACGCGCGAACGATCCGCTCTGGCCCCAGGCGAGCACGTGCATCCCGAGCGCCCGGCCGTACCTGGCAACGAGGGCGCCGATCGTCCCGTAGCCCACGACCCCGAGCGTCCGGCCGTTCAACTCGGTGCCGATCGTCGTCTGCCAGGAACCGGCTCGAAGCGCGACCGCGTCCTCGACGAGCAGGCGTGAGGACGCGAGGATCAGCGCCAGGGTCAGTTCGGCCGGGGCAAACGGCGAGCCCGGCCCGGTGCAGACGACGATCCCACGCCTCGTGCAGGCGTCGATGTCGATGTGCGGCGTGCCTTTGCCTGTCTGACAGATCAACCGCAACCCTGGCAGCAGGTCGAGCAGTAGACCGTCGATCGGGGTTCGCTCGCGAATGAGCACGAGCGCTTCGGCGTTACCGACCTGGGCGGCTCTTTCGGCGCGGTCGGCCGGACGCTTCGCGTGTACGACGACCGTGTGGGAGGTATCGGCCAGGATGGCCGAGAAACAGCGCAGCCCCTCCACCGCCCTCTGATAGTCCTCCATCACGACGACGCGCATGGTGCGAGCGTAGACGATGGATCCTGACCGCTCGGCAGTCGCCAGAGAGCGGTGGAATCCCGGCGGGTGCTACGATTGGCGCGGACCCTCTCTCGGCCGGCCGTGTCTTCCTTCACGCCGTGCTTGGAGTGTGGAACCTCAACGCAAGGAGGACGCATGCCCCTCACCAAGGAAGTCAAGCAGGAACTGATCGACAAGCACGGCCGCACATCGACCGACACGGGCTCGCCCGAAGTGCAGGTCGCAATGCTGACGAAGCGCATCAACGACCTGACCGAGCACCTTCGAGCTCACTCGAAGGACCACCACTCGCGACGTGGTCTGCTGAAGCTCGTCGGGCGCCGCCGCCGGTTCCTCGCGTATATGCAGAAGCACAACCTCGAGGGCTATCGTGCCCTCATCAAAGAACTGGGCCTGCGCCGCTAGGTCAACGACCTGGGCGCACGTCCCACTGGCGGAAGGTGGGTGTTTGATCGAGCCGTGCGGCACAGCACGGCTGGCTCAAACTTCCACCTTCTGAAATAGAAAGAAGGAAGGAACAGACATATGAGCATCGCAACCGGGCGTCAAGCCACGGTGTCGATCGAGATCGGTGGTCACGAGATCACCTTCGAGACCGGCAAGCTCGCCAAGCAGGCCGACGGCGCAGTCGTCGTCCGCTCCGGCGACACGATGATCCTCGCGACGGCCGTTGGTCGGCAGGAAGCTCGCGCAGACGCGGACTTCTTCCCGCTGACGATCGACGTCGAGGAGCGGATGTACGCCGCCGGCAAGATCCCGGGCGGCTTCTTCAAGCGCGAGGGGAAAGCGTCGGAGCGGGCGACCCTGACTGCGCGAATGATCGATCGCCCGATCCGGCCGCTCTGGCCCAAGGGCTTCCGCAATGAGGTACAGGTGATCTGCACCGTCCTCTCCGCGGACATGGTGTACGGCCATGACGTACTCTGCATCAACGGTGCCTCTGCCGCGCTCGCGATCTCACCGCTGCCGTTCCTCGGCCCGGTCGGCGCGGTTCGCGTGGCACGCATCGACGGTGAGCTGGTTCTCAACCCAACTCTCATCGAGGCTGACGAGGACTCCGATCTCGATCTGATCGTCGTCGGCACACGGAATGCGCTCACGATGATCGAGGCCGGCGCAGACCAGATCCCCGAGGACGTGATGCTGGAGGCGTTCGAGCTCGCCCACGGCGAGATCAAGCGGATCTGCGACGTCATCGACGACCTGCGCGAGCAGGTAGGCAAGCCGAAGTGGGTCGATTCGGCCCTCACCGCCGAACTCGAGGAAACACATGGTGGCGCGATCCGGCAGCGGATTCAGGATCAGGGCCTCAAGGCAGTCGCATCGATCGTGGACGAGATCGTGGACGAGGTCTGCACCGACATCACGCTGGACTCCACCGAGGACGACATGGTGCGGGAGATGCAGGTCAAGGGTGGACTTGCCCTCGTGCTCGACAAGCTGCGGCTCGCCGCAGTCGAGGTGCCGGTACGGGAGCAGTTCGAGACCCAGCTGCGGGCGCTGACAGACGCCGAGTCGGACTCCAAGTACCTGAAGTCACGCAAGCGTGGCATTCTCTTCGACAGCATCGTCGAGAACGTGAACCTGCCCTTCCCGACCTCCGACGGAGATGCGGACGGCAAGGATGCCACGACGAAGACGTGGGTCAAGAAGGCGGCAGACGCGGTCTACAAGGACATCGTCCGCAAGAACATCGCTGTTGACAAGCGTCGTCTTGACGGGCGGGGTACGGAGGAGATCCGTCCGATCAACGTCGAGGTCGGTTTCGCCCCACGGACGCATGGCTCCGGCCTGTTCACGCGTGGCGAGACGCAGATCCTGACGCTCTGCACGCTCGGCACTGCCAAGGAAGGACAGCGGATCGACGACCTCTCCCTCGAGCAGGATCGCCACTACATCCATCACTACAACTTCCCGCCCTACTCGGTCGGCGAGACCGGATTCATGCGGGGGCCCAAGCGCCGCGACATCGGTCACGGTGCACTTGCGCAGCGGGCACTTCAGGCGGTCGTCCCCGATCCCGAGGACTTCCCGTACACCATTCGCCTCGTCTCGGAGACACTCGAGTCGAACGGCTCGTCGTCGATGGGATCCGTTTGCGGCTCGACGATGTCGATGATGGATGCCGGCGTGCCGATCAAGGCTCCGGTCTCCGGGATCGCCATGGGCCTCGTCAAGGAGGGCGACGACTACGTCATCCTCACCGACATCCAGGGTGCCGAGGATCATCTCGGCGACATGGACTTCAAGGTGGCGGGCACCGAAGCGGGTATCACCGCACTGCAGATGGACATCAAGATCACCGGCGTGACCCAGGACATCATGCGCGACGCGCTCCAGCAGGCGAAGCGGGCCCGCACGGAGATCCTGGCCAAGATGGCAGAGGCGATCTCCGAGCCGCGTGCCGAGCTTGCCGATCACGCGCCGCGTATCTCGTCGGTGCAGATCAGTCCCGAGTTCATTGGCATGGTAATCGGCAAGGGCGGCGAGACGATTCGTGGCCTCGAGGCCGACTACGACGTGCAGATCGACATCGGTGAAGACGGCACGATCCTCGTCTACGCGACCGAGGGCACGAAGGGTGACGCGGCCGTTGCGGCGATCACCGCGCTCACGAAGTCGCCCGAGGTGGGGGACACCTACACGGGCAAGGTCGTCAAGACGACCGAGTTCGGTGCGTTCGTCGAGTTGAAGAAGGGCACGGACGGTCTGCTCCACGTCTCGAACGTCGGGCCGGGCCGCGTCGCGCACATCGAGGACGTGCTGGCGCGTGGCGACGTCGTGGATGTGATCGTGCAGGAGGTGGACAAGGAAAGGGGCCGTATTGGCCTCAAGCTTGTCGCGAAGCACGAGGACGATGGGCTCGTGATGCCCGACGTCCTGATCGAGCGGGCAAAGGACGCCCCGCCACGTGAAGCGCGCCCGCCGCGCGACGACCGTGGTGGACGAGGCGGTCGCGACCGCCGCTAGGTGATCTCGTGTGCGTGACTCGCGGTGGCAGAGCGTACCGCGAGTCACGCACACCCATCACCTCGCCCGGCCTTTCCGGGTAGAGCGGAAGCTTTGGCCGGAGAGCGCCGTCGAGCCCCTCCGGCTCGTAGCACTCGAAGCAGGACTTCGCGCCATCCCACGAGGCCCGGATGCAGGCCGTGGCCGAAATCTCCGCGCTGTGTCCCCCTCAGCTAGCGTGGTGCGTATCCGAACCAGAACTCTCTCGAGGACACGTGCATGGTGACGCTCGTCCTGTTCCACCACGTTCAGGACTATGCGGGCTGGAAGACCGTGTTCGACGAGGTCGAGGCTCTCCGCCGGAGCCACGGTGCGGTAGCGCACCGGGTCTATCGGGGCGTTGACAACCAGAACAGGGTGATCGTGCACATCGACTTTCCGGACGAGGCCGGCGCACGTTCCTTCATGGCGGACCCTTCGTTGTCCGGGGTGATGGAGAGGGCAGGCGTCACCGACGAGCCCTGGCTGGGACTGGTCGAGCAGTTGGAGCAGAAGCGCTACACCGACGACGTGGTGGGCGTGACGGCCGCAGTGCACCACAGGGTTCGCGACTACGCCGTCTGGAAGGCCGTCTTCGACGACCATGAGCGTGTCCGGCGTAGCCACGGCCAGATCGAGCACCGCATCTACCACGCCTGGGGCGACCCACTGCAGATCGTGATCCACGGTGACTTTCCAAGCCTCGAGGCGGCCGAGAGCCTCTGCAACGATCCGAGTGTTGCCGATGCGATGGCGCGTGGGGGTGTCGAGGGCGAGCCGGGCATCGGCTTCATCACGCTGGCCGAGCGGAAGAGCTACGCGTCCGTGGCGTGACGCGGCCGGGTGGCTCCAGGTCGCGCGATCATGGAGCGACGCACGTTCGAACCCCTTTTCCCCGAAGATCTGCAGGCGTTCTGCCGGCGGTCGCTCGCTCCGGGAGATCGAGATGGGAGAGTGGGTATGGCATGAAGGTGAGAGTCTGCCCTGACGCGGAGAGCGCACACCTCGAGCCGACCTTCGGGTTCCAACACCCGAGCAGCCACCCTCGTGATTAGGGTGCAGTCGATGCAGCCCCACACACTGACTACTCTCCCCGGCGGCGAACGCGTCATCACCGAGCACATTGAAGGCGTTCGCTCCGCATCGATCGGCCTCTGGATCGGCACCGGGTCTCGTGACGAGTCATCCGCAAGGGCCGGCGTCTCGCATTTCATCGAGCACCTGCTCTTCAAGGGCACCGAGAGATTCGCGACTTGCGCGGCGCCCAGGTACCCACGGTGTCCGGCGCGCGTTATCGTGAGCACGTGATTCCGAGGCCTCACCCGAGCGCTAGTGGGATGGCGACCAGCGTCGACGGAACGCGGATCGCCTGGTACCGGTACGGCGGTGGTGACCGGGCGATCCTGTTCGTACCGACGTGGAACATCGTTGATGCGCGCGTTGTCGGGCACCAGGTCGCCGCCCTCGAGCCGCACGCCACTGTGGTCACCTATGACCCGAGAGGGGCCGGCGCCAGCGAACGCCCAAAGAGCGGGTACGACTTCCCACTCCACGCGGCCGATGCGGTCGCCGTTCTCAGGGAGACGGGAGTCGAGCAGGTATCGCTCGTCACTGCGTCGCGGGGGGTGAACGTCGCAGTGCTCCTCGCCGCTGACGACCCAGAGCGCATTGAACGGATCGCTGCCGTCGCGCCCTACATGCTGCTCGAGCCCGAGCCGCTCCCTCCAGACGTGGAGTGGCTCGAGAGCCTGCTCGTCGACTGGCCAGGGTTCATCGTCCCGTTCATCCGCGAGGTCTTCACGGAGCCGGACTCGGCCGCCGTGATTTCCGAGGTGACCGCGATCGGGCTCGAGGCGACGCCGGAGCTCATCGTCGTCCAGGAGCTCGAATTCGACTGGTGCCGGCCTGCTCGCCTCCTGGATCGGGTTACCTGCCCGACGCTCGTCATCCATGGCGACGCCGATGCAGCCGTTCCCCTAACACACGCCGAGAGCATTGTCGCCGCCCTGCCGAACGCCCGGCTCAGGGTGATCGCGAAGGGTGGGCACCGACCAGACATTCGCACGCCCGAGCTCGTCAATCCAGCTCTGCTGGAGTTCCTCGTCGACGATTAGACCCGCGTCGCGCCGGCTGTCGAGTTAGGCGACTGCCGTGATCACGTGCGCCTGGATCTTTGCGGCAACAGGACCCCGTCCGTGTCGGCGCGCCATGTCGGCTGCAGCATGGTTCGTCGCCGCTTCGAGCCCGTCGGGAGCTCTAGCCTCGATCTCGCTACGCAGCGGCGTCCCCTGGCAGTACGCGAGCGCGACGATTTGCGGCGACGGTGCCCGGCTCTCCGCGGTCATCGTCTCGATCACGACGTTCGTGAAGCCGACCGCTTCCAGCTCGCTTCGAATCAGCGCCGTGTCGTGATACCCGTGAGGCGTACGCGCCAGAAACCGCGGTGGGTCGTTCGGGAAGGCTTCTGCCAGTGCATTCGTGACGTCGTTCGCGAACACGTTCTCCTCGATGCGGTCCCAGACGTTGAACAGAAACCGCCCGCCGCCCCTGAGCACCCGCCGTGCCTCCCGGTAGCCCAGTTGGCGATCCGGAAGGAACATGACACCGAACTGGCAGCACACGAGATCGAAGGTGGCATCGCCGAACGGGAGCGCCTGCGCGTCCGCCGTACTCCAGCTGATGCGCGGGTCGATGCCCTGCTGCGCGGAGGCGTAGTCGAGCATCGGCTGGTTCAGGTCGGTGACGACGTACGCTGCGTCCGGCGAGAGCACCGTGGCCAACGCTCGTGTGACCACTCCGCTGCCGGCCGCCGTCTCGAGAACGGACGTTGGTGATAGCAAGGCCGCCCGTCGCGCGATGTCCTGGGCGTACCCCTCGAAGATCAGTGGGACGATGTACCGGTCGTAGTTCTCCGGAATCGAACCTGCGAACTCTGCGTCGGCCTCAGGCATCGGTCGTCTCCGGCGCACGGCCGTGTTTCACGACGCGTCGACCCACCAGTCGCGCACGGTCGAGTGCCTCGAACGCTGACAGCAGGGCGTCGATATCGTTGCTCACACGAGCAGACTACTCCCGAGTTCAGGGCCGTCGCACTGTGCTAGCCTCGCCGCATGGGTGACGTCTCCGAGGCACCGCTCGAGGACGCAGACGCCGGTTTGGTGCCGACCGGCGACGGCTGGTTCGTCGTCAACGTCCGCGATACGGAGTGGATGACCTCACAGAACTTCGGCTCGGGGTGCGTGTTCGAGAGCCGCGAGTCCGCGTTCCCCCAGTTCGGGATCAACGTCAGCGTCCTCGAGCCGGGCAAGCCCAACTGCCTCTACCACTCCGAGAACCTTCAGGAGGCATTCCTCGTGCTCTCCGGCGAGTGCATGCTGCTCGTCGAGGGTGAGGAGCGGGAGTTGAAGGCGTGGGACTTCTTCCACTGCCCGGCAGGCGTCGAGCACGTCTTCGTGGGAGCGGGCGATGGCCCGTGTGTCGTCCTCATGGTCGGCGCCCGGTCGAAGGACGAGAAGCTCTTCTACCCGGTCTCCGAGCTCGCGCAACGGTACGACGCGAGCGCGGAGGTCGACACGCCCGACCCGGGTGTCGCCTACGCGCGCTTCGAGCGCCCGGCGAAGGCAAGGCCTCCGTACTGGGCCGAGCTTCCCTGGGCGTAGCCCGCGTGTCCAAACCGGCGGTCGCGCCGTACCCGCCCGATGTCGATCAGGACGCACCAGGCGAGATCGAGTTTGGTGACCTCGTCGATGCCGTCGTGCGCGATGTGGACTGGGCGGGTCGCAAGGGCGTTGGACTCTCGGCCCGCCGGGTCGAGCTGCTTCGCTGCCGGCTGACGGGGGCCGAGCTCGCCGAATCAACGCTCGGCGACGTCACCTTCGACGAGTGCCGCGTCGACCTCGTCGGACTTCGCCACGCGAAGCTCGAGCGGGTCGTCTTCCGGGACTGCCGCATGGGGGAGAGCGACTTCAGCGGCGCCTCGCTCAAGGACGTCGTCTTCGAGCGCTGCGAGTTGCGCGACGCGACGTTTTCGAGCGCCCGTCTCGAGAGGGTCGAGCTTCGCGGCTGTGATCTCGCGGGCCTTCAGGGCGGGGAGGCGCTCCGTGGCGCGAGGATGCCCTGGAACGACGTCCTCGAGAACGCCGTGCTGTTCGCATCGCTCGCCGGAATCGAGGTCCTGGGCGAGGAGTAGCTCGGGCGCCTGTCCGGCGTTCCGCATACTTCGCGGGATGGACGACGATCGCCCTCCAATCTGCCCCGTCTGCGGGGTGACGATGATCCCGGCCGAGCTGAGCGGGCTGGACGCGCGTTCAGACGACTGGATCTGCGCTGAATGCGAGGAGACCAGCGAATCCGACATGACGTGAGGTGCGTCATTGCGGATCCCTGTTCATGGACTAGCCTGCGCGGAGCAGCGGTATCCCACGAGCAAGGAGTACCGAGATGGAGCATCAAGAAGGTGTCTATTCCACTGATGAAACCGGCCGGCTCGAGCTGATCTGGGGCGACGGCTTCCTGTCGCCCGGTGGTTCGGCAGAGGTCGCGCGGATTCTCGGCGGACACTCCATCTCGGGGTTGTCGGTGCTCGACATCGGCAGCGGCGCCGGCGGCGTCGACATCGCACTCGTGCGCGAGCACGGCGCTGCGCACGTCCTCGGCGCCGACGTCCAGCAGGACCTCGTCGGCCTCGCGACCGAGCGGGCGCGAGCCGCGGGAGTCGCCGACCGCATCAGCTACCAGACGATCGAGCCCGGGCCGCTTCCATTCGGTGACGCGTCGTTCGACGTCGTGTTCAGCAAGGACGCGATCATCCACGTGCGCGACAAGGAAGCTCTCTACCGCGAGGTGTTCAGGGTGCTCGTTCCCGGTGGGCGCCTGCTCGTCAGCGACTGGCTGCGCGGCCATGGGGACGAGCTGACACCCCACGTGGAAGCCTTTGTCGTGGCCGCGGGGCACGGTTTCACGATGGTCTCGTGTGGGGACATCGTGGCGACCGTGGATCGGATCGGTTTCGACGCCGTCGAGTCGGACGATCGGCGTGGGTGGTACCTCGGGGAGGCGACGGTCGAGCTCGAGCGGCTGCGCGGAGACATGGGACGGGAGTTTCTCGACCGCTGGGGCGAGGAGGCGACGCTCGCCGAGATCGAGTTCTGGGAGGTACTCGTCGAGTCTCTGACGTCCGGCGCGCTGAGTCCGACGCATGTGAGAGCACAGAAACCGATGTCCTGAAGCCCCGGCTCGGGTTCCCGAAACCGCACCCCCGCACCCGCGATTAGTGTGGGCAACGTGAAACCCCACCGACTGACAACCCTCCCCGGCGGCGAGCGCGTGATCACCGAGCGCATCGAGGGCGTCCGCTCTGCCGCGATCGGCCTCTGGATCGGGGCCGGCTCGCGCGACGAGCCCTTCGCCAAGGCCGGCGTCTCGCACTTCATCGAGCATCTGCTCTTCAAGGGAACTGAGCGATACGACGCCGTCAAGATCGCCGAGCTGTTCGACACGATGGGCGGAGAGCTCAACGCCGCGACTTCGCGCGAGACGACCGTCGTCTATACACGCGTCCCTGATGATCACCTCGACGTCGCGCTCGAGGTGATGACGGACATGGTGTTCGCACCGTCGCTCACCGATCTCGATTCGGAGCGGGAGGTCGTGCTCGAGGAGATCGCGATGGTCGATGACAACCCGCAGGACCTTGTCCACGATCTCGCAGCCGAAGCCGTGTTCGGCGACCACCCGCTCGGACGACCCGTGATCGGGAGGGCCGAGGTGATCTCGTCGATCTCGCGGCGGTCGCTGCTGGGCTACCACCGCAGCGCGTACAGAGGGCCGAACGTCGTGCTCGCCGCGGCGGGCAACGTCGACCACACGCGCATTGTCGCCGCGTTGAGAAAGAGTCGCAAGGGCATCGAGGGCGTGGCGACAGGGCTCGCTCGCAAGCCTGCCGGGCGGATCGCAGTTCCCGGGATCCAGTTTCTCAGGAAGAACACGGAGCAGTACCACGTCTGCCTCGCCGGCCCGGGTATCCGCCGCGACGATCCGCGACGATACGCCTCGGCGCTGCTCGACGCGATCCTCGGAGGCTCCGCCTCGTCGCGCCTGTTCCAGGAGATCCGGGAGAAGCGCGGTATGGCGTACTCCGTCTACTCCTACGGCTCGCAGTACGTCGATGCGGGCCAGGTCGGCATCTACGTCGGGACGCGCGAGGAGAACCTCCGCGAATGCCTCGAGGTGATCGGGGCCGAGCTCCGCGACGTCGGCGCGGGCAACATCAGGAAGGGCGAGCTGGAGCGTGCCAAGGAGAACATGAAGGGCCGGCTGCTGCTCTCGCTCGAGTCCACATCGGCACGGATGAGCCGGTTGGGAAAGGCGGTCGTGATGGGAACGGAGATCCTCCCGATCGAAGAGATCGAGCGGCGGATCGTCGCCGTCACGGAGGACGACGTGGCAGAGCTCGCCCGCGATCTCTATGCGCCCGAGCTCCTCTCGGCCGCAGGGATTGGCCCGAGCGAGAAGCGGTTCCGTGCGGCGGTGCAGCGCCTCAATCCCTCCGCCGTCGAGCGAGCGGCATGAGAGTCCTCGTCTTCGGCCGCGAGGGCAAGGTGGGCGCGGTGCTCATGCAGTCGCTCACGGCGGCCGGTCACGACGTTCGCGGGGTGGAGGTCGGTGAGCAGGTCGACCTCGAGGGCATGGAGGCGGCGGTCGATTTCACGACGCCCACTGCGGTGCTCGGCAACGCGCTCGCGACGCTCGCGACAGGGGTTCCCTGCGTGATCGGGACGACCGGGCTCGAAGACGACGATCTTGCGCAGCTCGATCGGCAGGCGCGGGACTCGAGCACGCAATGCTTCGTCGCAGCGAACTTCGCGCTCGGTGCCGTGCTGATGATGCGATTCGCCGCCGAGGCGGCGCGCTCGTTCCCACGAGCGGAGATCATCGAGCTGCACGCCGATACGAAGCTCGACGCGCCGTCGGGAACCGCGAAGGCGACCGCCGCGGGCATGGGCGGAAACGTCCCGATCCACTCGGTGCGGCTGCCAGGGCTCGTCGCGCATCAGGAGGTGATCCTCGGAGGACTGGGGGAGACACTGACGATCCGCCACGACACGACCTCGCGCGAGGCGTTCGTGCCAGGCGTTCTCCTCGCGCTCGATCGCGTCCGTGGGCTCCCGCACGGGCTTACGTTCGGTCTAGACGCCCTCCTCCCCTCGTAGGGCCGTGACCTGTCCCGCACCTACGAAGGTGTCCGGACGCCGATGTCGAGCATCGTGCCTTTCATCGGAAAGCCCCTGAACGCGCACAGGATGTTGGCTTCTCGGGTCGAGGGGGAAGCCTGGAGAGAGACCGTAGCGCGATCAGGGTACAATCGTGCGATGCTCGGTGAGATTCTGACCGCTGTTGTGACCCCGTTTCGACCGGATGGCAGTGTTGCTCTCGGTTCCTTCCGGGCGCTCTGCCGTCATCTCGTCGAGAACGGCTCCGACGGTGTGGTCGTGACGGGTACGACGGGCGAGGCGCCAACTCTCTCCGACGACGAACGGTTTGCCCTGTACGAGGTGGCGGTGGACGAGGTTGGCGCCACGCACACGGTTGTCGCGGGGACGGGAACGTACGACACGAGCCACTCGGTGCACCTCACCGGCCGCGCGCACGAGATCGGCGTGGACGGCTTCCTCGTGGTGACGCCGTACTACAACAAGCCGCCGCAGAGAGGCATCGTCGCACACGTCGAGGCGATCGCCGCCGTCACCGACCGGCCAGTCGTCTTCTACGACATCCCGGGCCGTGTTGTTGTTGACGCGGAGCCGGCCACGATCTCCGCACTCGCACGAATCGAGAACGTCCGCGCCGTCAAGCAGGCAAAGCCTTCGCTCGACGCTGCACGTCACGTCGTCTCCTGCGGTCTCGACCTCTATGCCGGAGACGACGATCTCGTTCGCCCATTTCTGGAGGTCGGAGGGGTTGGAGGAATCTGCGTTCACACGCACGTCGTCGGGCCGCGGGTCAAGGAGTTGGTCGCGCGGTATCGCAGCGGCGACTTCGACGTTGCAGGCGCGATCGACGAGGAGCTTCGCCCCGCGATCGACCTCCTCAGGGTGCAGACGAACCCGATCGCGATCAAGACGGCGCTGAACCTGCTCGGTCACGACGTGGGTGGCTTCAGGCTGCCGCTTGTCGATGCAACCGCCGAAGAAGAAGCCGCCGTGCGTTCCTGCCTCGAGCGGCTTGGCCTTTTGGCGCCGCTTGCCGCCTGAATCCGCGCGCCGCGCACCACGAGCCTTCGGCACAGGGCCTCGGTACGATGCGCATCGCAAGCCGTACCTGTAGCGCCGTTATCGACCCCGCGCCCGCGGCCCATCCGTACACTTCGACCCGATGATCGAAATGTTCAACAGGCGCGAACGATGAGCGACACGCTCCGCATCATCCCGCTGGGCGGGCTCGGTGAGGTCGGCAAGAACATGACGCTCTACGAGTTCGGCGGCCAGCGCATCCTCGTCGACGCAGGCCTTGCCTTCCCGCGGGACGAGCACCTCGGTGTCGATCTCGTGCTACCCGACTTCTCACATCTCGAAGACCGGCCCCTCCTTGCGATTGTGCTGACACACGGGCATGAGGATCACGTGGGCGCTCTTCCGTACGTTCTGCGCCAGATCGAGGTCGGCGAGGTGATAGGCACGAAGCTCACACTCGCAATGGTTCAGTCGAAGCTGGACGAGCACAAGCTCGGCGCCTCGACGACGCTGCGCGAGGCAGATCCCTTGGGTGACGGAATGCAGCTCGGCCCCTTCAAGCTCGAGTTCATTCGGATGGCGCACTCGATTCCCGACTGTGTGGCGATCGTGATCGAGACTTCGGCAGGGCGCGTGCTCCACACGGGCGACTGGAAGCTCGACCACACGCCGGTTGACGGCCTGAAGACCGACGTCGGCAAGCTGGCCGAGATGGGCAACCGGGGCATCGACCTGATGCTGGGCGACTCGACGAACGCCGAGAGGCCCGGAATGACCGGCTCCGAGCGACTCGTCGGGGAGGCCTTCCGCCAGCTGATTCCGACGAAAAAGGGACGCATCCTCGTGGCGAGCTTTGCATCGAACATTCATCGGATGCAGCAGGCGGCGGAGGTGGCAATTGCCAATGACCGTAAGGTTGCTCTCGTCGGCAGGTCGATGCGCAAGAACATGGGCATCGCGCGGAACCTCGGCTACGTGAATCTCCCCGAGGGGTCGCTCGTCTCGCCGAAGGAGGCGATGGCTCTTCCTCCCGGCAAGGTGATGATCCTCTGCACCGGCAGTCAGGGGGAGCCGATGTCGGCCCTGACCCGGATTGCCTACGGCGACCACCAGAATGTTGATGTCGAGCGCGGTGACACGGTGATCATCTCGGCGAAACCCGTTCCGGGCAACGAGTTGCGCGTCCATGATTCGATCAACCGGCTTGCACGTCTCGGCGCGGAAGTGCTCCACGAGGAGGTCGCGATGGTGCACGTCTCGGGTCATGCCTGCTCGGAGGAGTTGCGCACGCTGCTCTCGCTCGTTCGGCCCAAAGCGCTGATGCCGATTCATGGCGAGTACCGCATGCTTGCCGCCCATGCGAGGCTCGGCCGCGACGCAGGGATACCGGCCGAAGGGATCATCATCGCCGAGAACGGCTCCGTCGTCGAGTTGACACCCCGAGGAGTCAGAATCGTGGACAGGATCGCAGCCGGCGTCACCTTTGTGGACGGTCTCGGTGTCGGTGACGTCCGGGACGTCGCACTCCGTGACCGGCGCCGGCTCTCTGAGGACGGTGTCCTGATCGTGGTCACGACCGTCGCTCTCTCGGATGGAGGTGAGATCGCGCCACCCGAGCTGATAGCCAGAGGCTTCGGTGACAACGTGGAACTGCTCGAGGAGTTGCGCGAGGAGGCAGACCGGATTGCCGAGGAGCTCGCCGAGGACGGCATCACCGAGATCAAGCTGCTGCAGGAGCACATGCACGACGGAATTGCAAAGCTGGTGTACGACCGAACGCGTCGTCGGCCGATGATCTTGCCCGTGGTGATCGAGGTCTAGTGCCCCCTCAGCCACCGCAGCCGGGGTGGTGTGACGTGATCTGCGAGTACGCCGCAACCGAGCACATGGCACGACGCCTGACCGGGCAACTGCGTGCCTGCGAGGCCGCGGCCCTTGCGTTTTGCAGGCTCCTCGAAAAGTGGCATCGCGGTGAGGCGGTTCCTGCGACTCCCGGCGGCCGTCAGGCGGCTCTCCGTCACGCGGCCGACCGGATCGAGACGGCGCTCGCCGGGCTCGAGGGGCCACTTTCGCGCTACCTCCTGGAGCTCGGGCCGGAGAGGGCAGAGGGACGTTCGTGGTACGGCGGCCCGGGGGCGGGAGAGCTCGTCGAGTGGCGACCGATTCTCGACCGCGCGGGTGTTCATGCCTGCCCGCACCGCGTGGCGGCGGCCTATCTCGAGCTGGCGGTGCTGGTTCGCGCGCTCGAGGGACTCGCCGATGCCGCACGCCTCGACAGCGCGCCCGACCGCTCATCGCTCTGGGCAGGGCTCTTCGACCTGCGCGATACGCTTCTCGGCTCGACAGTTGACGACCTGCGCGCACTCGCCGCATAGCCGCGTCGGGAGAGGCTTGGGCCTTTCCCCGGGGTTACGCTCTACCCATGCCACCCCGGATCACCGTCCGACGCGGTTCTCTGCCAGCAGGAGATCCCCGACGCTGCGGTCAGCGCTGCGCGGGAGCAGGCAACGGGAATATTCTGGCTCAATGCGGCACCACCACACGTGGAGGTCGTTGCAGGTGATGCGTGCACGGCCTGCCTCGTCGTATCGCCCCTCGAAGGGCGCGGCGGGGAGGAGACGCTGACCCGTGACTGCGCGGCCGGCGCGCTCGCCGCCTCGCGCCCGGAGCCCAACCGTCGCAGCCGACCGCAGCCCATTCTCGCCCTGACAGACGGTGGGGCACCCACGACTGCGATCGATGACGGCAGGATCATCGAGAGGTCGCCACGACGACGTTGTGCAAATACGCCTCGAACCCGTGTAGTCACCTTCGCTCGGACAGCCCGTCCTCTATACCGCGCGTCCGACCTTCAGACCGAGCCAGACTGCGACCAGCCCGGCGGCGAGCGTCCCGAAGGCGTTCAGCCCCGCCTGAGCGGCGTGGCCCTCCTCGAGCAGGCGGTAGGTATCGAGTGAGAACGTCGAGAACGTCGTGTACGCGCCGAGGAATCCCGTGACGACCGCAATGCGTACCCACGAGCCCTCGAATCGAGGTTCGAGCGCCTCCACCATGAAGCCGATCAGGAACGCCCCGGTGATGTTCACGACGAAGATCCCCCACGGGAACGCACCGGTGCGGCGGCCGATCAACTCGTCGAGCCCGTAGCGGGCGAGCGCACCCAGTGCACCGGCAACGGCGATTCCGATCACGACGGGCATCCGTGGAGGATATGGCACGTCGCCGCCGAAGCAGCAAAGCCTATGCCTCGCATGCGCAAGAAGCCCGCGACACGGGCGCCACGGACTCGAGTACCTGCTCGCGTCGGCAAGCAGGTGGCCACCACCCGGTCGCACCACCACCCGGAGCTGTGGGGGCTCGGAATGGTTGCGGCCGGCGTGTTCCTGGCCACGTTGCTGTGGTTCGGCTGGGACGGTGGTGCCGTCGGAGAGAAGACCGCAGCCGGGCTGCATCGTGCCTTTGGCCTCGCGTCCTTTGTCATCCCCCTCGTGCTCCTCGGCATCGGTGGGCTGATGCTCGTGCGCAGCAGGATCGTTGATGTGCGTCCGTTCAGAACGGGCCTCGTCCTCGGCGCCACCGGTCTCATGCTTGCGCTCGGCCACGGCCATGGCGGTGGAGTAGGCGGGATTCTCGCAGGTGGTCTAGGCAGTGTCGTCGGGGAGACGGGCGTGCTCATCCTTGGCGTGGCACTCCTCATCGCCGGTGCCCTGCTCCTCACCGGCGGGTCAGTGGGGGCTCTTCTGCGGGGCTCCGGTGCAGCCATGCGGAGGGCCGGGGGTGCCGCCCGGCGATCGCTCGACGGGTTCGAGCTCCCCGATCTGGGAATGTCTGCCGACCCGGACGACGACTTCGAGATCGAACATCCCCAGCAACTCGTGGACGTGGCCGTGAGCTACCCCGATGTGATCGCGCCCGTGCTCACGTCCGATGAGTCCCCCCAGCTCGTGATGCACTCCGAGGAGAACGCTCCTGATGCGATCACGGGGGGTGACGGTTGCGAGATCGGCTTCGACAGCGCCACGGCCGTCGCCTACAGGCTTCCTGATCGCTCGCTTCTGAAGCCGTCTCCGGCCGTGAAAGGCGACAACGGTGTCGCGAGCGCGCGAACGGCCGAGCAGCTCGTGCAGACGCTCTCGCACTTCGGGGTCGATGCGACGATCGTCGGGCAGATCGCAGGCCCCCGCGTCGTGCGCTACGAGCTCCAGCTTGCGCCCGGGACGAAGGTCTCGAAGGTCGCAGGCCTGAAGGATGACCTCTCGTACGCGCTCGCCACGACTGAAATTCGCATTCTCGCACCGATCCCCGGCAAGCAGGCGGTGGGCGTCGAAGTGCCGAACCTCTCGCCGAAGCTCGTCACGCTCGGTGACATCTTCGGAGACATGCCGGGGCAGGCGAGCCCGCTCTCTGTATGGCTCGGGAAGGACATCTCGGGCAACGCCGTGTGGACCGACCTCGCGCGCATGCCGCACCTCCTGATCGCAGGAACCACCGGCTCGGGCAAGTCGGGCTGTATCAACACGCTTCTCACGTCGATTCTCCTCCGCTCGACCCCGGACGAGGTGCGGATGATCCTGATCGACCCCAAGCGCATCGAGCTCAACTACTACGAATCGATTCCACATCTTCTGACACCCGTCGTCTCGAACCCGAAAGAGGCGTCGGCCGTCCTGCAGAACGTCGTCGCCGAGATGGAGCGCCGCTACGAGCGCCTCTCGATCATCCGGGCGCGGAACCTACCCGAGGCAAACCGGACGTTCAAGGCGCGTGGGGAGGAGCCGCTCCCCTATCTGCTCGTCGTGATCGATGAGCTTGCCGACCTGATGATGGTGTCGCCGCAGGCGGTCGAGGATGCGATCATCCGGCTCGCACAGAAGTCGCGCGCGGTCGGAATACACCTTGTGCTCGCGACGCAGCGGCCGTCGGTGGACGTGATCACCGGGATGATCAAGGCGAACGTCCCCTCGCGAATCGCGTTCGCCGTTTCGAGTCAGACTGACTCGCGCGTGATCCTCGACACTTCCGGCGCAGAGAGCCTGCTCGGTCAGGGAGACATGCTCTTCAAGCCACTGGGCACGTCCCGCATGCAGCGCGTCCAGGGCGCCTATGTTGCCGAGGAGGAGGTTGCGATGGTCGTGGAGCAGTGTCGTCGCCAGCGCGGCCAAGTGCTCGACGAGAGCCTGCTCGAGGCGCCAGAGAGCTATGCCGACGAGATGGCCGATGGCAATGGCGGTGACTTCGACCCGGACGAAGACCCCTTGCTCGACAAGGCGATCGAGATCGTCATGCAGACGCAGACAGCTTCTGTCTCATTGATTCAGCGGCGGCTACGGGTCGGCTACACCCGCGCCGGTCGCCTGATCGACATGCTTGAACGGCGAGGTGTGATCTCCGGGTACGAGGGTTCGAAACCGCGACGAGTTCTCATCGAAGCAACCGATCTACAGAGGGTTTCCGTGGACTGAACGAGTGCCTGCTACCTCCCCAGACTCGTCATCGTTCCATCGACGCATGGTAGGCGATGATCCGCGACAGTAGGGAAGAGTGGGAATGAGAAAGAGAAAGATGACCGCGCTGCTCACAGGCACTGCGGCGATTGCGTTGGTTGCGATACTCGCCGGGGTAGGGGCCGCCGCCGCCGGCAAGAAGGCCGCCGCTGGTGATACGTGTCTCGTGACAGACGTGAGTGGCCTGAACGACAAGAGTTTCAACGCGCTGGCCAACAAGGGCCGCCTCGACGGTGAGAAGGCGCTCGGCGTCAAGACGTCGGTGGTGCAGTCGTCCAAGGAGTCGGACTACATCCCGAACCTTCTCTCCTGTGTTCAGGGCGGGGCCGATCTGACGATCGCCGTCGGCTTCCTGATGGCCGACGCGATCAACATCGTCGCCACGAGGTTTCCGAAAAGTAGGTTTGCGATCATCGACTTTCCGCACAGTGCACTGGCTTCCAAGCCTGCGAACACCAAGGGAATCCTCTTCCGTGAACAGGAGGCCGGGTACCTCGCCGGCTGGCTCGCGATCAGGGAGCTCATGTCACAGAAGAAGCCGCTCGTGATCGGTGCCGTTGGAGGGTTCAAGATCCCGCCGGTCGAACGCTACATGGCCGGCTACAAGGCAGGCGCACTGGCCGCGAACCCGAAGGCGAAGGTTCTGCTCGGGTATGCGCAGAGCTTTGGCGACCAGAGTAAGTGCAAGGAAATGTCGCTCATCCACATCGACCAGGGCTCGCAGGTCGAGTTCGCGGTAGCGGGTGGGTGCGGGCTGGGTACGCTGTCGGCGGCGCAGGACAAGAAGATCTGGGGTGTCGGTGTTGACGCTGACCAGGCCTACCTTGGTTCGCACATGCTGACGAGCGCGGTGAAGCGGGTCGATGTCGGTGTCACCCGCACGATGAAGCAGGCGAAGGATGGCTCGTTCCGGGGATACGGCGACACGGTGTTCTCGGTGCGCGCGGGTGGCGTTGGGCTCGGCAAGATCTCGTCGAAGGTCCCGGCGTCGATCATCGCTGCCGAGAAGGTGCTCGAGAACAGGATCCGCACCGGCAAGCTGAAGGGCATTCCGACGCAGGACGGGTAGACCAGCCGGACGGAAAGAAAGGGCCGAGGAGCAGGCTGGGAGGCCTGCCCTTCGCCGCTCTCGGGGTTCGCGACCTGCCGATCGATTGGCTGTCAACCACGTGCGCATGCCGTTCGCCGGGAGCCGTAGAATCTTTTCGCGATGATCGAC
The DNA here is from genome assembly GCA_037139935.1 of Thermoleophilia bacterium. GTDB lineage: Bacteria > Actinomycetota > Thermoleophilia > Gaiellales > Gaiellaceae > Gaiella. The sequence goes on along the minus strand of JBAXFL010000001.1, from coordinate 124,734 downwards.
GCATATTCGACGGTGCTCGAGATGACCCACATCACGAAACGCTTCGCCGGCATCGTTGCCAACGACGACGTCAGCTTCGACCTCCGTCAGGGTGAGATACACGCTCTCCTTGGCGAAAACGGTGCAGGCAAGTCAACCTTGATGAGCATCCTCTATGGCCTGTACCACCCAGACGAGGGCGAGATCAAGATCGCCGGCAAGCAGGTGCAACTCGGGTCACCGAGCGCCGCAATCGATGCGGGGGTTGGGATGGTGCACCAGCACTTCATGTTGATCCCCGTCATGACCGTCGCGGAGAACATCGTTCTCGGCCACGAGCCGCGACAAGCAGACCTCTTCCTCGACATCGGCGCGGCAAACGAGCGGGTACGGGAGATCTCCGATCGGTTCGGACTCACCGTTGACCCGAAGGCGAGAATCCAGGACATCACCGTTGGGCAGCAGCAACGAGTCGAGATCCTCAAGGCTCTGTACCGGAATGCTGACATCCTCGTGCTCGACGAGCCGACCGCAGTCCTCACCCCGCAGGAGGCCGGTGAGCTGTTCGGGATCCTCCGCGGTCTCGCGGCGCAGGGCACGTCCGTCATTTTTATCAGCCATAAGTTGAACGAGGTCACCGAGATAGCCGACAGGATCACCGTCCTCAGGCGCGGCAAGGTGGTCGAGACGATCCCGGCGGTAGGAGCGACAAAGGAGAGTCTAGCCCGGCTGATGGTCGGTCGGGACGTAGTGCTCCGCGTTGAGAAAAGCCCGTCGAGGCCCACGGACACGCTGCTCGAGGTCAGGGATCTGCACGTGTTCGATGATCGCGGCATCGAGAAGGTACGTGGGCTGTCTCTCGACATCAGGGCGGGCGAGATCGTGGGTCTCGCCGGGATCGACGGCAACGGTCAGACGGAGTTGATCGACGCGATAACCGGTCTTCGCAGTGCGGCGTCTGGGAGCGTGAAGGTCGCAGGAGTGGATGTCACGACCACGAGTGCCCGCGGGCGCTTCGAGGTGGGCATTGGCCATATCCCCGAGGACAGGCAGCGCCGCGGCCTCGTGCTCGAGTTCACGATCGCCGAAAACATCGCCTTGCATGACTATCGTCGCGCGCCTGACTCCCGGTTTGGCTGGTTGTTCCCCGGTCGCCTCGTCGAGAGGGCTGCGCGTCTGGTACGGGCGTATGACATACGGGGTGGCGGTGCGCAGACACGCGCAGGCAGCCTCTCCGGTGGTAATCAGCAGAAGGTCGTGCTTGCCCGGGAGATCGACCGCAACCCTCGAGTCCTGATCGCCGCTCAGCCCACGAGAGGGCTCGACGTGGGTGCAATCGAGTTCGTGCATCGGCGTCTCATCCAGGAGCGCGATGAGGGGCGGGCGATCCTCCTCGTCTCGCTCGAGCTCGACGAGGTCCTCTCGCTCTCGGACAGGATCCTCATCATCTACGAAGGTGCCGTCGTGGGAGAATGCGCGGCGGGCGCGACCGAGGAGGAGCTCGGCGTCGCGATGACCGGTGGCGGCATCCGGGTAGCGGTAGCGTGAGCGATCTGGATCAACCCCCGGCGGGAGCACCGCTGGATCCGTCGGGCTTCGGCCCCGAGATGAAGCAGTCGTTACTCGGGCGCTACGACGTCGCCGCAAAAGCCGGCGGTGTTCTCGCGCCGGTGCTGACCGCGGTTCTTGCTTTCGCGGTCGGTGGCATCGTCGTCCTCATCACAACGGGTAAGAACCCCCTCGCCACGTACCGGGCTATTTTCGAGGGCGCCGGGTTCAACTGGTTCCTCCCCTGGGTCACAGGCGCCGAACGTCAGGCTGCCGCGTTCAACATGCAGCAGACGCTCATCCTCACGACGACGCTCATCCTCACGGGGCTCGCCGTCGCGTTCGCGTTTCGCTGTGGGCTCTTCAACATTGGTGGCCAGGGTCAGTACATCGCCGGTGCCATTTTCGCCGTGTGGATCGGCTCATCGTTCGAGAACTTGAACCCGCTCCTCCACGTCCTCTTTGCCGCCATCGCGGGCGCCCTGTGTGGCGCTCTATGGGCAGGTATCGCCGGCATTCTCAAGGCCACCGTCGGAGCCCACGAGGTGATCTCGACGATCATGCTCAACTGGATCGCCATCTGGATCGGCGTCTTCCTGTTCGGTCTCGGTGGCCCGCTGCAGGGCGACCGTCAGGAGTTTATCCCTGTCTCCAACGACATCGTCGAGGGCGCCAAACTTCCGGTCTTCTGGGGTGATGCGGTGTTCCAGGGTCTGCACATTGGTTTCTTTGTTGCGATTGGCGCGCTCGTCGTGTACTGGCTCATCCTCAATCGCACCACGCTTGGCTACGGAGTCAAGGCGGTCGGCTTCAACCCGGAGGCGGCGCACTACGGCGGGATCAACGTTCAGCGCAGCTACTTCCTTGCCATGGCAATCTCGGGGGCCTTCGCAGGAACAGCCGGAGCGATCGACGTGCTCGGCTGGCAGTTCAGACTCGCCACCGACACCGTGACAGGAGCAACGATCGCCTTCGTCGGCATCGCCGTTGCCCTGCTCGGGCGCAACACGGCGATCGGCGTTGCGCTTGCCGCACTGCTCTTCGGCGGCCTCCTCACCGGGACAGCAACCCGTAACCTCGACCCCGAGGTCTTCCAACCGCAGCTCGCTTCGAATCTCACGCTGCTGATTCAGGGCCTCGTTGTTCTCTTCGTTGGGGCCGACGTAATCGTGCTATGGCTGATGGCCCGGATGCGGAGAAGGAGACCGGCATGACATCCACCGCTCTTCCCATCGCCGCCCGTGCTCCGCGAGGACTGCGCTCCGTCGCCTGGATCGGGATAGCATTTGGCCTCGTCGGCCTCTGGATTGCACTGCCACCGATATCGGTGCGTTCGTGGGTCTGGAGTTTCGTCCTCTGTCTCATCGGGATCATGCTCGGCATCGGCGTCCTGATTCGCGGCGAGCGGCGATTCGGTAGCTTCGCGATCGCCTCGGGCCTGCTCGGGTTCGGCGTCGGATACCTTGCAACGCTCTCCGGTCTGGGCAAGCTCGAGGCGGTCGTCGTCTGGTCGGCGCTCATTGCCTCCACGCTGCGCTTCGCAACGCCGCTGATCTTTGCCGCGATCGGTGGAATGTTCAGCGAACGCTCGGGCGTCACGAACATCGGGCTTGAAGGAATGATGCTCATCGGCGCGTTCTTCGGCATCCTCGGAGCCGACAAACTCGGTACCTGGTGGCTCGGCCTGCTCACGGCGATCGTTGCCGGCGGCCTGACTGCGCTCCTCCATGCCGTGTTGTCGATTCAGCTCCGCGCCGATCAGATCATCGGTGGCACCGCGATCAACTTCCTCGCGCTCGGGGTGACCGGGTATTTGTACATCGATATCTACGGCGTTCAGGGTACGCCCACCGACATCCCCGGTATTCCACCAGTGAACATCGGGTTCTTCGATCGGTTCTCGTTTCTGGCCGTCGTTCTCGGCGATCTCAACCTGATGATCTGGATTGCCCTGATCCTGATCCCACTTTCCTGGGTCGTTCTCTTCAAGACGCCGCTCGGACTGCGGATTCGCGCTGTCGGTGAGCATCCCAAGGCAGCGGACACGGTAGGTCTCTCCGTGTACCGCATTCGTTACGGCGCCGTCGTCCTGTCCGGTATGCTCGCAGCCTGCGGCGGTGCATATCTCTCCATTGGCTTCCTTGATTCGTTCAACGAGAACATGACCGCGGGTCGTGGATTTATTGCACTTGCAGCGGTCATCTTCGGCAACTGGCGGCCGTTCGGTGCTGCGGCAGCCTGTGTCCTGTTCGGATTCTCGAGCGCGCTCGCGCAGCGACTGCCGGAGTACTCGAGCTCGGCTGCAGTGTTATTCCAGGCGCTCCCGTACGTGCTCACCCTGATAGCCGTAGCCGGCGTCGTCGGCCGCTCGATGCCGCCGGCAGCCATCGGCCGTCCCTACAGGAAGGCGTGATGGGGAGTACCCGCGCAGTCTGGTCTCTCGTACTTGGTGTGGTTGCGGCGATCACGTTGCCAGCAGCGATCGTCGTCACGCGCTATTCGAGCTCGTATGAGCTCCTGTACGCAGGACTCGTCATCCCCGTCGTCGTGGTAGCGGGTGTCGGGGCAATCGTTCTTGCGCGGCAGGCCCGGGCACGCGACCGTGCAACCATCACGCGTGAGGGCCGCGGCAAAGTCTTCGTCTGGGGGCGTATCCTCGGGATCCTCGGCCTGTGCCTCGCCGCCTCGGGGGCGATCTCACTCGCGGTCTATGTCGTCCTCGTTTCTGCCGATTAGCGGTGTTGATCCGGGGCACCGGCAGACAGAGTTCCACGGTCTCGTCTACACTCTTTTCCCGTGTTCGATATAGGCTCAAGCCTCTGCGAAACCCGTACCCGCCTGGGCTTCGACTTCGCCGAGATGGAGTTCCGGACCAAGGTGCGCGCAAAGTATCTGCGAGCGCTCGAAGCGGAGGAGTTCGACCAGCTCCCCGGACACACGTATACGAAGGGTTTTCTCCGTACCTATGCCGAGTCGCTCGGGATGGACGGCCAGCTCTACGTGGACGAGTACAACGTGCGCTACGTCTCCGGCGATGAGGATATGTCTTTGCAATCGCATCGTGTCCCGACCTCGGCGCGGCGCCACCGTGAGCATCGCGAATCGCGGCTCGTCGTGATCGCGGTGATCGTGATCATCCTCCTCACGGCACTCGTCATCGCAGCCTGGAGGTTCGGAGATACGGCGGAGCCGAAGGTACAGGGCCTCGACATACAGGCGGCTCCCCTCGCGTCGGCTTCGCCACGCGTCGTCTCCGTCGAGGCGTCACGCGGTGCCTCGTTTGTCGTTGTGCGAGCAGCCGGCACACGGGACAAGCCTCTATACCGCGGCATACTCGAGCGCGGACAGGTCAGACGGTTTGCTCCGCAGAGGTTGACGATCACCCTGAAGTCTCCGCTGAACGTGGTCGTTCGTGTTGCGGGTGTACGCGTCAAGGTGCCAAAAAGTGGCCGGATGACCATTCAGGTCAGCTCTTGAGTCGTCCTCGTGCGGCGATCGTCGTCACGGGTAGCGAACTCGTCCGGGGTGAAAGGACAGATCTCAACGGCCCTTTTTATGCACGGGAGGCGCTTCTGCTCGGTCTCGACCCCGCGCGTCTGACGATTGTCGGCGACGATGCGGCTGATCTCGAAGCGGCCCTGCGCGAAGGATTCCGGAGTGACGTCTGTCTCGTTTCGGGGGGCCTCGGCCCCACGCATGACGACCGCACGATAGAGCTCGTGGCTCGGGTTGCGGGCAGGCCGCTCGCGCTTGACCTCGCGCTCGAACAGGAGATAGAACAGGTCTCCCGGAGGTTTGCAGAGCGGATGAAGCGGGAATACGCAGACTTTGCCCCGGGAGTGACGAAGCAGGCGACATTGCCAGAAGGAGCCGTGTCTCTTGGCATTGCCGGTACCGCTCCCGGAGTCGTGCTCGACACGGGGTCATGCGTTGTCGTCGTTCTGCCCGGCCCCCCCGGAGAGCTCCAGCAGCTATGGCCGCGTGCCGTCGCTTCCGAGCCGCTGCAGCGCGTCCTTGCGCTGACGGCCAGGCCGACCCGCCGCGTACTTCGGTTCTACGGGGTGAGCGAGTCGCTCGTCGCGAAGGCGCTTGCCGACGCCGGGGGGGACGGAGACGGGGTGGAGATGACGATCTGTGCCAGGGAGTTTGAGATCCACGTTGACCTGATCGTCGAACCTGGCCACGATGCCCGGGCCGATGCCCTTGAGCAGGCGTTCCTCGAACCCCTCGAACCATTTCTCTTCGGCCGAGACGAGCGATCTGTCCAGGAGATCGTGCTCGAGTCACTCCGTGAGCAGGGGCTCACACTCGGTACCGCAGAGTCGTGTACGGGCGGCATCGTCGCCGCACGTTTGACATCTGTGGGCGGCGCGAGTGACGTGTTTCGCGGCAGCGTTGTGGCCTACGCAAACGAGGTCAAAACAGGTGCTCTGGGCGTGCCTGCTTCACTGCTCGCCGAGCATGGAGCCGTATCGGCCGAGGTGGCCGCCTCGATGGCTCATGGTGCCCGGGAGAGACTCGACGTCGATGTGGCCGTGTCCGTGACGGGCGTGGCCGGACCGGGGGGTGGCACGCCGGACAAGCCTGTCGGACTCGTCTTCGTGCATGTGGTCGGTCCGACGGGCGAGCTCTCCCTGCGGATCGAGCTTCCCGGCGATCGACATCTCGTCCGGGCGCGCTCGTCTGTCACGGCTCTGCACCTGCTCCGGAGGTCTCTCGAGCCCGCGGCCTAGGACGCTCTCCACGGTGCCGCTGCGCTGATGGGAGGCGATACACCAGTGTCGTGCGCGAGTGGCGTGCGCAGGCGCAGGGGGTCGTGAACGACGATGGCAGGGATGGGGGCTGTAGGCGGGCTACCCCTGTTGTTCGGCTACACGGGGCCCCATCATCATCTGGTCTCCCGCGTCGCTCTGACCCACCGAGCGTGTGAACGTCACGGTTGTGGCGCAGTATCGGCACAGAGCTGTCACACGGCGCGCGCTAGCGTCGGGCCATGAAGGAGACCTGACACGAGACACGAACGTATGTTTGTATTACGTCCGACGCATCTGCTTATCTACGGACATCAAATCATCGGAACGACGAGGAGGAACGAAGAGATGAAACGAGAGGAAGCACTCGACATTGCGCTCGGCCAGATCGAGCGACAGTTCGGCAAGGGCTCTGTGATGCGCATGAGCGACCAGGCCCAGGTCGCGATCGGAGCGGTCTCCACGGGATCGCTGTCGCTCGACATGGCACTCGGCATCGGGGGACTACCTCGTGGTCGCGTCGTCGAGGTGTTCGGGCCGGAGTCGTCAGGAAAGACGACGCTCGTCTACCACGTCATTGCCGAGGCGCAGCGACGCGGTGGCATCTGTGCATTCATCGACGCAGAGCATGCAATGGATCCCAAGTACGCCAGCCGTATCGGGGTCAATATCGACGACCTCCTCGTCTCGCAGCCCGACACCGGTGAACAGGCGCTCGAGATCTGTGAGTTGCTTGTGCGCTCCGGTGCCGTCGATGTCGTTGCCATCGACTCGGTTGCAGCCCTCACGCCGAAAGCCGAGATAGAGGGTGAGATGGGTGATAGTCACGTCGGATTGCAGGCACGCCTGATGAGTCAGGCGCTCCGCAAGCTCGCCGGCACGCTGAATCGCACCGACACGATCTGTCTGTTCACAAACCAGCTGCGCGAGAAGATCGGGGTCATGTTCGGGTCTCCCGAAACGACACCGGGCGGACGTGCGTTGAAGTTCTACGCTTCGGTCAGGCTCGATATCCGTCGCATCGAGACGCTGAAGGACGGCGCCGAGGCGTACGGCAACCGCGTGCGCGTCAAGGTGGTCAAGAACAAGGTCGCGCCGCCCTTCAAACAGGCGGAGTTCGACATCATCTATGGCAGCGGGATCTCCTGGGAAGGAACGGTCCTCGACGTCGGAATCGAGCAGAAGGTCGTTCAGAAGGCCGGCTCCTACTTCAGCTTCGGTGATGAGCGACTCGGGCAGGGGCGGCAAAATGCAACGGCGTTCCTGGGCGAGCACCCCGATATCGTGCAGCAGATCCTCGCCCGGATCCAGGTCGAGGCGCCGCCCGAGCAGATCGTCTCGGCCCGGCTACTGCCCCAGGCGGAGGGCGTTGCACATCTCGAGGTAACACCCGTAGAGGACGACGAGAGGGCCGCCGAGAGGGTCGAGGTCGAAGTCGAGGTTGAGGTCTAGGTGGAATTCGGGGGCAATACCCCCGGGTTGACGACTCGATCGAAGCCCCGAAGGGGAGTCCTGTGGACATGGTCGGCCTCGTGGCGCGGAGCCTCGGTGCTTACCCTGACGCACGTCTGCCGCTTCAGGCATCGCCCGGCATGACCCCGTCGTCCCGTAAGCCTCGCTTGCTTCAGGGCAGTGTCCACGGGCAGGGCTCCGGTGATTGAAAGCGAACATATTCCCGTCGTCACGGCTCTCCGGGCACAGGGGGGAGACCGCGTCGCGGTAGACCTCGACGGTCGCCGATGGCGCATTGTGCCCCTCGAGGCCGTCTACGTCGCGGGCCTGTCGGTCGGCGCGCCCCTGCACAGGACGGCAGCTCGGGCACTTGGGCGGGAGTTGCGGCGACTGGAGGCTCGGCACTCTGCGCTGCGGGCTCTGCGTTTCCGCGACCACACGGTCGCATCGCTCGAACAACGCCTGTGTGAGGTGGGAGCGGCTCCTTCAGACCGGCGTGAGGCGCTCGAGGCGGCCCAAAGATCAGGACTCGTTGACGATCGGCGCCTGGCCGTCAACCGGGCCGAGGTGCTGGCGGGTCGTGGCGTGGGGGACGACGGGATCGTCGCCGATCTCGAGCGACAGGGAGTGGGAGCAGAGGATATTCGGCGTGCGCTCGGGGTACTCGAGCGGGAAATGAGTCGTGCCCTGGAGATTCTCGAGCGGCGGGGACGCAGCTCCCGCACGGTGCGCCATCTCGCAGCAAAGGGCTTCTCGGAGGAGACAATCGAACAGATTGTTGCAGATGTGGCTGCAGATGCGGTAGCCTAGGGCGGCTCCTTTCGAACACCTTTCCTGCACAGATCGCTTCTCTGAGACCGTACACATACGCGAACCAATCACTCGACGTTCCAATCGACCTCTATGATGACCGCGGGCCAATGAAGAGGGGCTCAGCAGAGATAGGCCTGGCCGAGAAGGCAATCCTGTGCAGGTGGTTTCGGATGTGAGCTCTCGCGGCGATTACCGCGAGACAACCTCTACCGGGAGCGTTGTTGCTTACAGTCGTAGCAGGCCTGATCGGAGTCGCACTCGGCGTAGCGGGTCTTTGGACGTGGCTGCGGACGCGTAGTGCGTCGCGCTTGCGCCTTGCTGAGGACACGCGGCGTGCGCTCGTTGCAGACACAGAACGTGAGGTCGAGACGATGCGGCGCGAGGCTCAGATCGGCGCGCGCGAGCAGGCGGTGGAGCAGCGCGCAACACTCGAGTCCGAGGCCCGGGAAAGCCGTATCGGAGTGGCACAGACAGAGGCGCGTATCCATCGGCAGGAGACAGAGCTCATGGCGAAGGGCGAAGAGTTAGCGCGTCGCGAGCAGGGAATTGACGATCGAGAAACACACACGAGGCAGCTGCAGGCAGAGCTGAAGGCTGGAAAGGAGAAGCTACAGCTCGAACTCGAGCGCGTTGGAGGGCTGACGACCGCCGCGGCGCGTGCGCAAATCCTCGAACAGTCCGAGGACATCGTGCGCCACGATCTCGCACGTACCGTTCGTCGGCTCGACGAGGACGCTCGAGACGATGCGGCTCGGCGTGCCCGGGCGCTCGTGGCAGATTCGATCCAGCGGGTCGCTGTTAGCCAGACGACGGAAACCACGGTGAGCGTCGTCAGCCTTGCCTCCGAGGACATGAAGGGCCGCATTATCGGCCGCGAGGGACGCAACATTCGAGCGCTCGAGCAGATCACGGGAGTGACCTTCATCATCGAAGAGCGGCCGCACTCGGTCGTCCTTTCGTCGTTTGACGGGCTCCGGCGCGAACTCGCTCGAATGACGCTCGAGAAGCTGATCGAAGATGGGCGCATCCATCCGGCAAGCATCGAGGAGATGTACTACCTCTCGAAGGCCGAACTGGAGGAGCGCGTCCGCCTCGCGGGGGAGCAGGCGGTTTTCGACGCGAACTGTGGTGAGTTCCACGAGGAGCTGGTGAAGGTTCTGGGTCGGCTGTGCTATCGCACGAGCTACGGTCAGAACGTCCTCAAGCACAGCCTTGAGGTTGTGTACATCGTGGGGATCATGGCCGCGGAGCTCGGGGCAGCGGTGAAGACTGCGCGCCGAGCAGCACTTCTTCACGATATTGGTAAGGCGATGACGCAGGAGGTCGAGGGGACGCATGCGTCTATCTCGGCCCAACTCGCGCGCCGCTATGGCGAGGCCGAGGGTGTCGTCCACGCCATCGCAGCGCACCACTACGAAGTGCAGCCCGAGACGATCGAGGCCGTTCTCGTGATCGCCGCGGACGCGATCTCCTCCGCCCGAACTGGAGCGCGCAGCAATACTATCGAGAGCTACATCAAGCGTCTGGCCTCGCTCGAGGAGATCGCTGCAGCGAAGCCCGGTGTTGCGAAGGCGTACGCCCTCCGCGCCGGCCGTGAGATCCGGGTGATCGTCGAGCCGACAGAGGTAGACGATGATGCAGCCTCGCTGCTCTCGCACGAGATCGCCCGCGAGATAGAAGCGCAACTCGAGTACCCGGGGCAGGTGAAGGTGATAGTGATCCGCGAGACCCGTGCCACCGAGATCGCGGTCTGACAGCCCGAATCTCCCCTCGGCCCTAGTTTACCGGAAAGCGCGCCACACGCGTCACGTCACATCTGTCTGATTCGAGCTTTCGGGGCGGGAGCCGATAGGCACGCTTTTCGTTCTGTCGGAGACGTGCACTAGGATCTACGACCGTGAGCGATCTCCTGACCGAGCCACCCTCGCCGCTTGACGCCGCGATCGGGCTTGCCGTTGTCGAACTACTCGATGACGTAGTTATTCTCCGGCTCGACCCGCCAGAGCAGGCACTCGGAGGTATGACACCTCGACCATTTCTCCACGGCGGAACACTTGCAACGTGCGTGGACACGGCCGGCTGGTATGCCCTCGAGCATGCGAGCCCCGGCGGGTGGATAGCGGTTGACCTGCGCTGCGACTTCCTTCGCCTCGCGGCGCCCACTGCTCATCGGATCGTCAGCCGCTGCGTTGCTGTGGGACGAACGCTCGGAACCGCCGACGTCGAGATCACCGCATGGGACGACCCCGGGCGTCTCGTGGCTGTGGGCCGTGCGCGCTACATCCGCACTGTGCGGTGATGCCACATCCGGTGCATACTGTGCGCACCGTCCAGACCGGGTAGCGGACTGCGATGCAGAGGGAGATCTTGTGGAACGAGAAAAGGGCTTCTGGCTCCGAACGTGCGGCATCGTGATCGGGATTGGCGTGCTCTGCCTGATCGGCCTCGTGATCTTCGATCGTCTCGTCTACCGCTTCGGGGCAATTGCCGCTCTCGTAATCGTTTTTGCGATCCTGATGGCTATTGCCTACCGGGCCGACCGTAAGCAGGCACACTCCTACGACGAGAGCGATAGCTGACCCACTCGTGAAGAGCTTCGCCGCGGTAGCTCCGCAATGCGGGGAACGCCGGACTGCAGTCGGAGCCTTTTATTCTGCTGCACCCCACGTTAGAGTCTGTTGGCGTTGCGAAGAACAGTGGGGTCACTCGCAGTCGTCTTTGCCCTGACGGCACTCGTCGCGGGCAGCGCCTGTCCGGATGTCGCCCGCCCGGGCCTAGCCGCTTCGGGAAAGGTCGGCGAGGTGGCGATCTTCTACTATCCGTGGTACGGAACGCTCGCCCGCGACGGCGCCTGGCAACACTGGCAGCAGCACGGCAACACTCCGCCGTCGCAGATCGCCTCGTCATGGTTTCCGGTGCGAGGGGCGTATTCGTCGTCCGACCCGGCCGTCGTTCGCTCTCAGATGCAGGAGATCGCGTCGATGGGCGTGGACACGGTGATCGTGTCCTGGTGGGGCCCCGGATCGGTCGAAGCAGCCCGGCTTCCAACCGTGGCTCGCGCAGCGCATGCCGCCGGACTGAAGGTCGCGATTCATATCGAGCCGTACCCGGGCCGGACGCCAACGCTGCTCGATCCGCTGATCAGGGAACTGGCGGCGACGGGTGTCAGGGACTTCTACGTCTATGACTCGACGACGACTCCGGATGACGAGTGGCGCACACTCAACCGTGGCCTGTCAGGGGTGCGGCTCTTCGCGAACACCGCCCTTGTGGGCAAGGCCGATGCGGGTGGATTCGTCGGCCTCTACACCTATGACACACTCGTCTACAGCGGAGCATCGTTCCACCGCGTCTGTGCGTCGGCAAGGAAGAGCGGGCTCCTGTGTGCGCCGTCGGTGGGGCCGGGCTTCAATGCACGGCGCGCAACGGGAAATCCACGCATCCGGGGTCGAGCGTATGGCGCGACCTACGATCGCAGTTGGGCTGCTGCGGTACGCGCCGCTGCGGACATCGTGACGATCACGAGCTACAACGAATGGCACGAGGGAACGCAGATCGAGCCCGCTGCAGCAGTCGGGCCGGCGTATCTGTCCTACGAGGAAGCGTACGGTCTCGTGGGGCGCAGCGCGCAGCGCGCCTACCTCGACCGCACTGCCCTTTGGATCAGGCGCTATCGACAGCGGGTCGGACACTAGGCGGCGGCCGTCGAACAGCCGTCAGCCCGGAGCGCAGGGGTACGGGCGCGGTGCAGGAGGGAGAGCTGCGCCGGCTGCGTGATGCATGCTGTCTGGCACGCTGGCGCCAGAATGCGTCAGAACGAACGACGACGACCGGCCACGGGCTCCTAGTACAGCGCGGCGGCGAGGCGTCGTCGATAGGTGGTCGCCAGGGAGTCGTCCGAACCGAGTTGTTCGAAGAGGGCCACCGCTACCTCTCGCAGCCGTTCGCGGTCTGCCCCGGCGGCTGTCGGAACCGCCTCGACGAGGAGGCGCAGAGCGCCTTCAACGTCGTCTCCATCGAGTGCTGCGACGACGGCGGGGAGCTCTCCGCCGGCGCGAAGCTCCTCGAGGAGCGTGTCGGCACGGGCGGGCGCGAGCAGACTATCGAGAAACACGTCGAGCGCAGGACGGGACAGAGCGCCGGTGAAGTGCGCCACCACCCGTCCGTCACGAAACGCCTTCACGGCCGGAATGCCGGTGACGGCGTACGTCGTCGAGAGGCCCGGGTGTGCATCGACATCCACCTTCACGAGGTCCACCGCGCCGAGACGGTCGTTGACGGCCGACTCGAGCACCGGAGCAAGCGCGTGACAGGGGGTACACCACTCGGCCCAGAAGTCCACGAGCACCGGTACCACCGCAGAGCGCGCAATGACCGCCAAATCGAAGGTCTCCTCGGTGGCATCGACCGGGGTCACGGCAGTTCCGTGCCGATGGCGTCGCACGAGATTTGGAGAGCGTTCACGCCTTCCCTCGAGACGGTGGCGGTAAGATCCGCCTTCGCGATAATCTCGCGAGAGCCGCTCGGGCAATGGACAATCCCCTCGAGCTTGCGGGACTCCTCGAGCGGATCGCTGCGGTGCGCCCGCGACGCGCGCGTTGAAGAACGATGAAAATGACTGTTGACAAAACCGGGCAGGAGCAGTGTGGCGGTCATGGTTTATCACGCTACCACCAGGGGAGGAACGGGCGCGCGTGCCCTACTCTTCCGGGAGCATGAAAACGAGCACCGTCTCAGGCCCCGTGCGGCAGATCCCGAATGTCCTGACCCTGCTGCGTTTTGCGGCGATCCCCCTCTTTGTCTGGCTGCTCTTCCAGGATCGCAGCGGACCGAGTTGGCCGGCCGGAATCGTTTTTGGCCTCGCTGCTCTGACCGATCAACTCGACGGCTATCTGGCCCGCCGCTGGAGGGTCGAGTCGCAATTCGGCAAGATGGCCGACCCGCTGGCCGACCGGTTGATGATCGACACCGCAGTCGTGCTTCTCGTCGTGTTCGACAGACTGCCGTGGGCCGCCCTCGTCATCCTGCTGCGGGATCTGATCCTCCTCGGTGGCACCAGAATGTTCGTAGAGCGCGACTACGAGTTCAGGGTCTCGCGGCTCGGCAAGATCGCGACATGGGGCCTTTACGCATCGATCGGATGCGTCCTCGTCACGAGCGAGGGCACAGTTTGGCCGGTGGTCTGTTTCTGGATCAATCTCGCACTCGCGGTGGTCGCCGGAGGCCAGTACCTCCTTGGTGCGCGGTCACAACGCACCGCACCCTGACCGCCTGCGCCGCATGACCTCTGCTACTCGGCGATCGTGCAGGGAGATGCTCCTGCGAGGCGAAAAGAGAGTAGAGCAAGCGAAGCCTCAAGTCGAGGTTGACCCCTACGCTAGGCTGTAGCTCCGAAGTCAAAGTGCTCCCGACCGGAAAGGCGCCCGTGGACACACTTCCCGATCTCCTACCGCTCTCCGACGGCGAGTTGTCAACGTTGCTCGAGCAACTCGAGGAGCGCGAAGACGCGCTCTCGCGCCGCCGCCGTGTCCTGCACGGGCGCATCGACATCCTGAGGGCCGAACGTACTGCCCGTTTGAAGGCACGGGTTCTAGCCGGGAACTTCGAGGCGCGGACGCCGACCTCGTTCGATCGACCGATCTACTCGGGCACGGGAGACGTGCCTGCCGAGGAGGAACTGCAGCCGCTGCCCGACCTTGCGACCATGGACGATGATGCCCTCTGGGCCGAGGTGCGTCGTCTCGAAAAGGAAGAAGACGACATCTCGCTCAACAGGCGCGTACTGCATGCCCAGATCGACATCATCCGTGCGGAGCGCACGAAGCGATCGAGAGTGGGGGAGCACGTGGATGCGGGCGATCTCGGCGCGATCCTCGGTGGGGGCCAGTGAGCGACATCTCTTGCGCCGCGTGCGGTTTTCAGGGGCCGGAGGCCGCGGCGTACTGTGCGCGCTGCGGAGCCGCCCTGCTACGCGAGAGTGTAGGGGAGGTGACGATGCGCCTCAGCCCGGACGATCTCGACGAAGTGCTGCAACCGGCAGGAGTAGTCCCATCGCTCGTGGTTCGCTCCGGTGGGGGCCGTGCGGGTGAGAGTTTTGAGGTGGCCGGAGACCGGTCGCTGATCGGGCGGTCTCCGGAGTGTGACGTCTTCCTCGACGACGTCACCGTCTCGCGCCGCCACGCGGAGCTCGTGCGTGACAGAACGGCGTACACGGTGCGCGACCTCGGAAGCCTGAACGGAACGTTCGTCAACAGGCGCAGAATCGAGAGCATCGTTCTCGAGGACGATGACGAGGTCCAGGTCGGCAAATACCGGTTGACCTTCCTCCTGCGCTGATGACGACGGTTTCCGAAACGAGCCCGGTTGCGCGCCTGCACACGATCGGTGCGGTCTGCGATCGGCTACGTGATGAGTTTCCGGACATCTCGATCTCCAAGATCCGTTACCTCGAGGATCAGGGCCTTCTGCAACCGACTCGCACGAGAGGCGGTTACAGGCTTTTCTCGGAGTCCGATGTCGATCGTCTGATCCTGATTTGCCGGCTGCAACGCGACGAGTTCCTGCCACTCCGCGTGATCCGGGAAGAGCTCCGGGCTCCCACGGCGGAACGCATAAAACGGCGTTCCGCCGGGCTGCGTGGTCAGGAGGACGAGATCGACATGGCGGAGCTTTGTGAGCGTGCAGGCATCTCGGCGGAGTTTGCGCGACAACTCGAGGACTTTAGCCTTCTTGCGCCGCGTGTCGAGGCCGGTGATCGTCTCTACAGGGAGAGCGAGGCCGACATAGCTCTCGCATGTGCTCGGATCGCGCGCCATGGCATCGATGCGCGACACCTTCGTGCGTTTCGCACCGCTGCAGGGCGGCAGTCTGCGCTTCTCGAGCAGGTCGTGGCGCCCGCGCTCCGGTCGCGGAGCGCCGAGCGCCGCAGTGTTGCTCTCGAAGACCTCGAGACCCTTGCGGGTGTCGCACAGGAACTCGCCCAGCTGCTGCTCACACGCGATCTAAGAGAGGTGGTGGACAGGTGAGCGAGCTCGATCTAGCCGCGTTCATTCGTGATATTCCGGACTTTCCGAGCAAGGGGATTGTGTTCAAGGACGTGATGCCTCTGCTGACTGATCCGGCGGCGTTCCGGACGTCGATCGACCGGCTTGCAGCATGGGCCGGGCCCAGGGCGCCGGACGTGATCCTCGGAGCCGAGGCGCGGGCATTCATCTTTGGCGGCGCTCTCGCCTATTCGCTCGGCTGCGGATTCATGGCTGCCCGGAAACCGGGAAAGCTCCCCGGGCAGACGATCGAGGCCCGCTATGACCTCGAATACGGGACGGATGTACTTCAGGTGCAGGAAGATGCAATAGAGCCCGGCGCACGCGTCATCGTTCTGGATGACGTACTAGCCACAGGCGGGACGGCCCGGGCCAAGATCGATCTCGTCAACCAGCTCGGAGGACAGGTCATCGGGGCGCTCTTCGTGATCGAGTTGTCGTTCCTGGGAGGCCGCGAACGTATCGCCGGCACCGATATCCACGCGCTCATCAATTACAGCTGACGGTCGCGTTCCTGCGGAGGCGGGAGGGCGCGATGTTGTCTCCTGTAGCCACTTCCCTCCGTAGAGGGATTACCGTGCGCCTGCATACCTGCCGATGACCTGCCGTATGGATACGGCCAACACGCAACGGACAAAGAGGGTAGATGGCACCGTGCTGTTGCTCCGCCATTGCCTTGCACAAGAATGGGCCGATCATCGTGTCCCGGCACGGGAGCGGCTCGACGAGGCGATCGGCCGAGACTTCGCTCGGCGGCTCGTGCAGAGCCTGCTGGCACACAGCCGCAGGTAGCGCTCGCGTCCTACGTTCCGTGCGTGCGGACGAACAGGAAGATGAGGAAGGCGCTGACGAGTGAGATGATCAGGGCCGTTCCCTTCTGGACGTCGAGCACCACCATCCCGAAATAGAGGATGACAAGGAAGAGCGTAGCCCACAGGAACGACTGGACGCCCCGGTCGATGCTCGGCATGCGAAGGTGCATGACCGAGAGGATACCCGGGGCGGTACGACAGCCGCTGTGGGTGTCTGTCGAGGACCAAAAAAATTCACCGAGCCGGTTGCGCTTTCGTCCACTCAACCCACTGACCTTCCGCTTCCGCGTACGGCCTTCGTGTTGAGCTTCGACCTACTTGCGCTCCGTGCTCGGTGCAAGAGGAAACATAGAATGTCGAAGTCCCGTGGTCAAGGGCGGCGGCCATGGAATTGCCGCAGTTTGCGGTGGTTGCTTTGCGGCGGACACCTGAAGGGCGAGGGGACTCCCGTCCGAGGTCTTTCTTCTCCAGCTTGACATAACAATGATTATCGTGCGTGGCCGGACGCCGGTTGATGCCGTCCGGGTCGAGCTGTCGGAGGCGTTCTCTGTCGGCCTCGATCTGCAGCTGTGTCTTTGCGCTCTCACCGATGCGCCAGGGCCGGATGCACGCGTGAAGGCTGCTTTCGGCCCCGGCTACGCGAAGTAACGACGCCGGCCATCGCGTCGTCACGCAGCCCTTTCGGATCGGGCACGACCCGTGGGTGGCCGCCTTCTTGCATATTTTATTGGGCGTACCTCTGGACAAGAGGGCTCGACGGTGCGAGAGTGGGATCTACCATGGCGGAAAATCACAGATGACAACCCTGGACGTGGACATGCTGGTCGCACAGGATCAGGTGAAGGAGTTCCTCGAGGAGAGCGAGCAGGCCGGCATCGTTCGTGTCCAGGACATCGCCGAGGTTGTCGAAGCACAGGAGCTTTCACCGCTCGAGCACGAGGCACTCCTGCGCGAGTTCGACAAGCGCGGTGTGGAGGTCGTGGACGAGGTGCAAGCGTCGGAGGCCGCCCCACTCCCAGCCTCGTCTGCGGAGTCTACGACCGATGGACTGCAGCTCTTCCTCCGTGAGGCAGGACGCCACGCGCTTCTGACGGCGGCCCAGGAGGTCGCGCTAGCGAAGCGTGTCGAGCGAGGCGACCTCGTGGCGAAGCAGGCGATGATCCAGGCGAACCTCCGTCTTGTGATCTCGATTGCGAAGAACTATCGAAACCAGGGGCTCCCATTCCTGGACCTGATCCAGGAGGGAACCCTCGGCCTGATCCGGGCCGTCGAGAAGTTCGACTGGCGCCGTGGCTTCAAGTTCTCCACCTATGCGACCTGGTGGATCCGTCAGGCGGTTGCACGCGCACTCGCCGACAAGGCACGAACGATCCGGATGCCCGTCCACATCGTCGAGCGGATGCAGAAGATGAACCGTGCCGACCGCACCCTGTGGGCCGTGCTCGGTCGTGAGCCAACCCTCGAGGAGATCGCCGAGGAGGCAAACCTGACCGTGCAACAGGTCGTCGAGGTGCGGGCCGCTGCACGCGCTTCGACCAGCCTGGATGCGCCGGTCGGGGAGGCCGGCGACGCCGTGCTAGGAGACTTCGTCGCCGGTGAGGATCTTCTCCCGGAGGAGGAGGTGGAGCTCACGTTGCGCAGCCAGGCGCTCCAGGCCGCGCTCGCTTCTCTGGGCGAGCGGGAGCGCGAGGTGCTGACGCTCCGCTACGGCCTCGGAGGCACCTCGCCACGGACGCTCGATGAGATCGGCAGGCACCTTGGAATCACCCGTGAGCGGGTACGACAGATCGAGATCGATTCGCTTCGACGGCTTGCCGGTCAGCACGATATGCAAGCTGTCATGTAGGTGCGTCATACCGCCGGTGGCAGCGCCATCCGAGGTGCTTCGCTGTCTAGGTGCGGAGGTAGAGCTCGAGTGCCGGAGCAACCGTCCGTAGCTCGCGCAGCGCGCGCGTCTCGAGCTGCCGTACCCGCTCGCGGGTGATGCCGAGAAGCACACCGACCTCTTCGAGCGTCTTTGGCAGACCGCCGTCGAGACCGAATCGTGCGGTGAGCACCCTCTGCTGGCGGGGGTTCAGCCGCAGGAGTGCTGCAGCGAGCTCTGACGAGCGGAATGCCTCGGACGTCTCCACCTCGGGCTCGCGGGCATTCTCATCCTGGATCATGTCGCCCATCAGGCTCTCGCCGTCACCAACCGGGCTGTCGAGCGAAACGTAGTCCTGGACGAGCGAGAGCAGCGACTCGACCTTCTTGGGCGTCAACTCGGCTTCCGCCGCAATCTCCTCGATAGACGGGTCGCGATTGAGCTTCTGGCCGAGCACACGGCGTGCCCGGGTGACGCGCCGCACCTGGTCGGCAACGTGTACCGGGAGGCGAATCGTCCGCCCCTGCTCGGCAAGTGCCCGGGAGATAGCCTGGCGAATCCACCAGGTTGCATACGTGGAAAGCTTGTAGCCAAGGGTGTAGTCGAACTTCTCGACGGCCCGGATCAGGCCCAGATTCCCCTCCTGAATCAGGTCGAGCAGAGGTACGCCTGCCCGCGTGTAATGCCTTGTGATCGACATCACGAGCCGGAGATTGCACTCGATCAGCCTGCTCTTCGCGCTCTCGTCGCCGAGATCCTTGCGTCGTGCAAGCTCGCGCTCCTCGGCGTGGGTCAGAAGGCGACCGTTGCCGATTTGCTGGACGTACAGTTTGAGAGGATCCTGGGTTGCGGTCTCGAGGGAGTCGAGATCCCCGTCGTCGGGTGAGGGATCCGCAAGATGCCTGGCAAGGTTTCCATCCATGCCACGCCTATCGGCAGCGGCTACCTATCACTTGAGGAGCAGGGAGAAAAAACACAGGATCATCCGTCTGATCACGATATGTCCGATGCTCATGGTCGAATCCTCTGATGTGTGGAATCGCCGGATCGAGCCTTGCTGCCGACTCGCGCGTTGACAGGACGCTTGCAGCACAGGCGCCGGGGCGGGGCAGCTCGCGCTCCTACGGGAGAAGCGAGCCGTCCGCGCTGACGGAGACTTCCTCGGCGCGCAGGCGCTCCCGGATGAGGTACTGGAACGCGGCCCACGGACCTACGTCGATATCGATCAGCCGATAAACTTGCCACTCCGACTGCAACTCCGGTTTTCGGACGCGTGCCTCCTTCCAGTCGGTCATCCGCGGTAGCCGGTGCAACTCCCGTGCCAGGGCGACGCCGTCTTCGACTGCGCGTTCGAGCTTCTCCTCGCCCACCGGGACGTCGAACCCTGCCTCTCGCAGAGCGGCGGTCAGGGAGCCGAACGTATGCCAGATCAGCGACTTCGAGGCCATTCGTTTACGGTGTGCGTCGAGGTCTCGGGCCCTCGGCGTGCGACCGAGTTCCTCACCGAGAAGGCGAAGCTGGTCGAGTAATTCATCTCGACTGATAAAGCGGCGCGGCGTCAGGCCCGCTGCACGTTTTGCCGCATTCCATGTGCCGAAGTGCTCGATCACCGTCTGGGGGTGCAGTCCCGCCTCCGGGTCGGCCGCAAACTCCCTCATCGTCGGCGAGCGGCCAAGCCGCTCGGCGCTCGCACGCAACTGGTCGAGGATCTGCTCGTCACTGTAGCGCCGTCTGATCCCGGCGCGAAACTCGGCGAGAGCAGCCTCGTCAATACCAGCAAGAGCCGGATGCCGACGACGGGGACTGACCATACGCAAGTAGTATAGATCATTATGTGAGATTTGCAAGTAGACCAGAACGACTCCTCCCGTCCCCTGCCGGGTAGGCTCGGAGCCGATGGGAGTGCGCCTCAGGGTCGAAGCCTCCGCAGCCCGCCTCGTCGGACGCGTCTCGCGTGCCGCCGGACGCGGCGGCGGAACGACGCTGCCCGGAAAGCTTCTCTGGAAGATCGACCCGACTGCGATAGATGCTCTCGCGTCCCGATTACCCTCCGGCGTCGCCCTCATCTCGGCAACGAACGGAAAGACGACGACGAGTGCGATGCTTGCCGGCATTCTTGGCAGCCGGTATCGGCTTGCGTGGAACAACTCGGGTGCAAATCTGGCATCGGGCATCGCCTCCGCCCTTCTCTCGGCCCCCGCTGCCGATCTCGGGTTGCTCGAGGTAGACGAGTTCGCGCTACCCGAGGTGATGCGCCGCGTCCGGCCACGGGTTGTCGCACTCGGTAATCTGTTTCGCGACCAACTCGACCGCTATGGCGAGTTGGAGCATATCGCCGACCGCTGGCGTGCTTCTCTGGTAACGCTTTCCCCCACCTCTACCGTCGTTGTCAACGCCGACGACCCGCTCGTGGCAGACCTAGCGGACGGCCGTGCCTGCACGCTCCGCTACGGCGTAGACGACCCGAGCATCGCACGGCCAGGCCTCCAGCACGCTGCCGACTCGAAGTACTGCGTGCGTTGCGGTAGTCCGTACACCTATGCAGCCGCCTACATCGGCCATCTCGGCGACTACCGCTGCCCGGCCTGTGGGCACGCACGGCCGGCTCTCGACATCGCCGCCCGCTCGATCAACCTCCACGCACTCGATGCCACCGATTTCGATCTCGTCACCCCGGCGGGCACCGCCCGGGTACGGCTACCACTTCCCGGACTCTACAATGTCTATAACGCGCTCGCGGCAACGGCTACGGCCCTCGCCCTCGACTCGTCACTCGACGAGATCGTGGCCGGCCTCACGACGTTCAGCGCCGCGTTCGGCCGCTTCGAGAGGATCACGGCCGGCGATCGGCAGATCCTGATGCTGCTGATCAAAAACCCGGCGGGCGCGAACGAGGCCGTGCGCACGCTCGAAGAGGGCGGAGTACCGGCGACGCTCCTCGTCGCCCTGAACGACCGGATCGCAGATGGGCGCGACGTGTCATGGATCTGGGATGTCGATTTCGAGCCACTGCTCACGAGGGCCGGCAGGATCGTCGTCAGCGGTGAGCGGGCAGCAGAGCTCGCGTTGCGGTTCACCTACGGGGGCTTCGATCCCTCCCGGCTCGAGATGATTCCCGACCTCCGCGAGGCGCTCGACCGTGGCCTTGCGCTCACGCCTGTCGGAGGAGAGCTCGGCATCCTCCCCACCTATACCGCCATGCTCGATCTGCGCGCCATTGCTGTTTCCCGCGGGCTCGCACGGCCGTTCTGGGAGGAGGCGTCGTGAAGATCCGCCTCGCACACCTCTACCCGGGCTACCTCAACATCTACGCCGACCGCGGAAACATCGCCGTCTTCGAGCGCCGGGCGACGCTCCGTGGTCATGCTCTCGAGATCACCGCCATCGATCCGGGTGATGCGCTCGAGCCGTCGTCCTTCGACCTGATATACGTCGGCGGCGGTCAGGACCGAGAGCAGGCACTCGTCGCTCCCGACCTTGCAGGAAGAGGCGACCTCCTACGTACCGCGGTGGACACGGGGACAGCGCTGCTTGCCGTCTGTGGTGGCTACCAGCTCCTCGGACGCGGGTATCGGGCTCGTGACGGCTCCTCGATGCCGGGTGCAGGGCTCTTCCCGCTCGAAACGATTGCGGGCGACCGGCGGCTGATCGGCGACGTGCTCCTCGACGTCGATCTCGACGGGTGCACGACGACGGTCGCCGGGTTCGAGAATCACGCCGGTCGGACGCTGCTCGATCAGGGTGCCGTGCCGTTTGGACGCGTGCTCGCCGGACACGGGAATGACGGGGCCTCGCGGGCCGAAGGCTGTCGCGTCGCCGCTGCCATTGGCACCTACCTCCACGGGCCGCTCCTTCCCCGAAACCCCGTGCTCGCCGACTGGTTGCTCGCCCGTGCGCTTGAGCACGCCGGGGGTGATGGGTATCTCGAACCGCTCGTGGATGAGCTGGAACGCCTTGCCCACGCGGTGTCGTCCGGGCGCGCCCGCTCCCGTGGCAGGCGGTGAACGACCTGGGGGCCGCTCGGGCTCAGGCCTCGACGAGTCGCCGCTCGAGTCGTTGCACCTGAGCGGACGTGAGTCCGCCGGCCCGTAGATAGCCGCGAGCGCCCCCGCCGCTCTGCTGCAGCCACGCGAGGACGCCCTCCATCGTTGCCGTGGGAGAGAGGGCCGACCTCTGTCGCGTTGTCAGGACGTCCGCATCAGCGGCCGCCGCTATCCAGTCGTCGAAGAGGCCCGGCATGTTGGCCTCGCTCGCCGCATAGTCCGCGATGATCGCCTCGTCGGGCACGCCGGCTACCGACAGCAGGAGCGCAGAGATGATGCCCGTTCGATCCTTACCGGCGAAACAGTGGACGAGGACGCCGTGGTCGTGGTCTGCGTCGGCCACCGCAGCGACTGCCTGCACGACTCTCTCGGGTGATCGTTCGAGCGTGCGGATGTAGCCGGCCGCGAAGACCGACCCCACATCATCTGCTGCCAGAAGACGATCGTCGAACACCCTGGCTGCATGCACGCTGTGTTTCCCGAAGAGAGAGACACTAATTACCTCGATCTCCGGCGGCGCATCTGGCTCCCCTGGCTCTTCGCCATCGAAGCGGAGGTCTACGACGCAGCGAATACCGTGATCAAGGGCGGACTGCCACCCGGTTGCAGAAAGTCGCCTGATGTTGTCTGCCCGTACGACAGCCCCATACCGGGTGCGGCGGCCCGTTGACGTTTCGATCCCTCCGAGGTCGCGGACGTTGCAACATCCGTCCCAGAGAAGGGTGCGCTCTAGGGGGCCCACAGCGATCCCAGATAGACACACGGATCGCCCGGCTCGAAACGGCGAAGAAATCGGCTGATCGGTGGGTGAATGGCAATTCCGTCGAGTTCGTCGTGCGCAAACAGACGGTGGCCGCGCACGGCCTCGTCCGTCGAGATGATGTCGGCGAGCGACCCGGTCAGCTCTCCTGCAAAGACGATGTGGACGACGTGCTTCGGCGCGAGGCTCTGCGCCGGGGAGATCGAATCTACGATGAGGACGGGGCCCTCGACCGGGATCTCGTCGCCACCCGAGATCAGACTCGTCTCCTCTCGCAGTTCCCGCTGTAGCGCCCCGGTCAGTGTCTCACCGCCGTGCACGCCGCCGCCCGGCAGCAACCAGCTCTCCCTTCCCTGCTTCTCGTGACGGCAGAGCAGCATCCTCCCGTGCCAGCGAAGGATTGCCGAGACACGGATCCGTGGCTCCGGCCTCACTGGAGACCGGATGAGCCGAAGCCGCCCTCACCGCGCGCAGAATCGGTGAGATCCATGACCTCGACTACCTCGACCCGAGGCACCGGCATCACGAGTAACTGGGCAACGCGCATTCCGGGTTCCACCGTGAAGGGCTGCGTCGCGTCGGTATTGAGCATGATTACGCGGACTTCACCGCGATAGCCCTCGTCGATCACGCCTGGGGTATTAACGAGCGAGATCCCGTGCCGGAGTGCGAGGCCCGAGCGCGGCACGACGAGGCCAACGTGGCCCTCCGGAAGCTCGAGCGCGAGGCCCGTCGCGACGAGGGCGCGTTGCCCGGGTCCGATCGTGGTGGTCTCGCACGCGCTGAGGTCGAGCCCCGCATCTCCGCTGTGAGCTCGCGTGGGCAGCACAGCGTCGGGACGCAGTCTCTGCACCTTCAGGGGTGTGGCGTATCGTTCTGTCACGTTGTTGCCGCAGACCCGAGGTCGTCTCCGGCAATGAGGTAGCGGGCAAACCGCCGACTGTCGCGGTGCGACAGCTTCGCGCGGATCAAAACGCCCTCGTCGGTGTCGAGGCGCTCGTCGATGGGCGCCCCCAGGGCATACAGGGCAGAGAGCGCAGTCCCTTCGTCATACGGGACGAGGAGGCGGACGTCGGCGTAGCGGTCGGCGAACAGCGTCGCCACACTAACCCTCAGCTCATCGAGCCCTTCGCCCGTCGCTGCAGACACACGCATTGCGTCGGGAAACCGGTTCGCGATCCGCCGCTGACCGAGCGGGTCGAGCCGGTCGATCTTGTTCAGCACGAGGGTGATGGGAAGATCGTCGCCACCGATCTCGGTCAGCACCGCATCGACGGCGGTCATCTGCTCACGCATCCTGTCCTCGGGCAGTGACGCATCGACGACGTGGAAGATCAGATCAGCGACGAGCGTCTCTTCCAGCGTCGAGGCGAAGCCCTGGACGAGCTGGGTTGGTAGCCGCCGGATAAACCCGACCGTGTCAGTGACCAGATAGCGCTTTCCGCCGTAGTCGAACCCGCGTGTCGTCGGGTCGAGCGTCTCGAAGAGGCGATTCTCGACCGAGACGTCAGCTCCCGTGAGCGCATTGAGGAGCGTCGATTTACCGACATTCGTGTATCCCGCGAGCGCCACCGTTGGCACCTGTGCCCGCTTGCGCTCCTTGCGTCGCACTCCCCGTTGGGCCTGCAACGCCTTGAGCCGGGCCCGCAGGACGGTGACACGATGACGGGCCATCCTGCGGTCGCTCTCGAGCTGCGACTCGCCCGGGCCGCGTGTGCCGACACCGCCGCCAAGGCGCTCGAGATGCTTCCACATTCCACGCATCCGCGGCAGGTTGTACTCGAGTTGCGCGAGCTCGACCTGCAGTTTTCCCTCGGCGCTGACCGCATGCTGGGCGAAGATAGCCAGGATCAGCTGGGTGCGATCGACGACGCGCGTCGAGAGTGCGTCCTCGAGGGCTCGCTGCTGGGTGGGATCCAGTTCGTCGTCAACAATCAGGACGTCGGCGCCACAGTCGGCGTACAGCGTCTTCAGCTCCTCGAGCTTACCCTTCCCGACGTAGGTCTTCTGATCGGGCCGGCTGCGTTGCTGGACGAGCTCCTCCACCGGCACAACGAGTGCGGTGCGGGTGAGCTCGCGCAGCTCGCCTAGCTCGTCCTCGGCATCGGCTCCTCGCGGGAGCACGGCAAGCAGGAGCCCCTTTTCGGGCTCGAGCCCACCCGGAGCGTCGGATCGACGGTTCATACGGAGAGTATGCCGGTAGGCTCGGGTCATGACAGCCCTCGCACAACGGCTTGCACAGCGGACGCTCGAACTCGTTGACATCCCGTCGGAGAGCCTCCACGAAGCGGAGGTGCGCTCCCATCTACTTGCGCTCGTTCCCCCGGACTTCGAGGCCGAGTACGCCGCCGAGGACGCATTCGTCTTTGCGCGGCCACGTCGGCCGGGCATCCCGCTCGTCGTGCTAGTCGGGCATTACGACACGGTTCCCGCGCAGGACAATGTCCCCGGCCACATTGCGGACGGCGCAGTCCACGGCTGCGGTGCGAGCGACATGAAAGGCGGAGTCGCCGTCGCGCTCGAGATCGTGCGCGATCTCGCGCACGGTGCGCCAGGCCGCATGGATGTCGCCTTGCTGTTGTTTGGCAAGGAGGAGCTTCCGGCGCAGTTCAGCCCATTGCCCGACCTGTTCGAGCGGTCGCGGCTCATGGCGGATGCCGAACTTGCAATCCTGCTGGAGCCGACCGATCTGACGCTCCAGGCCGGCTGCCTCGGCAACATGAATGCGCGTGTCACGTTCTCGGGTGTCAGTGGGCACTCCGCGAGGCCCTGGACGGCCGTGAACGCTATCGAGAAGGCGCTGCTCGGACTTGCCCCGATCGCCGCTCTCGAGCGACGCGAGGCGATCGTCGGTGGGCTGCCGTTCTACGAGGTTGCCTCGATCACGCAGATCGACGGTGGCATCGCCTCGAACGTGATTCCCGATCGCACCGTCGCGACACTGAACTTCAGGTACGCGCCAGATCGCTCGTCCGAGAGCGCGGCTGCATATCTCCACTCGCTCACGCCCGAGGGTGCCGAGCTCGAGATCACCAGTGACTCGCCGCCCGCCACGGTCGTGACCGACACGCCGCTTGTTCGGGCATTGCGCGACGCCGGCGACCTGACGTTCGAGCCGAAGCAGGCCTGGACGAACGTGGCCGATTTCACGATGCGTGGTATCGACGCGATCAACTTCGGTCCGGGAGGCACCCGCTACGCCCATCGGCGTGACGAGCTCGTGGAGATCGACGCGCTCGTGACGGCGTACGAGACGCTCTTCCGATTTCTCGGAGATTGACCCTGTGCCCGTCTCCCCCATCCTTCGCGGTCAGGCGACGTATCCGTTCGTGCGACTGAACCAGGCTGCGGCAGCGCGCCGGGCCGAGGGGCTCGACGTGATCGACTTCGGGATGGGCGACCCGCGCGAGCCGACCGACCCCCACATCATCGAAGCACTGCGCGACGGCGTGCGCGAGCGGATGGGATATCCCGCTGCAGTCGGTCTGCCGGAACTGCGGGGGGCGATAGCGGCATGGGTCGGCCGCCGTTTCGGCGCGCACCTCGACCCGGAGACGCACGTGATCCCGACGCTCGGCTCCAAGGAGGCGATCTTCTCGTTCGCCCAGGTCGTCCTCGACCTCGCAGGCGGCCACGACACCGTCGTCGTGACCGAGCCCGGATATCCGGTAGCCGTCCGTGGAGCCCTGTTTGCCGGCGCGCGGGTCGTGGAGCTGCCGCTGCTCGAGAGCAACGGATTTCTCCCCGACCTCGACGCCGTGTCCGTGGAGACATGGCGACGTACTGCCCTCTTCTGGGTCAACTATCCGAACAATCCGACGGGCGTCATGGCACCGCTTGCGTTCTACGAGCAGCTAGCGGCACTCGCGCGGGGGTACGGATTCGTCCTCGCCTCCGACGAGGCCTACACGGAGTTGTGGTTCGACGAGCCGCCCGTCTCGGCGCTGCAGCTCTCCGACTGGACGAACCTTGCCGTCTTCAACACGCTCTCGAAGCGTTCCTCGATGACGGGCTACCGCTGTGGTTTTGTCGCCGGAGACCCGGAGCTGATCGCTGCGCTAAAGCAGTTTCGGCCAAATGTGGGCACCGCACCGCAGGAGTTCGTCCAGCGAGCGTCGGTCGTTGCCTGGGGTGACGAGGGGCATGTCGAGCGCGCGCGCGACGCCTACGCGGCCAAGAGGGCGCTGTTCATCGACCTGTTTACGCGAGTGGGGCTCCGCAATGCCGGTGGGTCGGCGACGATGTACCTCTGGGTCGCCGTGCCGGCCGGTCAAACCTCGGAGGAATGTGCCTCGCGCCTTCTCGAGCATGGCATCCTTGTCACGCCGGGATCGTTCCTCGGCACCTCGGGTGAGGGCTTCGTCCGGTTCGCTCTCGTACCCACGCTGGACGAGTGCCAGCGGGCGATCGGGATTCTCGAAGGCGTGCTGTGACGCCTTACTCACGCAACACCGCTCCGGATACGCCACAATCAACAGCAATGGAGCTTGCACAGCAGATCGAAGAGATGTGGGAGTCGGGCTCGCTCGACCCTCCTGTCGTGGAGGAGGCAATCGCCTTGCTCGATGCTGGCGCGATCCGCGTGGCCGAGCCGACGGCCGACGGTTGGGTCGTGAACGAGTGGGTGAAGAAGGCGATTCTGCTCTACTTCCGTGTCCGTAAGGTCGAGCCGATGGACGTCGGAGGGCTTCACTTCCTGGACAAGATTCCCGTCAAGACGGACTATGCCGACCGTGGTGTGCGCGTCGTGCCGCCGGGCGTCGCACGCTATGGCTCGTTCCTCTCCGAGGGCTGCGTCCTGATGCCGGGCTACGTGAACATCGGCGCCTGGGTTGGCCCACGGACGATGGTGGACACCTGGGCGACCGTGGGCTCATGTGCGCAGATCGGTGCCGATGTCCATCTCGCGGGCGGCGTCGGTATCGGAGGAGTCCTCGAGCCCCCCCAGGCATCGCCTGTGATCATCGAGGATGGAGCCTTCATCGGATCGCGTGCCGTGATCGTCGAGGGCGTGCGGATTGGAGCCAGAGCCGTGATCGCGCCGAACGTGGTGCTGTCGGCGTCGATTCCGATTATTGACGTGACAGGACCCGAGCCGGTCGAGTACCGCGGAGAGGTGCCGGCAGGCAAGGTCGTCTTGCCCGGTGTCCGACAGAAGGAGTTTCCTGCGGGAACCTATGGTCTGAACTGCGCGCTGATCGTCGGCGAGCGCAATGCGTCAACCGACCTGAAGACATCGCTGAACGACGTCCTGCGCGAGTTCGAGATCGCCGTCTAGTAGGGGCGGGGTCTGGTGCGGGCCGCTCGCAGTCTCGGCGGTCAGAGGATGGTGGTCGAGCCGCGGGCGACGCATTCAGCGGGCCCCGTCAACGACGCGTGCCCATCGGTGAGGCGCACGAGCAGGTCGCCGCCCGGCAGATGCACCGTGACCGGGCTGTCGCACCATCCGTGCCCGACGGCAACCGCTGCGGCAGCGACCGAGGAGGAGCCGGAGGCGCTCGTCTCCCCCGCGCCCCGCTCCCACACGAGCACCGTCAGGTCGTGCCGTCCGTCAACGCGCACAAGTTGAACGTTCGTGCGATCGGGGAATCGGGGATGGTTCTCGACAAGAGGGCCGAGACGGAGCAGATCGTCACGCGTCGGATCGTCGAGGCGGATGACAGCATGCGGATTTCCAACCGATACCGCCGTCAACGCGATTCCCTCGAGCACCTCGGGTGGGTCGACGGTGAACTCCCCCACATCGGTGTCTACCTCGAGCTCATCAAGCATCCGCGCGTCGATACGACGTCCCGCGGTCTCGATCGTCACCTCCGAGGCCCCCGTCTCTGACGCGAGCCAGCGAGCGGCGATACGGACACCGTTGCCAGACATCTCCGCCGTGGAGCCGTCGGGGTTCCAGATCGTCACGACGACGCTCGTGCCGGCACGAGCGGTGATCTCGACGACCCCATCCGAGCCGATTCCCGTGGAGACAGCGCAGAGCCGTCGCACACGCTGGGGTGTGAGCAGCCCGGCGTCGGGTTGCTCCACCACGAGGTAGCTATTACCCAGTGCGTGCCACTTGGAGAACTGCACAGACCTGTACCACCAGTCAGTCGCGGGGTCAACTCTCAGTATGGCTCGTAGCGGAGACGCGGTGTCGGTACCGACAGTGTGTCGCCGACCTTGCAGAAGGCTACTGCACGAGCGTTTCTCGAGAATCCACCCGACACTTTGGCCGAGCTATGCTGGAGGCTGATACGGTCGCGCCCCCTTTCAAGGATCAGTCTGCGGGAAGACTGACACGACATGGCCCGCCCCAGCGACCGGACTGTAGCCCGTAGAGAACCAATCCCCGCAGGCTGCGATGTACGCTACGGGCTGAGGGCGGCACCGCTGAGAGCTGTACCGGTGAGGTTCGCGCCGCTGAGATCTGCACCGGCGAGGTTCGCACCGGCGAGTTCTGCACGGGTGAGGTTTGCACGGGTGAGGTTCGCGCCGCTGAGATTTACATTGGCGAGGTTCGCCCCGGCGAGGTGCGCCCCGGCGAGGTTCGCCCCGGCGAGGTTCGCCCCGGCGAGGTTCGTGGTGACGAGGTTTGCACCGACAAGATTCGCACCGGCAACGTTTGCACCGCCGAAGTCCGCGCCGACGAGGTTCGTGTAGGCGAGGTTCGCAGTCTCGAAGTTTGCATTGGCGGCCTTCGCACCGGTGAGGTTCGCACCCAGCAGGTTCGCATCGGCGACGTTCGCACCGGTGAGGTTCGCACCGGTGAGGTTCGCACCGGTGAGGTCTGCCTCGGCGAGGGCTACATAAGTGAGGTTCGCGTTGACGAGGCTCGTGCCGAAGAGGTTCGCACGGGAAAGGTTCGCACGGGAAAGGTTCGTGCCCTTGAAGTTCACACCGACGAGACTCGCGTACGCGAGATGCGCGTTCGCGAGATCTGCACCGGCGAGATTCGCACCGGCGAGGCTCGTATCCTCATGTGTATAGAGCAGCGTCCCTGCAACGCTTCTGATCTCGATCATCCGGTAAGCGTACGTCCTACAGATAATTTGTCCAGTTCTCCCGCCATGGTGGCAGAGAACAATGCCGCGGTCGGCTGCTCTTCTTCGCATGTCCCGCGCATGACGGCCGGTGGCCCTGAACCCGCCGTAGCGTGCCTTCGCTAGAGAGGTCTCGACGCTACCATTCCGACAATCTCCTCTGCTATTTCCTCGGGAGTGCGCATACCGTCCACGCTGACGAGGCCCGGGACGCGCCGCATCCACTTCCGCTGGTAGGCGGCGTAGCGCCGCGTGCGCACCACTATCCGATTCCGTGCCTCCTGGGGCGGCAACATCGCAATCTCCTCGAGGCCCAGCGCCTGCGCCGCAGTGTGAGAGACACCGGCGGCGCGCGCCGCGAGCACCTCCGCCACGACACCCGCCGTGAACATCGCGTCGGTGCGTTCCGCGATCCGGCGTTCCAGCTGGGCCGCGGGGACGTCGAGGCCCACGATCAGCGTCGGATGGCGGGTCGAGGAGGCCCAGAGTCGATCGTCATCCGGAACAAGAGAGTATCCAGCCTCTGTCAGCTCGAGAGCACGCACGAGGCGGCGGACGTCGTTCACATGTACGGCAGCAGCCGCCCTTGGGTCGACATCAGCGAGCCTCTGGTGGGCAACAACGGGGTCTGCGTGTACCTCGGCCTGGATTCGCTCCCGGACGCCCGACGCCGGCCGTGGCGGTACTGCCATGTCCGCCAATGCCGCGCGTAGATACAACCCGGTGCCGCCGCAGACCACGGCGGCTCCGTGAGCTGCCACGAGTGCGTCAATCGTGTCGTGCGCCAGAGTCGCGTATGCGCCGACGGACATCTCCTCGCTCGGCTCACGGATGCCGACGAGGCGCGTCGGTCGCGTGGGCTGGTTCGTCAGGATTGGCAAGCCGCGGTACACCTGGAGCGCATCGCAGGAGACGACCTCCGTCTGGAGTCGATCGGCCACGGCCTCCGCTACGGCGCTCTTGCCCGATGCGGTAGGCCCGAACACAGCGATCACGGCGACCATCAGGCCCACGCCGCTCAGGCAGGCACGGCCGAGGTCAGACTGCCACGCAGCGTCGTCGAGGTCGAGCCCTCGATGGTCACGTCCACGAGGTCGCCGGCGGCGCCCACGCCGGTGAACACCACGGTCGTATTGCGTCGCGTGCGGCCCCGGAGCAGCGTCGGATCCGTCCTACTCGGGCCCTCGACGAGAACCTGCTCGACGTTGCCGACGCGCTCGGCATTCCGTTCCGCCGCAATCCGCTGCACCACCTCGACAAGCCGTTCGAGCCGCTCGTGCTTGAGCGGCTCGGGAATCTGGTCGGACATCACAGCAGCATCCGTCCCACGGCGTGGCGAGTAGATGAACGTGAAAGCGCTGTCGTAGCGCACCTCCTCGACGACCTCGAGCGTCTCTGTGAAGTCGGCCTCGGTCTCTCCCGGGAAGCCGACGATCACGTCGGTGCTGAGCGCGAGGTCGGGGATTGCCTCTCGCAGCCGTCCTGTGAGGGCGAGATACCGCTCGCGCGAGTACGTGCGCCGCATTGCCTTGAGGATCCGTGTCGAGCCGGACTGCAACGGCAGGTGGATGTGCTCGCAGACCGCACTGCACTCGGCCATCGCAGCGATCACCGGCTCGCGGAAGTCCTTCGGGTGCGGGCTCGTAAAGCGGATCCGCTCGATCCCGTCTACTGCATTGCAGGCACGCAGCAACTCGCCGAACTCCGTCCGGATGTCGGGCGCGAGGTCACGACCCCAGGAGTTGACGTTCTGACCGAGCAGCGTGATCTCGCGCACTCCGTCAAAGGCGAGGCGCGTCACCTCGGCGATGATGTCACCGGGACGCCGGCTCTGCTCCCGCCCACGAACGGCCGGCACGATGCAGTAGGAGCACGTCGAGTTGCACCCCATCGAGACCTGCACCCAGGCGTGCGCCGCGCGCTCGCGGTGCTGGGGCAGATGGCCTGCAAAGTGCTCGTGTGTGCCGAAGCGGCCGCGCGCGACGCCCTCTCCCCCTACTCCGATCCAGTCCCCGAGATGCGGAATCGAGCCAGGTCCGAAGGCCACGTCTACCTGCGGATAGAGCTCGAAGATGCGCTCCTGCTGTGCCTCTGCGAAGCAACCACCGACGGCGATCACGAGGTCGGGATTCTCTCGCTTGCGGGCACCCGCGTCACCGAGATAGGCGGAGAGCTTCGTATCGGGCTTCTCGCGGATCGTGCAGGTATTGAAGACGACGAGGTCGGCCTCCTCCTTCGAGGTGGCTTCGCCGAGGCCGAGCGACTCGAGCATTCCCTTGATGCGCTCGGAGTCATGGCTGTTCATCTGGCAGCCGAATGTGGTCAGGTGGTAGCGGCGCACGTCGGAAGTGTAGGCGCCGCAGCGTGGACACAGGAGACCGCGTCGATCGGTTGCTCGATAGAGGCGGCCTCGGAGGACAGCGCTAGCAAGGGCACTGCGACAGCCTGGAGCGCACTCTCGACGTCCGTGGGCAGGCAAGAAGCCCGAAGAGAAAGCGAGCGGCCTGGATCTCAGCCGGTCACCGTGAGAGTGCGGACAAACTGCGGCCCGTTGAGCGAGCCCGAACGAAAAGGGGTCTTATCGATCTCGAGGCGTGCAAAGCCCGCGCGGCAGACCGCCTCCTCGATGGCAGCACGTTCCCCGAGCGCGCGTGGCAACTCGTCCGCAGCAATCTCGATCCGCGCTAGCTCGCCATAGTGACGCACGCGCAGGACGCGGTAGCCGAGCTGCTTCACGGCTCGCTCGGCCCTGTCGATCCGGGCGAGCGCCTGTGGCGTTACCTCCGTCCCGTAGGGCAGCCGGGATGCGAGGCAGGGCGAGGCGGGCTTCTCTGCGCTCACCACTCCGAGCTCGCGAGCGAGCGAGCGGACGTCTTCCTTGCCGAATCCGGCCTCGAGGAGAGGATGGCGCACCCCGTGCTCGGCTGCAGCACGGAGGCCGGGCCGCCAGTCACCCATGTCGTCGGCGTTTGCCCCCGACAACACGGTGGCAAACCCACGCCGGCATGCGAGTGCGAGGAGCTGCTCGTAGAGCTCGGTCTTGCAGTGGTAACAGCGGTTCTCGTCGTTTCGGCGGTACGCCTCGCGCGCGAGTTCGTTGGTCGTGATCGTCTCGTGCGCGATTCCGGCAGCGCGGGCAACGTCATGAGCGCCGTCAAGCTCTCCGGTCGCGAGGGCCGGCGAAACGGCAGTGACGGCAAGCGCCCGATTCCCGAGCACGCGTGCGGCCACGACGGCGACGACGGACGAGTCCACGCCGCCGGAGAATGCGACGATCGCCGAGCCAAGAGGCCGGATTGCTGCTTCGAGTTGATCGATACCGGTCACTGAATCTCCTGAGCGGCCACGAGAGCGCGTGCCCACACGGACTTTATCGGCGCCCCCGTCTTTTGTGCAACGGCGGCGCAGTCGTCGTGCTCGGGTGCGATGTTCACGAGGCGGCCGTCGAGTCGGCCGAGCTTGACGCGTACCGGCTGGCCGTCGATCTCGATCATCTGTGTCGAGCGATCGAGCTCGTAGCGGCGCAGCGTTCCGACCCGCACTCCGAGCGTCGAGGTCTGCTCGAGAATCGTGTGAGCCACGGTGCGCTCGTCCTCCGGTCGTGTCAGCACGGAGAGCACGATGCCCTGGCGTCCCTTCTTCATCTGCACCGGCGCTGTCCAGACGTCAAGGGCGCCTGCGGCAAAGCAGCGTTCGATGGCATCGGGTACGAGTTCCGGGTTGAAGTCGTCGAGATTGGTTTCGAGGAGACGTACCTCGACCGGCCGACTGTCGCTTCCGTCACCTCCGTCGCTTCCGAGCACGACGCGCACCAGGTTGGCCCGTTCGGCAAAATCGCGCGTTCCGGCTCCGTACCCGACGTGTTCGATCGTAAGCGCCGGCATCGGCCCCCACGCGTCGGCGAGGGTCGCTGCCAGTGCTGCACCCGTGGGCGTGACAAGCTCTCCCTCGACGTCCACGCCGAAGACCGGACATCCACGTAGGAGCTCGACGGTGGCGGGAGCTGGTAACGGTACGACACCGTGCTCTATCCGGATCGTCCCCCGTCCGAGGGGAAGTGGTGAGCAGACGAGCCGGCCCACTCCGAGGGCTGCCAGCAGCGTGACAGCGCCGCAGACGTCCACGAGTGTGTCCACCGACCCGAGCTCGTGGAGGTGGACGTCCTCGGGCCCGACACCGTGAATCGTGCTCTCCGCCTCGATCAGCCGACGGAAGACCGCAAGCGAGCGATCGCGGACAAGCGGGTCGAGATCGGCCGTCTCGATCTGCTCGCGGATCGTCGTCCAGGTACGGCCATGTGCTTCGTGGCCATCGTGCGCGTCGTGTGAGTCCCTGGCGGCGATCACGTCCACGTGCAGGGCTCCGATTGCGTGCCTTTCGACACGGCTCACGCTGATCTCGACCCCGTGGAGCCCGAGTCTCACAGGGACTGCAAGGAGCTCGTCCTCCGGCGCACCCGCGTCGAGGAGCGCAGCCAGGAGCATGTCGCCGGCAAGGCCCCCGACGCAGTCCAGGTAGGCGATCACGCCGACTGTCTCGCGATGCGTGCGGCAATCGTGCCCGCTCCGAAGCCGTCATCGATGCCAACCACGGCGAGTCCCGCGGCACACGAGCTAAGCATGGCATTCAGGGGTGTCCGCCCGCCCTCGGCCGAACCGTAGCCGACGCTCGTCGGCACGCCGATCACGGGTGCCGCCACGAGCCCACCGACGACGCTTGCAAGTGCGCCGTCCATGCCGGCGACGACGACCACGCAGTCGGCACGCTCGAGGTCGGGAAGGACTGTCGCAAGCCGGTGCAATCCTGCAACACCGACGTCCTCGTGCCACACGACCTCGGTTCCGATCAGCTCCGCACGGATGCGCGCCTCGTGCAGGACGGGGCCATCCGAGGTTCCGGCTGAGATCATCGTCACGATGCCGCGCGGCTCCGGCACACCCCGGGCGAACCACACGAGCCGCGCTGCCGCATGCTCGAGCGCATCGGGCGCGATAGCGCATACAGCGGCCCGCGTTTCCTCGTCTGCGCGGGTGACGAGGACGCTCCCAACGCCCTCGTCGAGCATTGCGCTGACGATCGCTGCGACCTGCCGCGGCGTCTTCCCCTGCCCGAGGACAGCCTCCGGTGCACCCTGTCGTACCTCCCTGAGTAGGTCGATGCGCGCGAAGCCGAGGTCACGAAACGGGAGTCTCGCAAGCCGGTCAACTGCGTCGCCCGGCTCGACGGTTCCGCTGCGTACAGCCTCGAGGAGTGAAATGAGTTCGTTCCGCAGGTTGCCCATGGCCCTACGATAGCGCCGCAGATCGATAGCGATGTTGGGCGCAACGACTGCCGGCCCGATCTAGCCGGCGCCTCTCTGGACGAGTGTCACGCCCGCGGCTGCAAGCGCGATACCTCCGGCCATCATCCAGCTGATCGTCTCACCGAACCACAGCCAGGCCATGAGCGCTGCGACCGGAGGCACGAGGTAGAAGAGGCTTGTCACCCGCGTGACCTCCATGCGGCGGAGGAGCCAGAAGAGCAACAAGATCGTGCCTACCGAGAGAACGGCTGACATCCAGGCCAGTGAGCCCACGAGTTCCCACGTCCAGCGCACGTGCATCGGCTCGATGGAAACCGCAAGGACGATCGAGACGACCGCGGCGGAGGCAAACGAGCAGGTGGTTCCCGTGCGGAGGTCTACAGTGCGGCAGAAGCGACGCTGATAGACGGTACCCGCCGTGATTCCGACGAGCGCCGCGACCGCGAGGAGCAGGCCGAGCTCGGTATCACTCCCGAAGTCCACGCCTCTCGCGACGACGAGTGCGACGCCCGCGAGACCGGTGGCGAGGCCGACCCATTGCATCGGTCTGACTCGCTCGCCCAGGAAAGGCCCTACGACGCAGGCCGAGAGCAAGGGCTGGAGCCCGACGACGAGTGCAGTGACGACCGCGGCCAGGCCGCGATCGATGGCAACGAAGACACAGCAGACATATGCAACCTGGAGCAGGAGCCCGACGACGGCCGAGTGGAGGGCCTCACTGCGTTTTGGCCAAGGGGCCCGCGTGACCACCGCCAGCACGAGCAGGAGGACGCAGGCTATCGAGAAGCGGATCGCGACGAGCGTCAGCGGGTCGGCGTAGGAGACACCTTCACGGGCGAAGACGAAACCGGACGCCCAGAGGACGACGAAGAGCGCGGGCGCGGCCGCAACGATGCGTCCCTGGCCCATCTATCGAGCGTAGCGATCATGCCTCTTGGACGGAGTGCCAGTCGCTGAATCAGACGGCATGCGGAGAGGAATAGCTTCCACTCTCGCGCAGGCACGACAGCTTGCCAAGGGTGTAGGCTTTCCTCGGCGGTAACCAACGATGACAGTAGGCCAATCTCCAGCAATGCAAACGGCTTCGGCATCGGCCGATGGGCACGGTTCACGGCGCGTGCATATCATCGGCGGAGGGCCGGTGGGACTGATGGTTGCCGCACTCCTCCAACCATTTGAGGGGTTCTCGATCGTGCTCTACGAACAACGACCCGCGTATACCCGCACGCGCATGGTGCAGCTCGAGCGGTCTCTCGTCTCCACCTCGGTCGAGGAGTTCGAGGCCTCCCAGACCGACCGGGATGATGTCGATGCGATCTTCGATCCCTCGGAAGTCGAGCGAAGCGTGGCGTTCCGCCGGTCGATTCCAGCGGATCTGATGTCGCTGCTCGTGGAATGGACGGGCGGGTTCTGCCCGCTCAACGAGATAGAGCAGTCTCTCAGCACCCTCATCACAACGCGCGAGTCGAGTCCCGTGGAGCTTGCGTCCGCGAAAATTTCGTCGGAGGGCATCATGGCGATGATCGAGCCAGATGACATCGTGATCGACTCCACAGGCCGAAAATCCCTGCTTCGAGACAGCCTCGTCCCCGCGAGAAGCGCACCCACAATCGACGCAAACACGGTGAACCTCGAACTCGAGTCTGCACTCGTCGTCACGTTCCTGTACGACCAAGCCTACTCATGCAACGAGTACTGTAAGTACTACAAGAACGTAGAAAACCCAACCTACAAGTTTATCCCCTCCGTCTCCCGGATCGCAAGCGACGGCGACGTGAGCCACGTCACGGGAATCGTTCACATCAGTAGCGAAGAGGCCGCGGCAATGCCACCGCAGTTCGACGGAGAATGGCTGCGTGAACATCTCCCCGAGGCCGCGCGGTCGATGGATCGCTTCATCGACAAGATGAGGGACGAGACGCATGGGGAGATCGTCGGTGACCTGCAAATCATCTGCATTCCGCTCAACCTCTATCGCGCGCGTCACGCGACCAGTCGCCTCTACCGGGCGCCGGACAGTGCGGATCATCCGTTCGCCCGCTCTCCGGTCTTCCTGGTCGGCGACTCTGCCATCGGATCGCCGTACTTCCAGTCCATCTCGATGGGATTCGAGTGCGCCATGGCTCTTGCGAGACTGATTACGCAGCCTGGCTTGCCCACCGCCGAGCTGCTCGACCTCTACGAGGCCCACAGCTACAAGCAGTGGCTTCGCGTCTACATACGGAGCAAGATGATCAAGCACGACAAAGATGTCTTCGAGGCGGTTGACGACAGATACAAACTCCTCGAGCTGATCAACCTGTACTGATATGCCGCCCTGCCGCCCTGCCGCCGTGGGCGCATCGTGCCCCGGATCATGACGGGATAGATCGTCTGAATGGGGCTTTACACGCGCGCCTGCTGTCTCACGGCAGTCAAGACAGACTGCGGTAGATGCGATGAGCCGCTCGCTGCCTGCGCCGACGGGCGTCTCGACCTCAACATGCTGATTACGCGGATCGTACCCTTCTGGCACTCGGGCACCTTGACACCCTGACTCGCGCCCGGTTCAGGGGTCGAGGAGTTCGAGTGCGGCTTCGGGCTGTTTGAAAGGTGGGATCACGTAGATCCCTGCTGTGACGCCGCGTACTGCTTCGACAAGCTCCCTGGCGAGTGCAATGCCTACCTTCGGGGCGTCGGAACCGGCATCCCGCAGAGCATCGAGTATCCGTTCGGGCACGGTGATGCCGGGTACCTCGTTGTGAAGGCGCAGCGCCATCGTGTGGCTGCGGAGCGGCCAGATGCCGACGAGTATCGGGATGGGAACCGCGCCCGAGTAGTGGTCGAGGAGCGGCTGGAGCTGGGAGGCGTCAAACACGGCCTGGGTCATTGCGAAGCGCGCCCCGGCATCGATCTTCTGCTCGAAGCGGTCGAGTTCGAGCGAGATGTCCTCGGCACTCGGGTTGACCGCCACGCCAGTGAAGAACGAGGTTGGCTGGTCGATCGTCTTGCCGACGTAGTCCTCTCCCTGGTTGAGGCGTGAGATGAGGTGAACGAGGCCGATCGAGTTGACCTCGTAGACGCCGCGGGAGCCAGGGTAGTCGCCCACGTGTGGAGGGTCACCGGTGACGGCAAGGATGTTGCGGACACCGTCGGCGTGGGCCCCGAGAAGCACGCCTTCGAGCCCCATCACCGTCGTATCGCGTGGCGTGACATGAGGAATCGTCTCGATACCGGATTCCCGCTGGATCGCGACTGCGGCCATCAGGGAGTTCATCCGTGCTCGTGCCATCGGGTTGTCGTTGATATCAACGAAGCCGACGCGGCCGGATGCGTGCAGCGTGCGTGCGACGGCGATCATCGCCGTGTTGGTTCCGCCCTTGGGCGGGTCAAGCTCGACGCTGACAACCCACTCTCCTTCGCGCAGCGCCCGCGCGAGGTGCGTCTCCGAGTACGCCGGAATAGCGACCTCGGGAAGCTTCTGCTCTCCGGCGATAAAGATGGCGCGCGGGCGCTGCTCCGTGTCGAGTGCGGCACGGATCGTCTGGATCTGGGCAGGGGTGGTGCCGCAACAGCCGCCGATGATGCGGGCGCCAAGCGCACGCGCCTGTGCAGCGAAGTCGGAGATGTAGTCGGGGGTTGAGTGCGGATACACGACACGGCCGCCGACGATGCTGGCAAGCCCGATGTTCGGGAGCGTCGCGAGTGGCAGATGCGTGCCGCTCATCGCTGCGAGCGCCGTCAGGGCTGCATGTGGGCCTGCTCCGTGATTGTTCCCTATCGCCGCCACATCGAGTTCGCCGAGGCGGGCGGCTGCTTCGGCAGCTCCGATCCCGGCTCCGGTCTCTGCGTCTTCGTCAAATGTGAGAAGCGCCACGATGGGTAATGACGAGACGCTCCGGACAGCGTTCACGGCGACCTCGAGCTCGTCGAGGTCGAAGAACGTCTCCAGCATGAAAAGATCTAACCCTCTACCTTCGAGGATGACCGCCTGTTCGGCATAGAGAGGCCCGTGATCGGTAGCGTCGAGCATCTCGAGCTCACCCAGTGGGCCCATCGCGCCG
The DNA here is from genome assembly GCA_037139935.1 of Thermoleophilia bacterium. Classification (GTDB taxonomy): domain Bacteria; phylum Actinomycetota; class Thermoleophilia; order Gaiellales; family Gaiellaceae; genus Gaiella. The sequence goes on along the minus strand of JBAXFL010000001.1, from coordinate 85,296 downwards.
GCGATGAAGACGTCCTTGCCAGAGACCTCGCGTGCCTCGCGGGCGAGCCTGACCGCAGCAGAGTTGATCCGCTCGAAGTCGTCTTCGAGCCCGTGGCGCGCGAGCTTGCGGCGATTGGCACCAAACGTGTTCGTCTCGATCAGCTCGGCACCGGCGCTGATGTAGCTCGCATGCACCGCAATGACGCTTTCGGGTGCGCGCAGGCTTGCCTCCTCGGGGCAGCGAAGACCCGGTGCCGCCTCGGACAGGAGGACACCGGTTCCGCCGTCGGCGACGATCGGCGGGCCGTCGAGCAGACGCGCCGCGAAGTCAGCCATGAGGCCACTCCGGATGAAGGGAGCCTAGAGGTGTGGTCGCAGCCATCGTTCCGCCTCATCGAGGGACATCTGCTTCCGCTCCGCATATTCCTCGAGCTGATCCTGCCCGATGCGACCAATCGAGAAGTAGCGCGACTGCGGGTGGGCCAGATAGATGCCACTGACTGCGGCTGCGGGTAGCATCGCGCACGACTCCGTCAGGGTCAGGCCGGCGACTTCGGCATCGAGCAACGCGAAGAGGCGTTGCTTCTCCGAGTGGTCGGGGCAGGCGGGGTAGCCGAATGCGGGCCTGATGCCCCGATAGCGCTCCGCAGCGAGGTCATCCTGGCCCAGCTCTTCCCCGGGCTCGTACCAGTCACGGCGTACGTGCTGGTGCAGGTATTCGGCAAACGCTTCCGCAAGCCGGTCCGCGAGAGCCTTGACGATGATCGAACTGTAGTCGTCGTTGTCGGCCTCGTGCAGCCGGGAAAGCTCGTCCGCTCCGTGGATGGCGACTGCGAATGCGCCAATGTGGTCATCGAGTCCGGCGTCTGCCGGTGCAAGGTAGTCGGCCAGGGAGCGATTGGCTCTCGAGTCACCGAAATCTGTCTGCTGGCGCAGCATCGGGAAGCGCGTGCCGTCGGCAAGAACGATGTCATCCCCTTCACTCGCAGCCGGCCAGAAGCCGTAGACGCCCTTTGCCTGGAGCAGGCTGTCAGACTCGATCCTGGCGAGAATCTCCCGCGCGGCGGCGTAGAGGTCGCGCGCGGCCGCTCCCTGCCGGGGATCGTCAAGGATTCCCGGAAAGCGCCCCTTCAGATCCCAGGCATGGAAGAAGAAGCTCCAGTCGATGAAGGCGCTCAGTTCGGTCACCGAGGGCGACAGCTGGCGCGTGCCGGTGAAGGGTGGATCGGCAAGATCGGCGGCTTGCCAGACAATGGGCGTGCGATTCTCCCGTGCCAGCGGCAGCGACAGCAGCGGCTTACGCTGCTTTTCCTCGTGAAGGGTGCGGAGCCGCTGTTGGTTCGCGCGGTTCTCGGCATCGAGCGTCTCACGCCGCGTCCCGTCGAGCAGTGTGTTGACGACGTCGACGACGCGCGAAGCGTCAAGCACATGGACAGTTGTCTGCTCGTAGACGGGAGCTATGCGGACTGCCGTGTGCTGGCGGGACGTGGTTGCGCCGCCAATCAGGAGCGGCAACTGGAGGCCACGACGCTGCATCTCGGTGGCGACCGACACCATCTCGTCGAGCGACGGCGTGATCAGCCCGGAGAGCCCGACGGCGTCGCAGTTCCGCTCGACGGCGGTGTTGAGGATCGTGTCGGTATGCACCATCACGCCCAGATCGATTACCTCATAGCCGTTGCAGGCAAGCACGACACCGACGATGTTCTTGCCGATGTCGTGAACGTCGCCCTTGACGGTCGCGAGCACGATTCTGCCGGAGTGGGCACTGCCCGCCTCCTCGTGCTCCATGAACGGCTCCAGGTAGGCGACCGCGCGCTTCATCACCCTTGCGCTCTTCACGACCTGAGGGAGAAACATCCGGCCATCACCAAACAGCTCGCCAACGATCTTCATGCCGTCCATCAGCGGCCCTTCGATCACCTGCAACGGACGATCTACCTGTAGACGTGCCTCCTCGGCATCCTGCTCGACGAAGTCGGCCATGCCGTGGACGACAGCGAACGAAAGCCGCTCGGAGACCGGCGACTCACGCCAGCCAAGGTCGAGCACTCGCTCGGTTCCTCCGCCCGTGATCGAGTCGGCGAGTGCGACAAGGCGCTCGGTTGCATCGGGGCGACGCGCGAGGATGACATCCTCGACGTGTTCGAGCAGGTCGGCCGGAATATCCGCGTAGACGGCAAGCTGACCGGCGTTGACGATGCCCATGTCAAGTCCAGCGTGGATCGCGTGGTAGAGAAACGCCGCGTGCATCGCTTCCCGGATGACGGCGTTACCGCGAAACGAAAACGAGAGGTTGGAGACGCCGCCGCTTGTCAGCGATCCGGGGCAGCGTTGCTTGATCAGCTGCTGCGCCTCGATGAAGTGAAGGGCAAACAGGTCGTGCTCCTCGATGCCCGTCGCGACAGCGAGGATGTTGGCGTCGAAGATGATCTCCGCGGGGAGAAAACCCGCCTTACCGGTGAGTAGGTCGTAGGCGCGGCCACAGATTTCGACCTTTCGCTCGACGGTCTCTGCCTGCCCCTTCTCGTCGAAGGCCATGACAACGACGGCCGCGCCGAAGCGGTGGATCTCACGTGCCTTGACGAGAAAGTCCTCCTCGCCCTCCTTGAGCGAGATGGAGTTGACGATCCCCTTGCCCTGCAGGCACTTGAGGCCCGCCTGCAGGACGGTCCAGCGGGAGCTATCCACCATTACGGGCAGTCGCGCTATCTCCGGCTCGGTCGCGATCAGGTTCAGGAAGTGCGTCATCGCGGCCTCGGAATCGAGCATCCCCTCGTCCATATTCACGTCCAACACGTTTGCGCCACCCCGCACCTGCTCCAGCGCTACGTCCACTGCGCCGATGTAGTCGTCTGCCTCGATCAACTGGCGAAAGCGGGCCGAGCCGGTGACGTTCGTCCGTTCCCCCACCATGACAAACCCGGTGTCGGCGCCGACCGAGAACGGTTCGAGTCCTGCGAATCGTGGCAGCGACGATGAGGACGGGACGGTGCGCGGAGACAATCCTTCTACCGCACCAACGATCGCCGCGATGTGCTCGGGCGTCGTGCCGCAGCAGCCGCCGACACCGTTGACGAGGCCGCTCTGCGCAAACTCGCGGAGAAGCGCCGCCGTCTCACGGGGTGACTCGTCGTACCCTCCGAAGGCGTTTGGCAGTCCCGCATTTGGATAGCACCACACCGGCACCGAGGCCACTCGCGCGAGTTCCGCGAGCCAGGGCCGCATCTCTGCGGCTCCGAGCGAACAGTTCATCGCCACGGCCAGTGGGCGTGCATGTTCGATCGACATCCAGAAGGCCTCGACCGTCTGCCCCGACAGCGTGCGGCCGCTACGATCGACAACTGTCAGCGAGACAACAATCGGCATCTCCGGCGTGACATCCTGCGCGGCCATGATCGCTGCCTTGGCGTTCAACGTGTCGAACACCGTCTCCACGAGAATCAGATCCACGCCACCATCGACGAGTCCGCGTATCTGCTCGGCGTAGCCTTCGCACACCTGATCGAAGCTTGCGGCGCGATGTGCCGGGTCATCGACTCGCGCCGACATCGACAACGTCACATTCAGAGGGCCAACAGACCCTGCCACAAACCGAGGCCGCTCCGGGGTGGCGATTGCGTCACACGCCTGCCGCGCCAGCGTCGCTCCCGCAACGTTCAACTCGTAGACGAGATCCCCGAGCCCGTAGTCCGCCTGCCCGATGCAGGTTGCGGTGAAGGTATTCGTCGTCGTTACATCAGCGCCGACGCCCAGATAGGCGCGATGGATATCCAAAACCACATCAGGGCGCGTGAGATTCAGCAGATCAGGGTCGCCGGTCACATCCAGGTCGTGATCCTGAAACCGTGTGCCCCGATAGTCTGCCGCGACGAGCCCACGATTCTGGATCATCGTCCCCCAGGCACCGTCGAGCACGACGATCCGCTCGTCCATCAACGTCCGCAAAGCCGATCCCGAATCCACCGTCCACTCCGATCCAGCGGCTGTTCTCAAACGTCAAAAATACGTGCTCCCGCGCAAAGAACCTCGAGGCTGTTCGAGCGCTCTGCTTCCGGGTGTCAATCCGCCAAAAGCCACCCTGAACCAAAGGTACCACGACGTACCGATGGCGCACCGCAGCACGACCCTTCGACCTACAAACGAGGATCATCTGGCACCGGCCACGCAGGAATGTAATCTCTATTTTCACGGTCTGCAAGGTGGTCAGTCACGTCAAAGATCCCGCTGTATCCACCGCATTCCTGCTCGTAGGCTGTAAGGCTGTTGCAGAGCAGCGATCGTACGGTCATCGGCTCGCTCGTGACCCTGGGATTTCGCCGCTGTCATCGCGGAACTGGTCGTCCCAACGTCAGGTTGACGAGGACAGGTGTGAAGGGGTGACCTCGCCGGCCCCGCCCGTCTGGGCCTCGTGGGGCTAACCAGTTGGCGTCAAGTGCGTCTCATACCGTATCCGTGGTTGGTCGTGTCCGGGAAGCATCTCCTGGGAGGCTGATGATGAAATCAGGTGAAGTACTTCGTCACTCTGTGGGTATTGACGAGCAGGAGGTCTTTTCTCTGATCCACAGGCCCGTCGAGCTGCTCGAGCTGCAGCCGAGCCGTTTCGCAGGCCGTGTCGCTTCATGGGCTGCATATGCGGAGCATCGATACGGCGACTCCATCAACCCCGTGATGACCTATGTCGAAAGCGGGCCGCACCACGTTTCATGGATCTATCACGAAGGTGAGGACTGGCGCTCGGGCGAGAGATTCGGCACCTACCACATCATTTGCGACTGCATGGCCGGCATCGAGGGAAACTCACCGCAGGAATCCGTTGACTCCATTCTGGGTTGTCGGGCCGTCCTCCAGGCGCTCCAGAGAAGGGCGGCCTTCGTTGACCACAAGTATCGAACCGGCGAGATCCTCGCTGCCCTGAGAGACCCCGAGACCGGCGACTTCGAGCAGTCCAACGCGTTTCACAAGTTCGCCGTCAAGACGATCGGCACCATCCTCGAGCTCGACGTACGGCATCCGAAGGAATGGCCGGGCAACGTGATCAGCGGCGAGCACCGGGTCAGCGTGCTCGCGACCCTCTTTCAACTGCATCCGGAGGTCGTGAAGTGGTACGGCCGACTGTTGGAGGAAAGCGGTGTGATCGAGGAATTCGACGGGGAGATTCTGAAGCTCAGGCCCGAAACGCTCGCCGCGTAGCCTCTCTCGATCAACGCCGGCTCACACCATGACGATGCAACCGCCGAAGGGCACAGCATCCGGCACAGAGCGCGATCAACGCAAGGCCTGATGGAACAAAGAAGACCTGAACCCACGGGAACTCAACGCTTGATTGCACGACCCGTCAGAGCGCGTAGCTGATTTGTAGCTCGTATATGGAGCTAAGACATATCTGCTGCTACGCTGAAGGAATGGTCAGCGGGGATCTGTTGCGTGAGGCACGACTGCGGGCTGGACTGACGCAGGCCGAGTTGGCGGCACGGGCAGGTACGGCGCGTTCGCAGGTCAGCCGCTACGAACGTGGCGACGTGTTGCCGAGTCTAGAGACGCTACGTCGTCTGATCCGTTGTTGCGGTCTCCATCTCAGCTTCCGCCTCTTCAACGCCGACCTCGACGACCATGACGAGACCCTGATCGCGCAGGTGCTTCCGCTGACGCCGGAACAGCGCGTCGATCGTGCCGTCCGCGCGGTCAAGCACGTCTACGCAGCATGAGCGCGCCCGGGAACGTCGCCGACTTCGAACCCGGTCAGATCCTGCGTGCGCTCGAGGCGCACCATGTCCGGTACGTCGTGATCGGCGCGATCGCCGCGATCGCGGCGGGCGCCCCGATCCTGACCACCGACATCGATGTGACGCCGTCACGATCGCGCGAGAATCTCGAACGGCTCGCGCTCGCGTTACGCGACCTCGATGCCAAGCTGCGAAGCGCAAGCGCCCCCGACGGCGTGCCCTTCCCGCTCGAGGCTGAGATGCTCGCGACCGCCGACAGCTGGATGCTCACCACCCGCGCCGGCGATGTCGGCCTGATGTTCTTGCCCGCCGGCACACGGGGATACGACGATCTCCGAGGCGGAGCTCGCCGGGAGCGGATCGCCGGCGTCACCGTGAGCGTCGCCGCCCTCGCGGACGTGATTCGCTCCAAAGAGGCCGCGAACCGCGAGAAGGACAACATGCAACTCCCCATCCTGCGCAGGACACTCGAGCAGACCCGCGAGCGAGAACGCGAGCTCCCCGGGCGCGACCTGTAGCGCACTCCTCCGAGCAAAGCGGGGGCTCGCTCGGGTTAGCCGGAGCCGCTAAACTAACGAAATGGACACCTTATCGGCTGGGGAGGCTGCGCGAAGGCTGAGCACGAGCGTGCCGCGGGTGCAGCGGGCGATCGGACGGCTCGGCATGGACGCTGCCCGTCGCCCCGGCGGGCGCGTGCAGCTGTCGGAGCGGCAACTCGAGGAGCTGCGGGCCGAGCTCGGCGACGTCCCCCGGGTGGACCGGTTGAGCAGGGTCGAGACGGGGGTGCTGGCAGTGCTCGCACGCGCCCCCCGGGGGCTCGTGTCGGTGCGCGCGGTTGCGCGCCGTGCCGGTGTCTCCCCGACGGCGGCCGGGGCGGCCGTGCGGTCGCTGACCGAGCGCAGGCTCGTCCGCACCGAGCGGGAGTGGGTCGCGAGCGGCCGGGCCCGTGAGCTCGAGCTGATCTGCGCCCAGGTGACCGCAGCCGACTGGCCAAAGCTGGCACCCCAGCTCGCCGCCGTGGCCCTCCCGGCCGGGCCGACAGAGCCACGCCCGACCCGCCTGCCGAGCCGGCTTTCGCATCTCTTCTGGAACGCCGACCCCAGCCGGATCGATGTGCGCACCCAAGGGGGGTATCTCGCCGAGCGCCTCCTCTCGACCAAGGATCTCGACGGACTCGCCTGGGGCAGGCAGGCGCTGACCCGCGCCGATTGGGAGCAGGCGGCTCGCAGCCGCGGCCTCTCCGCGCGGGAGCGCGCACTCGCGCACAACCTCGCCCGGAGCGCACGCGCGTGAGCCTCCCCGACTGGCTCGACGCGCTCCTGCCGGGCGAGACAGGCCTTGCCTGGGAACGGGTCGCGCCGCTGCTCCCGCCTGAGGCGTACCTCGGCGGCGGCACTGCTATCGCCGTCCACTTGCGCCATCGACAGAGTCGTGACCTCGACTTCTTCTTCCATGAGCCGGTCGACCTCGGCGAACTGCAGCAGCGGCTCCGCTCCCGGGGGCCTTTCGCGGTCACCCAGCACGCGGCCGGGACGCTCAACGGCCTCTTCGGCACAACCAGACTGCAGTTCCTCCGGGTCGGCCTCGAGCGGCCCGAGCACCGGCTCGAGCCGACGACACACGTCGCCGGCCTACCCGTGGCCGGGCTCGGCGACCTGCTCGCAATGAAGCTGAACGCGATCGCCGGTCGCGCCCAGCTGCGCGACTACTTCGACCTGATGGCGATCGAACAGCAGACCGGCCGCAGCGTCGAGGAGGGCCTCGCCCTCTTCCTCGCCCGCTACCAGCCCGCGCACGCCGACAGCGCAATCACTCCGATCCTGCTCGGGCTCGGCTACCTCGACGACGTCGCAGACGACCCCTTCCTCCCCATCGAGCGCGACACCATCAAACGTTACTGGCAGAAACGACAACCAGAGATCATTACCGCCATCGAGCGCCACGGCATCACCGCGCCGCTGACACCCGACCTTCCCCTACCGAGCGACCCCTAGTGGGCCCTCCCGGGTTCCGCGGAGGCTGTTTTGATTGGTTCCCTCTCTTCATCATGAGGGTGGTTCCTGAACCCTATCGTCTCGCTGTAAACGAGCTTCGAAAACGGCAGCACCTGGTCGTCGGGTTGCGAGCGTCGAAAACGACAGCACCTGACAATGCCTGCTGGCTTGGTTCCGGTTCTGGGGGTTCCTCAGGACGACTGCCGCCACGACGGGGTCGGGGACTGGGGTCAACTTCAGCAGGTCTGGGCCGTTCTGTTACGCGTCGCAGTAGCCCTTCCTACCTCTCAGCAGGCTTGCTGTCGAGTTAGGCCCGTATGGCAAGCCCGGTGGTCCAACGGGATACCCTCTTGTTTGGTTCGCTCTCGGCTGAAATGCAGCCCTCCTCGGAAACGTAAGACCGCGTGAACCGGCACGGATACGGGGATTGCCGGAGGCTCCCCGTTTTCAGATCTGTGGCTCAATTTGTGGCCCACCCGGCCTCTGTCGCCCTTCTGAGCCTCCCTACTACGACAAGAAGCCCCGCATATGCAGGGCTTCTGTCGATCGGGGCGCCGAGATTCGAACTCGGGACCTCTAGTCCCCCAGACTAGCGCGCTAACCAGGCTGCGCCACGCCCCGCGACCGCTGTATCGTACTGTACCGGCCGTTTTCTGCGGTTGCCTCGCTGACGAGCACGCGGTCGCACGCACACGGACGCTCCGCTCCCGCGTCGGGGGTTCGAGGGCTACCTCACGTCAGGGTGATCGTGACAGTCCTGATGATCTGAGCCGCACTGGCGTAGTTCGTATTTCCCGACTGATTGAACTTGACCGTGCATGTCCCGACCGCCTTGGCTTTGACGATGCCGCCCGTGATCGAGCAGGCCGTCGAAGGTGATACGGCGATCGAGACGGTCAGCCCCGAGTTTGCGGTAGCGGTGGCAGGGAACGACGCCCCCTTGACCACGCTCGTAGGTATCGGGGTCGTCAGCGTGATGACCTGGGCCGCCTTGGTTGCCGTCGTCGTGCTCGACTTCTGCGGTGCCGCCGTGTAGTTACTGTTGGCGGCCCGGTTGTAGAAGACTTTGCAGTTGTTGGATGCACTCGTCATCGTGACCGTAGCGGCGGAGATCGAGCAGCCCCCGCTGACTGTGATGGCAACCGAAAGCCCCGAGTTGGCAGAGGCGGCGACCGTGAACGTGGCGGCGTACGCGGCGCTTGCCGGTGCCGGAGTCGTCACCGTGATGGTCTGAGCGATCCTGCTGACGCTCGTCGTGCTCGACTTCCGCGGAGCAGGAAGAAAGGCGAGACTGCCGCTCTGGTCGTAGTTGACTGTGCAGGCGGTCGTGCCACTCGTGATCGTGATCGTGTTGGCACTGTTCGAGCAGCCGCCCGACGTGCTCACCGTAACCGGCAGCGCAGAGCTTGCTGTTGCCGCCACGGTGAAGGTGCCGTTGTACGCGACACTCGTGGGCGCAGCCGTCGTCACGGTTATGGTCTGTACCGCTTGATAGGTGGCGGGAATCTGCCCGCTCGTCACAGCATTCCAGTAGTCGGTTGCACGGTAGTAGACCGTATGAGCGCCGGGTGCGACGTTCGCGAAGCTCTTCTGCCACGGCGATCCCGACCCTAGGCTCGTCCAGGCACCCGTGTCGAACTTCACCTCCACCGAACCGAGATACCCTTCCGGATCGCTCGCCTGGCCCGAGACTGAGATTGTCGAGCCGGTGACCTGAGCGGCCACTGCACCGAAGACGGGCGACCGATTGAGCTGGTGCAGATAGTCCTGCATCTGCGCGCGCGCTGCGGCAGGGTCGATACCGGCCTGCGCTTTGAGGTTCGCAAGCCAACCCGTGATCGCACCGGCAAGTGCAACGTCGCTGCTCGCCTGCGCCCGCGCCTGGAGCGTGGCAAGATAACGGGTGTCGTCAACGGCCTCCCGGAAGCCCTCCCACTGCACCGTGTCGATCGCACCGGTCGTGGTCGGGTAGGTGAATAGATGATCGTAATACTGGCTGCTGTCGAAGTCGTTCCAGAGAGAGCAGTAGCCGGTGGTGCTCGTGGCACAGCCCGCGAGGTCGCCGCCGGCCGCACCGTCGCTGCCGGGAAAAGCATGCTGATAGGCGTAGTTCATGGCACCGGTGTAGTCGTGCTGCCAGAGGAAAAGTCCGTAGTTTGTCCTGTAGACAGCGGGGTCGGGAATGCCAACCTGCGGGTTGCCGTAGGAGTAGACATCCTTGCCAGCCTGGCGCCAGAGAGCCCTCTCGGTGTCGTCGGAGTTGGTTCCCGAGGCGACCAGCACGTCGAGCACGTCACCCAGAGCGCCGAAGGTGCCGTTGTATCCGGCGACGTACGTCTTCACGCCGGCGTCGTGGACGCGACGGAGTGCCTCGTGCTCCGCATCGAGGGCACTGCCGACGGCCTCGTCTGTCCCGTACATGTATAGCTGGGCACCGGGACACGCCGATGACTGCCGTACAGCAGTCGTCAACTGCTGCGCATTCGTGTAGGCGGCAGTGGCATCTGTTCCCACGGTGGCGATCGAAGAGAGAAGGAAGTATCTATCGCAGGGAAGGCCGGCTTGCTCGCGCAGCTGAATATGGTTCTTCAGGGCCGCGAGCGCGAGCGGCACGTCGCCCCAGTTCAGGTACTGGGTGGGGTGGGCCACCCCATGAGCAAGCATATTCTGCATATCCGCTACGTACTGCTGTTGGCTCTTGGTATCGGATGTGAGCGTGCTCGTGCTCCCGATCGTGCCGCGGTAATAGAGGGAGTACATGAGGCCGGAGGCGTCGAGTTGAACCGGTGCGATCGTGAACGCAAACGGGATCTGTAGCGTACGCAGGGAGGCGTCTCCGGCGACGTGGTAGGAGACGGAGATAGTTCCTGCGTAGTCGCCGGGCCTCGTCGTGGGAGCCCGGGAGTCGATCGTCAGCCAGAGTTGCCTCGCATGGAACGCGCCAACAGTGAAGGGTTGCAGGGTCACGCTGTCGGCCACCACTGCGCCGTTTGGCATCTGCGCTGTCGGAGACGAAATGTCCTGATATCGCTGCGTACCCTGCGTCTCGATACGAAGAGAATTTGCTCTCGTTGCTTCATCGGTCCTGACGAGGTCGTCGTCCTTCAGGAGCAGTTCGGGAACCCGGACTCTCGTATCAGATGGCGAAACCTGCACGGCCTTAGAGCTCCCGGTGTACCAGTTCTTGACGATACGCTTGTCGATTCCGGCGGCAGGGAATATCTCGCCAAACTGATTGGAGAGCGTGCCGACAGCAACTTGATCGACAGTCACCGACTGACCGAAAAGGTTCTGGAGAACGACGGAAACGGGCTCCGCCTCGCCCAGTGCCATCGTCGTGGAGCCGACCTGCTGTGGCGTGCCAGGCGCGCTCACCGAGAGATCGTCGAGCTTCTTGCGTCCCGTGGAGTTCCAGCCGTAGTACGCGAGTGTCGGCCCCGAGAGCACCGCGAACGACCCCGTGGTCAGCAGGCCGGTGAGCACGTCGCGGTTCACGACATCCTGCTCGTACTCGGCCCCGGTCGGCACCTTGAGGGTGCCTGCTCGCGCCTGCGCCGAGGCCAGGATCGCAGCATGAGATGCGGCGGCCTGGTTCGCCTCGGCCGCGATCTGGCTCTGGAGGAGTGGCTGCCCGCCAAGTTGAAGGGCAGCCACGGAAGCCACCGTCGATTGAATCTGCCCATCGAGCGCCGACAGCACCGGAGTGACACGGTTGACGTATGCACTCGTGGCCGACGATGCCGCCGCGAGATACGTCGGGCCGAGAGTGCTCCCCACCCGCTCGACATGGACGTTGTCGATCGTCACCCGCACGCTCAGCGCCCGGCGCGTCGCGCCCCAGAACGAGGTGTTGAAGAGATAGAGTGCTGGGCCTGGAGTCGTGGCAAGAAAGTCGGAGCTCTCACCGAGTGCATAGTCGCTAGCCATCGAGTCACGATCGGTTGCGAGAGTCGACGATATGTCGCCGCCGATAGTCTGTGGGCCGCCGAGTGCGACCTCATACGCGTAGGGTCTTGCGACCCGGCCCGTTTGCCCGAAGCCCGGATAGTTGATGCCGTATCCGATTTCCACACTGGCGTCGGCTCCCATTCCGGTCGTGACTGTGGTATCGACCGTCGCGTGCAGAACGGTGTTGCCATCGAGCGCGTGAGGTAGACCCGTCATCTGGTAGTAGATGTAACCGCAGTTCGGACTGAACGTGGCCTCGATCACGTAGTTGTGGTTGGCGGCATCCCAGTGGGGCGTTCCGGGGTCGCAGATGGACGCATCCGTGGTCGTGCGCGCCCACAGGCTCCATGTCCCGTTCGAGGCACCCGTCGAGTAATCGACCAACGTGTCCATGGTGTCGGCACTCGCGCCGTTTGTGCCGAGCAGCACGACGGTGCCGAGGAGAGTGAGGGCCACTATCAAACGCTTCATTGTCCCTCCCCGCCGAGCTACTGTCGTAGACGCAACTGCGTTGCCCTATGACATATAGTACGTGAGTCTAGGCAGCTGTCTAGGCTGGGACGTGAGAAACACCGAGCACCGATGCCGAGCCACGCGTTCGGCTCCCGTGGTGCGAGGCGATCCTCGCCGCGATACACTCGGGTCATGCAGGCTGCGCCTTCCACGGTTCGACGGGCTTTCAGTGAGGTGGAGCCGGGCTGAGCACGACGCGTGGGGCTGCAGAACACAAGAGACCACCCGTTTCGCTCCGGCGCCGGGTCGAATTCTATCTTGCGCTCGGTGGCATTGCGGCGATGGGCCCCATGTCGCTGGACATGGTATTCCCCGCGCTCCCGACCGTTGGCCGCGACCTTCAGGTGAGCACATCGGCGGTACTGCTGACCGTCTCGGTGTATCTTCTCGGCCTCACCGTCGGGCAGGTGGTGGGCCCCCTCAGCGACGTACTCGGGCGACGACGGCCGCTCCTCCTCGGCATTGCCCTTTTCATCACAGCGTCGCTCGTCTGTGCCCTGGCCCCGTCGGTGTACGTTCTCGGCGTCGCGCGATTTGCCCAGGGAGTTGCCGCCGCCATCGGTATCGTGATCTCGCGGGCGATCATTCGCGACCTCTCCACCGGCGCCGACATAGCGCGTCGCTACTCCACACTGTTCTTTGTCGTCGCTGCGTCGGCTGTCGTCTCTCCGATCGTCGGCACGCAGGTACTCCGATTCACGAACTGGAGAGGCATCTTCGTCGTCCTTTTCGTGATTGGCGTCGTCCTCCTGGCCCTGATCGCCCTCCGATTGCCCGAGTCACTTCCGGTCGCTTCTCGCAGGCCGGGAAGCTTCCGGGCGATCGGAAGCGGCTACCGCCTCCTGATCTCCGACCGTCGATTTCTGGGATATGCCATCGTTGTCTCCTGCGGTGGCGGGACGCTTACCGCCCTTGTCACCGACGCGACCTTCGTGGTTCAGGACGGCTTCGGAGCAACGGCACAGACCTTTGCCTATGTCTTCTCGATTGGCGCTCTCACGGTTGTCTGCGCCACACTTCTGAACAGGCGACTACTCCGCACGATCGACTCCCGATTCCTTCTTCTTGCTGGATTCGCTGCCAACGCGGCAGCATCGCTGGCTCTCCTCCTGCTCGGCCGATTCACGCTGGCGGCGTTCATCCCGTGCTTCATTGTGATGTTTGCGAGTTGGGGATTTATCTCGGCCAACGCGACCGCCGTGGCGGTCGAGGAGCACGCACGTGTTGCGGGATCGGCTCTGGCGCTTCTCGGCCTGATGCAGTACTCGACGGGCGTGCTCGCGGCCGTTCTCGTGGGCGTTGTCGGCGACGGCTCTGGCCTGTCGCTCGCGGTTGTCGTAACGCTCTTCAGCCTCAGCGGACTCGCAGTCACTCTCTACACCGTTCGTCGTGACCGGAATCGGCAGGCAGGAATCGGCCGCTCGACGGCCGAAGCGATTCACCCGATGGACGATCCCCGTACGGCCGTCATGCAACTACCCTGAGCCCGGAGCCCTGACAACCGCTGGCCCCCAGGGATGCTCCCTACGGGCGGGGTCAGCCCAGCTTCCTGTACAGCCGGTCAACGAGTTCGGGCATCTGCTCAAGTTTGTCCGTGATGACCCGGATGCGGTACTCGCGGAAATGCTCCGGCTTGACACCAAACGCCTCGGCAAGACGGGCAAGGACGTCATTCGAGGGAACGGGCCGGTTGCCGTGCACGATGTGGTTCAGGTACCCGGCCGAGAGCTCGGTCTTCTCTGCCAGGCCTCTGTAGGTGAGGCCTGTCTCCGTCATCAGCCGTTCCATCGTCAGGCCGAGACCATCGTCCGAGTACGTGCGACGCTTTTTCACTCGATCTCCTCTATCCAGTTGAGTACGGTTTCACGAGGGATGCGGTCGTCGGAGCCGGTTGCCCGGAGACGCACGTCAACAGCCCCATCGTCCAGTGTCTTCTTGCCGACCGTGATCCTGATCGGCACGCCGAGCAGGTCGGCGTCGGCGAATTTTTCGCCCGGGCGCTGTGCTCGGTCGTCCAGCAAAACCTCGAGACCGCCTCCGGCCAGGAGATCGGCAACCTCCACGGCTGGATCGAGAACCTCGGGCGCGGAGCCGTGGAGGGCAAGCACGTGTGCATCGTAGGGCGCAATCGAGCGGGGCCAGACGATGCCGTGCTCGTCGTGCCTCTGTTCGACAGACGCCGCCATGATGCGGCCCGGACCGATCCCGTAGGAGCCCATCAATACCGGTTGCTCTACCCCGTCCTCGTCGAGGAACGTGGCACCGAGAGGTGTTGAATATGTCGTCCCGAGCTTGAAAATGTGGCCGACCTCGATTGCCGTCTGGAAGCCGAGTCGGCCCCCGCAGGCCGGGCAGCCATCGCCCTCGACCGGCTGGCGAATGTCGGCGAAGCGGGCGGTGAAGTCCCGGCCCTGTTCCACACCGCGGAGATGCCAGCCCGTGCGGTTTGCTCCGGCGACGAACTGACCTTCCCGGAGCATGTCATCGGCGATGACCTCGCCCCTGAAACCGACAGGCCCGAGCGAACCGGGATCGGCCCCGAACGCCGCTCGGATCTCGTCCTCGGTCGAGAGCCGGAACCCGCTCCCGAGCGCAGCAGCAAGCTTCGCCTCCTCAAGGCGGTCGTCGCCACGGATCAGGCTGAGGACGACCGTGCCGTCATCCCTCGTCACCGGCATCGCCTTGGAGGTCGCGGCCGGGTCGATGCCGAGAAACCCTGCCAGCTCATCGATCGTGCCGATGCCCGGCGTTGCGATCTCCTCTGGCCCCTCGAGCCGCTCCGGAAAGGTCGGGCTCCGTGGGATGCCGCGGGCGACCTCCAGATCGGCAGCGTAGTCGCCGTTCGCGCAGGTGACCAGCGTGTTCTCGCCCGAGCCCGAAGGGGCCAGATAGTCGATCGACTCGCTCCCCCCCATCATCCCCGACTCGGCCTGGACTGCAAAGACCTCGAGCTCACAGCGGTCGAACACCTTCTCGTACGCTCGAGCGTGCTTCTGGAAGCTCGCGTCGAGACCGGCCTCGTCACGGTCGAACGTGTAGGCGTCCTTCATCACGAACTCACGCACCCTGAGCAACCCGCCGCGTGATCGCGGCTCGTCGCGGCCCTTGGTCTGGAAGTGGTAGAGAATCTTCGGGAGGTCGCGATAGGAGCCTAGCTCGGAGAAATGGAACGTCACCGTCTCCTCATGTGTCATAGCTAGCACGTATCTGCGCCCTGCCCGGTCGTTGAGCCGGAACAGCTCGGGAATCCCGTCGCGGGCCGTCTTCTCCCACAGTTCTATGGGAGTGAGCACCGGCATCGACATCTCCTGGCCGCCGATCGCGTCCATCTCCTCGCGCACGATCTGAACGATTCTCTCGTGGACACGCCAGCCGGCAGGGAGGAAGCTCCAGAGGCCTGCGCTGACCTGCCGGATCATTCCGGCGCGCACGAGCAACCTGTGCGAAGCCGCATCGGCATCTGCCGGGTCGTCCCGCAGCGTCGGAAGGAATAGTTCTGACTGACGCCTGACCATGCGGCTGCAGATTACCGAAACTGGCAACACCACCGGAGAGGGTCGGTAGACGAGGGGAGGATACGCCTGGGGGAGACGGAGCTCCTAGCTCAGGGGAATCAGAGATGCTTCAGCCATCGCAAGGGCCGCGGGCTTCGCCATCTTCAGCCGCTTCGGCCGCTCCATGCCGCCCTCGATCCAGCGGTCGATCTCGTGGAAGAGCTCATCGATCAGGATGTCCGAGGACACCTTCTTGAGCACGCGACCGTGCGCGTAGAGGAAGCCAACGTCGCGTCCGCCGGCGATGCCGAAGTCGGCGTCGCCGGCCTCCCCCGGCCCGTTCACGGCGCACCCCATCACGGCGACCTCAAATGCCTCCGGGTACGCCTTGAGTCGCTCCTCGACGACGACAGCGAGGCTCTCGACCCCGACGTTGTCGCGGCCGCAGGACGGACAGGCGATCATCACGGGGCCGCGCTCACGCAACCCCAGTGCCTTGAGAATCTCCCAGGCGACCTCGACCTCTTTCACGGGATCGGCGGTCAGGGAGACGCGGAAGGTATCGCCGATCCCGTCGGCGAGGAGGGATCCGATCCCGATCGCACTCTTGATCGTGCCGGCAAACGGCGTTCCGGCCTCGGTCACGCCGAGGTGGAGCGGATAGGGAACCTTTGCCGCGAGCATCCGATAGGCACGGATCATCGTCGGCACGTGGGTCGCCTTCACGGAGATCTTGAAATCGCGGTAGTCGAGCCTCTCGAGGATGGTCACCTCCTCGAGGGCGGCGACAACGAGCGCCTCTGCCTGGTCCTGCTGCGCAAGCGCCGTGAGGTGTGTGGGCAGCGAGCCGGAGTTGGCTCCGATCCGCATCGCCACGCCCGCCTTCTTCGCGGCCTTTACGACGAGCTCGACTTTGTCGTGCCCACCGATATTGCCCGGGTTGATCCGCACGGCTGCGACACCCGCTTCGATCGCCCGAAGCGCGAGCGACGCGTTGAAGTGAATGTCGGCGATCACGGGGATCGGCGAGAGGCGGACGATCCGTGCGAGGGCATCCGCATCCTCGATCTTCGGCACCGCACAGCGCACGACCTCACACCCGGCGGAGGCGAGGGCGGCAATCTGGGCGGTCGTCGCCTCGACGTCGTGTGTCTTCGTCAGGGTCATCGACTGCACCACGACGGGAGCCCCGCCACCGATTGTGACGCCGCCAACCCGGATCTGCGCGAGACTGCCCATCTCCACCCAGTGTAGACATTTGCCGATCGAGCCCCCACCCACCCTCTGGTCGCTCTCGCGCCCACCCGCCGATCACCCGCACGATATGTGGGCGCTCGGTGCCGACCTCGAGCCCGGGACGCTCCTCGCGGCATACCGGCTCGGGCTGTTCCCGATGAGGGTCGATGGCGACCTCATCTGGTGGTCTCCTGCCCTGCGGGCTGTGATTCCGGTGGCCGGGTTCGTCGCATCCCGGTCGCTGCGCAGGGCAGCGCGCGGGTACGAGATCAGGATCGACTCCGCCTTCGGAGACGTGATCGGCGACTGTGCCGACCCCACGCGGCCCCACGGATGGATAGACGATTCGTTCGTGGAGGCGTACACGCGACTCCACGACCTGGGATGGGCCCATTCGGTGGAGGCATGGGACGGCGACGGCCTCGCGGGTGGGTTGTACGGCATAGGGATCGGGGGCCTGTTTGCCGCGGAGTCGAAGGTGTACCGGCGCACCGGTGCCTCGAAGGCAGCGCTCCTCGCGCTGATCCTTCATCTGGGGGCTGCCGGAGGAACGCGGCTCCTCGACGTGCAGTGGGCGACGCCGCATCTGCGTACGCTCGGAGGGATCGAGGTGAAACGGGGCGCATACCACCGACTGCTCGATGCCGCGCTGCTGCTGCCCGATGGGTTCGAGCCGTAGGACGGTGTGGTCGTCGGGCGGCTTCCCGCTACGACAACCGGCCGATGTCGTTCGTCAGGCCGATCACGAAGAGCAGCAAGACGAGACCGATGCCCACGATCGACACGCGTTCGTAGACGCCGCGCGCGACGGGTCGCCCGGTGACTCCCTCGATGATCGCGAAGACGATATGGCCGCCGTCGAGGGGCAGCAGCGGCAGCAGGTTGAGGAGTGCTATCGAAAGCGAGATGAGCCCGAGCACCCAGAGAAAGCTGTTCGTGCCCTCTTTCGCAGCATCAGAGGAGCCCTGAACGATGCCGACGGGGCTTGAAATGTCCTTCCGGCCCTTGCCCTTGACAAGCTGACCGAGAGAGGAGACGACGTCCTGTGAGATCTCGCGGGTGACCCGGAGCGACTCGCCGGCTGCTGCTGGTGCCGAAAGTCCCTCGCCGGCGAGAACGAAGCCGAGCCGGTAGATCCCCCTGTCCTTCGCTGCAGAACGGGGGCCAAGCGTAACGGGCAAACCGTCGCGCACGACGACGAGGGTCAGCGCTCTTCCTCCCGACGAGCCGATCGCACGTGAGATGGTCGTTCCCGTCATCGGCACGCCGTTGATGGAGGCTATCCGGTCGCCGGGGCGGAGCCCGATTGCGGCCGCCACGGTGCCGGCGCGCACGCTGTCCACCGTCGTAGTCGCCTGACCCCCCGCTGTCATGTACAGCGCCGTAAAGACGATGATCGCAAACATGATGTTTGCGGCCGGGCCCGCGAAGATGACGAGCACGCGCCGCCACGTCGCCGCGCGCCAGTAAGCATCCGGCCCGAGCGCGTCTCCGATGTCGGTGACGCCCTTCTCGACCTCGCGGTTGGCAGGCTCCGTGAGGTGGCTTCGAGCCGCGAGCCCCGCAAAGGTGGCAAGCTCTTCCCGCGCCGTCTCGTGATCACCGCTGTCGAGGGCGCGCCGCAGACGATCTGCCGGGCCCGCAAGCGCCGATGCCTCCTCGACGGCCCGGCCAAAAGCCTGGTTGACATCGGTGCCAGCCGGGCGGTGCATGCCCGGAATCTTCACGAAGCCCCCGAGCGGGATCATCCCGATGCCGTATTCGATGCCTTTACGGGTGTGTTTGACGACGGCCGGCGGGAAACCGATATAGAACTTGCGCGGCCGCATTCTGAGAGCGAGCGATGCCGAAAAATGCCCGAGCTCGTGGATGAAGATGAGCAACCCGAGGCCGACGATCGAGATGAGGATCGTCACGTGAGAACAAGCCGCCGTTCCGCGGCCCGACGCGCCTCCGCGTCTGCCGCCACGAGATCATCGAGATCCCGGGCCGGAGCCCCATCCACCTCGTCGAGCGCCGCGGCAACGGTATCTGCGATCGCGAGGAAGCCGATCCGCCCTTCGAGGAATGCCGCCACGGCCACCTCGTTGGCTGCGTTGTACGCACACGGGGCGGTGCCTCCGTGCTCGCCGGCTGCCCGTGCCAGGGACAGTAGGGGGAATGTCTCGCCGTCCACAGCCTCAAATCGGAGGTCGAGCCCGCCTGACAGGTCGAGCGGCGCGACCGCCAGGGCAGGCCGGTCGGGATAGCCGAGAGCAAAGGAAATCGGCACACGCATGTCAGGGACGCCGAGATGCGCGAGCAGCGCTCCGTCACGGAAGCGGACCAGTGAGTGCACGACCGACCCGGGATGCACGACGATCTCGATCTGCGCGTAGGGAATGCCAAACAACCAGTGCGCCTCGATCAGCTCGAGGCCCTTGTTGGCGAGAGTTGCCGAGTCCACGCTGATTTTCTGCCCCATCGACCAGGTTGGATGAGCGAGTGCCTCGGCGACGGTGACGTGTTCGAGGTCACTGCGTGAGCGCCCGCGAAACGGTCCTCCCGAGGCCGTGAGGACGAGCGCCTCGACCGTCTGCGTGTCCCGTCCCTCGAGACACTGGAAGAGGGCCGAGTGCTCGCTGTCCACCGGAAGCAGCAGCCCTCCTCCGCACCGCTTCGCAGTGATGGCAAGCTCGCCCGCCGCGACGAGACTCTCCTTGTTCGCGAGCGCAAGGGTGACGCCATGCTCCAGCGCCCACAGGGTCGCCTCGACACCCGCAAAGCCGACGATCGCGTTGAGCACGATGTCTGGCTCGCAGGCCTCGAGCAGGGACACGGCCGACCCCCCTACCTGCATGTGCGCGACGCCGTTCGTCGCCCCGAGCTCATCGAGCGGCCGTGAACCGGACATCAGGCCGCAGAGATCGAGGTCATCCCGGGCCGAGATGATCTCGATGGCCTGACGGCCAATCGATCCGGTGGCGCCGAGGAGGGCTACGCGTTGCAGGGACATACCCTGCCTGTCGGGCAGCGGGTCACGTCAGGGCAAGGACGACGTAGAAGGCAACGGGACCAGCCCAGAGCAGCGAATCCACGCGGTCGAGCACACCTCCATGGCCGGCCAGGACGCGACCGGAGTCTTTTACGCCAAGGTCGCGCTTGATTGCCGACTCGAAGAGGTCGCCGAGCGTCGAGGCGAGAGCAATGGCTGCGCCGAGCGCGAGGGCCTCGAGATCGGTGAGGAACCCCTGGTCGTACATGGCAAAAAAGGCGACGGCCATTGCGGCGACCGTGCCACCTACGAACCCCTCCCACGACTTTGCGGGTGAGATCGTCGGAGCCATTTTATGGCGGCCGACCGACCGGCCGACGACGTACGCGACGGTGTCGTCGGCGAACACCGCGATCAGCACGGTGAAGATGACGAGCCGGCCGTTCGCGGGGATGTCGCGCAGGAGGAGGAGCGAGGCGATCCCTCCACCAATCCAGACGACGCCGAGCAGGGTCAGCGAGATTGCGGCGGTCGCAGACGGACGAGCGTCGGAGAACCCGAAGACCACAAATGCGACGAGGATGGTCGAGAAGAGGCCACCGACCATCCAGACAATGCTCCCCGCCTCGGCCCCGACGAGCGTCAGGATCAGTCCCACGTAGCCGCCCAGCACGATGGGCCGTAGACCGCGCCCCATGATGTACAGCTCGTGCAGCGCGGTCAGCCCACCGACGACGGCGAATGCGAACAGCCACCAACCTCCAATCCAGACGAGGCCGAGGACGAGCGGCAGCAGCGCGAGAGCTATCCCGATGCGCGACCAGAACGCGCTCATCGGCCGCCAAACCTCCGGTCGCGCGCTGCGAAGGCCTGCAGCGCGGAGCGGAGATCCTCTGCACCGAAATCGGGCCAGAGCGTGTCGGTGAAGACGAACTCGGCGTACGCGGTCTCCCAGATCATGAAGTTCGAGATCCTGAACTCTCCCGACGTCCGGATCAACAGGTCTATCTCGGGCAACTCAGGCGCGTTCAGCCGCGCCGCGATCGCCGCTTCGTCAACCTCCTCGGACGCGAGACCGTCCTCGATGAGACGACGGGCTGCGTCAACGATCTCGTCGCGGCCGCCGTGATCGAATGCGATCCAGAGGCAGAGCGTCTCGAGGTGCGCCGTGGAACGCTCGAGCGCTCCCATCGCCTCGCTCAGATGGGATGGCACGCGGTCGCGGCGGCCAAGAAAACGGGTTCGTACCCCCTGCAGCGCGAGATCCGACAGCTCACGGTCGATCGTCTCTCCGAGGATCTCCATGAGCGTCGCGACCTCGGCGGGAGGGCGTGCCCAGTTCTCCGTCGAGAAGGCGTACACGACGAGTGCGGCGATGCCCTGGTCGATCGCAGCCTCGACTGTGCGCCGCAGAGCGCGCGTGCCCTCCCGATGCCCTGCCCCGACGGGCACGTTCCTCCCGGCCGCCCAGCGACCGTTCCCGTCCATGATGATCGCAACGGTCTGCGGTGGCGGCGTGGCGCCCGGCGGTTCATCGATCAGATCGGCTCCACTCACGGTGGCGAGGAGGCCCGCACTAGACCTCCATGATCTCGGCCTCTTTGTGTTTCAGCAGGTCGTCGAGCTTCCTCACATGCTCGTCGGTGAGCTTTTGCACCTGTGCTTCAGCCCTGCGCTCCTCGTCGTCTCCGACGGCACCGTCATGGACGAGCTCTTCGAGATGCTTCATCACGTCACGCCTGACGTTCCGGATTGCGATCTTGCCCTCTTCGGCGTAGCGACGGACAACCTTGACGAGATCCTTGCGGCGTTCCTCCGTCAGAGACGGGATCGGCAGCCGTATCAACTTACCGTCGTTCGACGGCATCAGTCCGAGCTCGGACTCCTGGATTGCCTTCTCGATCGCCCTGATCTGCGTCGCGTCATACGGCTGGATCGAGAGAAGTCGTGCCTCGGGGGCGGAGATCGTGGCAATGTTGTTGAGCGGAGTCGGCGTGCCGTAGTAGTCGATCGTGATCCGGTCGAGTAATGCCGCCGACGCGCGGCCCGTGCGCACGCTGTTGAACTCGACGCGGGTCGACCCGATCGACTTGTCCATCCGCAGCTCGCAGTCGATCAGGAAATCCTCGATCGCCGTCATGTCAAGCCTCCTTTGGGGTCGAGACGATGGTGCCGATCCGCTCCCCCGAGGCAACGCGGACGATATTGCCCTCCGCGAGCTCGAAGACGTGGATCGGAACGCCGTTGTCCATACAGAGCGACAGCGCCGTCGTGTCCATCACGCGGAGGCCGCGCTCGATCGCCTCGAGGTGCGTGATCTCGCGAAGAAGGCGTACATCGGGGTCGGTGCGGGGGTCGCCGTCGTAGACGCCCTGCACACCGTGTTTGGCCATCAGGATCGCCTCTGCACCTATCTCGAGCGCCCGGAGCGCCGCCGCGGTGTCGGTTGTGAAGAACGGGTTGCCCGTGCCGGCCGCGAAGATGACGACCCGATCCTTCTCGAGATGGCGCATCGCGCGCCGACGGATGTACGGCTCGGCGATCTCGGAGACGGCGATCGCCGACTGCACGCGCGTCTGAGCTCCGATCCTCTCGAGGGCATCCTGGAGCGCGAGCGCATTCAGCAGGGTCGCAAGCATTCCGGCATAGTCCGCTGTAGCCCGATCCATCCCCTCGGCCGCGGCCTCCATACCACGATAGAAGTTGCCACCGCCGACGACGATCGCAACCTCCGTTCCGGCCGCGCGGACATCGACGATCTCACGTGCGATGGCAGCCAGCGTGTTCGGATCGACACCGTACTCCCTGTCGCCCATCAGACTCTCACCCGAAAGCTTCAGGATGATGCGGGTAAAGGAGGAGGCAGCACCGGCAGGCGACCGAACCATAGCGTCATCTGCTTTCGCAGTCACGACCCGGCGACCGAGATCCGCTTGAAGGCGAGCAACGTCGCACCCGCGGCGGTGAGTGCCGAGCCGACGGAGGTTGACTGATCGTGAATCCAGGCCTGGTCGGCCAGTACGCCTCCGGGAGACGCTGCAAAGAATCGCTTGCGCAACATGCCGTCCACGATCTTGCCACGTGCAGCCTCGGGCTTCGCGAGTAGTTCGTCCGAGTTGAGATACACCTGCCGTTCTGCCTCGACCGTCTCGGCGGGCACCTCCTCGCGTGTCGCCCACTCCGGGGCAGCAAACGAAATGTGCATCGCAAGTTGGCGAGCGAGCACCTCGTCGCCACCGTCGAGTGCTACGAGCACGCCTATCTTGTTGGCAGGCGGGTGCACATAGGCGACGATCGTGGAGCCGCCGTCGTACCGCTCCGCTCCGACGACGACGATGTTCTCGCCCAGCTTGCCCATCAGTTCGATTCGTTCCTCGTCGAACCCGTCGGCCGCGGCAACGCCGCCGGCGTGTACCGCACGCAGTACGCGTTCGGCGAACGACCGGAACTCATCGTTCTTCGACACCGGCTCCGTCTCGCAGCCGATCCCGACGATCGACCCTGCCCCGTCCTCGATGACCACGCCGACAAGACCCTCTGTCGTCTCGCGGCCTGCCCGCTTTCCGGCCTGGGCCATGCCCTTCTCGCGCAGCAGGGTGCGGGCAGCTTCGAGATCGCCTTCCGTCTCCTGGAGCGCCCGCTTACAATCCATCATGCCCGCGCCCGTGAGCTCGCGGAGCTCCTTGACGAGGCCTGCACTGATCTCTGCCATCGTGTCTCCTTTCAGTGAGCGACGATGCGCGGAAGCGCTTTCGCCTGCTCGATCCAGTCGGCTACCTCGTCCGCGCTCGGAACGCGACTCACGAGGCTCCGGGCCTCGTTCGTCTCGGTGAGCCCCGTGACGAGGTTCTCTACATTCCGCTGTGCAAGCTCCGGGACGGAGTCCACGCCGGCGGCCTCGAGCAACTCTGCGATGTCAGGACCAACACCAGAGACGCGGAGGAGGTCGGCATGGCTGACCCAGCGAAGGATGCGCGTTGCGTCGATGCCGGTCTCCTCGACGAGCGTTGCCCGACCCTCGGGCGTCGCGCCCCTCTCGAGCAATGCGTCGATTGTCGTGACCCCCGCCGCCCTCAACTTGTCTGCGTAGGCCGGGCCGACTCCCTCGATCTCCACGATGTCACCGGTGCGCGCGGGAGCAGACTCCTCGGCCGGAGCGTCTGTCGGGGCGGCTGCTGCAGCCTCGGCTGCTGCTCTCTCTGCGGCTGCTGCCTCGACGGCTGCCTCGGCTGCTGCCTCGGCGGCGGCCGCCTTCGCAGCGAAGTCCTTCTCGGAGACCTTGCTCTGGCCCGCCGCAATACCGTCGGCGAGCGCCCGGACGATGAGCGAGCACGAGCGGATCGCGTCGTCGTTCCCGGGGATCACGAACTGTGCCTCGTCGGGATCGCAGTTGGTGTCAACGATCGCAATCACGGGCATGTGCAGACGCTGTGCCTCACGTACGGCGAGCGCCTCCTTCTTGAGGTCTACGATGAAGATCGCGTCGGGCTGGCGTTTCATGTCGGCCACGCCGCCGAGGTTGGCTTCCAGCTTCTCGAGTTCGGCCTCCATCGTGATGCGTTCCTTTGCGGGCAGGAGCGCAAGCTGGCCGTTGCTCTTGAGCCGGCGTAGGTCGTGCAGGTACGCGATCCTGTTGGAGATCGTGTTCCAGTTCGTGAGCAGGCCACCGAGCCAGCGGTTGCAGACAAACGGCATGCCGACGCGGGTTGCCTCGGTGCGCACGGCGTCCTGGGCCTGCTTCTTGGTGCCGACGAAGAGGATCGTGCCGCCACGCTCCGCGATGTTACGGGCAAAGTCATACGCATCCTCGACGAGTTGCTGCGTCTGCTGCAGGTCGATGATGTAGATGCCGCCGCGCTCGCTGAAGATGAATCGCTTCATCTTCGGGTTCCAGCGACGTGTTTGATGGCCGAAATGCACTCCGGCCTCCAGTAGCTCCTTCATGGAGACGACTGCCATGCGGGACCAGCCCCTTTCAGTGTGGTTTCAGGAGTCGAGCTCCGACGGGCCCTGACGGAACCGGCCTCCGATTGCGGAGACGCGGCACCACCGCCCTGACACTGATCGCCGGGTAGTTGGAACGTGAACCGCTCAGTGTACCCGAGAGTGACACTTCTTCTCGGACGGGCGTCTCAGGCGCGTGCGAGGTCGAGCGCTCCGGCAAGGTCGGCCGGGAGCTCCGACGAGATGTCGATTCCTGCCGCGGTGAGCGGATGGGTGAACACGAGTCGCCGGGCGTGGAGAAACTGGCGTTCGAGCCCCAGGTCGCCCGCGACACCATAGACCGGATCTCCACTCACGGGCAGCCCGATCGCCTCGAGATGCACGCGAATCTGGTGGGTGCGACCGGTCTCGAGCTTCACGTCGAGCAACGTGTGGTCGTCCATCTCCTCCCTGACCTCGAACCATGTCACCGCATCGCGCGGTGTCGGCGTGTCGAGGGAATGGCGTGTGCGGTCTCGACGGTCCCGCCCGACCGGCGCCTCGATACGACCTGAGGCCGACTGTGGCTTGCCGCGCACGAGGGCAGCGTAGGTTCGCTCCACTTCACGCTTCCGAATCATCTCCTGCAAGAGGTCGTACGCTTCCGACGAGCGCGCGACGACGAGAAGCCCGGACGTGTCCCGGTCGAGTCGATGGACGATCCCCGGCCGGTCTTCGTCGTCTCCCCCCTCGACTCCGTGCCCTAGAAGGCCCTGCACGAGCGTCCCCGTTCGCGTTGATCCGGCCGGGTGTACGACGAGGCCGGCGGGCTTGTCCACGACGAGGAGGTGCTCGTCTTCCCAGACGATCGGGATGTCGAGCGTCTCGCCTTGCAACGGTTGCGCATCGGGGATGTCCACCGATATCTCCTCTCCCCCTTCGAGGCGAAAGCTCTTCGCGCGAGGCGCACCGTCCACGAGCACGAGCCCAGCGGCAATCAGGCGCTCGGCAAGAGCTCGGGAGTAAAGCTCCCGGCGCTCGGCGAGGACGCGATCGAGCCGCGCCCCGGCCTGATGCTCAGGAACGTGAAAGAGGAGGTGTGCCAACGCGCGCGCTTATCCGGTCGGCCGCAACGAACGAGGCAAAGAGCAACCCGACGCCGGCGACGATGAAGGTATCGGCGAGATTGAACGCCGGCCAGTAGGCGAAATCGAGAAAGTCGGTGACGTGACCGAGCCGCACACGATCGAGAAGGTTCGCAATACTGCCTCCGATCACGAGGCCGAGGGCGATCGGGACGAGAGGGTGTCGCCGGGCCGTCTTCGAGAAGAACAGGAGCATGGCGCCTACCGCCACACCGGTGAGCACGATCACGGCCGTCGTCGAGTTGGCAAAGAGCCCGAAGGCGATCCCGGTGTTCTGGATGTGATGGATGCTGAACGGTCCGATCCCCGCGACCGACTCGCCGATCGGGAGCCGCCGGGAGACAATCGTCTTCGTCAGCTGGTCGGCAACGATTGCCGTTCCCGCGACCACGACCAGGGCAAGCCACTGTGCGCGACCGGCAGAGCGCCGCTGCTCGGCGCCGGAGATCGGCTGCAGAGCGTTCGTGGACGATCCCATCCTGACATCTGTCCGTTGGCGTGGAGCTGTACGACCCTGCTCGCTCATCTACGCCTCTGACTGCGCGCAGCGTTTCCGCATGCGTCGCCGTTCGTCATGCCGTGCCTTGTCTAACGTCAGCACGGAGATCTCCACGATCGCGTTCCGAAACGACACCCCCGGGAGCGACCCGGAGGTTGAGACGGATGGTGCTGGATTCTCTGCCGTTCGACATCACGGCACAGGATAGTCGCGCCTACCCCGCAAGCTTCCTGACATCTTCGGTTTCGAGCAGTGTGGGCAGCGAGACGGGCCGCGGATGCGTGACGGGGGCTGCAGGGGCCCACTCGGGCACCACCATCGGGCCGTCCCCTGTCGGGCTCTCGGAGGCATCGATCATCACGGTCGAAGCTGGGTGTGACTCGTCCACCACAGCGAGAGCCGACCGCAGGAGAGCCTGCACCCGACGCACAGCTCCCATGACCTGCTCTTTCTCGGTCAGTGCGTCCCGGAGCACCTTGCGGGCTTCGGCGTTGGCCTCGGACACGATCACGTCGGCCTCTCGTCGCGCGGCCTCCTTGAGATCCTGTGAGGCACGCTCGGCCGAGACGAGAGTCGAACGCAACAGGCTCTCGAGCTCGAGGTGACGCGCCAACTCCGTTTCGAGCTCCTCCACACGCTCGCTGACCTGCGCACGCTCACGCCAGACGGCCTCGAAGCTGTCGGCGATGTCGTCCATCATTCGGTGGACGGCAGGCTTGCGATATCCGAACAGTCCGCGCTTGAGTTGGATGTGTCTGATTTCCACGGGGGTCAATGGCATGACGTCTTCCTCCTTGTCTAGAGCAGTCGGCCGATCAGGGCGACCAGTACACGCTGGGCGAGCACGAGCGATATGACAGCAACCATCGGCGAGAGGTCGAGTGGGCCGAGCGACGGCAGTACGCGCCGAAAGATCCGGATGTAGGGCCCGCAGACGTCGTCGAGAAACCGCTGCACGAGTTGGAGCCCAGAGGGAATCCTGATCCATGACGTGAGGACGTAGGCGAGGATCAGCAGGATGTAGACGGTGAAGAAGACGTCAACGAATCGCAGCAGAGTCGCTGCGAGCTGTGCAAGCGGAAGCATGGTGTCGGCGAAGCCCACAGGCCGACGTTCGGCGCGGCGCCACCGATCCCTGCTAGCGCTGCGTCACGAGCACCCGTGCCCGCGTGAGGCCGAGCCCTAACCGGGGCTACGCCTGATTGAAGAAGCCGCCCTTGTCGAGCATACGGGCACGCTCCTCGGCAGACACCTCGACATTTCGAGGTGTCAACAGGAAGACCTTGTCAGCGACCCGCTGCATGCTGCCGTTGAGCGCGTAGGTGAGGCCGCTCGAGAAGTCGATCAGCCGCTTGGAGAGCTCGTTGTCGGCGCTCTGCAGGTTGAGGATGACGGGAACCGAGTCCTTGAACTTGTCGGCAATCTGCTGGGCGTCGTTGAAACTGCGCGGGAGCACGAGGTGCACGCTTGCCTTCCCCGCATCGGCCGACCGTAGCCTGGTCGGGCGCTGAGACCGTGACGAGGACGCTGCGGCCACGGCGGCCACCTCGACGCTCGTGCTGTCGTCCGTCCAACCGTCGGGCTCATGCCGACGCGGCAGGCGTCGGACGTTCTGCCGTGGCGACCGGGAGCGGTACTCGCGGTCGAGCTCTTCCTGGGTCTCGGCTCCGTCCTCGTCCCACTCCTCGTCCTCGGCGATGCCGAAGTAGACGAGCGTCCTATTCCAGAAGTCCGAGAAGCCCATGACGGGCACGATGCTATCCCAGACGTCGGATCCCGGCGGGGCTTAGCTGTTGAACAGAGTGCTACCGACGCGGATCAGCGTTGCCCCTTCTTCGACCGCGATCCGCCAATCCTGCGACGTGCCCATCGAGAGCTGCTTGAGCCCGTACTGTCGCCCGAGCTCCGCAAGCCGCCGAAATGCGGGGCGACTCTCCTCGGGGTCGTCGGCAAACGGCGGCATCGTCATCAGCCCACACAGACCCGTGTGACGGGAGAGGAAGCCCTCGATCTCGCGTTCCTCCACCCCGCTCTTCGACGCCTCGCCCGAGAGGTTGACCTCGAGCAGCGCCGGGAGTGTCAGGCGCCGGGCTGCGGAGTCGGACTCAACGGCGTGGACGAGTTCGCAGATCGAATCGACCACGCGGGCTTTGTTGGACTGCAGTGCGCCGATGAAGTGCCAGCGAAAACGGTCGCCGTGGAGGTCGTGCTTCCGTTGCATGTCCTGCACCTTGTTCTCTCCGACGACCTCGATGCCCGCGTCGGCGAGCAGGCCCATGTCCCCGGCGGCGACGTACTTGGTGGCAGCGACAACGGTGACCCCGGGCCCCGCCTCGGCACAGACGGCTCTGTAGGCCGCAGCGATCGCCTCGACATTCATGCGAGCTCCTCACGGGCGCGGTCGAGCAGCCATGCGGCATCGTTTCTCGCAGGATCGGTGACGACGGCGTCGAGGAGCAGTGCGAGAACGTGACCGATCCGCGGGCCTTCGGAGAAGCCCACCGTGACGAGGTCGTCACCGGTCACCGCGAGGTCTTCGAGGCGGTGCGGTTGCGCGCGTTCCTGCTGCACGAGCTGCTCGAAGCGTGCCAGCGCTTCGACCTCGTCTCTCACCTCGGCTTCCGGTTTCGCCTGCAGGTCGGCGTGCTTGTGGCTGATCAGATCGAATGCGAGCACGTCACCGTTCACCGAGAGGAACTGCCGGGCACGGAGCGCGTCGATCTGCCCGTCGAGCCCGAAGCCGTGACCCGCCACGATGCGGCTAACGGTGAGCTGCACATCCGTCGGATAGCGCAGCCGCGAGAGAATAGTGGCGGCCTCCACCTTGCCGAGGTCGTGTAGCAGGCAGGCGAGCCGCACCACAAGTCGTGCGCCCCCATCCGCAGCACTCTGGACGGCGGCAAAGATGTGCTCCTCGAGGTGTCTAGGCGTGAACTCGGGGATGATCTGCTCGAGCACTCCCGTGTCGCGCGCAAGGAGAAGCGCTTTTTGCGGTCGACATCCGAGGAGCAGTTTCGAGAGCTCTCCCATGCCGTCTGCCTTTATGCCCCCGCCGATGCGCTCGGTCGAGACGTATGCAAGGCCCTCGGCACTGTTTCGCATTTCTACCAGCGTCCCGGGCTCGAGATCGAAGCCGAGCTGTGAGACGAAGCGCAGTCCCCGGAGGAGTCGCAGCGGATCCTCGGCGAAGCTCGTGGGGCCGACGGTGCGAATCTGACGGCGCGCGAGGTCGCCCTGCCCGTCGAACGGATCGACCAGGGTGCCGTCGTCGAGCCGCCGCGCCATCGCGTTGATTGTGAAGTCCCTGCGCGCCATGTCCTCGTCGAGCGTGATCGAGGCGTCGCTGACGATCACGAAGTCACGGTGGCCCGGACCGGTCGACCGCTCGGCACGTGGCGGTGTCAGTTCGATACCGGCGGGCGCCAGGACGCGGATGGAGCGGTCGAGTGGGTGGAGGCGCACTCCGACGAGCTGTCCGTGGACGTCCATGTCCTCGACCCGTCCGTGCGGTGCGAGGAGCGCGCGGAGGCCGGCCTGATCGACTCCGGGCACCACAAAGTCCTCGTCCCGGGAGGGCCGTTCGAGCAACTCGTCGCGGACTGCACCGCCGACGACGTAGGCGTCGATCGCGAGCGAGCGTATGTATGAGCGAATCTCGGACGGCATAGCGTGTGATTCTGCCCTGCACCGCGGTCGGCGCGCCGTGGCCCCTACAGGTGCGCCACAGCCTCGATCTCGACGATTGCGCCGGATGGCAGCTTTGCTACCTCGAATGTCGAGCGGGCCGGCGGGCGGTCTCCCACATGGCGTGCGTAGACCTCGTTCATCGCCGTGAAATCGCCGAGATCTTGCAGGAAGACACTCGTCTTGACGAGGTTCGCAAGCGAACTCCCGGCCGCCTCGAGGATCGCCGCGAGGTTGCGCAGCACCTGCTCGGTCTGGGCGGTGATGTCACCCTCGATCGAGGACTCTCCCGGTTTGTTGCCGATTTGCCCTGCGACGAACACGAGGTCGCCAACCCGGATCGCCTGGCTGTATGGCGCTCCCTGGAACGGGGCGGGGGCGTTTTCGGTGTGGATGACGGTCTTCTCCATAACGGGATCTTCAGCCTTTCGGTGGTGAGAGCGTCGGTGAGTGCCGCGCCTTGGCCGTTGAGGAATACAGCGGCACCCTATCCGTGCTGACCCCGTCGCGGAGCCGGCCAGGCGGGCTTCCCGGTCAGGGGTGTGCGGCTCCTACCCGTCGGCGCGCACGACGTCGGCCCCAAGCGCACGGAGCCGCTCGTCGATCCGCTCGTAGCCACGGTCGATCTGCCGGATGTTGCCGATGCTCGACTCTCCCTCCGCGCAGAGTGCTGCGATCACCATCGCCATCCCGGCACGGATGTCCGGGCTCTCGAGTCGCTGACCGAAGAGGTTGGCCGGCCCGGTGACGACTGCGCGATGCGGGTCGCAGAGGATGATGCGAGCACCCATCGAGACGAGCTTGTCCACGAAGAAGAGCCGACTCTCGAACATCTTTTCAAAGACGAGCACGGTGCCTTTCGCCTGCGTCGCGGCGACGACGGCGATCGAGGTGAGGTCGGCCGGGAATGCGGGCCAGATGCCGCTCTCGATCTTCGGGATCTGACCCCCGAGGTCGTCGATCACGGCGAGTTGCTGGCCCGGGCGTACCCGTAGCGTCGAGGTGCCTACCTCGAACTCGATGCCGAGCTTCCGAAAGGCGGGCACGATCGCGATGAGGTCGTCGGGTTCGACGTCCTCGATTGTGAGATCACCGCCGGTGACCGCAGCGAGCACGGCGAAGCTGGCGACCTCGATGTGCTCGGGGCCGATGCGGTAGGAGCCGCCGCCAAGCCGCTCGACTCCCTGGATCCGGAGGACGTTGGAGCCGATGCCTTCGATCTCGGCCCCGAGGCTGACGAGAAAGCGGCACATGTCCTGGATGTGAGGCTCGCACGCAGCATGGCCGACGATCGTCTCGCCCGCTGCCAGCACCGCCGCCATGACGGCGTTCTCGGTGCCCATGACCGAGGCCTCGTCGAGGTAGATCCTCTTGCCGACGAGACGCTCGACGCGCAGGTCGTAGGCCCCGTTGACCTCCAGCGTGACACCCAGTTCGGCAAACGCGTGAATGTGGGTGTCGAGCCGACGGCGTCCGATCACATCGCCGCCGGGCGGCGGCACGAGGGCACGGCCAAACCGTGCGAGCAGCGGGCCGGCAAGAAGAAAGGAGGCCCGTATCTCACGACAGAGATCGGGGTCGAGCTCGGTCTTCGAGATGCCGGAGCTGTCAACGCGCACCTCGTTCGGGCCCGTCCAGACGGCGTCGGCTCCGAGATCGACGAGCAGCTCGACCATCACCTCCACGTCACGAATCCGCGGCAGGTTTGACAGCTCGACCACATCCGAGGCAAGCACGGTCGCGGCGAGAATCGGCAGCGCGCCGTTCTTGTTTCCGGATGCACGGATAGTGCCGGAGAGCGGGCGACCGCCCTGGATGACAAACGACTGCATGGGGCGCGCGCTATCGTACCGGTGCTGTGGACGTGACCCGAGACAACGCGTGGGCGACTCTCACTCGCTATACGACGAGCGAGTCTCTGCTCCGGCATGGACTGGCCGTCGAGGCGTCGACGCGGTGGTACGCGAGACACTTCGGCGAAGACGAGGAACTGTGGGGCTGTACCGCTCTGCTGCACGACTTCGACTACGAGGTTCATCCCACGCTCGACAAGCACCCACAGGACGGTGCGCCGATCCTCCGCGAGGAGGGGTATCCGGAGGTCGTGATCGAGGCCGTGCTCTCGCACGCCGAGCACCTTGCGATGCCGCGGGACACACCGCTCAAGCGAACGCTCTTTGCGTGTGACGAGCTCTCCGGCTTCATCCATGCCTGCGGTCTCGTGCGGCCCACCGGCCTCGAGGGGCTGGAACCGAAGTCCGTGCGCAAGAAGCTGAAGCAGCCGTCGTTTGCAGCCGGTGTCCACCGGGACGAGGTCTATGCGGGCGCGGAGTTGCTCGGCCTCGAAATCGACGCGCACATCACGAACGTCGTAGCTGCGCTCCGGCCGATCGCCGGGACGCTCGGACTGCCGGTGCCCACGGGATAGACCCGCGGGCGAGAGTGGGTTCAGACTCGGGCTGTTCGGCCCCTCCAGGGCACGACGACCCATGCAGGAAGGCCGCCGGGGTAGAAAGAGCCGACATCGCCGGCACCGGTGAACGTGGCGTCCTCGTCTACCCAGATGTGCCCGAAGACCTCGAGGCCGGACGCATCGGACAGCGTGGCTGCTGCAAACGACACCGTTGTGAGGCCGGGCGCATCCCAGAACACCACGGTCTCACACGTCCGACAGCGGCCCCGGCTCCCCGCGTGCTGCGAGACGGGCGCGCGTTCCCAGTCAAGCGCAGCCTCCCCGCTGACGACGATGTCCGGCCGTGCTACCGCGGACGCCGCCCAGGGGCCGCCGGTCGCTTGCACACAGGCGTTGCAGTGGCAGACGAGCACATCGCGTACCGGCCCGGCAGCCGAGTAGGAGACGGCCCGGCACGGGCACGCTCCCGCCCTCACGGAGTCAGAGCAGCAACGAGACGGTCGACGTCGCCGTCCGACGTCCACCAGCCGCAGGAGACCCGCACGAGACCGGCTCCGGGGATCTCGCGCACGTGCACTCCCGCAAGGTGCAGCTCCCGGACCACCTCCGCGGGCTCGCGCGTGACCCTGAACGACACGATGGTGGAAGGGTCGGGCGGCGTGGCGACCTCGACGACCTCGCCGAGGAGCGTGCGGCACCGCTCGGCCACGGCAGCCGCATGGTCGAACGCCCAGGCCGGCCGCGTTCCGAGCGCTGCGCTGAGGCCTGCGAGTGAGGACGGCGACCACCAGTTCGGATCGAACCGTGCGGTTCCCGGGCGGCGCACGAACGTCCCATCGCTCTCGTGGCCGGCCTGCGAGAAGTAGCTCGGCGAGGCAACGCGCAGCCGCTCGGGCTCGGCCACCACGAGGGCACCGGTCGAGTCGGGGCCGCACAGCCACTTCTGCCCCGAGATGGTGAGGAAGTCGATGCCGGTGGCATCGACCGGGATCGCGCCGACCGACTGAGCTCCGTCCACCAGGATGGGAACACCACTCGCCTCGCGCAGTGCGCGGACGGGCAAGGTGCGCCCTGTTGTCCAGAGCACCTGCGAAAGGGCCAAAAGTTTCGTTCGCGGGGTGACCGCTGCGAGGATCGCGTCGGGATCGGGGGCTGCTACGACCACACGCGCGCCCGACACCTCGAGTGGGCCGAGAAGCCCGAAATGCTCCTCTGTCGTTGTCACGACCTCGTCGCCGGGGCCGAGGTCGAGCCCCGCGACCACAATGTTGCACCCGTCGGTCGTGCTCCCCGTGAGGGCAACGCTATCTGCCTCGGCGCCGACGAGAGAAGCCAGGAGCGTCCTGACGGCCGCGCGGCCTTCGAGAACGCTCTCGAAGTACGGCATACCACTCCGGCCTTCGGTGAAGTCGCGCTCGAGTGCGTCCTTCACGGCGTCCACCGTTACGCGGGAGAGCGGGCCGAACGTGCCTGCGTTGAGGTACGCAATCCGCTCGAGCGCCGGAAACTGCGCTCGCGCCTCGTCGAAATCGGTCGGCACCTGATCGGCGCTCGCAAGCGATGGTGCCATGGCAGCATTCTGCACGTAGAGATGGCCGGCTGTGGCCGACAATGGCGTTTTACCGCTCCGAGGGGGTGGGACACCCGCCGGCTTCTCTACGGTAGACGTGGTATGCGCGTCGTCATCGCCGATCCGCCCGCCTACACGCCCCCGTACGATCACGCACTTTCGGAGGCGCTGTCGCGCCACGGTGCCGACGTGCATCTCCTCACCTCTCGCTTCAGGTTCGGCGCCGTGCCGGCCCCGGTGGGGTACACGATGGACGACAGCCTCTACCGCGTCTCTACCGGCATTGGCCGGACGCGGCCCCGCCTTGCCGTCAAGGCCCTCGAGCATCCGCTTGCGCTGACGCGTCTGGGACTGTCCTCGTGCGACGTCGTTCATCTGCAGTGGGCTGCTTCGCCCGACGCCGACGCGTGGCTCCTACGAGCACGAGCGCCGCTCGTGTTCACAGCCCACGACCTGTTGCCCCGTCGGACGGCCCACCACACGCGGACCTGGAGACGCCTGTTCCATCGCTTCGATCGCATCGTCGTGCACAGCCAGAGCGGCCGCCGCACCCTCGCCGCTTTCGGCGTACCCGAAGAAAAGTTGTGCGTCATCCCCCACCCGGTCTTCCGGAGCGATCCGGCGCGCACAGACGACGGTCAGACGGTGCTGGCGCTCGGCGTGATCCGGCAATACAAGGGCCTTCCGGATGCCGTCGAGGCCGTGCTCGCCGTCACGGGTGCGCGACTCCTCGTCGCGGGAGACGCTCGCATCCCCCTCGACGGACTGCGTGCCGCAGCGGACAGTCGGGCCGAATGGCGGCTCGGCTACCTGAGCGAGACCGAGATCGAACTCGCTCTCGGTGCAGCAACGATCGCGGCATTCCCGTACAGCGCCGAGCTCGACCAGTCGGGGGCGCTCCTGCAGGCGCTCGGCGCAGGTGTACCCGCAGTCGTGTACGACGTCGGGGGACTCGGGGAGATCGTCGGCGCATTCGGGGCCGGCTGCGTCGTGCCCCCGGGCGATGTAGCGGGCCTGTCGGCTGCCATTCGCCTGTTGCTCCGAAATCCTGACGAACTCGCCCAGGCGCGCGCCGGCGCTGCTCGAGCGCGCGACGCACTCACATGGGACAACGCCGCCGCTGCCCACCTCGCGCTCTACGAGGAGGTCACGTGAGGCTCCGGCGCCACGGGCGCTTTCACGACCTCGTGGAGCGCCAACTCGACCTCTTTCGCGAAGACGCCGCCGCCCTCCTCGCCGAAGCAATCGAGGCCGAGTCAGCGTGGAACTCGGCCTCGGCGGAGTCGGCCGAGGATGCCTACGGCGACTACCAACTCGTGGTGGACGCGATCGCCGACAGGCTGCTCGACATCCGCGAGAGCTACGCACGGTCGCTCGACGACGATGCCTCCACCGCGTACGCAAACGAGTTCACGCGACAGGC
This sequence comes from Thermoleophilia bacterium, assembly GCA_037139935.1. Classification (GTDB taxonomy): domain Bacteria; phylum Actinomycetota; class Thermoleophilia; order Gaiellales; family Gaiellaceae; genus Gaiella. Next base: position 49,773 of record JBAXFL010000001.1, on the reverse strand, counting down.
CACACGGGAATTCCGTCGCTATGCGACGCTGCTCGCAGACCTCGACGGAGAGTAGTGCGGCAGGTTCACCCCCTGTTGCGTGAGCGAGCGCCCAAGGGCGTAGTGGGCATGCTCGTCCACCGGCGAGAGCTCGAGAAGCTTGCGAAACTCTGCCTCAGCAGTAGACCGGTGTGCGATCCGGAAGTAGGCGATGCCGAGCGCCTCTCCGGATGGATCGTCAGCGTTGGTCGAGCAGCGTTTCGACCTCGTCGAGGACGGCTATCGCAATCAGTGCCTTCGGCGCTCGCGGAACGTGGCGGTCCCCCGCTGCCGTGACAAGCGTGACCTCGTTGTCGGCGGTGTCGAAGCCGATGCCGTCACCCCCCACGTCGTTGTAGACGACGAGATTCACGTTCTTCTCGACGAGCATCATGCGCTTGCGCTCGAGGCCCGCAGTCCCGTGCTCGGCGCCGAATGCAACAAAGACCTGTGCGGCCGAACGCTGCTTGCCGAGCGCCTCCGCGATGTCCGGGGTCGGCGCGAGAGCGACGTTCCAGACCGCGCCGTCCTTCGCGCGCTTCCCGTCTATCGGAGCTTCCGCGCGATAGTCGCCCACGGCTGCGGCCATCACGATCACGTCGGCACCGCCGTGGGCTAGCGCCTCGCGCTCGAGGTCTGCGGCCGTCGAGGTCTCGATCACCTCCACCCCCACCGGCAGCGGCACGGTGACATTTGCCGCAAGGAGCGTCACGCGAGCGCCTCGTCTGCGCGCCTCGACGGCGATGGCGATTCCCATCCGCCCCGAAGAGCGGTTGCCGATGAAGCGAATCGAGTCGATCGGCTCCCGCGTCCCCCCTGCCGTCACCACGACATCGAGGCCGTCGAGCGCGCTCGACGGCCGTAGGAGAACCTCGGCGCACGCCACGATCTCGGCAGGTTCGGCCATGCGCCCGACACCGACCTCGCCCTCGGCGAGATCGCCGCGCTCGGGCCCGACAATCTCCACCCCTCGCGCCCTCAGCAGCGCGAGATTTGCCTGCGTGGCGGGGTGCTCCCACATCCGCGTGTTCATCGCGGGCGCAACGACGATCGGCCCGTCGTGCGCGAGGACAGTCTCGGTGAGGAGGTCGTCGGCGAGGCCATGTGCGAGACGGGCCATCGTGTGTGCGGTCAGCGGCGCTACCACGATGAGGTCGGCGCGGGTGAGGTGTGGGTAGAGATCGTTCGTGAGGGGCGTGCGGGCGAGCGCGGCAAACGTCTCGGCGGCAACGAATCGCTCGGCACCACGGGTCGGCAAAGGCAGCACCTCGTGGCCTGCGCCAATCAGGAGGCGGATGACCTCGCACGCCTTGTATGCCGCGATGCCGCCGGTAATTCCCAGAATGATCCGTGCCACCGGCCTAGTGTGCCGATAATTCGTGAACGACGTGGCCGCGCGGCCCGCGAAAGCCCAGCTCCGGAAAGAGAAGCCGTGTAGTTCCACCGTGATCGCAGATACACATCTCGACCTGCTCTGCGAGCGAAGAAATCGCGAGCTTCGGCCTGGTGAGAAGCGCTCCTTCGCCCGGGCGTGGCAGCCGGAGGGACCTCTGATGCTGTTCTTCGAAGGTTATCTGCTCCCACGCAGCCTGCAGGGCGCTCAACGACCACCCGCGCAACCTGACAGACGACCAGCTTCGGACTCTCGCCGCTGCCGTCGGCAGGTGGCAAACAGCTGCCGGGTCCGGTATCCTACCCGTATGAGGCGTTTAGCATCGCGGTCAATCGTACTTCTTTGCATGCTCGCAGTCTTCGTCACGGGTGCCGTCGCTTCCAGCGCCGCTCCATCCGGCATCGCTCTGTGGAGTGGAGTCAAAATAACGCTCTCAGACGGAGTTCCTCTCCATCAGACGATTCTTCTCTCGGTCAATAATGGTTTGGTGACGGCGAAAAGCGTCCAGGTGTTCATGGCGTGTGTGGACTCGGCCACAAACGAGGCCAACGTCCGGGCGTTTTCTGCGACCAGCACCGTCCGGCATGCGCTCTCGCGGAATCGGCTGAACTACTCTTTTAGTGCTCGCTCTGGCGGATACATCGGGCGCCTCACCCTGACGGGCCAGCTCAACTCCAACGGCCTCGGCACGATGCGGGTCACCCTGATAGCCAACAGCTTCGGTGGCGTCGGCGTCGATAGGTGTAGGGCAACCGTGAACTTCGTCATCCGGCGCGGTAACAGGCAAACGCCCTTCTGACGATCGCAGCTAGGCCGGGCTGTGCCGCTAGGCGGCGGGCGAGGTGTAGCGGATCTTGCCCTGGGCTATCTCTTCCATCGCCATCGTAAGGTAGTTCTTCGACCTCGACTCGATCAGCGGTGGCGGGGCTCCGTCGAAGCCCATTCCCTCACCGAGTTGATGGTGATAGTTGTTGATCTGCCGGGCGCGCTTGGCCGCAACGATGACGAGTGCGTAGCGCGAATCGACATGCTCCAGAAGGTCATCGATGCGAGGTTCAATCACGAGGTTGCAAGTATAGCTGCGAACTCGAGCTCTCGCTCGACGATGGCACACAGCGCTCCCGCAGCGCGGGTAACGTCGTCGTTACGTACCATGTACCGGAATCTGTGGGCCTGTTCGAGTTGTCTGCGGGCGAGCTCGATGCGGTCGCCGATCTCACCGGTGGACTCGGTGGCACGATCGCGCAGTCGTCGCTCGAGCTCCTCGACCGGTGCTGCGATGAAGAGCGTCACGCTTCCGGGCACGTCTTGCTGCACCCGCAGCGCACCGTCCAGTTCGAGCTCGAGAACGCAGACCCGGCCCGCGTCTGCAACCCGGACGATCTCTGATCGCAGAGTCCCGTATCGCTTGCCGGAGACGTACTCGACGTGCTCGAGGAAGGCGCCATCCACAATTTTTTTCCCGAAGTCGTTCTCGGCGAGGAAGTGATATTCCACGCCGTCCGTCTCACCGGGCCGAAGTGGACGCGTCGTGGCGGAGATCGCTACCTCGAGAGCCGGAATCCGCTCGACGAGCGTCCTGATCAGCGTTCCCTTGCCGGCCCCTGACGGGCCGGTGATGACGAAGACAGGAGCGGGACTCACGCAGCCAGCCGCAGGCGCTATCGATTGAACAGCGACACGAGTTCAGCGCGCTGACGTTCCGAGAGGCCGCCGACAGTCTTCGACTGGCTGATCCTGCACTGGTTCAGGAGACGTGCGGCCTTGACACGGCCGAACTTCGGGACGGCCATGAGCATGTCAAACACCTTCGCGGTCGAAACGTACTCGGGGGCGTCGAGGAGAACATTCTCGATCTGGACGGTGCCATCCTTTAGATCCTTTTTCAGCCGCGCTCGCCGGATCCGAATGTCGTTTGCACGCTGCAGTGCTTCCATCCTCTGGTCGAGTGACCGGGCGGGTGCCTGCACCTGAATCTTCGTCTCGACCATGGACACAAGACCTTAGCAATTTGGCGCGTGCGGTCAAGTAGAACCTCTTTTCGCTCATTTGCAGCGGATTCCGGTCATATACTATTGGCAATGCCCCGAGCCGCGAGCGCATCGGCGTATCCCCGTATCGTGGCCTCGTGCCGGAGGCTTCTCCGGATACGCTCTGGAGCCGTCGGATCTGAAAACAGCACTGTGCCCAGAGAGACAACGCTTGCTCCTGCTGCCACGAGCTCGAGCGCGTCCTGTCCCGAAGAGACGCCGCCAAGTCCGACGATGGGTACGTCCACCGCCCGAGCACATGCCGACACACAGGCAAGCGCGACCGGTCGGAGCGCAGGCCCGGAGTAGCCGCCGAACCCGCGGGCGAGCTTCGGCCTCAGCGTGAGCGGGTCGAGAGCCATCCCACGAAGGGTGTTCACGAGGGTCAGGCCGTCGGCTCCGGCGGCAACGACGGCCCGGGCCGACTCGGCAATATCCGAGGTAGCCGGAGACAGCTTGGCGTACAGAGGCCGGGTCGTCTCTGGACGACAGGCTGCGACGATCTGGGCCGACGACTCGGGCGCCTCCTCGACATTCGGGCACGAGAGGTTCAGCTCGATCACCTCGACCTCGGGCCGTCCGTCGAGACGCTCGCAGATACCGGCATAGTCGGTAGCAGAGAAGCCGCCGACGGACACCCAGATGCGGAGTCCCTGTGCGGCGAGCGCCGGCAACGTGTCCGAGAGGAACGCGTCGATTCCCGGGCCCTGCAGCCCGATCGAGTTGAGCATTCCGGACTCCGTCTCCGCAATCCTGACGGGCGGGTTCCCCTCGCGAGGCTCGGGAGTGATCGTCTTCGTCACGAACGCGTCGAGCTGGGCTGCAACGCCCGGTGCTGCCAGGGCATCGAGGCATCCGCTCCCGTTGACGAGCATGACCGTCACGGTGCGCGAAGCACCGGGCCCGCAATACAGAGGCGCTGCAGCCGACCGTCTACCTCGACGACGCAGCCATAGCAGGCACCGTAACCGCACCCCATCGGCGCCTCCCAGGCGAGCTGCGCACGGGGCGCGCGCCGTCGCACCGCCTCGAGCATCGGCTCCGGGCCACAGGCGAGCACGTCCATCGGGTCATCCGGCAACAGCGAGGTCACGAGCACGGGATCGAGAACCACCTCGGCGCCCGGCACGAGCGCGGCAGCCTCGGCGTGGTGCGCGGAGCGGAAGCCAAGTATCGCGGGAGGGCCACCGAGGGTACGGGCAACAAAGGGGAACGGGGCTACTCCGATGCCACCACCGACGATGAGTGGGTGCGCCACGGTGAGGTCGAAGCCATTGCCGAGCGGGCCGAGCACGTGCAGGGCATCGCCGGTCGAGAGATCGCAGAGCGTCCGCGTCCCGGGCCCGATCGGGTCGATCAGGAAACAGAGCTCGCCGGACTCCGCGAAGCAGAGGGACATCGGCCGTGGCAGAACGTGGCCGGGCGGGTGCAACATGAAGAACTGTCCGGGAACACCCGCCTCGATCGTTGCGGATGCGACCCGCAGCAACGTGTAGGGACCGATCGTCTCCTTCCCGGTGACCCGAACTGCCTCCCCGCTCGCGCCGGAGACCGGACCGGTCATACCACCGTCCCGATGCGCTCCTGGAGCGAGAGCGCTATCTCCGACCGGGCGTTTGCAATCGCGTGGACGGCCGCTGCCGCTCCTGCGATCGTCGTGATACACGGCACCCGGGCACCGAGCGCGGCCTCGCGAATCCTGTACCCATCCGCACGAGCACCCGAACCCTGCGGCGTGTTGATGATCAGGTCGCACCGCCCCTCGGCAATCAGGTCTACGACCGTCTGCTCGTCTGCGGCCGCCTCTGCGACTTTTGCCACCTCCCCCACTTCGAGGCCTGCGGCACGCAGAGTTCTGGCAGTGCCGTCCGTGGCCATGAGCTCGAATCCGAGGCCCGCGAGCGCTGCTGCGATCGAGACGACGCTCGACTTGTCGTTGTCGTTGACGGAGAGAAAAGCGGCTCCTTTAGCCGGGAGCGGCCGTCCCGCGGCTCGCTCGGCCTTTGCAAACGCAGTGGGCAGATCCGATGCGCTCGCCATCACCTCACCCGTAGACCGCATCTCGGGCCCGAGCACGGCATCGGCGCCCGGGAACCGGGCAAAGGGCAGAACGGCCGCCTTCACGCTCACCTGCTGGGGCCTGGGTGGAGGGAGGTTGAGGTCGGCAAGCGTCTGCCCCGCAGCAAGCTTGCACGCAGCCTCGACGAGGTTGATACCGATTGCCTTGGACGCGAATGGAACGGTGCGCGACGCACGCGGGTTCGCCTCGAGCACGTACACGGTGGAGTCGGCGATCGCAAGCTGGATGTTCAGGAGACCGACGACGCCGAGTGCGGGTGCCAGGCGCTTGACGATGTGCTCTACCTCGAGTGTATTTGCGAGGGTGAGCGACTGGGCAGGCAGCACACAGGAGGAGTCACCGGAGTGGACGCCGGCCTCCTCCACGTGCTGCATGACGGCGGCGATATAGACGTCCTCACCGTCACAGAGTGCATCGACGTCGATTTCGATCGCGTTCTCGACGAACCGATCGACAAGGACAGAGCCAGAGACGGCGCTCATCGCGCTGCGGAGTTGTGCGTCGTCGTAACAGACCCGCATCGCACGGCCGCCAAGCACGTACGACGGACGGACAAGGACGGGATAGCCAATCTCGGTCGCAGCAGCGAGAGCCTCGTCTGCCCCCTCCACCGTCGCCCACGGAGGACAGCGGATACCAAGCCTCTCGGCAAGCGCCCCGAACAACTCACGATCCTCGGCCAGATCGATCGCCGTCAGCGGCGTTCCCATGATCCTGTACCCCGCAGCCTCGATGTGGCGTGCGAGGCGTAGCGGCGTCTGGCCTCCGAACTGCGTGATGACGCCTTCGGGAAGCTCCCGGTCGAGGACGGCGAGCACCTCCTCGGGCGAGAGCGGCTCGAAGTACAGCCGATCGGAGGTGTCATAGTCCGTGGACACCGTCTCCGGGTTGCAGTTGATCATCACCGCCTCGTAGCCGAGCGAGCGAAATGTCTGCACTGCATGAACACAGCAGTAGTCGAACTCGATCCCCTGGCCGATCCGGTTCGGGCCCGAGCCGATGATCACGACACGCGGCTTCGTCGCCGCGGGGAGCGCCTCGTCCTCCTCGCCCCAGGTCGAGTAGTAGTAGTTCGACCCCGCGTCTACCTCGCCCGCGCACGAGTCCACTCGCCGGTACGAGGGCCTGATCCCCTTCGCCTTCCGCACGCGCCGCACGTCGTCTCCGCTCGTGCCCCACGCCGCACCGATCGAGTCGTCACCCCAACCCGCGCGCTTGGCGCGGAGGATGTCGAGCGACGACAGCTCTCGCCGTGCATGGGCGAGCTGATCCTTGAACCAGGGATGCACGCCGTCGGGGATGTCATCGAACGTCGCCCAGGGGGTGGCAGAGCCGGGGTCGAGCTCACGAGAGCCGAACGCCTTGAGGAACGCCTCCGTGAAGGTACGGCCGATCCCCATCGCTTCGCCGACCGACTTCATCTGGGTGCCGAGTGTCGTGTCGGCGCCCGGGAACTTCTCGAACGCGAATCTTGGGAACTTGACGACGACGTAGTCCAGAGTCGGCTCAAAGCTCGCCGGCGTCGTCTTCGTGAGGTCGTTCGGGATCTCGTCCAGGGTGTAGCCGACGGCCAGTTTCGCCGCCACCTTGGCGATCGGATAGCCGGTCGCCTTCGAGGCGAGTGCAGACGACCGCGATACGCGTGGATTCATCTCGATCACACGGACGTCGCCTGTCTCGCGGTGACGGGCAAACTGGATGTTGGAGCCGCCCGTTTCGACTCCGACCGCTCTGATGATCGCTACCGAGGCGTCACGCAACTCCTGGTAGGCCTCGTCGGAGAGCGTCATCTGCGGGGCGACCGTGACCGAGTCGCCCGTGTGCACGCCCATCGGGTCGAGGTTCTCGATCGAACACACGATCACCACGTTGTCGTTGAGGTCGCGAATCACCTCGAGCTCGTACTCGTCCCAGCCCCGGATCGACTCCTCGACCAGAACCTGCGTAATCGGACTTTCTCGCAGCCCCCGTTCCACCACGGCCCGCAGCTCCTCCTCCGTCTCCGCAAAGCCACCGCCGTGCCCGCCCAGGGTGAATGCGGGCCGTACCACCGCCGGCGCGGGTATTTCGCCGAGCTGGTCGAGGGAGGTGACGATCTGTGAGCGCGGTGTGCGGAGGCCGCAGCTCTCGACTGCGTCGCGGAAGAGCGAGCGATCCTCGGCCCTCCGGATCACGTCCACCCGGGCGCCGATCAGCTCGACGCCGAGCTCCTCGAGGATGCCCGTCTCTGCCAGCTCGATCGCAAGATTGAGCGCGGTCTGCCCTCCGAGCGTCGGCAGGAGCGCATCGGGACGCTCGCGCCGGAGGACGTCGGTGACACCGGCAACGTCCAGCGGCTCGATATACGTGCGGTCGGCGAAGCCCGGGTCGGTCATGATCGTGGCGGGATTCGAGTTGATGACAATCGTGCGAAATCCGTCCTCACGCAGCACCTTCAGCGCCTGGCAACCCGCGTAGTCGAACTCGCAGGCCTGCCCGATCACGATCGGGCCGGAGCCGATCAGGCAGATCGACGAAATATCCGTGCGGCGCGGCATCAGGCGGGTTGCAGGCCCTCGACCCAGCGCTCGAGGATCGGCCATGCGTCATGCGTGCCCGGACCTGCCTCGGGATGGAACTGGACGGAGCGGGCATTCAGCTCCGGGTAGTCGAACCCCTCGACGGTGCCGTCGTAGAGCGAGACGTAGGTCGCCTCGCGGTCGTCGGTCGCGGCAACGGCGAACCCGTGGTTCTGGCTCGTGACGAGAACGCGGCCCGTGGCGCGCTCGAGTACCGGGTGGTTCGCACCCCGGTGGCCGAACGAGAGCTTGTACGTCTCATGTCCGGTGGCGAGCCCGAGCAACTGGTGTCCCAGGCAGATGCCGAGGACGCTCGTGCGCCCAAGGAGGTCGCGGATCGCCGCAACCTCTTCTACGAGCGGCTCCGGGTCACCGGGCCCGTTCGAGAGCAGCACGCCGTCGTAGCCGGCGAGGTCGTCGGCGACGGCCGCATGGGGAACCACCGTGACCGACGCTCCCGCACGCTGCAGACGGCGCATGATCGACGCCTTCGCGCCGTAGTCCACGACAGCGACGCGTACGCGGCCGTCTTCGTTGAATTGCCTGGGTGCAACCGACGAGACGGCCGAGACGAGCGCCTGGCCCTCCATCGCTGGCTGCTGTCTGATCAGGTCGATCGCCGCGGCCGCGTTCAGCTCACCCTCGTCGCCGACAACCGCAGCCCGCATGGCACCCGCCTCCCTGATCCGGAGCACCAGCATGCGCGTGTCTACATCCTCGAGAGCGACGATGCCGTGCGTTGCGAGCCACTGGGCCCACGCCATGCCGCCACACCGGCGCATCAGCACTCCCTTGACCCAGGGCTGCGGAGACTCGAGACGCCCGTCGTCCACGCCGTAGTTGCCAATCATCGGTGCGGTGAAGGTGACGAGTTGGCCGGCGAAACTCGGATCGGTGACCGTCTCCTGATAGCCCGTCATCGCGGTGGTGAAGACCGCCTCGCCGAACGCGATGCCCGGCGCGGCGACCGACCGGCCGGCGAGCACTGTCCCATCCTCGAGTGCGATGTAGCCGGCGCTCATGCCGCGTACACCACCCTGCCATCGGCGATCGTCTTCACGATCACGCCATGCAGCGTCTCTCCGAGGAGCCAGGAGTTCGTTGACCTCGACCGGAAGCCGCCCTCGGTCACGCGCCAGTCGGCATCGAGGTCGATCAGGGCGAGGTTCGCGCGCTCACCGACGGCGATCCGGGGCACGGGCAGACCGAACACGCGCGCCGGGCCGGTAGACATCCGCTCGAGCACGAGGTCGAGATCGAGCTCACCGGTCTCCACGAGGAAGGTGTAGATCGCGGCGAACGAGGTCTCGAGGCCCGTGACACCGAAGGCCGCCTCCTCGAACGGGGTCTCCTTCTCGTGCCGGGCGTGCGGCGCGTGGTCGGTCGCGATGCAGGCGATCGTGCCGTCGCGGAGGCCCTCTATGAGCGCCTGCCGATCATCCTCCGAGCGAAGCGGCGGGTTCATCTTGCGGTTGGTGTCGAGGGTGCGCACGGTTTCGTCGGTCAGGCAGAGGTGGTGCGGGGAGACCTCGGCGGTAACGGCAACGCCACGGGCCTGGGCTGCACGCACTGCCGCGACCGATTCCCGCGCTGTGAGATGCATTATATGCAGAGGGCGTTGCAGATATGCGGCAATGGAGCAGTCGCGCTCGATCATCACGGACTCGGCAACCGACGGCCAGCCGGCGAGGCCGAGCGCCGCTGACACCGGGCCCTCGTTCATCTGTCCGTCCCGGGAGAGCGTCGGCTCCTCCTCGTGGAGCGTCAGCAGCCTGCCGGCGACAGCGCTGTACTGGAGGGCGCGTTGCATCAGGCCGGCCGAGACCACCGGAAAGCCGTCGTCTGTGAAACCGGCCGCGCCGAGGCGCGCGAGCTCGACCATCTCGGTCAACTCCTCGCCCCTCTGGCCCTTCGAGATCGACGCCATGAAACCGGTCGGGATGACGGCGTCCTCGCGCGCCTGCTCGATCAACGCACCGAGCACCGCAGCCGAATCCACGACCGGATCGGTGTTCGGCATCGCGAGGATGGCGCAGTAGCCGCCCGCTGCTGCGGCTGCCGTGCCCGTCGCGATCGTCTCCTCGTCCTCACGGCCGGGTACACGGAGATGGACGTGTGGGTCAACAAAGGCGGGCGCAAGCAGGAGACCGTGCGCCGGCTCGGCCGCTGGCACGAGCGCCGTGATGACGCCATCCTCGATCGTGACGTCGAAGGCGCCGTCGATTCCCGTTGCAGGATCGAGGACACGCGCGCTGCGGATCGCCAGGCTGTCGCCCGGCCCGTCAGGCCAGAAGAGCGTCATGCAACCTCCAGAGGGAGCCCGTCGCCGGTCGGGCCGCCGGCGAGCAGGTCGTAGAGAACGGCCATCCGCACGACGAGGCCAGAGCGCACCTGCGCGCTGATCAGAGAGACGTCGGAGTCGGCGACGCGCGGATCGATTTCGACACCGCGGTTCATGGGGCCCGGGTGCATGACGATCTGCCCCGGACGCAGCCGCCCCGGGGTCACTCCCCACTCGGCGGCGTACTCGCGCAGCGAAGGGACGAACGCTGCGCCCGCACCCATACGCTCCTGCTGCATCCGCAGCACGTAGACGACATCGGCGGCCTCGATGTCGCCGATCGCGGTGGACACCTCACAGCCCATCTGCTCGATACCCCGGGGAATGAGGGTCGGCGGGCCGACAAGAGTCGTCCTCGCACCGACGAGGGTGAGAGCCTCGATCAGAGAACGGGCAACCCGCGAGTGGAGCACGTCGCCAACGATCGCGACGTGGAGCCCCTCGAGTCGGCCGAGGGCTTCGCGCATCGTGTAGAGGTCGAGAAGTGCCTGCGTCGGGTGCTGGTGTTTCCCATCCCCCGCGTTGACAACGTGGGCGTGCGTCGCGCGCGCCACGAGGCTCGGGGCGCCGATGTGCGGGTGCCGGATCACGATCACGTCGGGGTCGTACTCCGCGAGCGTCAATGCCGTGTCCTTCAGTGACTCGCCCTTGTCGGCCGACGATCCCGAGGATCGAACTGCCATCGTGTCGGCCGAGAGGCGCTTGGCGGCGAGATCGAAGCTCGAGAGGGTTCGCGTAGACGACTCGTAGAAGACGTTGATGATGAGGCGGCCGCGGAGCGCCGGCAGCTTCTTGACCTCGCGGTCGAGTGAGCGTGAGATCGTCGCAGCAGTCCCGAGAAGGCGCTCGATGTCTTCCCGGCCGAGATCGGAGATACCGAGCAGGTGTCTGCGCGGTTTGATGTCATAGTCCTCGCGAAGTGCGGCAAGCTGCACCGCTGCCACCTCAGTCATCGAAGCTCCCGGCAAGCACGACACGATCGTGGCCGTCGGTCTCACCAAGCTCGACGCTCACTCGCTCGCTGGTCGCGGTCGGGACGTTCTTGCCGACGTAGTCGGGGCGAATCGGAAGCTCACGATGCCCGCGGTCTACGAGGACGGCCAGCTGTACCCGCGCGGGGCGGCCGTACTCGAGCAGGGCATCGATTGCAGCCCGGATGGTGCGGCCGGTGTAGAGGACGTCGTCTACGAGCACGACCGTCTTTCCCTCGAGGGAGAAATCGAGCTCGGTACCGCGGACGACGGGCTGTGCGTGGAGGGGCGAGCCGCCACCACGGGCGAGCACGTCGTCGCGGTGAAAGGTGATGTCCACGGCTCCCGTATCGACGAGAACGCCTGACCGCTCGGCGACGAGCGCTCGCAGACGGCCGGCGATCGGCACACCACGCGTGTGGATTCCGACGAGCGCAAGGTTCTCGAGGTCGGCGTTACGCTCGATCAGCTCGTGTGCTATCCGCGAGAGCGTCCGCGCGATTGCAGCGGAGTCGAGCAAGATCTTCGGCGCCGTCTGGCCCGGGGCGTGCTTTCCCAACGTGCTCCTTTCCGGCCTCTCCGGGCCGGTTTAAAGGGTCGTCCCTCACTATACGGGATGAAGCCGACGGCGGCACCCGGGAGGTCACCCTGCGCACCCGACGACGATCAGCTGGTCGAGTCGGGTTACGATGCGCTCTGGCAACTCTCGCTCGGCCCGCGCCGTGCCGTCTTCGATCTCGTCGGGCGGCAGGAGGTCGAAGGTGGAGATGTGGCGGCCCCGGATACGTGCGAGGGCCTCGTCCCGTTCGAGGATGATCTCCGTGATCAGTCGCCTGGTCTCGACATGAGGGAATCCCGCCTCGACCAACTCGGACTCGAGGGTCGGCCCCGACGGGAACCGCACTTCGTCGGTTGCGCGGATCGACGGAAAGAACGGATTGAGCCAGTACGTGGTGAAGTGATCCGGATGGAACGTGGCAATCGCGATCCGTCCGTCGGCCGACACCACCCGGCGGGTCTCGACAAAGGCAGGCGGCCGGTCGAGGAGGTGGACGACGAGCGACATTGTCACCCGGTCGAACCATCCGTCACGGAAAGGCAGTTGATCGGCTGCACCCTGCCGGATGCCGACCGATGCAGGAACGGCCTCGCGGGCGACGGAGACCATTACCTCGCTGAGGTCGATACCCCATACCCTGGCCCGGGCCTTGTCGGCGAGCGCCGCCGCGAGTCGGCCCGTACCGCAGCCCACGTCGAGCACGCGCCGTCCGGTGAGGTCGCCGATCTGGACGAGGAGGGCGAAGCGCTCCCACCAGGCGGCGTCAGCGGGCCGGAGTGCGTCGTAGCTGCGGGCGCGTGCGTCGAAGTCGGGCCCCGACGGCACGCTCACGGCTGGGTCGGCTCCGGCTCGACCGGAGCGCGACCCCGGCGTCCACCCCTGCGCACAAGTGTCGGCTCACCGTGCTCCGGAAACGGGATCTCGATGATGTCGAAATCTGACGGCACGACAGAGTTGGGAAAGAGCTGCCGCGCCTCCTCTGCCGCAGTTTCGCCCAGATAGCGGCTCGACACGTGCGTCAGGGCCAACATCCGAACGCCTGCTTCTTGTGCGACGAGCGCCGCCTCACCGGCGGTCGAATGTCCGGTCTCACGCGCCCGCTGCACCTCGTCTGCGCAGAAGGTCGCCTCGTGGACGAGGAGGTCGGCACCCTCCGCCGCAGCGACCACCGTGGCAGCGGGCGCCGTATCGCCGCTCAGGGCGACCGAGCGGCCCGGGCGCTCGGGACCGAGAACCTGACCGGGATGGATCGTCTCGCCGTCGGCAAGCGTCACGGTGTCGCCTCGCTGGAGCGCGCCGCGCTCGCGGCCGGAAGGCACGCCCAGTGCGTCGGCAACGCCGACGTCGAAGCGGCCTGGCCGCGCGGCCTCGGCAATCAGGTAGCCCACCGCCGAAGTGCGATGGTCAACGGCAAAGGCCCGGATCTCATAGCCGGAGCGGGCGAGCACGTCTCCCGGTCCGATCTCAACCGTCTCGATCGGGTACGTGACCCTTCCGAAAACGTGGCGCAGGACGCCGAGAAGCTCGCGAAGCCCGCTCGGCCCATAGAGCGTCAATGGCACGTCGCGACCCCGCAACGCAAAGGTCTTGAGCATCCCGGGGAGGCCGAGATAGTGATCGGCGTGCAGGTGGGTGAGGAATACCTCCTCGAGATCGACGAGCCCTACGTCGGAGCGCAGTAGTTGTCGCTGGGTGCCCTCGCCGCAGTCGATCAGCAGGCGGTCGCCACCACGTCGCACGATCGTTGCCGCGGTGGCGCGACGGGCGGTGGGAGCCGAACCCGACGTCCCGAGGAACACGACGTCTAAGTCCACGATGCGGGAGTCTACCCGGGCGGGCGGCCGAACCCCCGGGACTCGGACAGAGCGCGGCCGGCCGGGTGTAGGCTAAGGGAGCCTGAGTATCTGACCCGGGCCGATTGTGGTGCCGGATAGGTGATTCCGCTGACGGAGCTTCCAGACACCGTCTCGCGGGTCGCCACCGTAGGAGGCGGCCGCAATCGACCAGAGGGTGTCGCCAGGCTCAACGCGGTACGAGCGTGCCGACCCTCCGGCATCCGAGTCTCGTGCGAAAAGCGCCCAGGCCACGACGGCGACGGTGAGAACGAGAAGTACGCGACCGAACATATGTTCGTCAGTATGCACGAACATACGTTCGTTGTCAAGGGCGGTACACAGCTATCTGACGGTGCGCGAAAAAGTCCTCACGCGCCGGTCACTTGATTCTGCCACGACTCTCACCCCGACCGTCGCCGGTACGAGTGCCCCCACCCTGCGCAAGGTACCGACCGCCGGGCGGTGGGGCAGCACTTTTCCTCCGTGGCAATCGATGCTCGCGGCCGTACGTATCGTCATCGCTGCCGCGGCCGCAGAGGCCCCGAGACGCCCGGGGAGCAGGCACGCGACGATGTTTGCGCCCTCGCCGGCCTCGGCGGAGAAACGGATCGTCCGGCGATCGACGACAACCCAGGACGGAGCGACCGCACCAATCACCCTCCTAGCGGGAAACCACGGCGCCACCGAGTGCGCGCACCCGGTGGCGGTCTCGGTGATGGCGGCCCGCACGGCTGCGGCAGAGGCCCTCGGCGTGCCGTCTACCTGATGGAGTGCCGCCTGGAACCCTCCACGCTCGGCATCGTCGTAGAACCCGAAGAAGTTCAACTCCGCCACCTGAGGGTCGCAGGCAACGCTCCGGACGAGCGATGCATAGATTCCCGCCTGCGTCGTCACGTTGGTGACCGGCACGTTCTCCTCCCCGGCATAGCCGGGGAGCCCATCTGTAGCGACCTGCCAGCCGACCTCGTCGAGATAGAGCCGGAGACCGTTCATGGTGGTCGGTTGTGGTGTGTCCCGGAATGCGTCCCAGATCGCCTGCTTGATCCGTCCGAGATCTGCGAAGCCGGCGTTTGGCCAGGCGGAGCTCCGGGTCAGTGGATCGGTGGCGCGCTCAGGATAGGGGTGGAAGCCGATCCCGTCCATGAGCGGGAGCTGACGGCCGCTCGCGCGGTACCAGGTTCCCAGGGCGGCGAGAAAACGCACGGGCGAGGTCGAGATGTTGTTCGGTGCGTTCGGCTGGTCGTTGCCTCGCGGCGAGAGGCCGAGGCCGACCACGACGATCGTCTGATCCACGGCCTTCAGCGCGTCATACCCTGCGGCGAGGAAGGAACCCGCGATGGCGGCCGATACATTCGAGCCATCGCCCCGAAACTGCGGCCGTAGGAACGCCGGTTGGTTTGGCTCGTTCATGACCGCGTACTGCTTCACGGTCGGGTATCGGGTCGCAACTCCGGTGAGCCAGATACCGAAAGCGGCGGGCCGGGCGAGGCCCGCCTCGATCTCCCTGGTTGGATAGGGGTAGACCGCCAGCACAACCCTCAACCCGGCCAGCTCCGCGGTCTGTATCGCGAGGCCAAGAGCATCCTCATTCGGGATCGACAGCGGGTCGCTCGGCGTCCACCTGACGGTCATCACCGACTGTCTGAGGCCGGATTCTGCCATCCGGGAGAAGAACACGGAGCCCGAGTCGGTCGTCCATTTCCCGGTGTCGTCATTTGCGCCTATGTCGGCCGCAGGCGCTGCTCCCGCTACCGCGAGCGCCACTCCCGCTATGAGCGCTCCCACGGCTCTCCGCATCGTCATCCCCCGCTAGCCGATCACACAGCTGACCACCAGTACTACTAGGACGAACACTACCGCCGAATCGGCCGATTTGCGCGGGTATTGATGCACAGGCGTGGAGTCGGGCTAACGGCGTCCCGGCAGGCGGGCAAGATGTTCGATCAGCGCGTCGAGCAGCCGCGAGGAGCCGAACCGGAGCGGGTCGTCTGCGACGAGGCCCGTCTCGGCCTCGGCAGCAGCGACCGCCGCCCGAGCGCCGCTATCGTCGAGGTTTCGCGTGTTGAGTGCGATACACGCGACCGCCGCCCGCCGACAGGGCAGCGAGACCCGCTCGTGCAGCTCCACGAGCTCGGCCAGGGGGAGTAAGGGGTGACCGGGATAGCCGTCAATCTCGGTTGCGCCCGCCATGTGGCACAGGACGAACGCGTGAGGGGCGGCTCCGTGGATGAGGCCGAGAGTGACACCGGAGTACCCGGGATGCGAGAGCGATCCCTGGCCCTCGACGAGAAGCAACTCCCCCCCGCGCCGGCCCCCCTCGACGACGAGCCTCTCGGCGGCCCCGGCAATGAAGTCCGCAACGACGGCGTCCACGGAAATGCCCCAGCCCGCGATCGCTATCCCGGTCTGTCCGGTGGGGACGAACCGGGCGGAGATCCCACGCTCCCCGGCCTCACGGGCGAGCTCGAGCGAGACGGTCATCTTGCCGATCGCACAGTCGGAGCCAACCGTGAGAACAATATCGCCCGGCACCTCCAGATTGGCACCCGTTGCCACCTCGAGACCGGAGGGCGGCCGCCGCAGGTCACGCAGCGTCGCACCGGACGCAGCCGCGAGTGAGGCAAGCTCGGGATCGTCCTCGATGAACTCGTGCAGGCCGTTGTCGATCCCGATTCCCTGCCGAATGCACTCTCGCAGGAGCTCTCTCCAGGAGAGCGGGAACCGCCCACCAACGGTCGCGACGCCGACGAGCGCCGCCTCCGGACGCAGCGGGAGCACCGAGGCGACGTCTCCCAGGATCGGCACTCCGCGTTCCTCGCCTCCCACACGCGTCGAATCGAGGATTGCAACGACCTCGTCCTGCCCGTAGCGCAGCACGCCGTTCATGGTCTTTGCCCAGTGTGGATCGCCCGAGTAGCCCTCGGCGAGGATCATCAGGCGTCGTGGGCGGTTAGCCGACACCGAGACCCGGGCCGTCCGACGGAATCTGAAAACCGTCCACAAGCATCACTCCGGGGCAGGGATCCTCGGCCAGAAGAAGGTTTCCGTCGAGGTCTACATGGTCACAGAGGGGGGCGATGACGCAGCCGGCTGCGATACCGATCCCGGACTCGACCATGCATCCCACCATCACTCCGAGGCCGAGGGCTCGCGCGGCGTGGGCCATTCTGATCCCCTCGCGGATCCCGCCAGACTTGGCGAGCTTGATCGTGATTCCGTCAGCTATCACGGCGCACCGCGCAACGTCCGACAGTGTGTGGCAATCCTCGTCCACATAGATCGGGAGCGGCGAACGCGCCTTCAGCTCCTCCGCTCCTGGATCGCCGGCCGGTAGCGGTTGCTCGACGTAGGAAACTCCAAGCTCGGCAAGCCGGGGGATCGCATCGAGAGCCTCGTCAAGCGACCACCACTCGTTGACGTCAACCTGGAGCGGGAGGTCGGTGCGGGAACGCACGGCGCTGACGCGCTCGACATCGAGGCCGTCCGCTCCGCCGAGCTTCAGCTTCAGTCGCCTGAATTTCCCTTCGACCTTCTCCGTGCGGCGGGCCATATCGTCCGGGTCTCCGAGCCAGATCGTCCACGATGTCGGCGGCCCGACCCGCGGCAGGCCGAGGAGGCGCCAGACAGGCACCCCGAGGATCTTTCCCTGGAGGTCATGGAGGGCGCCGTCGAGGGCCGCCTTGGCAGCGTGCTCGCCCGGGATCTCTGCCAGTCGGGCACCGACCTGCTCGAGGTCGAACGGGTCGTGGCCCACGAGCGCACCGTGCTGCTCGATGAAGGCGAGGGCCGAAGCAGGGGTCTCGTCGTAGCGCTCGATCGGTGCTGCCTCACCGCGTCCCACGTGGTCGCCGTGCGTGATCGCGACCTGGACGACGTCGTCCCAGTCGTTCGACTCTCGCGCGATCACGAATGTTTCGGCGAGCTGGAGTCGAACGATGTCGGCGGTGACCTGCATGGCGCGAGACTACTTTGCTGTGGTCTCGTACGTGAGGACAACAACGCCCGCGATGACGACTTGCTCGAGGCAAGAAGCAACAGACTACGTAATGCGCCCGGAAGGATTCGAACCTTCGACCTCGCGCTCCGGAGGCGCGCGCTCTATCCCCTGAGCTACGGGCGCTCGAGCAATCAGTGTACTGACGGTCGGGTAGGATCGAACAATGGGTCTTCTGCTCTACGACAACCCGCTTTCGTCCAATGCCCTCAAGGTGCGTCTCCTGCTGGCCGAGCTCGGACTGCCCTACGAGCGGCAAACGGTGCCGTTCGACCTTCCCCGGCCCGCGTGGTACGCGGCATTGAACCCGGTCGGAGGCATTCCGGCGCTCGCCGACGACGGCGTCGTGCTCTCGGAATCGAATGCGATCCTGCGCTACCTCGCAGGCCGCGAGCAGCGTGATGACCTCTACCCGGCTGATCTGCGGGGCCGGGCGGCGGTGGACGAGTTCCTCGACCGCTTTGCCATGACCTTCCGTCCTGCCTTCTTCCGGTACGAATCACCCGCGCTCGGATTCGTTCTGGGCAAGGGGATGCTTGGTGGCCCTCCGCGCCCGGACGAGCTGGAACAAGTCGCCGCGGCTATCGCCCCTACGATGCATCTGCTTGACGGCCTGATCGACCCATCCGGTTTTGCGCTCGGGCGGTTCACGATAGCCGACGTCGCTGCCGCGCCGATCCTGTTCCGCACAACGAAGACCGGCCTCGACCTCGGGCCTTACGGCAATCTTGCTCGCTGGCGCGAGACACTACTTGCGCGACCCTCCTTCGCCGAGGCCGATCCCGTCACCTGACCGGGTTTCCCGCTTCCGGCGAGAGAATCCTCCGTTTGCTGGCATACAGGCTATAATCCGAGGGTGGAACTCGAGATAGATGACCCTCTCAGTATCGATGCCGAGCCTGCCCCGGATCACACGCAGAACGCGGAGCCACGAAACAGCGGAGGTTGTTGCACGCTCCGCCCCGGTTCGCCAGCTCGACGCTAGCGGCCTCACCTGGGTCAACGTCGTCGGGCCCGACGTGGAGACGGCCACACAGCTCGCGGAGCGCTTCGGCTGGCATCCCCTTGACGTCGAGGACATCGTCTCGAAGCGCCAGCGCCCGAAGGTGGACGACTACGAGGAGGCCGGCTATCTGTTCATCGTCCTCCACTTCCCGGTCTACGACAAGGCAGTCCAGCGGCTGAACGCCGCCGAAATCGACGTCTTCATCGGACCCGACTACCTCGTCACGATCCCCAACCGAGAGCTCCTACCGGTCACCCGGCTCTTTGCCCGCTGCGAGCACGACGATCTCCTTCGCGAGGGGCTGTTTGCCAAAGGCACGGGACGGCTGCTGTACGAGGTACTCGACGACCTGTTCGACTACTGCTTCCCGATTCTCGACAAGATCGGGCACAAGCTCGATTCGATCGAGGACGACATGTTCGAGGGCTATGCCGAGGACGTCGTGCGTGACATCTCGAACGTCAAACAGGAGATCATCTCGTACCGCAAGGTCATCAAGCCAGGCCGCTCGACACTCCGGGCACTCGAGCGGCGCGTGGACAAGTTCCTGTCCGAGGATCTCGATCTCTACTTCGACGACATCGTCGATTCGGCCGAGCGGATCTGGGATCAGCTCGACAACTACAAGGAGGTCGTGGACGGCCTCGAGTCAACAAACGAGTCGGTGATCTCCCACCGCCAGAACGATGTCCTGCGCGTGCTCACCATCTTTAGCGTCCTCGTCCTGCCACTCACCCTTATCTCGGGCATCTTCGGAATGAACGTCGCCTTCCCCGGCGTGGGGTCGGCGATCGCATTCTGGATCGTGCTCGCACTCATGCTGGTAACCATCATCGGCATGTTCGGCTTCTTCCGCGCCAAGCGCTGGCTCTAGGCGCCTCGCGTTCGGTCGTCTCAACTTCATTCCCCGGATATTTCTGCTATTCGGCTCGATCGCCCACAGCTGGCTCCACAATCTGTTTGCAGTGAACGCCCTGGCCAAAGCGTTGGACGTTCCCTTCACCGCAGCGTTTTCCCAGTCATCGCACTCGAGAGTAGGAGAACTGACTTCCAACAACATTCTCGTAGCCGGCTGCTCCCCGGCAACGTCGGCGAAGCCAGCGGCGATCTCTTTTCTGCTCGGCTTCATCCTGCTGCTGCCCTTCGGGTCTGCCGCAAATCTTGCTCGTTTTCCTTCAGGTGCGATGAGATCCTGCCGATAGGTGTTCTGTTCGAGTGGTACGCACCCACCCCGAGGAGGACGATCATGACCGCAGCACAGTTCGAGGAACTCGAGACCCCCGTTGTCGAGGCGGTGCTTCGCTGGCGCTTCGAGGCACTCGTCGATGCAGGCTATGACACGGGCGATGCACTGATTCTCGCGACGCATGTGGACGTTGACCTGGAGCAGGCGGCCGACCTCGTCGCGCGCGGATGCCCATCAGACCTAGCGGTGCAGATCATCATCTAGCCGCTTCCCTTGATCCGATGACTACAGCACCGTTCGAGACGCTCGAGGCAGATGAGGTTGAAGGGCTCCTGGACTATCGTTTCGAGAGCCTCACCTCGTATGGCTGCCCGCCCGCGAGCGCAGCCGTGATAGCGAGTCATATCGAGATCGAGGTGTTCGTCGTCGCACTCCTCGTCTGATCGGAACGACTTCGATATCGCGCCGCCTCTCGTAGACTCGGAGCGATGGAAAAGCTTGGCACGGCAGAGAGCGCGATCAGCAGTACGACCGGGATCCAAGGCACCGGCCTCGTCGTCGCAGGGCTTCTGACGGCGCTCGCAGTATTGGCACTCGGAGGCACGGGATGTGGGAACTCCGCGGCGATCTCGACGCCGAGCGAGGTACAGAGGGAAGCGATGGAGTCCGCTACCGTCGGCTACGTGAACGACGGTGACACCCTGCGGACGACCGCGGGGAGTAGGATCCGGCTTCTGCAGATCGACGCTCCCGCCCTCCACGGCGCCTGCTTCGGCAACGCTGCACGCGAGGCCCTGCGGCGGCTCGCACCCGCCGGCGCACGCATCACGCTCGTGCGTGATCCGGGACTCGACTCGACCGACAGATACGGCCGGGAACTGCGGTACGTGTTCCGCGGAGCTACGAACGTCAACCTCGCTCTTGTGCGTCGCGGAGCCGCGTCGCCGTACTTTTACCGGCAGGAGCGCGGCCGATACGCGACCGAGCTACTCGACGCCGCCGCGGAGGCCCGGGCGGCACGCCGCGGGTACTGGGGCTTCTGCCCTGCTGCCGAAGTAACCGTAGGAGGCAGGGCAGTCACCGGTTTGCCGTGAGTTGTTACGATGACTGAATGACACGATTCTGGCATCCCGTCTCCGACATGCACGCTGTCCAGGCCTCGGGGGAGCTGATTCTCGAGCGCGGTGAGGGCTGTCACCTCTGGGACGAAAACGGCAATCGCTACATCGATTCGACCGGCGGTCTCTGGTACGCGAACGCCGGCTACGGTCGGGCCGAGATCGCGGACGCTGCGGCCGCGCAGATGCGCAAGCTGCACTCCTACTCGCACTACGGAGATGTCTCGAGTCGCCCCACGACCGACCTGGCCGAGCGCATCTCCGCGATCGCTCCAATGGAGGATGCAGCCGTCTTCCTCACGAGCGGCGGAGGCGAGTCGATCGAGACCGTGGTCAAGATGGTGCGCCGCTACTGGAGCCTTCTCGGGCAACCCGAGCGCACGACGATCATCTCGCGCGAGCGCGCTTACCACGGGCTCGCAGGGTTCGGGACAAGCATTGTCGGCACCGACGCGTTCAAGGTCGGCGTCGGCCCGCTCCCCGGAGGCACCGCGAGAGTTGCCTGGGACTCCGCGGACGCACTCGAGGCGACGATTCAAGAGATCGGGCCGGAGCTCGTAGCCGCGTTCTTCTGCGAGCCGATCATCGGTGCCGGGGGCGTGCTCCTGCCGCCCGACGGCTACCTGCAGGCCGTGCGGGAGATCTGTCGGAATCACGGGATTCTCTTCGTCGCCGACGAGGTGATCTGCGGCTACGGCAGGGTCGGCGACTGGTTTGCATGCAGTCGTCTCGACCTCGACCCCGATGCGGTCACGTTTGCCAAGGGCATCACGTCGGGGTACGTGCCGCTTGGCGGCGTGATCGTGGGGAGCACGATCCAGCAGCCGTTCTGGGGCACCTCCGAGGCGGGCGTCTGGCGGCACGGGTACACGTACTCGGGCCACGCAAGCGCAGCAGCAGCAGCGCACGCGAACCTCGATATCATCGAGCGCGAAGGTTTGGTCGGCCGCGGACTTGCGCTCGAGAAGGAGATTCCGGCAGCACTCGCACCCCTCCTTGCGCACGAGCTCGTGAGCGAGATTCGCGGTGGATTCGGTGCCGTCGCCGCCGTCCAGATCGACCCGGCGCTCCTCGCCGACGATCCGGGCCTGACCGACCGTGTCACCCTGAAGGCGCGCGACCACGGCGTACTCACACGAACCCTTGTCGGTGGTGGGCTCCAGATCTCGCCCCCGCTCGTGATCACGCGGGAGCAGCTGGAGCAGGTCGCCTCAGGTCTCGCGGGTGCGCTCGACGACGTAGCTGCTGCGCGTTAGGCGCAGGAATCTGCCCCAGGGAAAGCCGGGCCCCGGATCCCAGTGGTCGCTCTTGTGAAAGGCCTCACTCACATCGGCGTGGCCCGTGATCCCGTGCCGTCCTGCCAGGAGCCCCGCCGCCCGCACGCGGCGGACGGGGATGTCGTATCGCGCGCATACCTCCGCTGTGAGCTTTGCAGCGCGCTCGAGGACGGCGCGGCTGTAGTCGTCGTTCCAGTCTCGCGCTCCCTGACTCGCGAACCCGGCAAGCTCGATCCCGATCGAGTTACTGTTCCCGCCGCGTGCGTGCCAGGCGATGTCGGCCTCGCGGACGCATTGCACCGTCGTGTCGGCATCAATGCAATAGTGGGCGGCGACCTCGGACACGGGATGAGCGAACCAGGCGGCGCAGGACTGCGCGGCACCTTCGCGTTCGGTGCTCTCCATGGTGTGCATAACCACCACAGAGATCGTGCGGCCGTCCGCCGTCGTTCTGTGCGGGCTCTCGATGAAGTCGTACGGCACACGCTCTCCCGGAGATCGACGCCGCGGCTGAACCGAGCATACGCGGTAGACGACGGTATGCGCCATCGAGCGTGCGGCTATCGCCCGTAGCCCGTTAGTCGGCGCCGATCGACTTCAGGGCCGCCCACGCCTTCGGCCCGGTCGTCTGGTAGTCGTAGAGGCTCCAGCCGGTGACGGTTCCCTCGTCGGTGACGGCATCGGCGAATGCCCTCAGCTCCTCGGCCGTCATCCGGTTCGCGACCCCACCGGCGGCATGGATCGGAATATCCGGGCCAACTGCGGCACGAAGGAGACGGAGCGACCGCGCAACGTAGCCGTAGGTAGCGTCGTATCCGGGAAAGCTCGATCCCGTATAGGTCATCGGGATCCAGGCGTCCACGAGGCTCGCTAGCTGCTGCCAGGGGAAGCCCGGCCACCACGTGGGATGCCGCTCGAGGCCGCGAGACGGGTAGGTGATCGTGGCAACGGGCATCCCCCCCGCCTCCGTTCGGAGCATCCGGCCGAGGTCGAGCAACCGCTTCGACCGCAGCGCGGTGTTCTTCAGCGACAGCGACTCGATATCGAGCGCGAACCCGTCGAACGATCCTCCCTTCGGCGTCCTAAACGACATCATCGCCCGCGTCCGGCGAAAGTCGGCGGCAGGCTTGACGAAGCCGGGCAGATACCAGGCGACGACCCGCAGTCCGCGCGCATGCAGCGCATCGACGAACAATCCCAGGGCAATTGGTTGCACCACGTCAACCGTGCTGCGATCGTTGGCCGTCTCGACATAGACCGTGCGCACTCCCTGCGCCGCAATAGCGGCTGCCGTCGTGCCGGGACTCCGATAGGCCGGCCTGTCGTAGATATCCACCCATGTGCCGAGCCCCGCGAAGAGATCGGGATCGGCCCCCGCCGCGGCCTGCGCGCCGAGTGGAGCGAGGACGAGCACGAGAAGCGTTGCGGTAAGTGCGAGGCGGCGCACGTCTGCGAGTGTACGGACAACGTGTGAGGGAACGATGAACCTGCGGCGGCTAGACTGACGCCGCGCACGCGGGCGTAGCTCAGTTGGTAGAGCGTCGGCTTCCCAAGCCGTAGGTCGAGGGTTCGAGTCCCTTCGCCCGCTTTACGGACGTCCTGCTCAGCGAGACCCGTTGTCGTCAGAGTCAGTATGAAAAACGGGGTCTTCAACCCATGTCGGTATCCAGATTGCAACCCGCCGCTTCTCTGTTGCTTGGACTGCGAATGCGGCGACTTGCCGCGAGTGGCGTCTGTTCTCCAGCTCTCGGGCGATTCACCTAGGATCAGTCGATGCCGGCCTGTCCTTCTTGCGGTAAGGATCTTCCGGATACATTCCCGTTCTGTCCGTTCTGTGGCGCCGAGCTCATCGCGTCCGCGCGTCAGGTGGAGGACGAGCGGAAGGTCGTGTCGGTGTTGTTCTGCGACCTGGTCGGATTCGTAGCCACGTCGGAGGCGGCGGATCCGGAGGACGTGGACAGGATGCTCAGCGCGTATGCGGAGATGGCTCAAATGCGGATCGAGGCGTACGGTGGCGTGGTAGAGAAGTTCATCGGGGATGCAGTGGTGGGGGTGTTCGGGGTGCCTGCTACCCATGAGGACGATCCGGAGCGTGCCGTGCGGGCTGCCTTACGAATTGTGGAAGATGCGGAGGATCTCACGGCGGCCGATGGTGCACCGTTACTGCTGCGGGTGGGTGTCAATACAGCCGAGACGCTTGTGCGTCAGGGTGCGATCGCCAACATCGGGGAGCGCATGCTGACGGGGGACGTGATCAATACGGCGTCGCGCCTGCAGTCAGTCGCACCCGAGATGGGTGTTGTCGTTGGGGTCTCGACCTACGAGGCAACCCGGATCGTGTTCGAGTACGAGGAGCTGGAACCTGCCATCGTAAAGGGGAAACCAAAAGCGGTAAGGGTGTTTCATGCGAAGTCACCGAGGGCGAGATTTGGCTCGGATCTGACGCGAACGCACGACAGCCCCTTCATCGGCCGTGAGATCGATCTGGCGTTGTTGAAAGGGGTGTTCGACAAGGCCGTGGCGTCCGAGTCCGTGCAGTTGGTGACTATCGTTGGCGAGCCGGGTCTCGGGAAGAGCCGTCTCGTAGCGGAGTTTTCTGCGTATATCGACGGTCGGCCAGAGTTGACGACGTGGCGGGAGGGGCGGTGTTTGCCGTATGGGGAGGGGATTACGTTCTGGGCGCTGGGGGAGATCTTGAAGGCCCATACCGGCATCCTCGAATCCGACTCATCCGTGGTAGCACGCAAGAAGCTCGATGCTGTGTTGCCGAAGGGGCAGGAGCGAGAGTGGTTCAAGCAACGCCTTCTGCCGCTACTCGGGATCGAGGCGTCCTCATCGGCGGAGCGGGAGGAGCTGTTCACTGCCTGGCGCCGGTTTCTGGAAGAGATCGCCGATGAGTATCCGGCGGTGCTCGTGTTCGAGGACCTGCACTGGGCCGACGAGGCGATGCTCACCTTCATCGAACATCTGGTCGACGTCGCGGAAGGCGTTCCGCTCCTTGTCATCGGGACAGCACGTCCGGAGCTGTACGAGCGCCACCCCGATTACGCCACCCGGCTTCGCAATGCGACCCCGATCAATCTGGCGCGACTCACTGATGAGGAGGCGGCCCGCCTTGTCTCCACGTTGCTGAACACAGCGGTGATTCCGGCGGCTTTACAGAAGACGATCGTCGAACGTGTCGGAGGCAACCCGTTCTACGTGAATGAGTTCGTCCGGCTGTTGAGGGACAGGGATCTGATCGTGCAGAAGGGGTCGAGGTGGCAGTTGCGTGAGGGTGCGGAGGTGCCGGTTCCCGATTCGGTGCAGGCCCTGATCGCAGCCCGCCTGGACACCTTGGAACCGGAAGCGAAGGCGCTGCTGACAGATGCGGCGGTGATCGGTAAGGTCTTCTGGGCCGGAGCCCTGACGGCCATGGGGGAGCGTGACCCGGCCGAAGTGACAAGAATGTTGCGGGAGTTGTCCCGGAAGGAACTCGTGCAACCAGCCCGCCACTCGTCGATCGAGGGAGAGGCGGAGTACGCCTTCTGGCACGCGCTCACGCGCGATGTCGCCTACCACCAACTCCCGAGGGCATCACGCGTCGCCCGCCATGTTGCTGCGGCCGAGTGGCTCGAGATGAAGGCACCCGAACGGCTCGATGACCTCGCTGATGTCCTCGTCTACCACTACTCGACCGCCCTCGAGCTCGCCCAGGCTGCCGGGCATACAGACCAGGCTGCAGAGCTAGAAGTCCCGGCACTGCGATTTCTTCGTCTTGCTGGAGAACGCGCGCTCGGCCTCGACACGGTGGCGGCGCTCGCGCGTTTCCAGCAGGCACTCGTCCTTACCCCCCAAGGGCGCCCGCTACGAGCACAGGCGCTGACGCGGTTCGCGGAGGCCGCGTTCCATGCGGGCCGCTACGTGGAAGCCGCCGAGGCGTCGGAGGAAGCGATCGGCTTGTTCCAGGCGGCAGGCGACGTTCGCGCTGCCGCCGGAGCGATGGGCACCCTTGCGAACGCCTTGACCCCGCTCGGGGACGCGCGTAGGTGGGAGCTACCTGCGGAAGCAGTGGAGCTGATGGAGCCGCTCGGCGCAAGCGCTGAGTTCGTCGGCGCCCTCACGGAACTTGCGCGCGCCGAGACCCTGCAAGGCCATTATACGAGCGGGGTCGGCCACGCCGACAAGGCACTCGTGCTTGCCCAACAGCTCGGACTCCCTCGCCCAGCCCGCGCTCTCGGCTACAAGGGCACGGCCCGCTGCGGCCTCGGCGACCGAGGTGGCATCGATGACATGCGAGACGCGATCGCGATCGCCACCCAGTCCGGTCAGGGCCGCGAAGTCGGCCTCCTCCAGAACAACCTCTCGGTTGACCTGTGGGCGTTCGAAGGGCCCGCCGCAGCGCTCCAACTCGTCCATGAGGGGCTAGCGTTTGCCCAACCCCGAGGCCTCACCGAAATCATCGACGAGCTCACCGCGGGGATGCTCAACCCGTTGTTCGATGCGGGCGAGCACGAGCAGGCACTCGAGCTCGCAAGCCAACTCGAAGGCCAGTTCGAGACAAGCGGAGTCACCTTCCTCACCCAGGTGCGAGCGGCCCAGATCTTGATCTACACCTTACGCGGACAGGCTGGCGAGATTCTCGGGACGCTCGACTGGCTCGAAACCGGCAGTCGCGACAACGACTCTCCCGAATACATCGTCATGAACCTGGCAGTGGTGGCGTTCGCTCATGCGGCTCTCGCTCATCCCGACCGTGCCGCCGCGCTTCTGACCGAGATCTACCAGACATCCGACATCCGCAACCACAACTACGCCGCCCGCCTGCCGCTGATGACCCGTACCGCCCTCACTCTCGGTGACCCCGATCTCGCCCAACAACTTGCAGACGGCTTTCAAGCAATCACCCCGTACCACGAGCATGCCCTGACCGCCGCTGCCGCCGCCCTCGACGAAGCCCACGGCAACCTCCAAGCAGCCGCTGACGGCTACGCCGATGCGGCCCGCCGCTGGCAGACCTTCGGCGTCCTCACCGAGCAGGCCTACGCCCACCTCGGCCATGGTCGCACTCTCCTCACCCAGGGCCACACCACACAAGCCGGCCAGCCACTCCACCAGGCCCGCGACATCTTCACGCGCCTTCAGGCCACCCCGGCACTCACCGAAACCGACCAGCTCCTTCACTAGGCGGCCCACTCTCCCTGACTTCGGCGCAAAGGCCCATCACCAAGGTAGAACGTCAGCCCTACAGCCCTGTGGAGCAAAGTCGCTGCGAGAATCCCTTGCGTCCCGAGATGTTCGATCTTGACGACAAGGGCATCCGCGTCTTTTCTGCTGAGCCCGCGTCTGACCCGGGTGGTATTGCAGACGAATTCTCAAAGGCGCTCACTCCGCTTCTAAGGCCGTGCCAATGAGATTCGCACCGGAGAGATTCGTACCCAGGAGGTATGCACCTTCGAAGTTCGCACCGACGAGGTCTGCGCCGCCGACGTTCGCACCGGCGACGTTCGCACCGGCGAGATAGACGCCGGCGATGTTCGCGCCGGAGAGGTTCGCACCGGCAAGGTTTGCATCGCTGATGATCGCGCCGGCGAGATTCGCACCGGCAAGCATCGCACCGGAGAGGTTAGCGCCGGCGAGATTCACACCGGCAAGCATCGCACCGGCAAGGTTCGCATCGCTGAGAATCGCACCGGCGAGGTTCGCACCGGCGAGGTTCGCACCAGCGAGGTTCGCACCGGCAAGGTTTGCACCGGCAAGGTCGGAACGGGAGAGGTTCGCACCGGCGCAGTATGCGCCGACGAGGTACGCACCGTAGAGGTACGCACCCGCGAGGATCGCACCGTAGAGGCGCGCACCCGCGAGGTTCGCACCGGCAAGGTTCGCCTCGGCGAAGTTTGCCTCGGCGAGGTCTGCATCGGCGAGATTTGCGCGAGCCAAATCAAGCCCGATGAGGTTTGCACCGGCGAGGTTTGCACCGGCGAGGTTTGCACCGGCGAGTGTGTCCCGCTCATACGTGTGCAAGATCTCACCGTTGCGGTGTAGGATCTCGACCATCGTGCAAATGTAGCTGTGATCCTTCACACGGGGTCTAGTAGGGCGGCTCTTTTCGGGTTACTGATCTGGGGCAGTACGCTGCCAGAGCGGGCAGAGAGCAGTGGCGAGGCGAGGCTCTTCGCAACGTGGTCTCTCCGGATAGAACGAAGAAGCCCCGACCTCCCCGCTCCTACATCCGGCTCAAGCCTTCTTCTCCCCGAGGAGCGAGAAGTAGCCGACTGGGAGTGCAGCGCCGCTGGCTGCAGCCGCTTCTTCGACCGCAATCTTGAACGGTGGGAGCGACGCCTCCCAGGTTGTCACCTGATCGTTCCGCGCCATTGAGACTCGCTCGACTCCTATGCCTCCTGCTGTGGCCTTCGATCCATCCCCATGCAGTATTTCGGCTATTTCGAGGGGCGTGCCGTCAGAAAGCATGTACTCGATCGAAAACGAGGAATGGGCGGGGTTGCCGGGGTGCCCGCTCGGAGCAAAGAACCCCGAGCCTGAGCCGTCCTTGACTGCCTCCTCCCAGGGACGCAGCGTGATCTGCTTGTCGGTGATGCCGTACCGTGCCAACTGCGGGAAAAACGACGAGAAGTGCTCAGTGGTTGTGGCACGCAGGCGGTCGGGATCCAGGCCCACCGTTTCCCTGAGGTCTGTCGAGGTGGTTTGCGCGAATGCAGGACGCGATCTGAAATGGTAGGGACCTTCAGGGCTTTACAGCGGTGTAGCTGTGGCCCGAGGTCACGATGACGCGGTGTCGCTTGGGGATGTCGATGACCATCACACGTCCACGGCGTACAGTCACGACAGTGCTGTCGCACAGATCAGCGGTCAACCAGACCGTCCCCCGCACCGCCGCCGAGGCGTAGCGTCCGGTCGTGCGAAACCTGCCCTTCCCGTTTCCCCACAGCTTGCGGACCGGTGCGGAAGATTTTTTCTGTGCAGCCGAAAGGGCTCGTGCCCTGGCCGGCGGGCAGGATGCCTCGAAGTCGCCGCCGCTCAGGCGCAGATCGACGATGCCGTCGCCGGACTGGGTGACGACGAACCGGCCACCGGCGAAGTCCGCGAACTGCGTGATGCCCTCTCTCGTCGTGGCACTCAGGAGCCGCACTGTCCCCTTCGTCGTGTCGAGTTCCGACCCGCTCCGGACACTGATGCCGGCAGTCAATCGAACGAATCTGGTCGTACCGCGGCGGCGAACGAGAACAGTTCCCGTGGTCGGTTTTACGACGACAGTCGCCCTCAGCTCGGGTGCCGGGACAGGAGGGACAGGAGGGATAGGCAGGGCGCTGTCGACGAACGTCTGAAAAAAGAAATCTCCCCCGGCAGCCGGCGCTGTTCCGCCAGGCACAGATACCTTCCGGAAGCCGCTGCCACCCGTGTACGTCCCCTGGCATCCGCCCGTAAGGCCCGCGCCGTCCCCACGCCACGTGATCCCCGAGTCGCTTGTGACAGTGACAACGATGGCGTACGCCGTGCCCACGACAACAGCTACCGGTTGGGAAAAAGAGAACGCCGTCGAGGGGCCGTCTCCCGTAGCATTCGACAGCGTCTGAGAGGTTGACGTCAGAACTGTTCCGATGTCTGGTTCGCCGTTTGCATTGACCCGGTTGATCGACACGACAGCCTGCGCCGGCAGGATTCCGGCCGGGGCATTCGAGCCAACCGGAAAATAGAGGGAGCCCCCGAGAGGAAGTACAACCCGGTTGAGATTCCCGCTGACGCCGGCCGTGAACGTCTGAGCGGCCCACTCGTTCGGGCCAAAACTCAGGCCAGCGCAGCCCGCACTGGCCTGCGACGGGTATGTCTGATCTGGCACTGGTTCGGCACCGACTCCGGTGGTACGCGCTAGCGAGATCGCTGTCACGACAGCTGTCATGAGAAATACTGTCCACGGCCATCTGCGGCGACGTGGACGTTGCTTGGCGGCTCGACCTGAAAAACGCTCCGGCGTCCCACTGAAATCCATGGCGGTAAGTGTCGCACGCAGCGATAACACCCGTCAACGAGACATTTGGCCACTTGGCGCACCCCATATCGCATCACAAGGATGCCCGGGCACGCGGGGTGTGCGTTCAGTTGTCGCACCTCACCTCTGACTGACCTGTAAGTATCGCGCACGAGTGTCATGGGTTTCTTCACGCGTTGGACGACGAGGCCGGATCCTTCTGGCTGTTGGGATGGTGGCGGTCGTTGTCACGCTGGGTGTAGCGGCTTCCGGGGCGCTCGACAGGTTCGAGCTTTCGACCGTCGATACGCGATTTGCGATACGTGCCACGGAGGCTGAACGCAACGATGTCGTCGTCGTCGCGATCGACGATGTCACATTCAACCGACTCGGCGTCCGCTGGCCGTTTGCTCGTTCGCTGCATGCCCGGGCGATCCGGCAGCTTCGCCGGGCGGGAGCACGGGTGATTGCGTATGACGTGCAATTCACCGAGCCAACCAGTCCTACCGAGGACAATGCGCTCATCTCGGCTGTGACTGAGGCAGGCAATGTGATCCTGGCGACGACCGAGACCGGGCCTTCGGGTGCGGCCAACGTCCTCGGCGGAGACGACGTCGTTCGTTCCGCGAACGCGCATGCGGCCAACGCTCTGTTCGTGCCGGATCGAGACGGCGTCATTCGGCATCTGCGTCAGTCGATCGGCGGCCTCGTGTCGTTTCCCGTGGCCGTTGCAAACCTCGCGACAGGCAGAGACGTTACCGCTCGAGTGGTGCCTGGCAATCATGGGTGGATCGACTTCCGTGGGCCGCCAGGCTCGGTCTCCACCGTGTCGTTCAGCAGCCTGATCGAAGGCAAGGTACCGGCGTCCGTGTTCCGCGACAAGGTCGTGATTCTTGGTGCTACGGCGCCGACGCTGCAGGACATTCACGCCACCGCGACGACGGGAGAGGAGTTGATGGCCGGTCCCGAGATCCAGGCGAACGCTGTCTCGACAGCGCTTCGCGGCTTGCCCTTGCGAGACGCCTCCCGCTGGGCCGGGCCGTTGCTGATCGTCTCCCTCGGTCTTCTCGCAGCTCTGATCGGCCTGCGCTTCGGAGTCGCTGTTGCGCTTACGCTGACCCTCTTTCTCGCAGCGGGGTACGTTGCGTTCACCCAATTCGCGTTCAATCATGGTGTTGTCATGCCCCTCACCTATCCGGTGCTGGCGGCAATGCTGGCCGGTGTCGGTGTGCTCGCGGCAAACTACGGACTCGCGGTGTTCGAGCGAGCGCATGTGCGGGATGCGTTCGCGCGCTTCGTGCCGGCATCGGTGGTCGATGAAGTGCTCGCGCAGGCGTCGGGCCGACCCTGGCTCGAGGGCGTCGAGATGGTCGGGACCGTGATGTTCGTGGATTTGCGCGGCTTCACCACCTATGTGGACAGCACACCGCCAGCCGAGTCGGTGAGGGTGCTGAACCGGTACCTGGACAGCTTTGCCACAGCCGTTCTCGAGGAGCAGGGAACGGTAGTCTCCTATCTCGGTGACGGGCTGATGGCGGTTTTCGGTGCACCGGTCGAGCAGAAAGACCACGCAGACCGAGGGTTACGAGTGGCGCTCGATATCCTCGAAAACCGCACCCCTGAAGTGAACGCCTGGTGCCACGAGCAGGGAGGGGGCAGCGGCTTCGAGATCGGAATCGGCCTCCAATCCGGCCCGGTCGTGTCCGGCACCGTCGGCTCGGAGAAGCGGCTCGAGTACACCGCGATCGGAAACACCACGAACATCGCCTCGCGGCTCCAGACACTGACGAAGGAGCTCGGGTATCCGCTCCTCTTTGGCGGCGACATGCGGGAGATGCTGCACGATGCGCCGCGGCCGCTCCTGGATCTGGGTGTCGTCGAGTTGCGCGGGCTCTCCACCGATATCAACGTCTGGTCTGTCTCCCTCGACAAGCAGCCGGCCAGCGCCTCTGGCTGACCTGGCGGGCGTGCCTCGCTCCGCCGGTAATTTAGCGCCCGGCATACGCCGCAGCTACCAGCAGCGAAGCAGCCACTGACCCCGCACACGGTGAAACCCGGCGGCAAGCGTTAGACGCGCTTCGCCAACGCCTCGGTCAGACGGTTCAGCGCCGGGCTCATCGACGACCGGGGCACCTTGGCATGGACAATCGCCAGGCAGTCGCTCGCAAAAGCCTCGCAGAGCGCGAGTTCGAGCTCGTCCTCCGTCGCAGCCAGCCACCCCTTCCCCGTGCCAAAGAGGTCGGGGAATCGCTCTGCTGCCATCGGTGGAAGGTCGTTGAACGGGCCGTCGAGCATCGCACGAATGGTGCCGTATCCGGAGTTGTCCACCACGACAATAATCGGGTATACGCCGTGCAACGCCGACCATCCGGCTTCGAGGCCGGTCATCGAGAACGCGCCGTCTCCGACGAGCACCACCGGCCGGCGGTCCGAGTCGGCCTTGCCCGCGCCGAGCGCCGCCGGAACGGCATATCCCATGGTGGCGTAGTACGCGCTCGAAAGACACCAGGCCGGCGCCGCAAGCTCCACGGAGGCGAACAGACATTCACCGGCCTCCACAATCAGACCGTGGCGCTCGTCCATCCGGGCAGCCACAGCAGAGATGAGCCGTTCCACGTGGATCGGAACCGGGCCGCCAGAGGTGAAGCAGGGCCTGTCGTGCTCGGCGGGCAAGCGCGCATCCTTGCCTCCGGCAACGGCCGCTAGCAACGCCGGTACAAAGGCCGCGAGAGGAACATCGCGGTAGGTACGCAGGCCGACCGAGACGTCGGTGTCGGTGCAATCGACGAGATGGGTGGGGTTGATGTGGGCCGTGAAGCCCCCGAAGTTGAGGTCGGTGGGCAGGACTCCGAGGCTGAGGATAACGTCGGCCCCCTCGACAGCGGCGACCACCTCGACAGGGCTGACCGCGCCCTGATAGACCCCGAGGGACAGCGGGTGCCTCTCGGGGAAAACTCCTTTTGCCATAGAGCTCGTGGCCACAGGGAGGCCCAGATGTTCAGCGAGCTCGAGGAGGTCTGCGGTCAGTGAGCGGCGAGCCACCATCACCCCGTTCAGGATGACCGCCGACTTCGCGGCCTGCAGGGTGGCGACGACATCTTCGACCGCCGCAGCCAGCTTCGCCGGGTCTACCCGCCCCGCGGCCAGCCTGATGGGATCCGGGCTCGACTCGATGGCGATGCCAACGAGGTCGCGTGGGATCTCGAGATAACCGGGCCGCTGATGTTCGAGGATGCTCGCGACTACCCGATCGATCTCCGCCGCCGCTGTTACCGGATTGTCGAGCACCGCTTGCGCGACCGTAAGGTTGCTGTAGACGTTGAACTGGGTGTCGAACTCCTTTACCCGGTGGTGTAGGAGCGCGCCACCGGCCTGCTCGGCCAGTCCGGGTGCCCCCGATACGACCAGCAGCGGCACCTGCTCGGCCCAGGCATTGGCCGTGGCATTGGCAAGCTTCAACCCGCCCACACCGAAGGTGCAGCCCACGATGCCGAGACCACGCAATCGGGCATATGCGTCAGCAGCGAATCCAGCGCCCTGTTCGTCGGCAGTCACGAGCATGGACATGCCTTCGTCTTCCAGGGCGCCGAAGAGGTGGAGGGCATAGTCGCCGACGATGCCGAACCCAACCTCGACTCCGTGCTCCCGGAGCCGCCGAACGAGGTGCGCAGGGATCGTCGTCTTGTGTGTCGCCGGTGTACTCAGAGAGGCTCGAGCTCCTGAAGGTCGTCCAGCTCGCGCGCTACACGCGTCGAGCTCTGGCCGAGCCTGATGAGGTCTTCCTCTGCGATCCAGCGGCCGGCAACCACGCGACCACCCGATCGGCGCACTGCCTCTCGCACGGGAATCGCCCACCGATGCTCGACGAGGGCAACGATTGCGGCCCGGCCCGGCTCGATCGCGTCGGCAACACGCCACTTGTCCTCGTCGTCGAAGACGTGGCCGTCGGCGAGCTCACGCAGTCCCCAGACCGCGCCCAGCTCCATTCCGTCCTCGCCCGCCGCTCCGAATCCGATCAGCGCTCCGACCGCTGCACCGAAGGCAAGTGCTTCGTCTGCCTCGAGGTCGCTGCGCTGAATCGCCTCGACAACCCCGTCGTCGGTCTTGCGCACGGCGAGAAGATCTACGAGGCGGATGATGTCACCTTCCCTCAGCCGCTCGAGCTCGGCGCCGATCTCACCATGAAACGATGGGTCATCGAATGCGATGACAAAGATCTCGACGGGGCCGACGATCATATCCAGAACCTAGCGCAAAGCGCCCGCCGCATCAGTCCTCCATCTGGAGAGTGGCAAGCTTGTTCTCCGGATGGAAGGCTGTGATCCGACGGACCGTCCCTGAACGGGCCCGCATGACGATTGACTCGGTCTCGATACCGGTTGGGGTCACGCGCACCCCGGCGAGGAGCGGGCCGCCAGTGACGCCGGTCGCAGCGACGAAGACATCGTCGCCGTCTACGAGATCGTCGGCGCAGAGCACGCGACCGAGGTCGAATCCCGCCTCGAGGAGTGCCGCACGCTCGGCGTCGTTGCGCGGCCACAGACGACCCTGGATTGCACCACCCAGGCACTTGATCGCTGCAGCGGAGATGACGCCTTCGGGCGTCCCGCCGATACCCATCAGCATGTCTACTCCCGTGCCTGGCCGGCAGGCGGCGATCGACGGTGCGACATCGCCGTCACGAATCAGGTTCACGCGCGCCCCCGAGGCCCGGAGCTCGGCGACCAGACCATCGTGGCGCTCCCGTTCGAGCACTACCACGTTCAGGTCACTCGCGCGAAGGCCCTTTGCCGCGGCCACGGCGCGGACGTTCTCGGTCGGCGAGAGGCGCAGGTCGATTGCATCCGCTGCCTCGGGGCCGACCGCAATCTTTTCCATGTAGAGGGCGGCACCGGGAAAGAACATCGAACCGCGCTCCGCGACGGCGATTACCGAGATTGCGCCCGGAATCCCGAGCGCCGTCAGAGTCGTCCCCTCGAGTGGGTCTACCGCAACGTCAACCTCGGGCCCGATACCTGATCCGACACGCTCGTTGTTGAACAGCATCGGCGCCTCGTCCTTCTCTCCCTCACCGATGACGACGACTCCCTTCATCGAGACGGTGTTGATCATCCGGCGCATGAGGTCAACGGCTGCCCCGTCCGCCGCGTTCTTATCGCCTCTCCCGATCCACCTTGCAGCACCCATCGCCGCCGACTCTGTCACGCGAACCAGTTCGAGCGCGAGGTTCCGGTCTGGCGGTGCAGTATCGAGGGCGGAAGCCATGACGTGAGTCATTCTATCCAGGTTCAGCGTCGGCGGCACGGCCTTCGCCCGCATCGGTGCCCGCAAGAGCGGCGACAAGGCCCCACGAGAGAGAAAGCCCC
This sequence comes from Thermoleophilia bacterium, assembly GCA_037139935.1. GTDB lineage: Bacteria > Actinomycetota > Thermoleophilia > Gaiellales > Gaiellaceae > Gaiella. Next base: position 14,075 of record JBAXFL010000001.1, on the reverse strand, counting down.
GCGAGGCCGAGATTCCAGCGCACGGCTGTGGTCAGATCCGTGGCTCGACGGTCACATCGTGTCCGGCGCCTCTACCCCGATCAGATCGAGGCAGCGAGCGACGACATCCCTCGTGGCAACGCACAGGGCGAGCCGGAACTCCTGCTCGGGCGAGCCGAGCACCTTGTGGTGGTGGTAGAAGCGGTGGAAGTCGTCGGCCAGCCGGATGGCGTAGGTCGGTATCGCGTGAGGGGCGCGACGCAGGGCCGCCTCGGCAGCAACACCGGGGAACTCCACGATCCTTTTCACGAGGTCGCGCTCCTCTGTCGCGAGCGCACCGACAGCGGAAATGGAGTCGGTGTGAGGGATGGAATCCGCGGGTGCATTGCGGACGATGCCCGCGATGCGGGCATGGGCGTACTGAACGTAGAAGACCGGGTTCTTCGCCGTCTTCTCGGCGGCAAGATCGACGTCGATCTCGATCGTCTGGTCGTGGCCCCGCGAGACGAGGTACCAGCGGGCAGCGTCGATGCCGATCTCGGCGACGAACTCGTCGAGAAAGACGACGTCGCCACGACGCTTGGACATCTTCGTCGCCTCGCCTCCTTTCGTCAGGTTCACGAGTTGGTAGATGAGAACCTCGAGAGAGTCACGGTCGTGGCCGAGCATCTCGGCAAGCGCCTGCAGCCTGCCGACGTAGCCGTGATGATCGGCGCCGAGGACGTAGACGACCCGGTCGAAGCCCTTCGCATACTTCCGGCGGACGTAGGCGGCATCGGCGGCGAAGTACGTCGGCTCGCCGTCGGAGCGGATAAGGACGCGATCTTTCTCGTCACCGTGCGCCGACGTGCGCGCCCACACGGCACCGTCTTCCTCGAACGTCTCGAGAAGCGCTATCGCCTCCGGAATCTCCGTCTCGACCACGCTCTGGCGCTCGTAGGAGTCGAAGTGGATCCGGAAGCGGTCGAGGCTCGTCTCCATGCTCTCCAGCATGCGGGGCACGGGATCACCCGGCAGTTCGGCGAGCCCGGCGATGTAGTCGCCGTGATACCCGTCCTCGGGGGGTTGCTCACCACGCCGGACAGCCTCGACAGACGCGCGAAAGCGATCCATCTGCCCCCCTGCATCGTTGTAGTAGTACTCGCGCTCGACCGTGTGGCCCGCAAACGAGAGGAGACGGGCAACGCAATCCCCGTAGGCACCGTTGCGCGCGGATGCGACGGTGATCGGACCGGTCGGATTCGCCGAGACCATCTCGACCTGCACCCGTTCGGGCACCTCGGCCGATTCACCACCGAAGGCGTCACCGGCGGAGAGAACGCTCCGAAGCGTCTCGACGAACCACCGGTCCTCCAGCTCCAGATTGACGAATCCCGGTCCAGCCACGAACGTTCGGGCTACACCGTCCATCTCGGCCGCTGCGAGCGCCAACTCGTCGGCAATCTCGCGAGGTGGCCTTCGTGCCTGGCCGGCGAGTTGCAGAGCGACGTTGGTCGCGTAGTCGCCGTGTGCAGAATCCCCCGGCCGTTCGAGATCGACGGGCGCCCCGGCCGCCTCGGCAAGCACACGCTCGAGCCGCCGCACAGGGTCAACCACTCCGAATCCCTCCCGGTGCGAAGATCTGCTCGAGCCGGCGGAGCTGGTCGGCCGAGCCGACGCCGATCAGCACGTCGCCCACATCGAGAACCGAGTCCACGGCCGGAGCGGTGACGAACGCTCCCGCACCACGCCGGAGCGCCACGATCATGGCGCCGGTGCTCTCGGGGATCGCGAGCCTCGACAACGGCTGGCCTGCCGCGGCGCAGGACGCGACGACCGTGATCTCCTCGAAGCGAAGCTCCTCCCCGCTCGCCGTCGAAACAACGTCCAGATAGTCCACGACCTGAGGTTTCAGGACGAGGTTTGCGATCCTCAGTCCGGCGGACGCGTAGGGCTGCACGACACGGTCGGCACCCGCAAGGATGAGCTTCCGCTTCACGGAGTCGTCGGACGCCCGAGCGATAATCAGGATGTCCGGGCGAGCGGCGCGCGCCGACAGCGTAATGAACAGGTTCTTCTCGTCCGAGTCGGCAGAGGCGATGAGCGCAGAGGCGTACGGGAGACCGGCGATCTCGAGGCTGGCGTCGTCGGTGCCGTCGCCCCGAACGACGAGTGCACCGAACTCGACCGCGGCGGCGATCGAAGCGGGATTCACGTCGATCACCGCATACGCGCGTCCGGCATGCTCGAACTCCGTCGCGACGCTGCGGCCAACACGGCCGAATCCGCAGATGATGGTGTGGTCTCGCAACTGGCTGATGGCCCTTCTCCTCCGTCCCTCTCCGTAGTACTCCCCGACGATGCCGCGCGTGATGATCTCGACGACCGCGCCCGCAAGGTAGAGGAAGATTGCCACGCCTGCCAGAAGGAGGGCGACGGTAAAGAGCTCAGCGGCCGTGCTCTCGGGGGGTGTATCGAGCCCCGTCAGCGTCGTCGAGACGACCGAGCGGTAGAACGACGACGACCAGTCCTCGTCGGTGAGCAGGACAAAACCGACCGTGCCGGCCGCGAGCACGACGATGAAGGAGGCCAGTGCGATGACGAAACGTCTGAAGCTGAACCCGTCCACGTCACGATCGTATGCGGAGCCAGGCCTCACGGGGCCAAGGAGGCAAGAAGCTCGACTGGCAAAGAGGCCATCCGCTACGGGACGCTGCGACGCAGTGTGCTGCCGTACTCCTCGAGAAAGGGTCGCGGCTCTCCGCTAGCGAGCTGCGGTGCTGCGTTTACCCACCGGAGACGTTGCGATCGTTACCCCGTCGCGCACGAGTGCCGCCTGAACTTCCTCCCGTGCCTTGTAGATCCGCCACTTGACGGTCGCAAGCGTGATCTCGAGCGAGTCGCCAATCTCGTTGTACGAGAGTCCCAGGACGTCACGCAGCAGAAGTGCCGACTTGAGATCGACGTTGAGCGACTCGACAGAGCGCCAGAGGGCGCTGATCGTCTCGGCCTGCTCGAACGGCGCGTCGAGGGATTCGAGTGGAGCAATGTCGTCGATGCAGACAACGCTTCGCGGGCGACGCTCCATCGACCGCAACTCGTCGAGGACACGGTTCTTTGTGACCTGGAACATCCAGGTGGTGAAGCGCGACCGCAGCGAGAATCCGGGAAGCCCCTGGTACACGCGCAGGAAGGCCTCCTGGGTGAGATCTTCGGCGAGCGCCCTGTCGCCTACGAGCCGGAGCACATAGTTGTAAACGGGCCTCTCGTAGGAGCGCATGATGATCGAGAAAGCCTGCTGGTCGCCCCGCTGGGCTTTTCGGAGAATGCCTGGGTCAGGTTGTTCGAGTGCCAATTCGTCGCGGAGCATACAGCCTGAATCACGGTATTCACCAACTATTTACGTGTCGCTGAAATATCACCGATTGCCGGGTGTGGGCGGATGATCAGATCGTGGCCCGTCATCGCCGTGGGGACTGCCAGCCCGAGTATTCCGAGCACCGTCGGAGCGAGGTCTGCGAGGCCGCCATCGGGACGCAACACCGCGCCGGCAAGGGTCAGGACGAGGGGCACGGGATTGGTCGTGTGGGCAGTGTGCGGGCTGTCCCCATCGTCCTCGAGCATCTTCTCGGCGTTGCCGTGATCGGCCGTGACAAGGCATACGCCACCGAGATCGAGCGTTGCCTCGACGACCCGGCCGAGGGCTGTGTCTGCCGCCTCGACAGCCGCGACGACGGCGGGGATGACGCCGGTATGCCCGACCATGTCCGGGTTCGCAAAGTTGACGATGCAGAACCGGTATCCCTCGGGCAAAGCGCGGACGACCTCCTGCGCCACACCGGCGGCCGACATCTCGGGCTTCTCGTCGTACCGCGCTATGTCGCGCGGTGAGGCTACGAGTACTCGCTTCTCGCCCTCCCACTCCGACTCCTCGCCTCCGTTGAAGAAATACGTGACGTGGGCGTACTTCTCGGTCTCTGCTGCGTGGAGTTGCTGCGCACCCGCGGCGCTGAGCGTCGCAGCGAGCGTGTCACCCACCCGCTGCTCGTGGAATGCAACCGGGGCAGTGATGTCGTCTGCGTAGCGCGTCATTGTCGTCAGGTCAACACCGCGATCGAGCAGAAGCCGTGAGATCTGCCGCCCCCGATCAGGCCTGAAGTTGAAGAGGATCGCCGTGTCGGCCCCCACACGGAGGCGCGGGCGACCTTCGAGCACGACCGGCTCGACGAACTCGTCGGTCACGCCGGTCGCGTAACTTGCGGCCACGGCAGCGACGGGGTCGGCTGCCGACACGCCCACGCCGTCTACGATCGCTGTGACGGCCCGCCCGGTGCGCTCCGCCCGGTTGTCGCGATCCATTGCGTAGTACCGGCCGACGACGGTTGCAACTCTGTCCACCGGCAGGAGGGCGAGATCGGCGACGGCCGCATGAGGGGAAACGTCTCTCCCGTCCGTGAACGCATGGATCCAGACTCGCTGCCCCATCCCCTCCTGGCGCGCGAGTTCGAGCAGGGCGAGCAGATGGTCGATGTGGGAGTGGACGCCGCCGTGGGAGACGAGGCCGAGCAGATGCACGTCACCCCCACGCTCCTTTGCCCTCGCGAACGCCGCGCGCAGTGCGACGTTGGCGAAGATCGTGCCGTCACGAACCGCGCCGTTGACGCGCATCAGATCCTGAAGCAGTATGCGGCCCGAGCCGATCGTCAGATGTCCGACCTCGGAGTTCCCCATCTGACCGTCGGGAAGCCCCACTGCGGCACCGGAGGCAGCGAGTGTCGTATGGGGGAAAGCAGCTCGGAGCGCATCGAATACGGGAGTGTCCGCGAGCTCGACAGCATTACCAGGGCCAGCAGGCGCCAGCCCCCAGCCGTCCAGGACGACGAGCGTTACGAGAGGGAAGCTGCTATCCGACACAGGCTGGAGAACGCCGCGGCTTCGAGGGAAGCGCCGCCGACGAGTGCACCGTCGATCGATGGCTGAGAGAGAAGGTCGGCGGCGTTTTCGGGTTTGACCGAGCCGCCGTAGAGCACACGCGTGTCATGGAGCGACTTGATCAACGCGTGGGCCTCCTCGGCCGTCTCAGGGGTCGCCGTCTTCCCCGTGCCGATCGCCCACACGGGCTCGTAGGCGATCACGAGAGATGCGTGCCGTGGCAGCACGGCAACCTGTCGGCGGAGTACGGCCTCGGTCTCGCCCGTCTCCCGTTCGGCCTCGGTCTCGCCCACGCAGGCGATCACCTTCAAGCCCGAGGCGAGGGCCGCTTCGGCGCGCCGCCGAACGGTGTCATCGGTCTCCCCGAAGAAGAGGCGGCGCTCGGAATGCCCGACGAGTGTGCCCTGCACGCCCAGTTCCACGAGCATCGCGGCCGAGACCTCCCCCGTGAACGCGCCGTCAGCTGCCCAGTGGACGTTTTGCGCGTACACGGGCCACTCCTCACCCACCGCGGCCTCGAGCGAGACGAAGGGGGGGCACACGACGACGTCCACTCCCTCTGGCGCGTCGAATGCGTCAAAGAACGCGAGCGTGTCCACGGGTCCCTTGAACATCTTCCAGTTCCCGGCGATCAGCATGGTCGTGATTCTCCCTCGGGGATGGCTGCGATACCGGGAAGCTCCCGTCCTTCGAGAAACTCGAGGGACGCACCGCCGCCCGTGGAGACCCAGGAGACGCTAGGGGCGAGCCCGAGCTCGGTGATGGCGCGCACGGAGTCGCCTCCTCCGACGACGGTATAGGCATCGGCGGCAGCCACGGCCTCGGCGACCGCCCGAGTGCCGGCTGCAAACCTGTCCCATTCGAATACGCCCATTGGCCCGTTCCAGAAGATTGTGGCCGCCCCCCGGAGGATCTCGCCGAATGCCGCCGCCGTCACGGGCCCGATATCCAGACCGAGCCACCCGTCTGGAAGATCGTCGATACTGACGGCTCGGGTGTCGGCATCTGCCGCGAAGGTGCGTGCGCCGACGACGTCGGTCGGCAGCTCACAAGGGAACGAGAGTGGGTTGTGCACCCTCACCTGCTCTGCCATCTTGCCCCCGATCAGCACACGGTCGGCACGCCCGCCGAGATGCTCGAGGACGGCGAGCTTGTCTTCTACCTTGGCGCCGCCTGCCACGAGCACGAATGGGCGGTGGACGTCGCCGAGCAGTCTGCCAAGGTGTTCCATCTCGGCAAGAAGGAGGAAGCCGGCATACGAGGGCAGAAGCCGAGCAACGCCTTCGGTCGAACAGTGCGACCGGTGTGCAGAGCCGAAAGCGTCGTTCACGAAGAGATCCATTCCCGCGGCGAGCTCGGCCGCGAAGGCCGGGGCGTTTGCTGTCTCACCCGGGTGGAAGCGCGTGTTCTCTAGCACACGGAGCCGGCCGTCGGGCAGGAGCTCTCGCAGTCGCTGCGCAACGGGGGCGATCGCGAGACGCCCCTGATCTGCGGCGTCCTTCGGCCTTCCGAGGTGAGAGCAGACGACGACCTCGGCAGCTCCATGATCGAGCAGCCACCCGAGCGTCGGAAGGGCTGCTCTGATCCTCGTGTCGTCCGCTATCGCGCCGTCGGACAGCGGCACGTTGAAATCGACCCGGACGAGAACGCGCCGGCCGCCGACCTCGGCCGTCTCGACCGAGCGGGGCAGCCTCACGTCAAAAGTCTCCCGGCGAGGTCAACAAGCCGACAGCTGTATCCCCATTCGTTGTCGTACCACCCGAAGACCTTTGCATTCGAGCCGTGGGCCATCGTCAGCCCGCTGTCGAAGATGCAGGAGAACGGCGAGTGGACGATGTCGCTGGAGACGAGCGGATCGTCGGAGTACCGGAGAATGCCTGCCAACGGCCCCATTGCCGCCGCAGCATACGCCTCGTTGATCTCCTCCCTGGCCACCTCGCGACGGAGCGTTACCACGAGGTCGGTGAGCGATCCGGTGGCGACCGGGGCACGAACGGCGACGCCGTCCAGCTTTCCCTTCAGGTGCGGCAGGACGAGGCCGATCGCCTTTGCCGCTCCGGTCGAGGTGGGAATCAGGTTGATCGCAGCAGCACGCGCGCGACGGAGATCCGCGTGCGGCATGTCCTGCAGGCTCTGGTCCGAGGTGTAGGCATGAATCGTCGTCATGAAGCCGCTCTCTATGCCGGCGAGATCGTCGAGTACCTTCGCGAGCGGCGCCAGGCAGTTCGTCGTGCACGATGCGTTCGAGATGATGTGATGGTGCTCCCTGTCGTAGCCTGCATCGTTGACACCGAGTACGACCGTGTAGTCGGGGTCGGTGGCCGGCGCAGAGATGATCACCTTGGTCGCACCGGCATCGAGATGCTTCTGCGCTCCCTCACGCGAGGTGAAGAACCCCGTGGACTCGAGGACGAGGTCTACATCGAGATCGGCCCACGGCAGCGCCGCCGGGTCGCGCTCCGAGAGCATCTTCATCTGCTCCCCGCCTGCGTTGATCACGCCGTCGCCGAGGGTCACCTCGCCCGGGAAGGGCCCGAGGACGGAGTCGTACCTGAGGAGGTGGGCCATCGTCGCGGCATCGCCGAGGTCATTGACCGCGACGATGTCAATATCAGCACCGAGCGCCTGCTTCGCCCGGAAGAAATTGCGCCCGATACGCCCGAATCCGTTGATGCCTACGCGAACCGCCATGCTCTCTCGCTCTCCTCGAAAGGTCGTCGTCGGGACGGAGTCTATCCCCCCGTTTCACCGGTGAGTCGCATACAACGGTCCTGCTCGAACACTCGGGCTTGAGTTGTGGAGCGATCTACGTCATAGTGACAGTCGGTGGGTTCGCGCTCCCGTTCGGCGAATCATGACCCCGTTTCGTCGTCCAGTTCGGAGTACGCTCGTTCGGGGGAGGGGGAAAAACCTCGGAGCTCCTCTCCCGAAGCCCACCATGCCTGGATCGAACGTGATGTGGGCTTGCCGGTTGCAGAACCAACGCACGCAGCGGCCTCTCTCACCGGTCTGCGATTTCGACGATCCTTACGAGGCGGCGTTGCATACTGGCCTTCGTCGCCGGAGGGCTTGCAAGAGTTGCGAGGTCACGCAGCGACAGGGAGGGATGCAAAACACGCAGGTTGGCCGCCTCGCGTAGCCTGCCAGGAAGCGTCTCGAGCACACCTGTGGCCCGGAGCCGGCGGACTGCGTCGAGTTGCCGCGCCGCAGCGCGAGCCGTACGAACGAGGTTCGCGTGGTCGGCGTTCGCCAGCCGATTCGCCTCGGCGCGCATCTCCGCGACGACGCTCCGCTCCTCGAGTCCGAGGACGGCTTCGACGACACCGGCGGCCAACAGATAGCCCTCTATCTGCTGCCACCCCTTGGCGTAGGCCCGAGCATGAGACTCCCGCGCATCCACCCTGAGCCGCACCTCCTCCGCCGAGCAGACGCTCCGGAGAAACGACGCGCCTGCCGGCGTCGGCGTCCGCACCTCGAGGTGCGGCGAGCGTGGCCCCGAGAGCGAGCCGCCACCGAGGAATGCGCCACGGAGATAGGCGCCGCGACAACACGAGCGCGCGACAACACGCCCGGGGGGGCGTTCGAGCGGTCCGTGGTCATCGTCGAGCACTCCTGCCTCGGCGAGCGTCAAGAGCGTTCGCGCAGCACCCTCGACATGTAGTTGATAGCGGGTGGCACGGTCGAACGCGTGTGGCGCATATGTCCGTATCTCGGCCCGGATCTGAAGCGCTGCGAGCAACGCGAATGCCCGCCGCGCTGCCGCAGATGACCCGAGGTCGAGATGGAGGTCGATCGCACCAAGGCCGCGCAGGTGCACGGTTCCTGCGGTATGGAAGAGCGCCGAGATCTCGGCAAGCCGGTCGCATCGGCGACCTGGCACGATCGCCGCAAGCTCGGACCTGACGTCGTCCGCGAGGGACCCCGAGCTCACAGGTACAGGCCTTCCACCGCGAGGAGTCGGCGTTTCAGCGCGGGGCCGGCGGCGCCGTAGCCACCGATCCCGCGGGCGGCGACGACGCGGTGACAGGGAATGATCAGCGAGTACCTGTTGTCCGCACAGAACGATCCGGCAGCCCTGGCCGCACCCGGGCGACCTGCGAGCGCAGCCAGCTCACCGTACGAAACGACCTCGCCCCACGGGATTGCGCGAGCCGCGAGGGCGAGTTCGCGCTGGAGCGGGGTCGCCCAGTCGAGATCGATGACGATCTCGTCATAGGAGGTGCGCGTCCCCGTGAGGTGGCAGGCGATCCGCCGACACAGATCTGGCACGATTCCGCTACTCGCCCGAGGCGCAAGACCCGGATCGGCTGCAGTACCACGAAGCGCGTTGCAGGCGAGCTCGTGCGCAACGACCACTCCGTCGCGTGCCCAGACCTCACCGAGACCCCAACCGGGAACGTCGTACGGGTGCCGCGTCACGACCACGTTCACGACAATACAATCGCCGTCATGAGCTCCCCCGGCATCTTCCGTCCTCCAGTGGCGGTCAACGAGCTGATTCGGGAGTATGCACCGGGGTCGCCCGAGCGGATCGAGCTGCGTGCGCAGCTCGCCCGGATGTCCGGCGAACGCGTCCACATCCCGATGGTGATCGGAGGCGAGCGCATCGAGACGGGGGCTACCTTCGAGGCTTTGATGCCCCACCGCCGGGGCCACGTTCTGGCAGATGTCGAACGAGGTGGCGCAGCAGAGGTGCAACGGGCTATTGCCGCCGCCCGCGCCGCGCAGCCGGCGTGGTCGCGCACGCCGTGGCACGAACGAGTCGCCGTCTTCCTCCGGGCAGCAGAGCTCATCTCGGGCCCCTGGCGCTCGACGATCAACGCGGCAACCATGCTGAACCAGTCGAAGACGGTGTTCCAGGCCGAGATCGATGCAGCCTGCGAGACGATCGATTTCCTGCGCTTCAACGCCGAGTACCTCGTGCGGATCTACGAGGAGCAGCCGATCTCGTCGCAGGGCGTCTGGAACAGGATGGAGTACCGCGCGCTCGAGGGATTCGTCCTCGCGATCAGCCCGTTCAACTTCACAGCAATCGGTGCGAATCTGACCTCGTCTCCCGCGATCATGGGCAACACCGTCGTCTGGAAGCCCGCCTCGACGCAGGCGCTGTCGGCGTGGATCACAATGCGCGTCCTCGAGGAGGCAGGCCTGCCTCCCGGGGTGATCAACCTCGTCTTCGGGCCCGGCGCCGAGATGGGCGCCGCTGCTCTCTCGAGCCCCGATCTCGCGGGCGTCAACTTCACCGGTTCCACCGCTGTCTTCCAGGCGATCTGGCGCACGATCGGCAACGACATCGACCGCTACCGCAGCTACCCGCGCATCGTGGGCGAGACCGGCGGCAAGAACTTCGTTGTCGTCCATCCGTCCGCGAATCCCTCCGAAGTCGCGGCCGCGATCGTGCGCGGCTCGTTCGAGTATCAGGGCCAGAAGTGCTCCGCCTCCTCGCGGCTCTACATCCCCTCCAACCTCTGGGGCACAGTCCGCGACACGCTTGAGCGCGAAGTTGCGAGCATCTCGGTCGGCGACGTGAGCGACTTCACCAACTTCATGGGAGCCGTGATCGACGAGTCGTCATTCAACATCCAACGCGATGCGATTGCGCAGGCGCGGGCCGCCGGCGACAACATCGTCGTCGGGGGCGGCACCGATGACAGCGAGGGATGGTTCGTCGAGCCAACAGTCATCGAGACCGACGACCCCGGATCCCCCCTCCTGCGGGACGAGCTCTTCGGCCCGATTATCACCGCGTACGTCTACGACGAGTCGAAATGGTCAGAGACGCTGAAGCTCGTGGACTCGACGAGCGCCTACGCGCTGACGGGAGCCGTTTTCTCGAACGACCGCTACGCGATCGGAGAGGCGCACGACGTACTGGGAAACGCTGCCGGCAACTTCTACGTCAACGACAAGTCCACCGGTGCCGTCGTCGGCCAACAGCCCTTCGGAGGGGCACGCGCCTCCGGCACGAATGACAAGGCGGGCTCGATGTGGAACCTGATTCGCTGGGTCAGCCCGAGGACGATCAAGGAGACCCTCGTCCCCCCGGCCGACTACCGGTACCCGTTCCTGCAGCCCGACGAATGACGCGGGTGGCGCCGGGTCTCGCGCTCGCGGCGACCGGTGTGGCCATCTCTCTTGGCGCCCATCGCGCGCTGCCCTCCCTGGCGCCGCTCGTCCTCTGCGTCGCGCTCGGGATCGCGCTCGCGAATCTCCTGCGCGTCCCTGCTGTCGCTGCGCCCGGCCTGGCGGTCGCCGGAGGACCCGTTCTCAAGCTGGGCGTCGTGCTCCTCGGTCTCGATCTCGTCTTTCCCGACATCCTCGCTCTGGGCTTCCGCGCCCTGCTCGTGGTGATAGCCGTCGTCGTGATCACGTTCTTCGGAACCCGATGGGCAGGCCGCCGCATCGGCGTATCCGACAATCTCTCGCTCCTCGTTGCAACCGGCTTCTCGATCTGCGGCATCTCGGCCATCGCGGCGGCAAATGGTGTCGTCGACGCCGACGAGGACGAGGTTGCATTCTCCGTTGCGCTCGTAACCCTCTGCGGTACGCTCGCGATCGTCACGCTTCCGCCGCTCCAGGGCCTTCTCGGGCTCGATGACGAGCAGTTCGGCGCCTGGGTCGGAGCGAGCGTCCACGACGTGGCACAGGTGGTTGCTACGTCGTCTACCGCGGGAAGCCTCGCTCTTGCCACGGCGATCGTGGTCAAGTTGACGCGGGTGATGCTGCTCGCTCCGCTCGTCGCTGGCATCGCACTCCACCACCGCCGAGCAGGAACACCCCAAGCGGTGCGGCCGCCGATCGTGCCGCCGTTCATCTTCGCCTTCATCGTCATGGTTTTCATTGCCAGCATCGGCGTCATACCCGACCGCCTGCTCGTTCGGATCGACGAAGGTCGTACCGTCCTCCTCGGCCTCGCGCTCTTTGCCCTCGGTACGCGCGTGAACGTCGGCCGGATGCGCCAGCTCGGGATGCGCCCGCTCGCGCTGGGGCTGATCTCGTGGCTCCTGATTGCCGTTGTCGCCTATGCAGGCGTCCGACTCGCATGGTCATAGAGACCGCGTGGGCCGGCCGAGCCTGACCGTCTAGTCAAGCCGACAGTTCGGGCGTTAGACTCACCCGCGATGACCCGCGAGCCCCGCCACGACATCCTCTTCGAACCCGTCCGCATTGGAGCCGTCACCGCTCGTAACCGCTTCTTCCAGGTACCCCACTGCAACGGCATGGGGCATCGAGACCCTACGCCGCTCGCGTTTATGCGGGGCATGAAGGCCGAGGGAGGATGGGCGGTGGTCTGTACGGAGGAGGTCGAGATCCATCCGGGGTCCGAGGTCGCTCCGTACGCCGAGGGCCGCCTGTGGAGCGACGAGGACATCCCGGCGCTCGCCCGCATGGTCGAGAAGGTGCACGAGCACGGCTCGCTCGCGGGAATCGAGCTCTGCCACAACGGACGGGTCAGCTCCAACCTCTACAGCCGGCTGACGTCGATGACGGTCGATCACATGCCGACCGACGGCTACGAGCCCGTTCAGTCGCGCCGCATGGCGCTCGGCGACATTGCCGACCTCCGGCGCCGGCATCGCGCCGCCGTTCGACGTTCGCTCCAGGCCGGCTTCGACGTCGTCTACGTCTACGCCGGACACAACCTGAACACGATCGGCCAGTTCCTCTCCCCCTACCTCAACGGCCGGACCGACGCCTACGGTGGCGACGGAGCGCGGCGTGCCCGGCTGCTCCGCGAGATCCTCGAGGACACCGTTGCCGAGGTGGACGGCAGGGCCGCAGTCGCCTGCCGAATCATGGTGGACGACCTGACCGGCCCCGGCGGGTTCGGTCGTGCCGCGATGGAAGAGGTACTCGGTCTCGTCGGGGAGCTTCCCGACCTCTGGGACTTCGTGGCCGGCGAGTGGCCGGACGACTCGGTCACATCCCGATTTGGTGAAGAAGGCGCCCAGGAGAGCTATCTCCGCGGTCTCAAGCAACTGACGACGAAACCGGTGGTCGGCGTCGGCCGCTTCACCTCACCCGACCTCATGGCGCGGCTCGTGAAGGAAGGCGTGCTCGACTTCGTCGGCTCCGCACGTCCGTCGATTGCCGACCCGTTTCTTCCGCTCAAGATCCAGGAAGGCCGTTACGACGAGATTCGCGAGTGTATCGGGTGCAACATCTGCGTCTCCGGCGACGCGACGATCACTCCGATCCGCTGTACCCAGAACCCGACCATGGGTGAAGAATGGCGCCGCGGCTGGCATCCAGAGACGTACCGCCCGGCATCGGCTTCCGCCAGGGTGCTGGTGGTCGGTGGGGGCCCCGCAGGCCTCGAGGCGGCGACCTCGCTCGGCAAGCGCGGCTACGAGGTGACGCTCGCCGAGGCGACCCGGTCGCTCGGTGGTCGGGTGGAGCGCGAGGCCCGGCTACCCGGACTTGCTGCCTGGGCCCGTGTCGTGGACTATCGCAAGGGTCAGCTGGAGCGGCTGCCCCGGGTAGAGGTCGCTCTCGAGAGCAGGCTGACGGCCGACGAGATCCTCTCCTACGACTTCGACCACGTCGCACTAGCCACGGGTTGTGCGTGGCGCCGCGACGGCGCCGGACGCTGGCATCCACAGGGCCTCCCGCTCGCCGAGGGCACAGAGGTACTGACGCCCGACGACATCCTCGACGGAGCACGCCCTACCGGCCACGACGTCGTCCTCTTCGACGACGACCACTATTACATCGGTGGTGTTCTGGCCGAGCTGCTCGTCACGGAAGGGTACGCCGTCACGCTCGTGACGCCTGCGCCGCGCGTCTCCGAGTGGTCGGTCAACACGCTGGAGCAGCATCGGATTCAACGCCGCCTGCTCGAACTGGGCGTTACCCTCGCCCTATCGACCACCCTTGTCGCCGCGGGCGGCGGGGGGGCAACAGTCGCCTGCACCTACACGGAGGTAGAGCGAAATCTCGCCTGCGACACGGTCCTGCTCGTCACCGCCAGGCTGCCGCAGGAGGAGATCCTCGACGAGTTGCTCGCGCGCGTGAGCGAATGGGCGAACGTGGGCCTTGCCACCGCCGAGGGCATTGGCGACGCACGCTCGCCCGGCACCATTGCCGCAGCCGTCTGGGACGGCCGCCGCTATGCAGAGGAGATCGACGCCGCCGACCCGGGCGACGAGATTCCGTTCCGGCGCGAGATCGTCAGGCTCTCTACC